>JACYMD010000132.1 GCA_015272215.1 Rivularia sp. T60_A2020_040 | reverse complement strand
TACTCTCAACTTCCAGACTTTTGATAAAACTCAGATTGTTTCCGTTTAAAGTATAAGATAGCTACTACTCCGATAATCTACGCTTCACCCTCTGACCAGACAGACGAATCTATTGATAATTCAATGGGATTAAATATGGATTCTACTGATTCTACTCTACTTACAAATCAAGCAGATCCATTTAAGGAAGAAACTATTTGATTGGATTGCGAGTAATAGACATTTGATAGTCCGAAGTTATCAGTTTTATTTAATCAAATTGATTACTGATAACTTTTCTTTGCTGAACTAGATAGGGATTAATCAGTTTTGCGATAGTGATCGGAATGTAATATTCTCCGCAACCGCGAGCCAGGATTTAGGTTGTAAAATCACTACTTATTCATTCATCACCACGAATTTTGGTATAAGGGAAACAATTATGGTAAATGGAAACCAGCAGTATTCGGAGCAACCTGATGATTATCAAGCAGGTAGCGAAAGTAACAATGGATTATCTAGAATAGCAATTGGAGCAGTTATTGGTGCAACATTAGGAGCGATCGCTGGGGCTTTAACTACTAAAGGTACAGCTCAAAGGGTGAATCAAACTGTAAAAACTGTTGGAGATACTGTAAAAAGTGGAACCCAGAGTCTTAGCCGAACTGTAGAAGATGTAAGTAATTCAGTAAAGATAATAGCTGAGGGCTTTAATGATACTGCAAAAGATGTAGGGGATAATGTTAGGAATACAGCACTAGGTGTTAATAGCTCTGTAACAAATGCGGTGGATGCGATGACAACTACAGCAGTGAGTGTTAACGACACCGTGACCAATACATTGGATGTTGTTCAAGGTGCAGCTCAAGGTATTAATCATAATATTCAACGTAAAGTGAATATAGCTACAGGCGCAAATGAGGATATCCAGCCGCCTGGGAATCAAAGCTCCAACATAGTTAAGATAGGTAATAGTCAAAAGGCTTATATTTTAGTTCCAATGGAAGATATGCCAGTAGAAAACCAAGAGTAAACTATAGGGTGGTAATTCCTCACCCTACTGTAACAGGATACTATTATGAGCGAAAACAAGCAGCCTATTGATGAATGTGAGGAGAAGCTAGACCATAATCAATCGCAATCGGGAGCAGATCGAGCAGAGTCGAATGGTATAGGTGGTGGATTAGTTGGAATCGCAATTGGTGGTTTACTCGGTCGTCGAGTTGGAGGAATTTTCGGTGCTGTGGTGGGCGCAACAGCCGGTGGTTTGATTGGCAAGGGTACGGCTGTGTATGTTAACCGCACTGTAAAAAGTATAGAGAACGCAGCTAATAGTGTATCTGAGACTGTTAATCACAATGTTAACAGTGTAGGAACTGCATTAAAAGATACTATAGAAGAAGTCAAACCCTCTGTAATCAGTGTAGTAGATGCAGTAAAAAATACGGTTGACGAAGTGAAGCCCTCTGTAGTGTGTACAGCCAACAATGTAGCAGAAGGAGTTAACTATAGTATCAACGGTGTCCATAATGTAGTGGATACAGTAAAAGATACAGTTGATCGGGTTAAGCCCTCTGTAATCAGTGTCGTAGATACAGTAAAAGATACAATTGAGGAAATAAAGCTCTCTGTAGACAGTGATGAGAACAAGACAAAAGATACAGAGAATCAGGTAAACTCATATGATAATGACAATAGGGAATTAGATGAAGAGTCTTTGGTTACAGAGCCGCCTTTGACAACCCAAGCAACTAAACTTGAAAATAAAAATATTCAACCAACCCCAGAGAAACTTGAAACCGATCGTCAAGAAACTGCTCAACAATTCGAGCCAGAAAAGCCACAAGGAGTTCAATTCCAAATAGGCAAAATCCCAACACTGATTGGAGCAGTTATAGGAGCAGTTGCGTTCATTTCTCTAGGTTCTATCTCCGGATTTAGTCCAAAACAAAATTATGAGGTAATAACATCAATGCAATCGGGTATAGCAAAAGTACCAGTATCCGATCAAAGTTTAACTTCAATAGCAGAAATTGCCGATGGGTGGATTTTTATAGGCAATATCAACAATACCTCAACGCCAGCATTTTTTAGAAAGTCTTTAGTCAAAGGTTCGCAATCTACCGATTCACCGATTGTTCCATCAGTAGGAACGATAGTCACTGTCAATGTTGAACCAGGCTTGATTTTGCGGGAGAATGTACCACAAAAACCTAACTTCTCTTATAAAGAACAAAAAGTTTTAGATGTTGTTTACCCTACAGAGAAGCTAAAGATTCTTGACGTAGAATTGATCGCATCTCCTCAAGTTACTAAACCTATGACATCGGTTTGGGCGAAAATTTACCGATGTGGTAGCGGTTGTTATTAATACTATAACCCCTCTCCAAACCTCTCCCCTTTTGAGGGGAGAGGCTTTTTTTCCAGTTTTCATTTAGTAATATTTTAGCCTTCATTTTGCGACCGTATACATCTAACTAAAGTAATAAATTATTTTTCTATCACTCGAAGTATACGCAATATTTTTATTTAATTTTAAACGGCAATTTTGTTTACATAATTCAACAGTTCAATATACTAATTTGAAAAATTTTTATATAAATCTGATGAATATTTATTTTTGATTTTGCATATTATGTATTGTGTTGAATATTTTTGAAATAATCAATATTTATTTAATTATGACTTTGGATAGAAACCATGTAATTAATAATTGAATAGCATGAATACAAGCAATTGAAGTAAGTACTACAAAATTGCCTTAATTCCTTAATTAATAGAAATTTAGAAATAGTTTACTGAGAAGAATGTAAATGAATCAACTAAAAAGTACGGTAAATTTTCCTTTAGCTATAAAAAAAGGAATTTGGATTTTTGGTACAAGTTGTTGGTTATTTGGTGTTAGCGACCGTATACTTGCTTCCTTGGCTGATGGTTATTTATCTGCTATAGATATCATTCAGCTATTTACTACCTCATTTTTCCTTGTTAGTTGGTTGTTTTTGAAGCCAGAGTAATATTTATGAGTGTTAATTGTCTTACTAAACCCAAATTTCGTCAGCAACAAAAAGTTTACTTTATTGGCGGTACTGGCACAATAAAAAAACTTCAAAAAGAAGTTCATACCTGGATTTATATTGTTGAAATGAATATGGGTCCGGAACCCGATTTTGGGCGAGTAGGTGCAGAGACAACTATTGTTTTGGAAGAACAAGACATTCGCATAGAAAATGCCAATTAAAAAATAGTTTCAATAGCCCAGTTTGCTAAAAGACAGTAAGTTGCAATGATGCAAGCCCTAAGTAAATTACGACCGGATGGTGAACCTCTAACCTAAGACATAGCTGCTTGAATAGTTTTTCTTCACTGATAATCTATTGATTGATAGATGTAATTATTTTTCAAACTAAATAGTCTATAGATGATGAGTAGATTTTTACTTTATTTTTAGCTTGAAAACAAAAATTACAACAGGTTTAAGTTTATGCAAGGTTTTCGATTAGGTTCCCTTTTTGGGTTCGAGATTCGTATTGATTTATCGTGGCTATTAATTTTCTTTTTGATTTTATGGACACTGACAGTAAATCTATTTCCAGCTAATTATCCCGGTCTTTCTGGAAGTACCTATATAGTTATGGGTATAACGGGTACTGTATTATTCTTCGTTTCCCTAGTATTACATGAGTTGTCTCACTCTCTAGTCGCTAGAACTAAAGGAATTCCAGTTGAGGGTATTACCTTATTTGCCTTTGGTGGTGTATCGCGGACTAGAATGGACGCAGAAACCCCTGGTGATGAGTTTCAAATTGCCGGTATTGGACCATTAACGAGTCTAGGACTTGCTGGTTTATTTGGGTTGATTTCTTATATTGGTGAAGGTGCAGGCTGGAGTGTTGTAGTAACTGGTGTTGCAGCTTATTTGGCTTGGATTAATATCATCTTGGCTGCGTTTAATCTGCTTCCTGGGTTTCCTCTTGATGGAGGACGCTTGTTTCGTGCTACTCTTTGGAAATTTACCAATAATCTGAAAAAAGCCACTCGTATAGCCTCTATCGGTGGTCGTTTATTAGGATTTGGACTGATTACTTGGGGATTCTTACAACTGTTTAGTCCCGTTCCCGATTTTATCGGTGGACTGTGGTTAATTGTGATTGGATGGTTTTTAAATAATGCCGCAGAATCTAGCTATCAAGACCTACTTATTCGCTCAATGTTAGAAAGATTGCGAGTGCGCGAGGTAGCAACACTTAATCCAGAAACTGTACCCGCAAGTTTGACTCTGCAAGAACTGATGGATGAATACTTTTTCAACCGCAGCTATCAGTCATTTCCAGTTATGGAGAACGATCGCCCTATTGGTTTAGTCACTTTGAATCAGGTGAAGCAGGTTCCGCGAGACGAATGGAATCGACGCACTGTTAGAGATATCATGCTTCCCGTCGGGATGGGAATTACCGTTCATCTTGGTGACAACATGATGCAAGTTGTAGAAAAAATGAGAGAAGCGCGATCGCAACGCTTGCTCGTGACTAATAATGGCAATTTACAAGGGATTATCTCAGCTACTGACCTTGCCAACACTTTACAGCGACAGCGCGAGTTTGGAGAAGATATTCCTCGTCCAAACACTTTTAGCGAGCAAGCAACTAATAATTTTCGTCAAGAAAGCAAGGTTTGATTTTGACAATCTCCCGCCTTCCGGGAGATTCTAGCAGTTTCAACTCGTGATTAACTGATATATCTTCAAACATTGTTAGCTGTCTAGCCGAGTTTCCAGGCTCCTCGCGTTTGCCTTTTCTGGCGCAACAAATCCTCTTACCCACTGTTAATTCAAAGGTGGACATTTCAAACCGCTGCTAGCTGTTTGGGTTCCTGAGAGTCCCTCAGTCTTATTTACCTCTACCTATTAAACTATTAAACTATTAAACAATTTTAATAACCCAATTTGCTAAAATTGGTACAAATAAACATCCCTCAATCAAAATACTATAAACTGAACGTGGTGTTTCGGTTTTCACCCCCCAAATATAGCCAATATTAACTCCTGTAGCTAAAATCATTTCTGGATGATAAGTCATAATATCAGTTATCCATGCACCAACTATTAACATCAACATTAGAATATTCATAGTTGTTAAAATTATTTTTGTTCCCTCGATTCCGACCATAATTGGTAAAGTTACGACACCTTTTTTAGCGTCAGACTCTACATCCCGAATATCAAAAACATGGGAATTAGAAACAATAAATACAAACATAAACAAAGTTGTTAATGCTGCAACAAGATTAAATTTCGCTTCAGCATAAGCTAAAGGTAAAGCAATAACCGCATAGGTTAAGATGCTACCAATAATCCAGGCTTTTGAGCCGGGAATATCCTTCAATCGATACCATTGCAATCCCGACTTACTTTTCCAGGGGAATAAAGGTGTGCCGTAAATTAAGGGAATGATACCGGCACAGATGACATAACGGACTCTCAAAGGTGCTTCATAAAGTAATAAGCCAGTAGCAATAACTGCGAAGAATAATAGAACAAAAATACACGGTTTTCGGAAATATAATTGCGCTTTAGCTTCAGGAATTTTTTGTACGTAAGAGTCAAAAATGCGGTCTAAGTTGTAAGGAATTAAAGCAGTAACAAAAATCAAAGCGATTGGCTGCCAATTATCTCCTAATTCCAATATTCTTTGAGTAAACATCCCTAGAGAAGCAATTGCCGCAGCTACCCAAATACTGGGATAGATCACAAAATTCAAAAAGCAATCATATAGCCATTGATAAGCAGAAAATTTTGACGTTTCAGATTGATTAATTGTCATTACAAAAATAAAAATTATTTGATTATTACTGCAATTGTATAATAATTTCTTTGTTTAGCTTGTCGTCTACTTCTTACTAAACGAAAATCTTTATCTATGTACAAATGCTCAAATTCAGGAGTGGCACCTAAAGCTGTTTTATATTTTTTAGCAGTGCTGCTATCTAAGTTTTTTAATTCTACTTGAGTATAGATATTTGCTGTTTCTGTATTTTGCTCGGAATAAGACTTTACTACTTTAGTAAACCAATTATTTGCTTTCTCAATACTCAAAGAAATTCCTTGCCATCTTAATGCTTGCTTGATACCAATATTTTCGATTAGCCATTCACCTTCTTTAATTTGATACTTTTGCACTATCATTAAGTCAAAAGCCAGTAATACCGATGCGAATTAATCTATATCAAAAGTCTAACTACAGAAAGTTGCAATATTACAGAAAGTTTGTATATGAGCTTTAAAGCTGTTTGTGGTAATTTAAACAAATTGAAAGTTATCTCCTTAATTTGAGAGATTTTTAAAAACATATTGTCTATCAATAGTTATAATTATTTAATTTTGAGCGACTAACTATAGAAATTTAAACTTATCTACACTAAAGTGAAATCTATATATATAGGAATCCTACTTGAAAATTGAAAAAACTCAGTATACTTTAATCGAATAGAATCATGAAAGCGTCTTGCAAGAAAGCAAGACAGCAAGAAAGCCTCCCTACACAAATAATTAAGGCTTTGCCACGCTACGCCTTCGCGTAGCGTGCCCGAAGGGCATACAAAAATCTACGGAGGATTCCTATATAATAGATAAAAAATTACATCATTCTTGTAAATCCAAATTCTAATGACAAAATAAACCAAGTATTTCTTCAATCCTATTGCAATTCTATTTGATTTCGACGATACTTTAGTTCCAGATACTTTAGCGCTAGAGGCAATTAGCAAAAAAACATAACTTTATATCAATCAAGTCTTGGGGAATGATTGAATTTTAGATATTCTCATCAAAAAACGTTGCATGGCAATGACATTTATTTTATAATAAATAATTCACCCAAAATCATATCAAATGCTCGATTGGATTACTAACATAATTTCTTCATTGGGTTACGTGGGTATTGCTTTATTAATGTTTTTAGAAAACCTTTTTCCACCCATACCTTCAGAATTGATTATGCCTTTAGCGGGATTTACAGTAACTCAAGGTAAGCTAGATTTACAGATTGTAATTTTAGCAGGTACCTTGGGTTCCGTTTTCGGTGCATTACCTTGGTATTATGTCGGTAAGCTTGTTAGTGAAGCACGTTTGCGAAATTGGATAAATAAACATGGAAAATGGTTAACTTTATCAATTTCGGATATTGATAAATCAAAAAGATGGATGAGGAAATACGGAAATGCAGTAATATTTTTTGGTCGTCTGATTCCCGGTATTCGGACTTTTATTTCTGTTCCCGCAGGTTTAGATCAAATGCCTTTGATACCGTTTATATTATATTCTTTTGCGGGTAGTCTGTTATGGACAGCAATTTTAGCTTATGCAGGTTTCATTTTAGGAAATAATTTTCAATTAGTAGAAAAATACGTAGGTCCGTTATCTGTAATTATCATTGCTGCGATGATTCTTTTTTTAATAATTTCATTCGTTAGTCGTCAAAGCAGACAGAATTAGACTCTTAGGTTTGTAGTCAGCAATAAATCCCTAAATACAAACCAAAAACATCATTTAAAGCCGCTCCAAAATCAAATGATTCTGTTCGGTTAACTTAGCATTCCAATTTGGTTCAACTACAATCGTACTAATCTTCTCCACAATAATTGCAGCACCTTTAATCATATCCCCAGGTTGTAAATCTTCCCTTTGATAAACAGGTGCAGAATACCATTTATTATTAGTAAACATCCTCACCGTTTCCACAGAATTCGGGAATTCATTTAAATCACGAATACGACTAATGAAAGCTTCTTCTGGAGTATCCATTTTCTGAACAACTTCCACGGCAACCGACTCCACAATCAAACATTTCTCAGCTTGAATAAAACCGTATCTCAACTGATGCTCCTGCTCAAACTCTTGCCGCATCATTCCCACATCAGCAGCAAAATCAACCCCTAAAACAGAATTAGTCCCCTCATACTTCAAATTCACCTTCCTCACCACCTCCTCTTTGCGCTCCTTTGCGTTTACCTCCGCGCTCCTCTGCGTTGCTAACTCATTCCTCCCTTGAACTTCCAAACCCTCCATTAACCTCTGCAATTGCCCCAGCAACTGTCCATCCAAAATCTGCTCCACACCAGCTTCCCGAATCGCACTCACATCAGCCAAACCCATACCATAAGCAGAAAGCACCCCTGCATAAGGATGGAGAAAAATCTGCTTCATCCCCAAAGTATCCGCGATTAAACAAGCAACCTGCGCTCCAGCACCACCAAAACAACAGAGTACATAATTTGTCACATCATAACCGCGTTGTAAACTGATTTTTTTAATCGCATTTGCCATACTTTCCACAGCGATCGCCATAAATCCAGCGGCAACCTGTTGTGGTGTACGATGATTTCCAGTAGCTGTTTCTATATCTTGGGCTAGGTGGATAAATTTTTCGGTAACAACATCTTTATCCAAAGGTAAATTCCCATCCTTACCAAAAACTGCAGGGAAATATTGGGGATGAATTTTACCCAACATGACATTAGCATCCGTGACTGTTAACTTACCACCGCGCCGGTAACAAGCGGGGCCAGGATTTGAACCAGCAGAGGAGGGCCCTACGCGATAACTTGAACCATCAAAAGATAAAATCGAACCACCACCCGCAGCGATTGTATGTATTGCTAAAACTGGAACCCGCATTCTGGCTCCAGCAATTTCGTTTTCTAATTGTCGTTCGTACTCTCCCTTAAAATGAGCTACATCAGTACTAGTTCCACCCATATCAAAAGTAATTACTGAGTTGAAACCAGCCCTCAAACTAGTTTGTACTGCACCAACAATACCCCCCGCAGGACCGCTTAAAATGCTATCCTTACCTTGGAATTGTTGAGCATTTATTAATCCTCCATCGGACTTGATAAACATTAATTTCACACCGGGTAATTGACTAGCTACAGAGTCAACATAGCGACGTAAAATAGGAGTTAAATACGCATCAACAACCGTTGTATCTCCGCGACTAACCAACTTTATTAACGGACTAACTTGGTGAGAAACCGATATTTGCGTAAATCCCACTTCACGAGCAATTGCAGCCACTTGTTGCTCATGTTGCGGATAATTGTAACTATGCATCAACACAATTGCACAGCTACGAATTCCCGTATTGTAAACTGCTTGTAAATCTTTTCTTACTTCTTCAACATCTACCGCGATTAATTCATTACCTTTGGCATCATATCGTTCGTTTACTTCAATTACCTGCTCGTACAGCATACTTGGTAAAACAATATGTCGCGCAAAAATATCAGGGCGATTTTGATAACCAATTCGCAACGCATCTTTGAATCCCTTGGTAATTACAAGTAAAACTCTGTCTCCCTTTCTTTCCAACAGTGCATTTGTCGCGACAGTAGTACCCATTTTTACCACTTCAATTTCTGCGGTGGGAATAGGTTCATTTGATGAAAGTCCGAGAATATCGCGAATACCTTGAATTGCGGCATCTGGATAACATTCGGGATTTTCGGAAAGTAACTTATAAACGATTACCCATTGTTGGTTAGGAAGAGCAACAATTAAAAAGCGCTGGGGATGATTTGCAAGTTGATTAATGATAATTTGATTGTCAGTAACAGCGACAATATCGGTAAAAGTTCCACCCCTGTCTGCAAAGACTTTTAACATAATTTTTGGTTTTTGGAAGTAGGTTATTTAAAACCATAGATGATGGGAGACGTAGCAGTGCTACGTCTCTACATTAATTGCAAATTTAATTAAAATTTATTTTGATTATAATCTACACCTTACTTACTAAAAAAATAGTCCACGTTAGCGTAGGTGGACTAAGTAAGGTGTAGACGCGGTAATAAAGCGCCGGTTAGAATCAACTACCTTGGGGATAATTAATCAATTTTAATCGTAATTATTCAGGTAATTCAAATTTGGGAGAACCAGTTTCTTCGGAAATCCGTTCGATTTCAAAATTTTCTATATTGCTTTCAAAACGATTAAATGTAACTCGAATTTCCTCATAACCAATCGCACTAGAAGCTCCTCTTGGAGTACTACACTTAACTTGCATCAAAGTTTGAAAACCACCAAATTCATCGTTAATATAAAATTTGCGAGTACAATCATAACCAATAAAGTTTTCCAGTGCCAATTGATTGAGTGCAGCTACTCCCATTCGACTATCAATTAATGATTTAATTTCATCAATTTCCTGTTGCGGAGTCATTTTACTCCATTTATTTTGAGACATATTATTACCTAAAATTTCATTTAATTTAGACCAAGTTTTTGTACCAACAATTCCATCAGCAACTAATCCTTGAGCGCGTTGAAATTTAATCACAGCATCTTTAGTCGCACTTCCAAAAACACCATCAATTGCACCTGAATAAAAATTCAGTTTTTTCAAACCTTCTTGCAGTTTGACAACTTCTTGTCCTCTAGAACCTTCTCTAAGTACTGTGGATGTAGCATTCATAGTTTTCTCCTTTATTTCAATTGATTTCTATTTTGTGTATCTGTATGTAGAATCACTCCCCAGTTAGTTGATTCCGCATTTTTAACTATCAGCTTTTATAAATTTATTTATAGTACTTATAGATTAGTTGGTATAAAATCAGCACACAATAACAGCGCGATGGGGATTAATTGGCTCATCAGTAGTTAGTATGCTAAAAAAATAGTAAAAAAGGGAAGAGGGAAGAGGGTTGGGGGGAAGAGGGAATAAAAAATAGTATTTATTCCTAAAACCGATTAATAAAGCTAATTTCGGTTCATCACAGTAAGAGTTTCAAGTTTTTAATTTTTATTTTTAGCAATTTTGATTTTCAATATCACTTTTTTCATAATTAATAATGATATTGTTGATGTCATCCGCATTTATATCAGCTTGTTCTGATTTAGTATAAATGGTTAATAAAGTAATACCTATTGTGGTCTTCACATAATAAATTAAACGATAACCACCACTTTTACCTTTTTGGATATCACTATTACGTATTCTTAATTTAAAAACTGCATAATTAGTTCCAGTAATCTTATCCCCTGGTAATTCTCCCCGTTCGAGTTGCTCGATAATCGGCTGTATATCGCTGCGAATACTGCGATATTTTTTAGCAAGCTTGCGTAAATTTCGATTGAAAGTTGGTGCAACTTCGACAATAATGAATGGTTTTTCAGACATCTTCTATTCCTTCCCAAATCTGAGACACAGGAATAGTTTTACCCGTCATCGCTTCATGCCAAGCTTGACGAAAATCTTCTAAAATTTCTTCTTTTGGTGTTTCATCACCATCAATTTTTGCTTCTGGAATTAAGACGATTACTTCGACGCGACTATTTTTCTCGATTTCTAAGGGTGTATCTAAAATTATTTGTCCGCTAACATCGGTAGTTGCCATAACTTTAATTGCTTTCATAGATAAATCCTCCTAAATATTTTATTAGTCGAGCCTGGGGCGAAGATCGCGTTTATTTCACTCTAGCTTATCTACTTGCTGGAAAACCCGCAGATGTGGTTGGACTCACCGCAATTTGGCTGCCCTACAATTAATAAAGAATTTTTAGTCCACGTTAGCAGGTAGGTTGGGTTAGACACGTTTAGGAATTTGTTGATTACGAGTAAATGATTTTATCGTGTCGTAACCCAACATCGATATTTTAAAAAAATGATAAATATTGTGTTGTTAGTTTTAAGATGTAAAACTGCCTACAAATTATGATGTTGGGTTACGACAAAATCAAATTCTCTGCATTTATGCTCAATATTATTCGCCCGTCTAACCCAACCTACTACAATCAACCCAAATTCGCTTTTAAATCACCTTTAGCTTTCTCCAATGCTTCCGCTAATTTACTCGCATCTCTTCCCCCTGCTTGGGCTAAATTCGGTCTTCCACCACCTCCACCACCGCAGATTTTAGCGACAGCACCAATAAATTTACCTGCCTGTACGCCTTTTTTGTTAATATCTGCACCAAATGCTGCGACTAAACTGACTTTTCCTTCCTCAATTGCGGAACCTAATACAACGGCTGCATGATTACCGATTTTTTGCTGTAATCTTTCGGCTGCTGTTTTCAAGGATTCTGCGTCTACTCCTTCCATTTTGGCTACTATATATTTAAATTCGCCTACCGATTCAACTGTTTCTAATAAACTGTCGGATTTAGCGATCGCCATTTGTCCTTTTATCTTCTCAATTTCTTTTTGCGCGTTTCTCAGTTCGGTTTGCAGTGTGGTAATTCTATCGGGAATTTCTTCGGGTTTAATTTTGAATCTCTCACTTAAATCTTTGACTACATTATCCCGCACATTCAGGTAATCTAATATTGCGGGTCCGGAAACGGCTTCAATCCTCCGCACACCTGATGATATCCCCGCTTCGGAAATTATCTTAAATATTCCTATCTCCGCAGTATTACTTACATGAGTCCCGCCACAAAGTTCCATTGATACGCCTTGGAAGTCAATTACTCGCACTTCATCACCGTATTTTTCACCGAACATGGCTACTGCACCTCTAGCTTTGGCTTCTGCTAGGGAGAGAATTTCAATTTTTGCAGCATGAGCTTCGGCTATCCAATGATTAACTTGTTGTTCAACAGCAAGGACTTCTTCGGGTGTCATGTTGCGGGGACAGTTGAAGTCGAAGCGTAATCGATCAAAGTTTACCAAAGAACCTGCTTGCGAGATGCTCTCATCGACGATTTTCTTCAACGCTGCTTGGAGTAAATGCGTTGCGGTATGGTTAGCTTGAGCGCGACGACGACAAGCGCGGTCGATTTGAGCAGTCACAGAATCTCCTACTCGGATTGTACCGCGTTCGATGCGTCCGAAGTGAACAAAAAAGTCGGATTCTTTTTTCACGTCTTCAATTCTCACCACAATTCCATCACCGCTGATATAACCGCGATCGCCAATTTGTCCTCCGGATTCAGCATAAAATGGGGTTTTGTTGAGAATTATTTGCACCTCGGTTCCGGCTTCTGCTGCTTCTGTGGAAATTCCTGCGACTAATATCGCTTCCACAATAGAAGTTGCTATCGCTTCGGTATAACCAATAAATTCGGTAACTTCGATATTTTCTGCTAATTTATCAAGTGCGCCTTGGACAGTTAAATCGATGGTTTCGTGAGATTCCCTACCGCGATTCTTCTGTTCTTCCATTTCGGCATTAAAGCCGTCAACATCAACCGTAAAACCTTGTTCGGCAGCAATTTCTTGAGTTAATTCTAAAGGAAAACCATAAGTATCATAAAGTTTAAAAGCATCTTCACCGCCAATAACAGTTTTACTTTCCTGATTTAATTTAGCAATAACTTCCTCAAGTAGTTTCTCACCACGTTCTAAAGTTTTGAGAAATTGAGATTCTTCTCGTTGTAATTCCGCTTTGATAGCGTTTTCCCGTACCCGCACTTGGGGATATGCAACTTCAGAAAGCGCGATCGCAGTTTCTGCAATCTCTGGTGTAAAGATGTTAAATTTAACGTCTCTACCGTAAATCCCAATTAATCTACCGTGACGCACCACCCGACGAATTAACCGGCGTAATACATAACCTCTTCCCACATTAGAAGCGCGGATTTCATCACTTATCATATGTACCACAGCCCGGATATGGTCGCCAATAACTTTTAAGGAAGTTTGAGTTTTTTCATCACTTTTACTATAGTTAATTTCCGCAATTTCAGCAGCCTTTTCAATAATCGGAAAAATTAAATCAGTTTCATAATTATTAGGAACTTGTTGGAGAATTTGCGCCATTCTCTCCAAACCCATTCCGGTATCAATATTTTTATTTGCTAAAGGAGTTAAATTACCATCTGCATCACGATTATATTGCATGAATACCAAATTATAAAACTCGATAAATCTGGTATCATCATCTAAATCGATATTGTTATCGCCGCGTTCGGGATGGAAATCGTAGAAAATCTCAGAACAAGGACCACAAGGTCCCGTAGCACCAGAAGCCCAAAAATTATCTTCATCTAAGCGTTTAATTCTGGCGAATGGTACCCCGATTTTATCCCTCCAAATAGCATAAGCTTCATCATCTTGGTAATAAACACTCACAGCCAGTTTTTCGGGGGGTAAATTAAAGATTTGTGTCGAAAGTTCCCAACCCCAAATTATCGCTTGTTCCTTAAAATAATCTCCAAAACTAAAATTACCCAACATCTCGAAAAACGTATGATGTCGTTTAGTAACTCCCACATTTTCAATATCATTAGTGCGGACACACTTTTGAGAAGTTGTAGCACGGTTAAATTCTGGAGTCCGCTGTCCGAGAAATATCGGTTTAAATGGAAGCATCCCCGCAATCGTCAGTAATACCGTGGGATCTTCCGGTACTAAGGAAGCACTGGCAAGTAGTTGGTGTCCCCGTTTTGCGTAAAAGTCAAGGAATTTTTGCCGGATTTCGTTACCGCTGAGGTATTGGGGATTTACAGACATAGGTATTAACCTCGATGGTGATTAATTAAAAGTTTAGTGAAATAAGAAATTAGAAATATTAAATACCAAATATCAAAATATATCATGATTTGTCAGTTCATCCCACCGGATTAAAGGGGATGGGATTTGACATTAACAATTAACAGTTCATAGTTAACAGTCATCATACAAGCAATTTTATTTCCCAGACTGAGTTTGGAGCCTCTACCTCCGATTATGACAATTAGTGCAATAACTTGGGGTATTTATCAAGCTGTAGCGCGTCCAAACCAACTTGCATCCTTTTAAAGATATCTTAATCAAATTTTTACAATTATCATGGCTTACAGCAATCAATCCGGCTTGCCATCGAACTTAAATTAGGTTAAGACAAATCAATCTTATGCCTTTAGGATATGCTTTTTTTCTTTAAGAATAGGTAAAATTCCAAAAGAACAACTAATTAAAATCTAGAAAGTGAGGTATTTAATGGCGCTTGAATTAAAAGTTTCCAATATGAAATGCGAAGATTGTGCCGCAAAGATTAAGGAATCGATCAAGGTTGTGGAACCCGATGCCAAAATTGATGTGGACTTAGATTCCAAGACAGTTACCGTGGATTCTGATGCTTCTGGTGAATCAATTAAGCAAGCAATCGTTGCCGCTGGTTATCACATTGAAGGCTATCAGTAAGTATTTTAAGGGAATAGTGAGTTGATAGTTGTCTGATAGATAAAGCATAGCTCTTAAACGGACTCAGAAGACGGCATATTAGAATTGAGTTTTATTTATGGAACTTGTCTCACAAGATGGCACAAAGCCGGTTTCCTGAAAACTTAGTAATTATGTAAACACAGTTATTTCGTCGGGTAAGAAGTCGGGTTTTTATGATGATTGTGTTTGATCACAGATATTTAAGCTAAAAACCCGACTTCTGATTGTAGTTATGACGTATATTTACTTAAGTAAATTCCGAATCCTGAAATTAATACTTAAGTGAATATACGTCCGTAAAAAAAAGTTTTATTTAAGTAATTTTCATAAAAATTAAATATTTATGACTAGGAAGCATTCACTACCAAATTTGATTTACATTTTTGTTTTTTCAAATTTATTCATATTTTGGAACCATGATTGAGAAAACATTAAAATTTTCTAGTGTCGGTACGTATATGAGTTATTAAATATTGAGTGAAAACCACATTAATACCTGGGAGTTGTTATCAATCATCTAGAAATTATACTGAGTCAATGATTTTATTTAGCGTGACAATTGGTTCTGCATGATTTATAAATACTGAGAAGTATTTAAAATTACTTAATTGGTAGAAACTTGGTGGAAATCACAGTCGTATTTAAAGACTTATCCGGATGATTCCGTGTTTTCACTGTTTGAAATATATGTCCATAGGACAGAAATTAGGAATCGGGAATATTAGTTATAAATATTGTAGTTAGAAATGCAGTAAAAAGAGGAGATTAACTTGGAATTTAGCTAACAACTAACGGGATTAAAAAAATCAAGTGAGGGGTCACACCCCCTTGGCATAAATCGATTTCTATTGAGTAATTAGAAAGTTCAGCAGGTTTGATTGAGGTTCTACCTTATCCCTCTTAAATCACTATCGGAAAACAAGTATTGACTTCAATTGAAGTAATAGCTTTTTTATTATGTAGGAATTGTAATTAATCGCTTATTTACAGCCAAAAATTGATTGCAATTATACTTGAAAAATCCCAACTGATAGAAGAGGGTAATTAACTTGAAGCAAATAATAATTAAAATAAAAAAATCATGAACATTTCCATTTTGGTTTTTGGAAATGAGGAATTCCTAGCCACACTACCAGAGCAAATTCTCAAAGCAGGTACTTTCAACTTAGAAGCGATTACGAACCTGCAAATGGCTGTGTCGCGTATTCAAAGTAAACCTCCTGACATAATTCTCGTACAATCGAGCCAGAATGATAGTTTACAACTGTGCTGTTGGTTAAAACAACAGATAAAACTTTCTTGGATATACTGCATTCTTTTAGAAGATAGTCCCCAACTAATTAGCGATAGAAAAAATCAAAGTTGGGAATGGGAATTAGAAATGACATCGAGAGCGCTGAGACTTGGGGCTGATGCTTATATTTGGTATGGAGATGTGGAAAATTCCCAGTCAATCCGACAACGAAAAACAGATTCTGCTGTTACACATTTAAATCCCAGCCATCGCTTACTGCTGTCTCAATTAACTGTAGCTTTGCGTAAAGCCCATAAATATCGCGATTTAATGAAAACCAATGATTTATTATCAACTATTGCTTTAGCTGATTCCTTAACAGAATTAAATAATCGTCGAGCTTTGGAGTGGGATTTACCCAGACAAATCGAAAAAGCTCGTACCAATAATTCTCCCTTGAGTTTGATTATTTTAGATGTAGACTATTTCAAAAAAGTCAACGACAACTACGGACATTTAGTTGGGGATAGACTATTAAAATTATTGTCTAGTCGCATCCGTCATAATTTGCGGCTTCAAGATACTCCATTCCGTTACGGTGGAGAAGAATTTGTGATCATTCTGGGTGATACCACCAGCGAAGAAGCAAATTTGGTAGCTCATCGACTCAACAGCATAGTTAAGGATAGTCCCTTTGCTATTGACAGTACATTAACTATAAATGTCACCATCAGTTTAGGAACTGCTTATTTACTTCCAAATGATGATAAACAAGGTTTAAGTTTACTACATCGCGCAGACAGCTTATTATTAAAGGCAAAATCTGAAGGACGAAACCGTGTAGTCAGTTGTCACAATACAACAGAGAATAATTCCTATCTAGCAAATGAAATTAATTGTAAAGATATAGTGCAAAGCACTAGCTATGCTTTCCATAATCTTGCATTACAGCCATCGTATTTAAAAGTTTCCGCAGGATAAAGTCAGGAGTTATGAGTGATAAGCAAGTTACCTTTACTTTAGTCAAAGTTGTGTCACTCTCCGGATTCAAGTCAGAAATTAGCCAAATTATCCAGAAGAGATTAAATTAGAAGATTAAATCCAAGTAACTTTCTTAAAATTGGAAAAAAGACCTCACAAGGGATGTTTTTAATTGTTTAATTATTTAATTATTTAATTATTTAATTATTTAATTATTTAATTATTTTCATTTCTCCCTTAAGAGACATTGGCTGTTAACTTTTCACTCTTAACTCCTTGTTTTATCAGAACTTTTCCACATTCTTCCACAGTTGCACGTTCTCGCATCATATCAACTAAAGCTTGATATGCAGACCAGTTATTTTCTAATAGAGTTTTTGCTTGGAGAATACTAAAACGCTGTTTTTGTTCGCAAGTAGACTTAGAACAACCTAAAGACTTCAAGACTCCCATAATTTTATTTTTATCATCTGCACCACCTTTATAATCGTCATAAACCAACTTTTCTGCTGCAATCCCAGCCATCCAAATCGTATAGTAACGTTCTAAAATTCGAGTAGTGATTGTACCTTGTTCAAATTGAGATAATAATTCCACATCATCAAAAGTCACACCACCAAGTCCCTGTTGTTTTTGCTTAAGTGCTTCCCAAGCGCTCAGACTATAACCCGTCACCGGAACCCCTAAAATATACGCTACAAGGAAATGTCCCGCTTCATGGTGAAGAATCCGTTCCCGATATTCACTCGAAAACCCACCAATCAAATCTAAAAATAACGTTCCTCCCCTACCTTCCAAACTCCAAGAATCAAAAGTTGCGATCGCTAAAATTACAAAAGTAGCAACAGCAGGAACCGCAGGTGATAAATGAATCAAAGGACCTAGCAGTATTGAAAACGTCATCAAAAATATTGATATCGCCACCAAGTTTAAAGTTGTTTTATTCATATTATTTGCTAAATATTACTAAATAAACCGCAATCTTCCTTAATTATGTAGCAAAGAATAGAAAATTGGGCATTGAGTTAGGAGTTAAGAGTTATGAGTTATGAGTTAGGAGTTAGTACCACCGGAGTTAACAATAAGAATTATCTTCCCCTTGTCCCCCCATCCCCTTGTCCCCCCATCTCCCCCCTCCCCATCTGAAAAAAATCGGGTAATAATGTGATTTAGCCTACATAATAAGTATTTGTAACAGTAAACTTGCTTAAAAGGATACTTTCTTTTTTATTTACTGCAAAATTATTGTTAAATTTTTGGGGAGCATTATAAATGAAAACCGATGTACCATTTCGCATTCTTTCTCTAGATGGTGGTGGAGTTCGTGGGTTGGTAACAGCGATAATTTTAGAAAGCTTAGAAAACAAGCTGCAAAAATACGAGCCACACAAATCACTTCTAGATTATTTTGATGTTATTGCTGGAACTTCTACAGGTAGTCTGATCGCTTGTGCTTTGGCAAAAGGTTTAAACGCTAGAGAAATTAAAGATTTTTATATTCATAATTCTCAGAATATTTTCCCTCCCAGTAGAATATTGATTCATAGTATTTTTAATTTGATTCGCTTAGGCTCTAGTCAACCGATTTATAGTGATGAAGGTTTGAGAATGGTACTTAAGTATATATTTGAAAATATGACATTTGGAGACTTAATTAAACCGACAATAGTCACTAGTTACGATACTTATAACCGTCAGGCTGTAGTTTTTAAAAATACTAAAATAGCTCATCAAACTATTCCGGTATGGGAAATTTGTCGTGCTTCTTCAGCCGCACCAATCGGTTTTCCCGGTTACGAAATGAAACACCGAGATTTTTTAGAAGATTGGCAAAAAAATGGTTACGCAATACCTCAACACAGCGGTATTCCCTTAATAGATGGTGGTGTATTTGCAAACAACCCAGCTTTATGCGCGATCGCAGAACGTTTGCGATGGAATAATAACTTACCAGATAACCCCAAATGGAATGGTTTAATATCAGAAAATGTCCAACAAAATGATATTGTAGTTGCTTCTTTTGGTACCGGACAACACATTAAAAAAATTGGTGCAAAACAAGTAAAACAATGGGGAGCATTAGAATGGTTGAGTCCCCGTGATGATTTACCGCTTTTAGATGTATTGTTTGATGGTGCAGGGGATGCAGTTTGTTATATTGCCGAGCAAATTATCGGTAGTACTTATTTTAGATTCCAACCCAATTTTAATCAAAGCATACCTACCTTCAGCGCTCAACAGCAGAATATTGATGCAATGATCAAATGTACGGAAAAATATCTAAGTCAGCCAAAAGTCGATCGCAAGCTAGATAAATTAGTAGAAATACTTAATCCTTCAATCCGCTGCTTAGTTTAAGAACCACCGGAGTTAAAAGTAAGAAGTAAGAAGTAAGAATTTATTACTTATTACTTAGCATCCTCCCATCCCCTTGTCCCCTTGTCTCCCCATCCCCTTGTCTCCCTATTGCGTTAAACAATACCTCAGAAATGTTCGCATATGTCTGAATAAAAAATTAGCTTCCTGTAACGTCGTAGGCAAAACCCAATATCATAAATAGATCGCAAATGAAAATTTGGGCTACTACGTTATGGATAGCTTTTTTGGGATTTATATCCCCAGTAAACGCTTCTGAATTAGTAAAAGTTGCTAACGTTGGTGCAGAAAATACCATAGATTCACCACGCTTAATATCAAGTAAACCACTTACTGTTAAAAAGGCTGAATTTGGCGTATTAAGAACTGAAAAAAACGGTAAATTTACATTTATCCCTACAACTAAAGTACCTTTTCAAGAAGGAAAAATCTACGGATGGCGCATCCAACTTCAAGATTATCAAGGTGAATTAACATGGCTTGAAGTGCTAACTTTACCAAAACCCCCCTTAACTTGGGGAACCGATAACGGTGAAAATTTCTTTCTATCACCTGATGGTACTAAATCGGTAATAAAACGTACCGCAAAAGTAAAAAAAGGTGTAGTTAGTAATTTTTGGACTGTTTCTACCGGAGACCCTACTGGTAAACATATACTAGAAGTGTATGTAGATAAGCAGAAGATTGCCAGTTTCAAGTTTGAGGTTGTTCAGTCTTCTAAATAAAAATTACGCTTCAATTTTACCTCAAATAGCACTCTTGTATGAGTTGCCATAATTTGAAGTATTTACAAACCCGGCTTTTTCACCGGGTTTCTTGATTTTTAATAATTATTTGAAACTATATATAAAAAAATATTTGATACATTGCAAATACGTTTAAATACTTATAATAAATTTATTAGCCTTCAATTCATGAAGATTTTGGTTACAAATTATGCAAGTTAACAATCAAAAATAAATTATTTTTGTTACAAATATAATTGAGTCAAAAATATTGGTGAAGAGTCAATAAGGATTTTTACTGTTTTATGACTTCGCTACTTGAGATAGTAGTATAAGCGGTTCGTGTAAGGCGGAGCGTGTTGCGTTCTCCTTTTATAGCTGTTAAAACGGTTCAAGAGGGTTAAACAGGACATCTCAATATAATTTTTACTTGATAAGCAGAAAAGTATTTTTGTAAACAATATAGGAAACTAAAAACTCATTAACGGAACAAATTTTTATCGGTTGTGTCGTTGATAATTTACTAAGAGGTATAACAAGTCGGAATCATGATACAAAATGTTGTGAAGAATTTGGCAATTGTATTTTATTTAATAATGGCTTGTTGCTTCTTTGTGCAGTGGCTAGGTTTTTTCATAGATGATAAAGAAATGAATACAGCACAACGCTATTTGTCTATGCTAATTTTAGCTCTAGCTACAATTTTATGGCCTTTAATTGTGCCTTTGGCTTATTTGGAACTATTAAAGTTTCACAAAAAGCATAAGCAAGTAATTGATTTACTTATAAGTTTATCTGACGCAAAATTATGCGATGAATAAGATTTTTATGTTAATTTTTTTGGTCTATTTTTTATGTGTTTTTCT
This sequence comes from Rivularia sp. T60_A2020_040, assembly GCA_015272215.1. GTDB lineage: Bacteria > Cyanobacteriota > Cyanobacteriia > Cyanobacteriales > Nostocaceae > Rivularia. The sequence continues at coordinate 998 of JACYMD010000132.1, read as the reverse complement.
GTAAAATACAAGATTTATATTTGAATATATTTGAATATATTAAGTAAGCTGGTACAAAAAAATAACGCTATATAATGTAAATCAATCTTAAATTCTCTTAACTGTTGCCTGTTGCTTGTTGCCTTGTCTCAATGATAAATTTATGTACCGATCTACTTATTTAATATATTACTGATTATTTGCTGGTGTGGGAGTGGTTGTTGGGGTTAAGGTAGGAGTAGGTGTTAAAATTGGAGTTGGATTAATTGGAATTGGTTCGATAGTTGGAATGGCTGGAGTCGGTAAAGTTGTGGGAGTAACTTCGGGACTTGGAGATGGAATATTTTCGCTACTATTTACAGCTTTCCATTCTGACAACGAACGTTTAATAGCATTTTCAAAATTTTTGGATACTAAAACTAACTCAACATTTCCATCTGGTTTAGTAGCAAAATTATTTTGAGCATAAAGAAAACGGTTATCAAAGTTCGGTTTACCTAGAATTAATTTATGAGTTTTTGCATCATTCAAGGTAATTTCGATGGTTGCTTGGGGTTGTGTTAAACCGAATTCCGATAGCTGGGAAGTGGAAGTCGTAACAGCGTTAGCGCTATTTTCATTTACTAACAAATTCAACAAATAAGCCACCGTTCCATCATTAGCAGGTACGGTATCGGGAGATTTCATCAGCCATTTAGTATTACTCGATTCTGGAGAACGTTCTAAAGTTATCGTTTCCGATGGAGTTGTAATTCTCAGGGTTTTTACATCTTCTTCTTGAAAAGAAAAAAGTTGCTGCTGTTTTTTCTTAACTTCCTCTTGTTGAGACTTCCACTGAATTTCATAGAAATAAACAAAACCACCCAACAAGATTGTTAACAGAATTAAAATTAAAGTTGTTCGTTGTAATTTCATCAAAATTAGTTGTTAGTTATCAAATATTCACTGTCAACTGTCCACTGTCAACTGTCAACTGTCCACTGTCAACTGTCCACTGTCAACTGTCCACTGTCAACTGT
>JACYMD010000081.1 GCA_015272215.1 Rivularia sp. T60_A2020_040 | reverse complement strand
CAGTTGACAGTGGACAGTTGACAGTTGACAGTTGACAGTTGACAGTGGACAGTTGACAGTTGACAGTTGACTTTTGACCTATAAATTTAAACTCTCTAATGTCCAATTCCCGTTTGATGGTTGTTTTTAACTCATCAATGGCATTATTACTATTGTGAGTTGGTTTGCTAGTTTTGAATGACTCACAACTCATAACTCATAACTCATAACTCATAACTAACTACTAATGACTAGCGATTTACAATCTCAATTAGAAGCATTACGTATTCAAGCTCAAAAGGCGATCGCCGATGCTGATTCTTTGGAAACTCTGGAAAAACTCAGGGTTGATTATTTGGGGAAAAAAGGTCAATTGGGAGTTATACTGCGCGAGATGGGGAAATTAAGCGCCGAAGAAAGACCCCAAATAGGGGCGATCGCCAATGTTGTTAAGGAAGCTTTACAAAATAATTTAGATCAACAGCGTGTTGCTTTGGAAACGGCGAAAATCCAAGCCCAGATTGAAGCGGAAACTATTGATGTCACAATGCCGGGTGTTTTTCGTCCTCAAGGTCGGATTCATCCGTTAAATGGTGTAATTGACCGAGCGCTGGATATCTTTGTCGGTATGGGTTATACGGTGGCTGCTGGTCCGGAGATGGAAAGCGATTATTATAATTTTGAAGCGCTAAATACTCCCCCAGATCATCCAGCCCGTGATATGCAGGATACCTTTTATCTTCCTGATGGAAATATGTTACGGACTCATACTTCATCGGTGCAAATTCGGTTTATGGAAGAAAGTGAACCACCGATTCGGATTGTTGCACCAGGAAGAGTTTATCGAAGAGATAATGTAGACGCAACTCATGCGGCTGTTTTCCATCAAATCGAACTTTTGGCAGTTGATGAAGGATTAACTTTTACTGATCTTAAAGGCACTGTCAAAGAGTTTTTAGAAGCGATGTTCGGTGAGGTAGAAGATATTCGCTTCCGTGCCAGTTATTTCCCATTCACTGAACCTTCAGCAGAAGTTGATTTACGTTGGAATGGACGCTGGTTAGAAGTGATGGGCTGCGGTATGGTAGATCCAAATGTTTTGAAAGCTGTAGGTTATGACCCAGAAGTATACACTGGATTCGCTGCCGGTTTCGGTGTAGAGCGTTTCGCAATGGTGTTACACCAACTAGATGATATTCGTCGTGTTTATACTAGTGATTTGCGGTTTTTACGGCAATTTTAAAGATTGGGAATTGGTAATTGGTAATTGGGGATTGGTAATTGGGGATTGGGGATTGGTAATTGGGGATTGGTAATTGGGAATTGGGGATTGGTAATTGGGAATTGGTGATTGGGGAGGTAGGGAGAAAATTAAATTCACGTTATTCTCGGCAGGGAGCGAGACGCTCCCACTACATTTCTGACTCTTACCCATTACCCATTACCAATTACCCATTACCAATTCCCTACTTTTGACAATTATCACAATGTCCGCAACGTAGATTTACTGCTTCTTTCTCAAATCCAAAGGCGGTTAATAAAAATTGCCAACGACATTTTTTTGTGGTTAGATACTGCTGTATTTGATTTACCGATCGCGATCGCAGTTTATTTTGATTTTTTCCGTCTTTGTTAATACTATAGTTAAATGGGTCAGTCCAGGTTAATTTACCCATGCTATGCAGTAAAGAAAGCGCGATGGCAGCATCGGGAAATTTTCGTGCTACTGCGTCTACTTCTCCAATCGGTGGTAATTTTTTAATTAATTGTTTTGCTGTAAGCCTTTGTTCGCGTAGCTTGTCTTCAAAAAATCTCTGTCTTTGCTTGTCTTCTGGATTCAATAATCCGGTAGGTTCACTAATTAATGTTAGCGCTTCGGCTGGTTTCCCATCTCTTCCAGCACGCCCAATTTCCTGCACGTATTCCGATAGTAATAATGGAGCCTGAAAGTGAATCACCCATCGAACATCGGGTTTATTAATTCCCATACCGAAAGCTGAGGTACAAACTACAAACGGAATTTTTCCACCCAACCATTTAGCTTCAACTGAGCGTCTTTCTTCTGCACCCAATCCACCATGATAACTAGCCGTGCTATAACCAAGTTGTGTCAACGATGCAGCTATTTCTTCACTATCTCGTCGTGTGCGAACGTAAACTAATCCAGTTGTTTGTTGATTTTTTTGAATAAATTTTAATAATTGTTGCGTTCTTCCTTGGGGAGTCCAAATAATCCGGACGTTTGGGTTAAGATTACTTCTATAAGGATTCAACCTAAATACAGCAGGTTGCTGTAACTGCAAAGTTTCTGAAATTAAAGTTTGGGCTAAAGGGTCAGCGGTGGCGGTAAAAGCGGCTAGCGCTATTTTTGTTCCTCTTCTTTTTGACTTGAGTAGTGCTGGTCTTACTGCCCCTAATCTTCGATAAGCTGGTCTAAAGGTATCGCCCCACTGTACTAAACAATGGGCTTCATCTAATATTAAGCCGTTAATTTCAAGTTCTGGGTGAGATAATTTTTCCCAAACTGGGGGACTGAGTAATGTTTCTGGAGACAGGTAAAGTAATCTTAGTTGTTGTCTTTCTAAAGCCTGTAGAGTTTGACGACGTTGGGAAGGAGATAATTGACTATGTAATAGTGCTGCGGAAAGTTTACGCTCTTTTAATTCTTGTACTTGGTTTTCCATCAACGCTACTAACGGGGAAATTACCAAAGTTAACCCGGTTTGTAATAGTGCGGGCAGTTGGAAGCAAATTGATTTACCTCCGCCCGTAGGCATGATAATTATGGTATCTTTTTTTGCTAGTAGACTTTGGACAATCTCGCCTTGGGGTGGACGGAAATCTTCATAACCCCAAATTTGTTGGAATGTAGCGCGAACCTGTTTCCAGGATGGGGTTTGGGGTTGATTCATAATAAGTAGATAGATACACCCTTTTCCTTGCACAGTTTTTATGCCGAGTTTTGAATATAACTTTAATTGGTCACATGATGCTTCAGTATTTATAACTATTTGCGGTTTGGGAAGCGGTTCGATGGTTGTAGAAATAGGTTGAGGGAAAATCTTGATAAATTCAAATAAATATGAGTTTTTAAACGCAAAGGTACGCGGAGGTTAACGCAAAGTTACGGGGAGAAGAAAGAGAGTAAATATATATTGTTTTCTAAGGCTTTTATTCAAGAAAAAAAGCTTCAAAGTGCAGTAGAACGGTTAACAAATATACAAGAAGGTGTCACTAAATACAATATAAAATAAGGTTGATAGGTTACTACAGCAGGAGCAATAAGAAAACGAATAGTTAGTTGCTTTAAAGTTAATTAATATAGTTTTAGAAGGCTTTTCGGATGAATATTAAATTACACTATAAAGCCCAGAGTAAAAACTCTAGGCTCATAGTAAAAATCTGTTAAATTTTATTAGGATATCAAGTTTTTAATTATTAATTAGTTCTTTCGATATATCGAGAGTGTACCCATTCGTTTGCATTGGAAATCCGATACCAACCGTTGTTACTTTCAGCGAAGATAAAAATTCCTTCTCCAGAGGATAATCTGCGTTTAACGCTGTAAGCAGTACCAGGGCCGGAACGTACATTCAGAGAATTACTAACTCTCACAACTCCTTTGGTGCCTGCTGGAGAAGAATCTATGGAACCACCTGTACCATCTAATCCCATTGCTCTGAGAGTTTGAGGTCCAACTACACCATCTGCTCTTAAACCACGAGCGCGTTGAAAATTCATTACAGCTCTTTGTGTAATTGAACCGTAGTATCCCGTAGAGTTAACGCTGCTGGACATGAAACCTTGTGATTTAAGGGTATTTTGGATAATTCTGACATTGTAACCAGTGGTACCCCTTTTCATGACAACTGCTTGAGCAGAACTTGCTACACCTACAATCGAGCAAACTATAGCAGCAGACAAAATCCAGCGAGAAGATTTCAAAGCAAAACGATTCATTATTCAAGTCTCCCTTCTAAAAACAATTTTATAAAAGCGGCATTACTCAATCAATTCAGAGTTGGGTAACAGCGCTATATTCAATTAATAACTAACAAAAAAGACAATTAGCTTCAGTATTGATACATATTTAAAAAACTCGTGATAACTGCTGATAATGATTTTAGATATAAGTCTAATTTATGTAGTAGTAATTAATATTACGACAAATGCGGCAGTAAGTATAATTTAAACCCATTCTGATGTTAGATTCTCATAAACAAATACACTGATAAATTATGTAATTCTCGCTCTGAGGATTAATGTATTAATATCATGTGCAAATGATTAGTTGTTATTCCCAATTCCCTATTCCCAATTCCCTATTCCCAATTCCCAATTCCCTTTATAGTATTTGACTGGACATGATATAAAGGATTAATCCCAAACGAGATATTGATTATGGAGCAAAACGAACAAGGAAAACGTCAAGGTGCTGCAAAAGAGTTCCAAGAAATTTTAGAGCATTTGCAACATTTGTTAGAAGAAGATCAAACAGCAGAACAAATTGTACCGGAATTAGCAGTCGATCCCATTCTTGAAGAACAAACTGTTGAGGATTCACCAATATTTGATTTAGCTGATTGGGAAGATGCGATAGCTGATATTGAACAATATTTTCAAAGTAAAGAAAAAGATAAAGATAAATAAATTTGAGTTCAAAAAGTATAATTTTTTTGACGCTGTGCTTCGTATAAAATTAAGGCGGCTGTAATCGCTACATTTAAGGATTCTACCCCTGGTTGAAGCGGAATTTTCACGTTTAAATCTGCCATTTCTGCTAACTCAGTCGATAAACCAGCACCTTCATTACCCAATAAAATTAAACTTGGTTTTTGCCAATCTACCTGCCAATAAGTTAAATTTGCAGTTGGTAAAGTTGCGATTACTTGCATACCAGCGAGTTTAGCTGTGATTACTGTTGCGCTCAAATCCTCAGTTACCTGCATCGGTAATCGAAACCATTGTCCAGCACTAGCACGCAATACCTTGGGATTATCTAAATCTACACTATTTTGACTTAACCACAAACCCGATGCTCCAGCAGCAGCAGCGGTACGAATCATAGTTCCTAGATTACCGGGATCTTGTACAGCTTCTAGGGCTATTTGCAAGCCGCTAAAGGCTATTTCCCTAATCTGATATCCCCGTTTGGCTGTTGCTACCACACCATCCGGTTGTACGGTGGTAGCTAATGTTTTGATGACATCCTCGCTAACAACAACAGCGCGATCGCACTTGTCCACAATTTGCAGCCAAAGTTGTTCATGGGTTGCTTGCCACTGTAAAGTGCAGCAGACAATATCCAAGGGGTAATCAAGGGTGCAAGCTTCTTGCAATAAATGCGTCCCTTCTAACAAAAATAACTGCTGCTTATGTCTTTCTTTAGTAGAGTGGAGCTTGCGAATTTGTTTGATCAGAGGATTTTGTAAACTACTCAGCACATTCAATTTTGGATTTTAGATTTTAGATTTTAGATTATAAATATTTTTTCCTGCTCCCTGCTCCCTGCTCCCTGCTCCCTGCTCCCTGCTCCCTGCTCCCTGCTTCCTGCTCCCTCTTCCCTCTCTAAAATGCGGAACCCGGGACTTGAACCCGGAAGCCTTGTGAGGCACTAGAACCTGAATCTAGCGCGTCTACCAATTCCGCCAGTTCCGCAAAGAAAGTTGACAGTTTTTCATTTTTACTTAATTATTTATTTTTGTCAAGTTAATAATTCTGGGAAGGAAGTATTGGGAAACAGAAAATAGCTCGATTGCTCTGGAGATAACCCCAGCGTCGGTAGTCACCGATTCCTGAGTATATGTATCACCCATATGTAGACAAATGGAATCTTTACTGTAGAATCAAAACCAACTTGCTTTCTTTATAAAATTCATTAACTTCTTCTGTATGGAGGATAGAATTATTAATACTTCTAACGGTTTACCAAAGACAAATTCATCTCCCTTAGCAGACTCCTCAGTCTTGAAAGTGTTGGGTGGACGGAATTTAGAAGGTCATGTAACCATTAGCGGAGCTAAAAATTCTGCTTTAGTGTTGATGGCTGGGGCTTTGCTGTGTTCGGGAGATTGTCGCATCCGTAACGTTCCTTTATTGGCAGACGTATCGCGGATGGGTGAAGTTTTGTCGGCTTTGGGTATGCGTTTGGAACGCCATGGCAATATTATAGACATAAACGCCAGTGAAATCACTACCTCCAAAGCTCCTTACGAGTTAGTTACTCAGTTGAGAGCAAGTTTCTTTGCGATCGGTCCGCTTCTTGCAAGATTGGGAGAAGCGCAAATGCCTTTACCCGGCGGTTGTGCTATTGGAGCAAGACCTGTAGACCTTCACGTCCGGGGTTTGCAAGCAATGGGAGCCGAAGTTCAAATCGAACATGGTATTTGTAATGCTCGTGTTAGCGATGGTAGCGGACGACTTAAAGGTGCCAAAATTTACTTAGACCTTCCCAGCGTGGGAGCGACCGAAACATTAATGATGGCTGCGACTTTAGCAGACGGTGAAACAATTATTGAAAACGCCGCACGAGAACCAGAAGTAGAGGATTTAGCAAACTTTTGTATCTCTATGGGTGCCAAAATTGAAGGAGCCGGAACCAGTAAAATTGTGATTCAAGGCGTTACTCAATTACATTCTACCGATTACAACGTAATTCCTGACCGTATTGAAGCTGGGACATTTTTAATTGCAGGAGCAATCACTCGTTCGGAATTAATTTTATCGCCCGTAATGCCAGAGCATTTAATGCCGATAATTGCCAAATTGCAGGAAATTGGAGTACCTATAATTGAAGACGCACCAGATTGTTTACGTATTAAACCGGCGGAAATTTTAAAGGCAACAGACATTGATACTATGCCTCATCCAGGTTTTCCCACGGATATGCAAGCCCAGTTTATGTCCTTGTTAGCCATTGCCAACGGCGATAGCATCATTAATGAAACGGTATTTGAAAACCGTTTGCGTCATGCTTCGGAATTGAATCGCTTGGGAGCGGATATTCGTGTCAAAGGTAATTCTGCCTTTGTCAGAGGTGTATCAGAACTGTCCGGCGCACCTGTGGAAGGTACTGACTTACGAGCCGCTGCTGCTATGGTGGTAGCTGGTTTGGCAGCAAGCGGTGAAACTATAATCAAGGGATTGAATTACCTTGACCGTGGTTACGATAGACTCGATTTAAAATTGCAGAAAATAGGCGCAAAAATCGAGCGTATAGAAAAGGTTGAAGCAGATGTAGAAAATTCTATTCAAAATAATAATGGGGCTGCTTCTATTTCTGGTTAGTTGTTTAATCATGCGGATGAAGTTGTGATTTCACATTGTCTGAGACGTAGCACTGCTACGTCTCTACAAGGGTTTTGTGTTTGAGACGAAATGTAGGTGAATATAATTGTCGTTATACTATCTTTGAGGGCTTGTCAAACTACTAAGCCCCAAATAGTTTCCTTTCTGTAAAGCTAGCCCCATGTCCTCACTCATTAAATCTCAATTAATTGGTCTCAAAGCAGACTATTTTCGTCATCCTCTCGATAAAGAAGCTACCGAAGCGCTCAAGCAGATTCCTGGTATTGATATGATGGTACGGAATTTTTTAGGTCCGGTGGCAGAACAAGTTTTTTATGTAGAAAATATTGCTTCTAGTGTTTTGGTCAGTGATAAACAACTGCCCGATTTACACAAACTTTTGTTAGAAGCTTGTAAAATACTTGATATTGAGCCTCCCCAACTCTATATTAAGCAACATCCTGCTCCCAATGCTTATACTTTTGCGATGCGCGGTAAGCAACCTTTTGTGGTGCTGCATACTTCCCTAATTGATATGCTCACACCCCAAGAAACTCAAGCAGTGATTGCTCATGAGTTAGGACATCTTAAGTGTGACCATAGTGTTTATCTGACACCAGTAAATATATTAATATTGGCTGCAACTACTCTACCTACCGTTGGTGCAGTTTTGGCACAAGCCATTCAAGCCCAACTTTTGGAATGGGTTCGTTGTGCAGAATTTACTTGCGATCGCGCTGCGTTGTTAGCAACCCAAGATCCCAAAGTCGTGATGTCGGTGTTAATGAAATTAGCAGGTGGTTCTCCCACCATTGCACCACAACTCAACCTTGATGCCTTTATCGAACAAGCCCGCGCTTACGATGATATCAGTAAAAACGAACTGGGAGAAATGGTCAAAGTTGCCAGAACCGCACAACTTACCCATCCCGTACCAGTACTGCGTGCTAGAGAAATTGATCGGTGGGCAAGCAGTAAAGATTATGAAAAGTTGTTGAATTTAGAAAAAATAGGTTATAATAGTGAAGTTGAACCCAAGGGCTGGTGGCGAAATTGGTAGACGCAGCAGACTCAAAATCTGCCACCGAAAGGTGTGAGAGTTCGAGTCTCTCCCGGCCCACTTCAATTATTTGATAGTTGGAAATAAAGCATTATATTATTGTAGTTAAAGCTTTTCTAGTATTAATATAGCGGTTTTCACTTGGGTGCAATACAAATTTTACCTCACCCCGCCCTCTTAACCCCTCTCCGTATATTAGGAGAGGGGAAGGGGGTGAGGTTTTAGTGTATTGGACTCACCTGGAATTTGCTATAGAAAAGCTTTTTTGGTATGACGCTATGCGCTAGGCGCACACTCCCTGTTCACCCGGAGGGGTAGTTCACCGCACTACAATATAGCGGTTTTCACTTGGGTGCAATACAAATTTTACCTCACCCCGCCCTCTTAACCCCTCTCCGTATATTAGGAGAGGGGAAGGGGGTGAGGTTTTAGTGTATTGGACTCACCTGGAATTTGCTATAGAAAAGCTTTTTTGGTATGACGCTATGCGCTAGGCGCACACTCCCTGTTCACCCGGAGGGGTAGTTCACCGCACTACAATATAGCGGTTTTCACTTGGGTGCAATACAAATTTTACCTCACCCCGCCCTCTTAACCCCTCTCCGTATATTAGGAGAGGGGAAGGGGGTGAGGTTTTAGTGTATTGGACTCACCTGAAATTTGCTATATTTTCAAATTTTTGCATTATACAATGAACGTCGCACATCAGCTTAAACGTATTCCTGTTTTCTAAGCTTAACCGAGTAGTGCGTTGGCGCAGCCTGCCCATTAGTAAAGCGTGACGCGATAGCGTCATAGGGCTTACGTCTCGCACGAAGGACTAATAACGAGCTTTTCGGGTTGCGATCATTCGCAATTAACTCGACTGCATTTGATTATTTTAAAAGTTATACATTGATTTCCGGAAAATATTCAACAGGCGATGTATTCATCTTAGTACTACCTTTGTGGTTTATTACTAGGAGTGAGAATGGGAAATTTTGAATTTTTATGCTATTTATACTTAAAATAATCTGAATACTGACATTTTGACCAATAATTTATGAGGTTAACAATAATACTAAATGAATTGGTAATTTTTAGATTACCTTTTTGATCCGTCTGAAGATTTTTAGTCTGATTATCATAGCCAAAGTCCATAACATACATTAAGGATATAATCATAAACCGGGAGCATTATTAATCAGTAAAGATATGCAAAATTAATGATAATTTTTTACTAATAAAAGTCATGATTATGGTTATTGCTAAAATTTTGGAAATTATCACCAAAATAGGCATGAAAGAAAATTATTTTGTCATTTTAAATTTATATAATGATGTAAACTTGTTAAGTTATTAGTAAATCTAATCAGAAGAATTAGCTGAGATTAATATCTTTAAGTTATGTTATAATTGAGAAAATAAACACAAAAATTTAGTATAGATAGAGCAAAAAAAGGAAAATTAAATCATGCGACTGAAAAGATGGGAGTCTCCCCGCAAACAAGGGAGAAATGATAAGGGTAAAGGTGGTGCTGCGAGAAAGCGACAACTTAAGAAACAGCAGCAAATGCTACGAAAAAGGCTAAAAGAAGATAATAAACAAGATAATGGCAAGAATAATAAACAGGGGGAAGAAAAATCAATCTTCCCCCATTTTTTTTGCCGATTTTTATGCGATTAACAATAAATAGGGTACGTCTGATACCAGTATTTAAAAACTAAGTAGTTTACTTACTTGTTTACCTACTCAAGCAATATACTTAGACAAATACTTAAAATATTTGTCATGTTTTTTAACGAAGTATTGATTTCACAGCTAAGAATTTTCTTATATGACCAATATTTCTGATTTATGATGGTTTTTATGAAGTTTTTAACTAGTATTTATAACTAGAATTTGTCGTAATTGTAATGCTACTATAAACTTAACTTCTGATTTTTGTAAAGTTAATATAAAGTTTACTCAAAACAACTGAAAGTGCTGTTTTTTACTAGTAAAGTAATATACTATAAGATAAGATAATTCAGTAACTACCAGGTAAGCTAAATAACATTAAAAGCCACTGCATCCACCTGTGTCAAGTGAAGACCATTCCCTGAGTTTTAAGCAAGTAAAATAAAGCTAAAACAAAACTTTTTATAGTGCGGTGGTTTGGTCGAATACTCTTAGCTATTAAAGTTGTTACATAAGGAGTGACCTATGGTGAAGGCAGTTGCTCTGCCGACTCGGGAAGTACTAGATTTTCCGATTACTGCTTTGCGTTTAGATGAGCAAATACAAACTATTCTTGAGTGGGCAAGTGAACGTGAAAGTAAGACAGTATGTGTAGCTAATGTACATATGCTCATGGAAGCTCACTGGAACCCGGAGTTTGCCAAAGTATTAAAAGATGCTGATATGGTAACTCCAGATGGGATGCCTTTAGTTTGGATGATGAAAAAGTTAGGAGCGACTTATCAAGATAGAGTTGCAGGGTTGGATATTTTAGCTTCTATATGTAAATCAGCACCAAAACAGGATATTAGTGTCTATTTTGTCGGTTCTCAATCACAAATTCTTTCTGGAATGAGAAGCAAATTAGAGAAAGAGTATCCTGACTTGAAAATTGCCGAAATGGAACCGTTACCATTTCGTCCGCTTACTCCAAGTGAAGACGAAGCATTGATTAAAAAGATTAATGAAAGTGGTGCCGGGATCGTATTTGTATCTTTAGGCTGTCCAAAACAAGAAAAGTGGATGACTGAACATAAAGATAAAATTCAAGCAGTGATGATTGGTTTGGGTGGAGCATTCCCAGTTTATGCAGGACTTCATAAAAGGGCTCCTCGTATAATCAGAGAGTCTGGATTTGAATGGTTGTATAGATGGATGCAAGAACCTCGTCGTCTTGGGGGTCGATATACAAAGACAATTCCACCATTTATCTGGTTGGCGATGAAGCAGTTGATAAGTACTAATTATTCAGTGTCAAATTCTGCAAGTGACTTGAAATAAGAGATGGTTAATTGTATTGTCAAGTACTTGTTTATTGAAGCTTAATTAAGTTGAATAGCAAAGGAACTTGGCAATTTAATTCATGGTTTAGTTTTGATTGATTGGTTATGAAATGTTTCATTTTTTTTGGTAGATTTGTTGATTAAATAAATCTAAGTAAATATCCGGATAAGTAATATTTGAATAGGAAATAGTTTTAACTATTTGAAATAGTTACTTGTGAAAGAGAAAAACAATATTCTAAACCTGTAAGTAAATTTTTGATAGTTTTGGTGCAGCCTTTATCTTATGACTTATATTTATGAAAAATGTCTCATCTAAGGTAAATAACGAAGAGTATTTCAGCACCGACCATCTTAAAGCAGACCTCAAAGGTCGTTCTGTTCGCGGTGGTGCAGTTACAATGGCTGCTCAAATAGCTAAATTCGTATTACAGATGGGTTCGACCGTTGTCTTAGCACGGTTGCTAGTACCAGAAGATTACGGTTTGATTGGCATGGTTACTGTCGTTATTGGATTTGCCAGACTTTTCAAAGATTTAGGTTTATCAACAGCAACAATCCAAAAGTCTGAAATTAATCATAACCAGGTCAGCACCTTATTTTGGATTAACTTTGCAATCAGTTGTGCTACTGCATTAGTAGTTGCAGGATTAGCGCCTGTGGTTGCATGGTTTTATAAAGAGCCGCGCTTGACTTACATTACCTTTGCTTTGGCAAGTAGCTTTATTTTTGGCGGTTTAACTGTTCAGCACCAAGCACTGCTGCAAAGGCAGATGAGCTTTACTAGCCTTGGTAAGATTGAGATTGGTTCAATGTTAGCTGGGGTAGTGACTGCTATCATATCTGCCTGGTATGGTTTAGGTTACTGGGCATTAGTATTCATGCAGATAGCAACTGCGATTGCTAATACAGTGGGAGTTTGGGTTGCTTGTAGTTGGAGACCTGGAGTACCACTAAGACGTTCTGGCATTCGTTCAATGCTAGCTTTTGGCGGAAACATGACTGGTTTTAACATTGTTAATTACTTCTCTCGAAACCTCGACAATGTGCTTATTGGTCAGTACTGGGGTCCGCAAGAGTTGGGTCTTTATGCTCAGGCTTACAAACTACTACTGCTACCGATTAATCAAATTAATGGTCCGATTACGAGTGTTGCTCTTCCGGCACTAAGTAGTTTACAGTCCGAACCTGAAAAGTACCGTAGGTATTACTATAAAGCGATTTTATTCATAACTACAATCGGTATGCCAATTATTGCATTTATGTTTGCTTCCGCCGATAAGGTAATACTTTTAATTTTAGGAAAGCAATGGCTAGGTGCAGTTCCAATATTTAGATTTTTGATGCCAGCTGCTTTTATCGGTACTTTTAATGTAGCAACTGGATGGGCATATGCTTCTTTGGGTAGAACTGACCGTCAGTTCCATTCGGGAATAGTAATATCAACAATCAATGTAGTGATTTTTATGATTAGCGTCCGTTGGGGTGCTATTGGTGTGGCTGCGGCTTATGGATTATCTCAACCAATTCTGTTAGTACCTTTACTTATGCATTGTTATAGTAAAACACCGCTGCGATTATCTGAATTGTTAGTTGCACTATCTAAACCTAGTTCAGCTTCAATAGGAGCCGCAGCCTTACTAATAGGAATTAATTGGTTAATTCCTGGTGAGATTAATCTGGTTATTTCTTTATTCATCGATTTAGTTTTATATGGTCTGCTTTACATTGGAATATGGATGATTATTCCAGAAGGTAGGCATACCTTTTTAGAGATTTTGAAAACAATCAATAATTTAAAGAAAAAGCCAAAATAATTCAAATATATAGGATAGAAAAAATTGAAAGCTTTTCGTAATTGTGTTTGAGAGTAAATTTAAAGGATTTATTTAACTAATAGAATGACTCTTACTAATCAATCATCAAGCTTAACTGAGTGTTCGGTACTCAAACATACTCCTTTAGTCAGCATTATTATAGGCAACTATAACTATGAACGCTTTGTCGCACAAGCAATTGATAGTGCGCTAAATCAAACATATAAAAATATCGAAGTGATTGTTGTTGACGATGGTTCTCAAGATAAATCTAGAGAAGTTATTGGTAAATATGGAAACCGAATAATTCCTATATTTAAAAAAAATGGCGGTCAGCCTTCAAACTACAATGCAGGATTTGCAGCAAGCAAAGGTGAAATTGTTTGTTTTTTAGACTCTGATGATTGGTTTGTAGAAGACAAAATTGAAAAAGTAGTTAAATTTTTTCAATCTTCAAAGGAAATTGGTTGGTGTTTTCATAGTGTTAAATTAGTTTATAAAGATAATAATACTTTACCTAAAGTATCAGAAACACAGGATTATGTAACTAAGGAATGTGATTATCGTGGATTGCTAAAATCAGGTAAAATTCCTCCCTGTATTCCTCCTTCTTCTGCTCTTTGCTTTAAACGGTCGATTTTATCAAAAATTCTTCCTATGCCTACACCAAAAATTATTACTAATCAAGATTTTTACGTTAAATTTATGGCAATAGCTTTAAGTAAAGGCTTTATCTTAGGTGATGCATTAACGGTTCAAAAATTACATGGTGATAATGCTGCTAGCGGTATAAAAGGTAGAACGCATCTAAAAGCTAGAAAATTTATCTATACAGGTATTTGGATCAAGCAAGAGTTTTCAAGTTTCCGAAAGTTTGCTAATAAATTAGTGGGTTTAGGCACTGGTTTAAACTTGATTTCTGGAAAGAATGATTTTGAAAATCGTCAAGCAATCAAGAATTATTTTAGTTCTAGTTCTTTGGGTGAAAGAATTCAGATAAATTGTATAGGAATTTATTACTATTTGAAAGAACAATTACGAGGATGAACTATTAATTAAATACAATTTCAGACTGATAGTTATTAACAAGGAATAAACTGATGCTAGAAAATCATGATGAAAAATTCAAACCTTTAGAACTTCCTGAATTAATTGATGAACCATTAGTCTCAGTATTAATCCCTAACTACAATTATGCTCATTATATTGGTGATGCCTTAGAAAGTGTTCTTCATCAGACTTATTCTAATTTTGAAGTCATAGTTTGTGATGATGGTTCCACAGATAATTCTTGCGAAGTTGTAAATACTTATATCCAAAAAAATTCTAGAATTAAATTGGTACGGAAGTCAAATGGAGGTCCAGCCTCTGCTTGGAATGCAGCTTATCGCGAAAGCAAAGGAGAAATTATCTGCTTGCTTGATGCAGACGATATCTGGTTGCATGATAAACTGCAAAAAGTTATTAATGCATTTCATTCTCAGCCAAATTGTGGATTAGTTTTCCATAACGTAATTCAAATTGACAGGCAAGGTGAATTAATCAAACATCAACCAATGCTTTCTAAATTTGCTGAGGGTTGGACGGCACCTTTTGCATTAAAAAATGGGGGTTTTGTGGATAATATTCCACCTACATCTGCTCTTTCCTTTCGACGGGAAGTTACAGAGCTGCTGCTTCCCATGAATGAAACTTTTTTACGTAATGTCGATGCCGTTGTTCGTAATTTAGCTGCATTTGTAACTTTAATGCAGCCCATACCGGAAATATTAAGTAAATACCGTATACATGGTTCTAACATAATGGCTGCTTCATCATTAAAGGCTGATTTTTTAGAAAAAGAGTTGGCTCGCTCGGAACTTGTCCATCAAGAAGTGGAGCAGTTTGTTAGAAGCTTTCACGGTGCGGAAATAGCAGAAAAACTCGCGAGCGTAAAGTGCAGATTAACTTATTGTCATAATAAATACTTGGTTAGCCGTTTAACAAATGCGCCAAAATCAGAAAGAACAGAGGCTCATCGTCAACTTATTAGCCATCCAGAGTTTGCATGGAGTGGAATGGAAGGATTTTTACTCAAACGGGGTGAATATTTACCAAACGTTCTATTTAAAGCATTATTTAATCAAATTTATGGTTCGGGAGAACTGAAGCAAATAGTTAGAATCTTACGTAAAAAATTTATTGGCTCTCCTCTTAAAGTCTAAGCTAAATTTGACGATAACTAGTATTTAAATTTGGTAATTTCAAAAATTGTGAATCTAATTATTACCGAGAAAAATGGGTATTAAATTTAACTATAGTTTCACTTGATTGGTAATTTTTTCCGCGAACGATTAAGTAAATATTAATAAAAAAGGACAAGATTTATCATGACCAGTTCACCAATACGAATACTCTTCGTTAGCCACACCTATGTAGTCGGTGTAAATCAAGGCAAGCTTGAGGCAATAGCAAAAACTGGTCAAGTTGAAGTTGGTTTATTGGCTCCGAGCAATTGGAAAGCACCAGAGTGGAATCGCGAGCTTCCATTAGAGACACCTTACGATAATATTGAATACTATAGCGCTCCCGTATCATATCCTGGTAAAGGGGGCGCTTATATTTTTGCACCTGGAAAAATCCAAGAGGTAATCAAAGATTTTCAGCCAGATGTACTACACGTAGAATTAGAAGTTTTCTCGCTATGTGCGCTTGAGTTTGCAATTTGCAGTCGCTTAACTGGTAAACCTTTAGTTCTGTTTGGTTGGGAAAATCAGGAGCGTCGTTTACCTTTACCGCGCCACTGGGTTCGCAAATTTGTTTTAGATACGGCAAAGTTGATTGTTGCTGGGAATCAAGACGGTGCGAATTTGTTGCGTGGGTGGGGTTATACCGGAACAATAGAAGTTATGCCTCAGTTGGGAGTAGATACCCAGTTGTTTAATGCTGATTTGCGATCGCAACAGCAGGAAGGCGATGAATTAAAAATCGGCTTCTTGGGAAGATTGGCACATCAAAAGGGTATCGACCTAATTTTTGCTGCTGCACGTCAATTACAAGAACGGGGTTTAAAGTTCCGGATTATACTTTGCGGTTCTGGTAATGATCAAGAAGCTTTGAGAAAAGAAGCGGAAAAACAACAAATTACCGAACTTGTAACTTGGCAAGGTGCAGTTCCTCACAGTAAAGCTGCGGAAGAAATTAGTAAATTTGATGTATTGGTTTTACCCTCACGAACTACTGCAACTTGGAAGGAGCAGTTTGGTCATGTATTAATTGAAGCAATGGCAATGGGTGTTCCTGTTGTTGGTTCGAGTTCTGGTGAAATTCCCAACGTAATTGGACGACCTGACTTAGTATTTACCGAAGAAAATGCTGGGGAATTAGCGAATATTTTAGCAAAAATGATTCGTGAACCAGAGTGGCGCAAAGAAGCTGGACGCTACGGTATGAATAGAGTTTACCAGTATTATACTCATGAAAAGATTGCCGAACGATTAATTAAATTGTGGCAAAAGTTACTTGAACCACAAGGTGGGATTTATACAATAGGAGAGGAAAAGCTTACATAAAGTAGTGCTTTTAAATCAACCAAATGATACTTTATTTTAAGGGTTAGAGATTAGTAATGCGTGTAGCAATTGTGCGGACAATGCCAAATTTCAGTATGGATGTTTATGCCGATGGTGTTATTTCTGGGCTGAAAAAAATCCGACCAAATTGGGAAATTGTTGAGCTAGTACCACATCCTATCGATAGGCATAGTAGCTCTTTATTTCTCAGAATCAAGAAATACTACGAGCGTTTCTGGAATTTTCCCCGGTTAGTAGAATATCAAAAAGCGGACATTTTCCATATAATTGACCATAGTGAGGGTCATATTGTTAATTGGTTAAAAAAGGCAGATAAACCTGTGGTTGTCACCTGTCATGACCTAATAAATTGTTTCTATGGTGATAATCTTCAAGGTTCAGTAAAAATACCATTTCTTAGCAATGGGATGTGGCTAAAATCTGTAAAAGCAATGCGAAATGCTAATCATGTTGTTACCGTTTCTTCTGTAACAGCTAAGGATACAAATAAAATTTTAAATATTGAATCAGAGCATATTTCTGTAGTTCCTAACGCTGTTGAGTCTATTTTTCAAGTATTGTCAAAAAATCAGGCAGAATCTTTTCGTCAAAAACATCAAGTTTCATCTGAAACATTATGTCTAGTTAATGTCGGTTCAAATCATCCACGAAAAAATATTTCTACTATTCTCAAAGTGGTAAAAATATTAAAAGAGAAAAATTTACCAATTAAGTTTTGGAAGGCAGGTGCTGATTTTACAGATGATGATAAAAAGTTTATAGAAACTCAATCTCTTGAAAATGAAGTTAGTTATATAGGACAGCCAGAAAAAGCAACTTTAGTTGAAATTTATAACGCAGCTGATATATTAATAGCACCATCACTGCATGAAGGATTTGGCATTACACTTTTAGAAGCTATGGCTTGCGGAACTCCAGTGATTACCTCGAATGTTTCAGCAATGCCAGAAGTAGTAGGAGATGCTGGTATTTTAGTAGAGCCAACCAATTCTCAGGAAATAGCAAATGCTGTAGAAAAACTCTATCAAGATGCTGTTTATCGTCAAAAATTGATCGCAATGGGAATTGAAAGAGCAAAATTATTTACCTGGGAAGCAACTGCCGAACAAATCGCTAAAATATATGAAAAATTTGCTAAATAGAGATTCTTTGATTTATTTATATGTGATAAATAAAAATCCCAAAAGTTATCTCAATTACTAATACAGTCATGAAATTAAAAATATCCAGTGAAAATATAATTTATTTTTGTAAAAACGTACTTGAGTTATGAAAATTCTTATTTCTGCATATTCATGCGAACCTGGTAGAGGTTCCGAGCCTGGTGTAGGCTGGAATGTAGTGCGAGCAGTTGCTGAACATCATGAAGTCTGGGTATTGACAAGACCTGATGAAAGTAAGCACATTATCGAAGCGGAACTGGCTCGCAACCCTGTTCCTAATTTGCATTTTGTCTACTTTACTTTACCTTTCTGGAAGGATAGCTTGCGATGGGGACAATCCGGAGCAATGCAGATTCACTATTACCTGTGGCAAATTCAAGCATATTTTGTCGCTCGCAAGCTGAACCGCGAAATCGGCTTTGATTTAACTCATCACGTCACTTTTGTTAAATATTCTAATCCTAGTTTCCTTTCACTGTTGCCTATACCTTTTGTTTGGGGTTCCGTTGGTGGTGGGGAATCTGCACCCAAAGCTTTTTGGCAAGACTTTAGTTCCAAAGCTAAAACCTATGAAAGATTACGGGGATTAGCTCGTGGTGTGGGTGAGTTAGATCCACTTACCCGCTTAACTGCTCGACGTAGTGCTTTAGTCAGAGCGACAACCGAAGATACAGCCCAAAGAATCCGTCAATGGGGGATCAAAAACGTAGAAGTAATATCCGAATCTGGTTTACCTCAACAAGAAATTCAGCGTCTTGGTAAGTTTCCCATGCCTCAAGGCTCCCCAGTTAGATTTATCAGTATGGGTAGATTGTTACACTGGAAAGGGTTTCATTTAGGACTACGTGCCTTTGCTAAAGCTAATATACCCGATGCGGAATACTGGCTGATGGGAGATGGAGTCGAGCGGGATAATTTGCAAAACCTAGCTGAAGAATTGGGAATTGCCCAAAAAGTTAAATTTTGGGGTAGATTACCTCGTGAACAAAGCTTAGAAAAATTAAGCGAATGTATCGCGCTAGTTCACCCTAGTCTACATGATTCTGGCGGTTGGGTATGTCTGGAAGCAATGGCAGCAGGTCGTCCGGTAATATGTCTTGAGTTAGGTGGACCAGCAGTTCAAGTGACACCGGAAACTGGCTTTAAAGTTGCTGCTCATACCCCCGAACAAGCTGTTGAGGATTTGGCACAAGCCATGAGACGCTTGGCTGTTGAGGAAGAACTTAGACTCCAGATGTCACAAGCTGCGAAAAACAGAGTTACCCAAATATATAGTTGGGAACAAATAGGGCTTTCTTTGTCTCAACTTTATCAGGAAATTGTCACAGGTAAAAGTCAGCAACTTGAACCGATATTAACTGATTCAAACAAATCAGTTGCTGAATTACAAACAACCAAAACAGAATAAGAATAATTTAATTTTCATAGCCCCATTAACCAGGAAAGCAACGCATTATGCGTATTCTAATTATTCACAACCGCTACCAAATTCGAGGAGGAGAAGACGAATGCTATGAAGCTGAAGTCAGCCTTTTACGGGAAATGGGGCAGCAAGTTCAAGTATACGAAGCGAATAATGACCGTGTAGCAAAGTTGGGTAAATTACGTTTAGCTGCCGATACAGTTTGGTCTGGGGAAAGTTATCAAACCATTGAGCATCAATTCCAAAAACAACGTCCCGATGTCGTTCACGTACATAATTTTTTCCCTTTAATATCACCTTCAGTTTACTATGCCGCTAAACGAGCGGGAATTCCTGTAGTTCAGACTTTACATAACTATCGGCTGCTTTGTCCAAATGCCTTGTTTTTCCGCGATGGTAAGGTTTGTGAAGACTGCTTAGGACAGATTATTCCTTATCCCGGAGTAATCCATGGTTGTTATCGGGAAAACAAAGTTGCTAGCGCTGGAGTAGCGACGATGTTGGGGGTGCATCGCACGATGAATACTTGGACGAAAATGGTAGATTTATATATTACTCTGACTGAATTTGCTCGCCAAAAATTTATTGCTGGTGGTATTCCAGCAGAGAAAATTGTAGTTAAACCAAATTTTGTTCGTCCGGAGCCAGAAGTTGGAAATGGAAATGGTGGTTATGCACTGTTCGTTGGTAGACTTTCTGTAGAAAAAGGGTTGGATACACTATTAGCCGCTTGGGAGCATTTGGATCATCAAATTCCCCTGAAAATCGTCGGAGATGGTCCTTTAGCCGACCAAGTTGTAGCAGCGACAAAAAGACTTCCCTTAGTAGAATGGCTCGGACGCAAACCAATGGCACAAGTGCATGAATTAATGGGAGAGGCTAAATTTTTAGTTTTCCCTTCAAAATGGTATGAAACCTTTGGTAGAGTTGCAGTTGAAGCATTTGCCAAGGGTACTCCTGTGATTGCTGCTAATATTGGCGCGATCGCAGAATTAGTAGATTCGGGTAGAACCGGGCTGCATTTTCGTCCTGGTGATGCAGCAGATTTAGCAGATAAAGTCAAGTGGGTTTTAGCAAATCCAGAAAAACTAGCTCAAATGCGTCAGGAAGCAAGACTTGAATTTGAAGCCAAGTATACCGCAGATCAGAATTACCAACAATTAATGGAGATTTACCAACAGGTCTCAATTTCTAAAGATAGGTTATGATATGACTGAATTAATGCCAGAAAAAGCGGGATATGTGAACACTGAAATAGAGCTTTACAAGCAAAAAAAAGCATTTATCAAAAATTCAACTCTTGTATTAATATCATTTGCTACTGCTTTTTTTCCCCGGATTCTTGATAGTTTAGGCGCACCCGCACCAATTAATTTTGTTCACTTTGTCATAGTTCCACTTGCTTGCGGTATAGTCATAGTCAAAACTCGTGTTAGAGATAGAAATCAAATCTTAACAGCAAAATCCCTGATTACTGGAATTTTCTTTCTACTAAGTGTAATGACTGCCAGCGCTTTTTTAAATAAAGCTGGGTTAATTAATGTATTTGTGGCATTGATGTTGCTTGCCGAACCTTTTATACTTGTGTTGGCAATAATTTCTATCCCCATGTCTCTCAAAAGTCTCAAACGATTTAGAGCATGGATTTTAGGTTTTGCTTCAGTACACCTACTTTTAGCTTTAACTCAACATTTTCTAATAGCTGCGCGCATTTTGCGAGTAACCAGTATGACTGCTGAAGATAATGTGCAAGGGGTTTTCTACCTTTCAGGGTCTGGTCATGTTGTCGGCGCTTCTGTTTCAATATACTTTGCTCTTTATTACTTTGTTAGTGCAAAAACTGTTCCATTTTGGATACGAGGTGCTGTTTTTTTTGCTGCTTTTCTTCAACTGTTATTTGCAGATGCAAAGCAAGTAGTTGTGGTCTTATTGGCAGCATGGTTACTATTAATATTAACTAAATTAAAAGATATTAAAACTGCTCTACAATATTTAATAGCTGCTATTTTAATTGGTTATGCATTTTGGTGGTGTGTACAAAATTTAGAAGCTTTTATGGCTTTTAGAACTTGGATTAGACCCGAACTATACGGTCCGGATGGTGCAGCTACTATACTTAAATTTGGACCTTTAAGAATTTTCTCTTCCTATTATCAATCACCTTTAAATTGGTTATTAGGTCTTGGTCCTGGTCATACTACCGGGCGATTAGGAGGGTGGATGTTAAAAGATTATTGGAATTTACTGGGACCTTTAGGAGCAACTATTCATCCTGCCACTGAAGCAGTTTGGCAAACAGTGCGTGGGTATTGGTTAGACTCCAGCTTTTTCTCTCCTTTTTGGGGTTGGGCAGGGATTTGGGGAGATTTTGGATTTTTAGGACTGGGGGCTTACCTATATCTTTGCTCTATTGTATGGCGTAAGCTGTGCTTGGATGATTCTTCCAAGTTTATGATGCTGAGTGTGTTAATTTTTGGTTTAATTTTCACTCAGATGGAAGAACCAGGATATATGCTTTCTGTAGCCGGTTTGATTGGTCTCAGATGGCAGGAAATCAAAATTTCCAATGCTTTACAAAAGCATTCATTTTAAAATAATATAATGCCCTCCAGGTACACGCTCGCCGCAGGCTTTCGCGTGAACGCTAACGCATCTCTACATAGTTGCGGCAATAAATGAATTCGTCAGAATTTATGACATGAACTGATAGGCAAAAAGAAATAAAAATCAAAAATTGAGGATGTTTCAAAAGTTTAATTTAAGACTTTACCTGGCGACTAGAAGTCGCACGGCAGTCGCTCATGGGGGAGACCCCCAAGACCGCGCTGCCTTGGCTATACAAACTAAACCCGCCGTGGCAGCGGGTTTGAAAAACATTGCTGAATGATGCGGATGAAATGATGATTTCAGGCGGTTTGAGACGTAGCAGTGCTACGTCTCTACATGGGTTTCGTGTTTAATACAAAATGTAAATAGGGTTTGCTGAAAAAGTAATAAAAAAGTGAGATGGGGATTTATTCGTTATTCA
>JACYMD010000001.1 GCA_015272215.1 Rivularia sp. T60_A2020_040 | reverse complement strand
GCACTCACTGTTTAGTATTTATGAACTTGTGACAGCTAGGGTGCGGAATGTGGGTCATAAAGCTCTTCCTGTGCGGCAATAGATTTTTTGATATTGAGTAAAGACTTTACGTCAACCGAGTTTTTATCTTGAGCCAACGCAGCAGATGTATTTGATTGTTTGGTTAAACGCTGCATATTTGTTTTTACTAGCGTTTCATTAGCCCGCATCAGCTGACAATAAATCTCGGTGTCGTAAACTCGTTCTCTAGACAAAACCTCCCATAAATAACGAAGTTGTTGCTCTTTATTAACCCAACCACCGGGTTTATCCACGAAGGTAAGGGCTGCAATATATTTATCCTTGAGATGCACCCAACGTCTATCTGCGATGGGAATTGAAGAAGAAGACTCCATAAGAAAAGATGTAGGGGCTACATCCGAATAAATTTCTTCACGAAGTCCGTTTTCGTCGAGAATTAAAAGTTGTGGAATCGGACGGTGTGGTGTGTTGTTAAATCGCTGCCAAAGTTCTGACCAAAGTTGTTCGGCATTCAAGGGGCGGATATCTAGCCCCATTTTGTTTGATATCAACTGTTCCCATAGTTGGAATCCGTCAGTAAGTGATGTGTGTATTAATCGTTCGATGGCGATGAATTGAAGTTCGTTGATTTCTCCTGTGAATGATTTCCAAGAACGTTCTACTTTTGAAAGAATTTTTTCAATGGCATCAGTTGTACCCGTACTTGATGTTTCAATGGTGTAGGTGCAATAAAGGTGTAGTTTCTTTGGTTTGCGTAGTCCTTTTGAAGTTAATTGTTGTGTTCGTAATCGTTCTCCCATTAAGAGAAATTGCAGTTCTTTGTTGGGTGCGCTTCTGCTTAAATTTTTTAGTTGCTGCTGTCTGGTGGTGTCGTCAGTAAAAGAACTCAGACGGATAGTTAAACGTTCTCCAGGTGGTAAATCTTTTAATCCCGATTCAATTGCATTAAAAACTGGGTCAATTTGTTCTGTTCTTAGTGTGGAATGAATACCCGTACATTCAAATCCAAATTGAATTATATAGTTGTCAATTCCCTTGCGTAGAAGATAAGCTCCCACTGACCTACCTTGTAGATTTATTTGCAACATGGTGACTAGCGCAAATGCATCTTCAAGAGGTGTCAATCGGACTTTCATGGGAGGGCAGTCGGCAGTCGGCAGTCGGCAGTCGGAAAAAGAAGAAAGTAGTAATTTTGTTTCAAAAGTAAGTAGTTCATAGGAGATAATGGGTAAAGGGTTTAAGGAAAGTTACAGTGAATAGTAATCATGAAATACCTTCTTACAGAGATTTACGAGTTTGGCAAAAGGGGATGGACATAGGTAGGAAGGCAATCGGCAGTCGGCAGTCGGCAGTGGAATTTTTCTTTCAATACATTCAGCTTTTTGGAACACCTTTTAATGAATGAAGAAGTAAATATTTATTTTTTATCGACTGCCGACTGCCTACTTTCCACTGCCTGTGTTCTACGTGCATTAATTCGCTCTATCCAAACCTCAACCTAATAATTTTCAACTACCTCCCTTTTTTCTCTTTCTTCTTGCGATTGCCGACTGCCGACTGCCTCATACCTCATACGAACTCTTGTCCAATTTGGAGTTGCAACAAATTTAGATAAAATTCGCCAAGCGCCATTGGCTGTAAGAATCCACCATGTTGCTATTCCCCAAGCTGCTATAGAACAAGTCCAAACCCAATTTAGTCTTAATAAACCGTGAGCAAGATAATAAGAAATACCGCTAATCATTGCCCAGGGGATTAATTGGTCTGCGGGGAACGGTCCGATTGATGGTTGTTTCCCTAAAGTAACGTTAACTTTACGATACTTGGGTCTATCTGAATCCATACACTACCCACTATTCTTGTAGAAATTCTTTTCCCCCTGCTCCCTGCCCCCTGCCTCTTCACCCTGCCCTCTTAACCTCCAGGTGCAGCTCCTCCACCTCCTCCAATAATCAAGTTGGTCAGAATATCGCCTACCGTTACCGCAATCAAAATAATCATTGGTGTCCGCGCTAAATTTTGCCAATCTTCATCGTTTCTTGCAGCTTGAATCACCTTTACCAGAGAGATTCCTAAGTAAAGTATGAACAATCCTCGCAGTACGTTAAACGATAAAACAATTGCTTCATCCGCACCTGTAAATTGACCGCTCATCCAGGTTTCTGCGTTTTGGAAAAACTGCGCTTGTGCTGGAGTTGAGAGAGCGCCTAACAGTAAGAATGTTCCTAAAACTGTTAGTGCAGATGAAGTTATTTTATATCGCTTAGAAAACTTTGTAATGGCTTTGAATAACGCTTCTAAATGTGTTCGCAAAGTGATTGCGACTACTCCAGATATCAAAAACCCTGTCGTAGTAAAACTACTCAAACTCGGATTGATAGTTGAATCCAGGAATGCAACAAATAATCCAGTTCGTATTACCAAAGACGTTCGTATAGCTTGCCCAGAGGACATACTAATAAAATGTTCAGGGCAATAGTCTCCTTGGCGCGATTCGGAATTTTTAGACGCTTTGGAAAGCATAAATTCATACAGTTACAAAGTTTTCTATTTACTTTAATAACTCTTACTCAATTGTATTTACATCATCCAATTGTTAGAGATTAAACTTGTATTTTTTTTCATCAAATAATATAATATTTAGTCTAATTTATCACTTTTAATTTGTGTATAAATAATTAAAAACTATTTTCTGGGTATATTTTTTTTTCTTAAGTTAGCGTATTTGTTTGCAATATCTAGATTATAATTTACACGCCTGTTTCCGTAGTACACATAGAAAACACTCTCCCAACTTATATATTTATAGTTACTCTAATAACTTAAAAAAATATCTAATAGTAACTGATGTAATGACGATATTTGTTTCCGTTTAGCGGTTTTTTTATGCTTGTTACTGTGGTTACTGTTTAAATCGTAAATCAATACAAAAACAGTCAAATTATTATTTGATGGCAAAAAATATGAGTCGTGTTGACTCACAAAAATGTTAATCTCATTTATCGGCAGAGCGATATTTTACAGAAACAGCTGTACTTTGAATAAGCGGTTTTAATTAGTTGAATAATTTTTTTACTGAAACTTTTATTTCTTCAAACGCGATTGGACTTATTTCACCGCTTGTTAGTGTTATTTCTTCAAGATAATCTCCATCAACCGGGTTACGAAAAACTTTAACGAGGCGATTTTTTAAATCTACAACCCAATATTCTTTAATAGAGGCACAAGCATAAGCTTTCCGTTTCGTATCTAAATCTTTACTCAAGCTGGTATTCGCGTATTCAATCACCCAAAAAATATTTTCTGGGTATGGGTGACGAGTCCGGTAAAGTTGTCTAAGTGGTTGAACGATTGCTAAATCTGGTTCTGGTTCGGAGTGAGTTTCTGGTATTGTAAGAGGCTTTGCGTCACGTATAAGTGCTTTTTCCCCAAGTAAGGAACGTAAATAGTCACAGAAGTCCGTACTCAACTGCGCGTGTTCAGGTCCTTCTGGGGGCATTTGTACGATTTCTCCATTCAGTAGTTCAACTTGACGACCAGAAAGTATACCGACTTCGATCATTCGGTGATAGTCGTCAAGCGTCCATTTTGCAGTAGTGACGGTCATCTTAAAATATCAGCTTTTTAATAAGACGAGAGATTTATTTATATTTTATTTCTATATTCTGCTTTTGAAATGTCAACCGTAGTAACTAAAGCTTGACAATTGCTTGAAATGGTTATTCTATAAGACTTACAGGTAGTTACTAATTTTAAGCACCAAGGTCTATTATTCATTCTATTCGATATAGTAACCGGAATTTATACCATCCCATCTCCCAATCCGGTTTTTACGAATTACGTTCGCGTTCACGAAGTGTCCTGTTCGCGGAGCGTGGCGTTAGCCAAGGGAAGCGTCTCCCGTTCACGTAGTATGCCCGAAGGGCTTAGGGAGAAATTACGAATTATACTCACTAGCCACTATTGACTGTACTAGAAGCAGTAACGCTGCTGTCCTCATCTCTTAAATCTCGCTCAAAACCCGATTCAAAGCCTAATAATCGCTCTTTTAGTAACTCTATAGGAATTTCTACGCAACTACGAGTTACCATTTCCGGAGATTTTGGTAAAATAATTTCCCCATCCAAATCAGCCCTAACATTAACTTTTAGCCGTTGGTAAGTAATAGAAGAATCGCGATCGCAATGAAATTTTTGCTTACTATAAGTCTTTCCTCCCACTTTCTCTATCTGCTGTCGAATCATTTTTTGACTATAGGGTAGATTATTCTTAAAGTAACGGGACATCATTGACCAAACACCATGTAGGTAGACAGCTAGAGATTTATAATTTCCGCTTTCTGGGTTGCCGTCTTCGGTAATTAAACGGCAGTTCCACTCACCAACTTCTGTTTGCGATAGCCCGAAGGGCGACGCTTCGCGTATCGCAGTATTAGTAATTTATCTACAAAGTCATCCAGTGAAGGTTTCTTCGATTCATCCTCATTGGCTTCGCCGCACAATAAACTTAAATAAGCCCAAACCTCTTCGGTTGAAACCACACCACTTAACTCTGCTAATTTAAAAGCATAGTAACCAATTAATGCCAAGCTTGATGCTAATCTTGCGTGTGCTGTAGGTAACTTGGAAATTAGTTGCGATTCTAAATCTTTAATTCCTTTTTGGTCATAACCAAGTTTGATTAAACTGGGTAAGGCAGACGAGCAAATGCGGGACATTGCTCGTAATTCGGAGAAAGCCGCAGGGTTCGGAATTCCTGCAAACTCCAATCTAATTAATCGTGACAGAATTATTGGGTCATCATCACCAATAGAGTAATTGGAAGCGACAATTAACGGACTGTGCGGGTCTTGATTGTTTTCTCGTACAGAACGAGAACCACCACCGAATTGAGATTTGATTTGCTGGCAAACCCACTGTATTTGAGTAATATCTGGGTCATCGAGGAACTGAGTTAACCCACCCATGAGTTTAAACCGCTCGTGGTAGGCGCTCTCAGATGCTTTATTGATTTTCGCTCTATGGTCAAAACCTAATAGAGAAAGCGCAGTTACTGCTGCTAGTGTTTTTCCCGTTCCCGCATCTCCGTACAATCCCAACACCGGAAAAAATCCTTCTTCTTGTTGGATTTTATCGTAAAACAAACCAGCCACAGAAAATGCCGTTGTAAACAAAGCTGGCATAAATCCTTCTGCCCCAAAGAAGTTACGCATGGAATTTACCAAACGTGGCAATACATTTGGTTCCTGCTGCGTATTGATTTTAGGAACTGGAATTTTTTCTGAAGCGATTAACCTTTCATTGAGAACCCAACCTGATTGGTCTTCGGTAATTAAATCTCCATCTGACGATATTTGACAGTCGTGAAACACCCAAGTCCCATCTGACTGCCGACCGAGACGTTCTGATAATTTGTATGGTTTTCCTCCGCGATCGCGATATGCAGATAATTCTTTGTGCAAATACTGGTGAAGTTCTTCTGGCTTTAACTTATTAACAAAATACACCTTGCCAGTAGCGCGGGATAAGCAATTAATAAAATCTGTGGTTTTGTTAAGTGCTTCGGCAGGAACTACTACTCGATGCTGTTCGTTTGGTAGGTCGTAAGTACGTTTGACTTGTAGAACTAATCCTCCGTAGTTGTCGTTGCTTCCAACTAATTCTCGTTCAACGATAAAGCTAAAACCTGCTTTAGGAATCCATTTCCATTCTGTATCCCCACCACTTGTTTTCACTTTCTTCCAATAACCTAACTCTGACCTGTATGGATGTTGCACTGGTGCTGACCAATCTGATGTATTGAACTGTACTGATCTATATAGTAAATAATTGCGGATGTCATCAGACCATAGTTTCATCCATTCGTCGATTGAAATGTAAGTTACAGAGTGGCGACTTCCTTGAAGAATCAGGTCATCGATATCTGGGTCGTCTTTGCTAAATTGTCCCCACCAAGCAATACGTATTTTGCATTCTTGTAATAATTTAATGGTTTGATGGTAACGGAGCATGATATGTTGGTTCGAGAGCATTCCCGCATCAACGTATAAATCAACTACTAAGTTTGATAATGAAGTTTTTTGTTCGCTCGCAATTTCTTCTAAATAACGTTTGAATAGTTTAGGGCTGCAATCCCAGGCGGCTCCAGAGGCTCCGATGATTATTTGTTTTAGGTTACAAGCAACTGACCAAGCTTTCAAAACTCCTTCAGCTAAACCTATTGATGGTAACTCAATTGATTCGGGACGACAGAATGCAAGTGGCATTTCTCCATTATCCAAGCGAGGACCATTACCACCCCCTGGTGCAGAAGAACCCCATTTATACTTGCCATTACTCGTATCTTCTGGGCGGATTTGGAAAGCGATGATTTGTCCAAATTCATTATGTATTGGAAGGAATAACCCAGATTGCCCGGATAAATATAAGTTGTCATCTGCTGTAACTACACCGGGTAAATCGGCGCTAACATTCTCTACAAGCTGTTTTGACCAGGAACGGAAATCGATGAAGTCAATAAAATCTCCTAATCCCCGCACATCCGCTAAATGATTCCGGTGAGTTTCATTTAATTTAAGTTGGTTTAATATTGAACGATATTGCTTATCTCTCTCTTCCTCACTCAGAACTGACGGTGGTGAAAAATCTTTATTATCCGTTGGAGGAGGTTGAATGTTTTGGTAACTAACTTTGGAGAGCGTAGCATTCGGGTGAGCTTTCAATCTATTCCCCAAAGGGAAATACGATGGGTAAGCTTTTTGAATTGCAAATGCCCATGAAGAAGGTCGTCCTGTTAAGTCAGCAATCTGTTTGTAGGTTGCTCTCTCTCCTTGAGTTTGGAGCTTTTGGGCTGCCGTTAATAATTCATCAACAACACAAGAAGAAATAAAAGAATGTCCCATACCATCCGATAGTTCTCGAATATAGAGATAACCAGATGGCACGGAATTGGGTGTGGAGTGGAAGCAATAAATGCTACCATCATCATTTATTTTACAACTACCTTTTATGTTGCTGCAAATAGGGCAAGGCTGTTGTTTGTTTGAATGTCTGCCTTTTTTATGGTTTCTCGACATGGAATTTTATTCTTAGTTGAAAATAGATTTTTCTGTTGCCAATCTGCGCGGGAGCTATCGCGTTGCTCCCTAATGATGATTATTCAGTAATCCTTCTGACTCAAAAATAAATTCCAATGCTTCTTGAGGATAGTTACCAACAGTTCCAAACATTGAATCAAATACCTCTTCTTTCCGCATCCCATTTTTGCGACAGTAAGCAGATGCTTTTCTTCCCAAACTATTAGCTTGAGTTTTACCGAGCTTGATTTTATGAAGATTTGCGTAACCAACAACTGTAAAATAATGACCTTTCGGAGACTCTATACGGTCGAGTTCTGCATCTATCCCTTGTAACCATTTATCGTGTGCTTCAAACGACTCAGTTAAATATTCAGTTTTAGCCAAAAGTATACGTTGCTGACATTCTATTTGACATTGAATTTCTAATACTTTGGATAATTGCTGGTTCATCTCTAAGCCAAATTGCGGTATTTTCTGCTTTTGGAAACGCCATTGTTTTTCTAATTGCAAATACCACTTTCTTACGGAACGACCTTTTTCTGTTCGTGCCATCATTGCAAATGATTTAGCACAGTCTATTGTCAGCATCAGTTTTTCTGACTGAACACCTCCTCCAGCCAGAGCGTTTAACCATATTATCCGAAATGATAATATGGTCAAAGTCTTGCCCCATAGTAAACCCAGCTTTTTCAAAGGCTCGTTTTGCATTACCCTTTGTACTAAATTCCAACCATTGCCAATAGATGTTGAAATCCACAGGAAACTGTTCTTCTGAATCCAGTTGAGTCAGTATTTCTTGCTTGATAAGATTATCCACTTGTGCATCACCTAGAATAATTCAACGCCATAAACAATTCGCAATACTGCCTTGCTCCTACAGTAAATTTGCATTACGAACTAATTTGAACAAGATTTCTTATTGTTTTTATGTTCAGACAGAGCGTGAATCTCGCACCGTTTAGTTGTTGTGCTTGAATACAAAATATGCACCCGCTTATTCAAACAAAACAAAAGATTGCTAAGTAATTTTCTCAGTCGCGCTTAATACTCCCAACCAAATATTGAATGCATTTTATTCAAAACAAATCATCCAAAAGGAATAAAAAATCATTCTTTATTTATTACTACCCCATTAGATAGATGCATGAAATGTATTAATTATTTTCATCTTTACAACATTTGATACAAATACTTGGTAATAAATTTTAAATATAACTACGTAAATTACAATCTTCTACTTCGATATGATGTATTGTTTTTATTTTTGCCTTATTTGTATTAAAAATAAAAGTATGAATCTGTTTGCTGGCTTTATAATTCTCCGTTTATATTTCTTGATAAATTACTCCTAAAATCAGCAAGTAAATCAAATTCTGATCTGCGATTTTCCATAAATATCCAATGTTCAAAATATTACATACAAATTCAAATAATTGATTTTATATTTTTAATAGTTCCATTAAAATCAATAAAATAAACCGATATAAGCTATTGATAGTAAGAACTTAGACAATTTTAAAGAAATAGTTTTAAAAATCTAAATAAAGTTCAGTACTCGGTTACAATCTATATATTTAGATACTTTTATTATTAAGTGTATAGCTATCTACTATCGATGTATCCCTTGCTTTTAGTGCTTATGATGAATATCAACGTCTATGTTGACTACGTATAAAATTACAATAAATAGTCACAATAATATACAGCTTGATTTTTGCTGTAAATTATTTCACCACGAAAAAATTGCCAAAAAAAGCCAACGAAGATATAAATAGTTAGAAGGAAATGATAGTGTGTTATTTAGTTGCTCGATTCGGATAATTGAAGAGCCGTGAGTATAATTCGTAATTCGTAATTCGTAATTAATGTCCCTGGATTTGTCCGGGGGGCTTCTGACTTAAAATAAAATTCACCGCGTAATTTTTTTTAAGTCAATACTTTTTCGTTTTTGTGGTGTTGAAACGAAAATTTGAGACTTTAAATAATTAGCGTGAGTGCAAGTTTTACTCACAAGTATTTAATTGTAAAATAATAAATTCAATCTGAACAAGGTGCCTACATAGTTGTTGTATTTAGGGACAAAAACACGATGTTTCAGTTTGCTAATAAACATTTGGCTTCAGAGAAGCTAAGTCTAAGTTGCGCTACGCTCAAAAAATATCGACTTGATGGGACATGGATCGAAGGAAGCCATTGGGTAAGAGTTAATAGTCGCTGTATTCTTTACAATCTTGAATTAATCCAGGATTGGCTGCACAATCGTCACGATCCAATTGCTCATCATCGGGCAATTGATACGTATCATGCTTCTTTGGCAAGCAATCACAAACGCAACAATCGCGTTAAGACTTAATGATTTATCGTGATTAACTTGTTCCATGCTGCTGCGATAGGCGTTCATTGCGCCTTAGCGTCAAGCGCTCGGTTTATCAGGGAGCAACACGATTTCGTGCGTTCGTACCTTGCAGCGATGAGCGATACCCGATCCGTTGATTGTGGCGTTAAAATATATTCGATTTGTTAATATATCAGGGAAATAATCGGAAATGACGAATGTAAAAAAAAATACGAACTTTGGTCGTCTGCAAGTGAAGGCTCAGACACTTTTTTCAATACTGACAATGATAGCGCCAGAAACAGTTTAGCTGCCGATGCCAAATTGGTTTGTATTATTGAAGCTTCTTCGTGGAATGAAGCTCAACAAAAGCGATATGATTTCATGGGTTGGGGTCATTATAAGACATTTGAAGAAGAAACAGAGCAGCAAGAAAAGACGTAAGTAAAAGCGATTAATTTAAACCAACATATGATGGTGGTAGCTATTATTTAGAATGGTTATCGCATTTTCCTCAACTCAAAAATCTGGCACGACAATCTCTCGACTTTGCCCTACGTAGTGCCGGTAAATTATCTCTGGTGAATTACCCACTAAAGTTGCCACATCTTTCACATCCATTCCATTCTTTAATGCCAAGGTAATAAAGGTATGTCGAGTTTGGTAAAGCTTGCGGTATTCAATGCCATCTAACCCGGATAGAGTTGCTCTCCAACCTCTGTTCGTGAAGTTGTGAACATCAATCCATCTTCCTTCTTTGGAAGGGAATACTTTTGCACTGTCGCAAACAGCAACAGGTTTAATCGATTTGAGTAAAATTGCTAGACGAGTGTTGATGGGGAAGATTCGCTTCTTCTGAGTTTTCAAGCCTTTCTTGCAGGTTAATCCCGACTCTGAAACCACCACTGCTTGTTCAAAACGGATAAAGCTAAAATCGTTAGCAATATGCCTCCATTCCAAGCCCGCAGCAACGGAATGGTCTGCAACCTGTCATGAACAAAAATTCAATCAAGGGTGCGTAATATTTGTAATAACAACTATCTTTAAATGCTTGGATAATCCTGTCACGTTCTTCTTGGGTAAATGCATTAATATCAGCATCCTCCTTTGAAGCTTTGGGAATCTTAATATCAGTTGCCATATCTTCAAATGGGTTTTCTTCGATTAGCCCAGACTTAACTGCCCAATCGCAACAAGCCGAGATTTGAGTCAATATCCGTTTGCAAGAATTTGGAGTTTTATTGGCAATCAACCAATCTCGGATTGCTACTGCTTTATCAAGAGTTTTGAAAGGTAGATGGACATTGATGCAGATCCGAACTCTTTTAACGTCTTTAGCTAACGTACTGGGTGACAAACTGCTGCGCTTGAAATCAATATAACTTTCCCACAACTCAATCAAGGATACAGCTACTTCTGTTGGTTGTGGAGGTGGTGTAGATGCTTTAACCTTAGCGATTAAAGATTCCGGTTTGTACTTGCCTAAAGTTTGATCGAAATTCTCCGATAAAATATCTAACTCAATTTGCCTCGCTTTCATTTCTGCGAGCTTGCGGTTAGCTACCGTATCTGAAAACCCAGTTGATAGATAATAACGTTGTCCGGCGTAACGGAAGACAAGCTGTAGACGTTCGTTTGAGATTTTAATTTGAACAGTACCTTTAGACGATTTGCGCGATGAAGATTCGCTTGGCACGGGGAACTCCTAAAATAGCGTGAAATTGCACGCGATTATTTACCCCCAATTTACCCCCAAAATTTTGCTAACCATATCCAAATATGTCCAACGTGGCTATTTTTTACACCGTATTTACACCTCCGTAAACGGCTGAAACGGGGTTTTTGCGGCATTAAAAAACCCCTAGAAGCGTTAACTGCTAGGGGTTTTGTAGTTTATGCCAGGAACGAGACTTGAACTCGTGACACGAGGATTTTCAGTCCTCTGCTCTACCAACTGAGCTATCCCGGCAATGTTTTTGATCCACGATTAAGAACTATAGCAAACTTATATTATTTTGGCAAGAAGTTTCGCAAAAATAGATTTATTAGAGCTTAATCAACAATCCTACCCAAACATCAAGCAAAAAAACTGTAAATTCTCCGATGGTAAAAATATCAAGTTTCTAGATTTTTTTGTGACAAAATTACAGATATGTTACTAAAATCATTTTTTAATCAAACTGCGATCGCGACACAAAATCAAATGAAGAATTTTAATCAACAGAAATTGATAGCCTAAGTGGGCTCAGTGTCTCAGCAATTGGATGTACAGCCTACTGATTACAAAAAAACCAGCTTCCCACAGCTGGTTTAGAATATTTTATTTTATGTTGTCTTCTCAATAAAATTTAAACCCAAGTTTTCGCTTTCCCAAAACCTCTTGAGTAATCTTTCTTCACAATATTGTAACAGGTAGTACAGAATTTTTTGGAAAATTTACCAAAAAAAGATGTTTATATAGATTTTCTGCCTCTATCTTTAAGAATAAATCAATATACCTAACGGATCAGAGGTAAGACAATAACCAAAGGAACAAAAGAATTTACCTAAAACAGCAGAATGCCCCCACCAGAACGGTACTCCGTTTGGTGGTGGGATGAATGCGAGTGCGAGAGCGTAGGGCAAAGCCCCGCCAAAGGCGTATGCACCCGCTCACAAGATGCGAGGCGAAGCCAGTAGGAGATGAGCGTCGGTATGAGCGAACAAACAAATTCATTGCCTTTCATTGTTTTATCTGAGTTTTCCTAGATAAAATTGTGCTATCATAGTTGCATGATAGTCAGAGAAGCCAAGCTAAAACACGGTACGGTAGAGCAATATTCTGCCATTGATGAAGCCATCCGAACAGCCCAGTTCATTCGGAACAAAGCCGTTCGCTATTGGATGGATAATCAAGGTACCAGTAAAGCCGATCTGTATAGTATCTGCAAGGACTTGGCTAAAGAGTTTGACTTTGCTAAAAAGCTTAACTCCGCTGCTCGTCAGGCTAGTGCTGAACGTGCTTGGGCTGCTATCTCTAGCTTCTATGCTCGATGTAAAAAGGGCGTAGGCAAGAAAGGTTTTCCAAAGTTTAAAAAACATTGTCGCTCTGTTGAGTATAAGGTTTCAGGCTGGAAGCTATCGGATGATTGCAAATCAATTGCATTCACAGATGGTTTTGAGATTGGAACATTGTCAATATTTTGCAACAATGAAACAATTGAAGACTTGCACAGGCTAAAAATTAATCGTGTGCGAATCGTGCGGAGAGCAGACGGATATTATGCCCAATTCTGTTTTGATGCAGATCGCAAAGAGCAAGGGGAATATTCAGGCAATGTTGTCGGATTAGATCTAGGGTTGAAGTTTTTCACCAAAGACCAAAATGATAATGCTGTAATATACCCGCAGTTCTTGAGAAAAGCCGAAAAGCAACTCAAGAAAACTCAACGTCGATTAAGTAAGAAATTTGTGAAGGGTGCCAAACCCCAATCAAACAACTACCATAAAACACGGAAACGACTAGGAAGAGTTCATCTCAAAATTCAAAGACAGCGTAAAGACTGGGCAATAAAACAAGCTCGGTGCGTAGTCCACTCTAACGATGTGGTTGTCTACGAGAATTTGCAGATTGCGAACATGGTCAAAAATCATCATTTGGCTAAGTCAATTTCCGATGCTGGTTGGTATCAATACACTCAATGGCTAGACTACTACGGTAAGATTTGGGATAAAGCGGTTGTGGCAGTATCGCCAAACTATACGTCTCAAGATTGCTCTAACTGCGGTCATCGAGTAAAGAAGTCTCTTAGTACCAGAACGCATTCTTGTCCTAATTGCAAGATTGAGATATGCCGCGATACGAATGCGGCTGTGAATATCTTGCATAAGGGATTGAACATTCTTGGTGTTGAGTGGAACAAAAACAGTACTTCTGGGCAAGAAGAATCTGCCTTGTGAAAATGAGGGAAAGCGCGGGGAGAGATGTACCTCTACAGTCAATGAGTAATCAAAGACTGCAAGTAATTCTCTGTGAACCACGAATAAGAATCCCCCGCTATATCGGTACTCCGATTAGCGGTGGGAGTATGTCAAAACTTTTAATTCAAGATTTTAATCCAAAATCCAAAATCTAAAATCTAAAATTCTTTGACAGATTGTGGTTTTCCCCAAAGTATGGTTTCTTGCTTGTAAATAGCGATTCCTGGTTTAGCTCCTTTGGGTTTGTAAACGTTTTTGGTAGGAGTGTAAATTACTGGTACTTGTTCGCTCTGACGAGCGCGACTATAGTGTGCTGCAAGATTAGCGGTAAACTGTAAATCATGATCTTCGGGTATTGCACCAGGTTCTAATCTAAGTAATACATGACTTCCGGGAATTTCTTGAGCATGAAACCATAAGTCATAATCTCCAGCAACACGAAAGGTTAATTGGTCATTTTGACGGTTGTTACGTCCAATTAATACTTCAAAACCGCTTGGTGTTTTGTGACGATAAAAGTTTGTAGTCGCTTCATTAGAACTACGTCTACGATATTCGGAATCTTCTAAATATTTTTGTGTAATCAATTCTTCGCGGATTTCTTCTAAAGCTTGTAAATCTTCATCCATTTGGTAGTTGTCAATTTGAGCAATTGCTGATTCAACTTGTTCTAAATATTCGATTTCGGCATTTACTTCTGCAAGTAAAGGTTCTACAGCAATACGAGCGCGTTTCAGCTTTTGATGTTGTTTATAAAGATTTTGAGCGTTTTGTACTGCGTTTTTATCTGGTTGTAATTGAATTTTTACTGGTTGATTCGTCTCGAAGTCAGCTAAAGTAATTTCTTCCATCCCCGGTTTCCACTCTTGGAGATAAGCCATCAATAAATCGGCTTTGGTACGATATTCATCTGCTTTTTCTGACTGCTGCAAGCGTTTTTCAAAGGTTTGAGCTTTGGAACGTAACTTTTCTAAAATATTGCTCAGTTTCTGAAGGAGTTGGTGTCGTAGTTGAGAAAATACCTGTTGATTAAGCCAATCGGTATAGTAGCGGTTGAGTAATTCTTGAATATTTTGCGCTTTTTCAACTGTACCCCAGCCAAGTACGGTATAACCTGTAGAAGTCCAACCCGGTTGAAACTGCTCGATTTGCAAAGCTTTCAGCCATTCTTGCCATTGCTTAAATAATAATTGCCATTCTTCTGATGTCAGATTATCGGTTGTACTTTCCGTACTCAGGTTTGCTGCTAAAAGCATCGATTCTACCAAAGCCGGAGAAACACCACGGTAAATTTTAGGCAATTGACGCTTGATTGCTCCCGGTATTAAGCTGACTCTTTCTTGCCAATTTTCTAGGGATTCATCCAAACTGGGAATTGCATTAGTAAGTTTGGGTGGTTTTTCGTAAACATCTCCAGTTAAGATAGGACGAACACTGGATTTTTGTTCACTGACTTGACGACCAGCGGTAACAATTATATTCTTGGCATCTGTAAGAATCACGTTGCTGTATTTGCCCATGATTTCTACATACAAGTGATATAATGCTTGCTCTCCCGGACGACGAGCAAATTGTAAATCCACAGCCCGTTCCCAAGGAGCTATTGTCTCAATTGTCACTAGAGCCAAGCCGCCCAATTGATGAACTAATTGTTGAGAAAAGGTAAATGTATCTGGCGCGCGCGGTGGTGGAGAACCGATATGAATACGAGCAGCTTGGGGATGCCAGGAAATTTCCAGCCAACCGCGTTTTTTGAGAGTGCGGAGGGCAATTGCAATCGTATAGCGATCGCGCTGATAAACTTGCTCTAAGCGTGATGGCAGCCAGTTAGCACGAATATCGCTGCAAACTGCACTCAAAGTAGTAAAGTCAAATGTTTGCACAGCGATTGTTTTTGATTAAAGCGTTATTTCGGTAAGTATAGCTCGATTAAAACAACAGATGCATCTATCAAAGATGTAAATATCTTTAAACTGTGGATTTGTTCAACTGCTTAATTTTTTGGCGTTGCTGAAAAGAAGTATATTCGCGGAGCGTGACCGCAAGGTCATATTTTATTTATTGGATAATCGAAACCCCTGTAGAGACTTAGCCGGGCGTTACGTCTCAAAATCTAAATTCATACCCGGATTCAGCAACGCCAATTTTTTTTGAAGTTATATCTGGGATTACTTTTACGCACTCAAGATTACCTAAAAAAAAACCGCAGAGAACACGGAGGAAAGAGATTTCATAGAGATAGCTAATTTTAGGGCGGTAAGGGACTATTCTCAACAATACGAAAAAAACCGGGTTTTTAAAGAAAAATCAAGGTTTCGAGACCCAGAAATTTGCAATCAACCCGGTTTTAGACAATAAAAAGGTTGTTTATTCAGTTTTTTATGTAATTGAATTAAACACAAACAAAAGTAAATATCAAGATTTAAGCTTCATTTTTTTTCTTGTTTTTACTCAAACCTAAACCAGCCATGCCAGTTACGAATATTGCGCCGATTGTACCGGGTTCTGGTACCTTAGCTTTCGGAGAATTACCTACTTTAATTTGAAATGCATTCAGAGAGTTTTTAGGTGCTGTTCCCTGCCAACTCATTGATGCTTTACCTGTAATTATAAATGGGGAAGATATATCTTTGAGTTGGAGATAATCAATATCTCTGCTGTCATTTAAGCTAGAAGATAAACTACCAATTGCACCACCATTGAACATCAGATTTGTTAGAGAAGTTACAGTATTTTTACCAGCACTAGTACGAAAGAAAATACTGTTGATCGGACCGCTGAAATTGCTGGTACTAAGTGTTTCACCACCAAGAATATAGTTAACCATATTTCCGTCGTATTCTAAGCTAAACTCATATTCTTTACCACTTTCCCAGTTAAACTGTTTTTCTGTGACAGGTTTAGCATCTTTGACTACATCATCATTAATACTTAATTCATAAGTTGCAGCACCTCCTCTATCACCAATTCTTCCTTCTGCAACAAATAATTCTGAAAATTTTCCATCTGCTATTTGCTGATTAAAATCTATATCGGTAAAACCAGTTTTATCAACTAAAGTAAAAGCTTGAGCAGATTCCGGGACAATAAATAATCCAAGAGCAGTTAAACCTAAAACACAAAGTGAATTTTGTACGTTATTTTTTTGATTAAAGTTAAACATTTTATTCCTTGTTAATCTTGCTTTTACAATTTTTTCAATGAACTATTTGCGGTCATCATCTTATATGAAACCACGATTACAACTTAATGAAAAAGCTTTTACAGACTTAGCTGTAGCAAATTTCAGTTGCTGATGTATCTAGTTAAAACTCTATTAAGTGTAATGTCCAGAAAAAACTCTGAATTTCACACAAACTTTGATTTCGGATTAAGTATTTCCCCTGATTAAGAAGAAATACTGAAATATAGTTTTAAATGAATACTTGTGTATAGTTATAAATTTAAAAAATATCAGTTTGATATCAATATAAATACGTAATCAATTATTTATTTAATGTTAAGAATATTTTGATTAATAAATAAGTATAAATATCTTTTCTTTCCGGGTGTAGTTGTCGCGGAGAAAAAGAGACGTAGCAGTGCTACGTCTCTACAAGGGTTCTGGGTAACGCATAATTAATTTTCGGAGATGTCTAATGATGATATGATCTATCATTCTCAGATTAATTGCGATCGCGAAGGGCAAGGCTTTGCCTATCGCAATCAAAAATAAGTAGTTAGGCTTGCATTATTTACATAATTACTCGTGAGTTATATAAACCCTGACTCTTGCCTTTTCCCTCTCCCCTCTCCCCTCCCCCCAACGAAATGTGTAATTTATTTTGCACAAGTACTTAATAATGGGCAATCGGCAATCACAAATAATTCAAAAGCATTCAACAGAATAATCAAAACTAAATTTATCTATGGTGAATTCTGCCAAGCAAT
The DNA here is from genome assembly GCA_015272215.1 of Rivularia sp. T60_A2020_040. Lineage (GTDB taxonomy): Bacteria > Cyanobacteriota > Cyanobacteriia > Cyanobacteriales > Nostocaceae > Rivularia. The sequence continues at coordinate 5,105 of JACYMD010000001.1, read as the reverse complement.
TACCGATTCCCCATTATTTATGCTTGTAACTTGTAAACTATTAACTGTTTGCGAACATTGGCTGTTCTACAGATTGTTGTAATAAATTTGTATAGAGTTCGCTTAATTGCATTGCAACTCCATCCCAACTAAATTTAGTCTCAACACGCTTTCTTGCAGCTTCACCTAATTGTTTAGACCAATTCGCATCCAATAAAATTCGGTCAATCGCATTCGCAAAAGCCTGAACATCTTGCGGTGGTGCTAACAACCCAGTTTCTTCATTCACAACGGTAAACTGAAGTCCACCAACATCACTTGCAATTACTGGTGTAAAGCTTGCCATTGCTTCAATCGCTACTAAACCAAAAGGTTCGTAATGACTCGGAACAACACAAACGTCAGCCGCTGCATAGTAACATGGTAAATCTTCTTGACTGATACGACCCGGAAATTCAGTCATGTGACTCATTCCCAATTCTGCAACGATTGTCTTTATTCGCTTACATTCATCACCATCACTTTGCCCGGGACGACTACCACCACAAATCATTAATTTTAATTCTTCTGAACCAAATAACTCAGATTCTCGCACTGCGCGAACTAAGGTTTCAATACCTTTACGTGGATCAAAACGTCCTACATACATTACAAGTTTGGTTTGAGGATTAATTCCTAGCTCGGTTCTCGCTGCTTTTCGCTCAACACGACCAAAGCGTTCAATATCCGTACCGCAAGGAATTACATCAATATTCCCTTTCGCTGAAACAAGGGTACGCATATGTTCTTGTTCTTGCGGCGAAGTAGCAACAATTCTTTGTGCTGTTTCTAATATCTGTTTCTCTACTCCTAAACGGGTACTGGCAATTAAAGGAATTGTTTTTACCGTATTGTACTTCACTGCTCCCAAGGAGTGATATGTATGTACAAGTTGACTTCCTTGTTTTTGCTTTAACTGCATACCAACCCAACTAGAAAGCCAGTAATTGGTATGAATTAAATTATATATAATTCCGTTTTCTTCTTGAAATTTCAAAAAATTGTCTACAAATTCTGGTAAATGCCCAAAAAGATTGTCTCGCGGCACAAAATCAACATTACCAGCTTTCAAACGAATTGTTCGACAATTAGGAGAATGCCAAACAATATTTTCCTGTTCTACATTAACTTTACGGGTAAACATATCAACTTGCCATCCCAGTTCAGCTAATGCTTCCCCTACATGACGAACGTAAACGTTTTGCCCTCCTGCTTCTTCCTTACCTATTTCAATCGCTGGATCGCCGTGGACGGAAATCAAGGCGATACGTTGTTCTGTTGCAAGGTTCATAATTTGTTGGTTAAGAAATGTTATTGGTCTACAGGTAGCTGCGTTGATTCGCTTCAACCCGTAAGACCAAAATCTTTGTAAATGTTTATGTAAGTTTTATTTTAATTTAATATGTGACATATTTTTACATCTTTGCTATCAGTTTTACCTTTATTACTTCAGTAATAATAGTGAGAGTTTTTATGTAGTAAATATTGTATTTCCATCATTTATTACCTAAAATATACCCGAAAATTACTCAAATTTATCGATATAAATTATCATTTTAAGTATCATTTTTAACTCTATTTTTAGCTTTTGGCGCTTGAAAATTTCAAAAAATGAATTAAATAACACATTTAATTAGTGTATTAATACTTAAGTAAAGGTGAATTAAAAACTAAATTAATGTTTTATTTTGAGAGTGTAGAAATACAAAAGCAATAGTTTATTTAATTAAAATAAATAAATATGTGTTTTACTATACATAGTATGGAATTAGGAAGTAAGTTGTACCTTACGCTACTTTTTGCTAAAAATTCCCATAGTGCGATTTAAGTAGTCTGATTGTATGAACAAGAACTTGAATAGCAATCTAAAAATATGTATAGTATAGGATTTTCTAATAGTTCTTCAATGGAGTGGTTTCCAGATTTATCTTTGAGGTGAATCCAAAACCTAAAATAATCGCGTCCCCTCAATTGCGATCGATCTGTTTTTTGTGTGGTGATTAATTGTTTAGCATTAGCTATATTAAGCTATTGATTAGCTAATACTGCAAAAACATACCCGTCTTAAAACTTTAAATCCTTATCCGCAGGGAGGAATCTTAGTGCAGCATCTCCCCTTAACCCTCCAGATGCGGGCGATCGCAATAATCTTGCTGAAGGGGCGACAATACAGGTTATTGAAATATGGGGGCTCGTTTAAGAGTCTTTCTAACTCGTGAACAAGATAAAAGCTTGTTAAAACTGAGAACCGAAGATGTACCACAGAAAGTTAAAGACAGAGCAGAGGTAATAGCGGTTAAATGCACATGGCTGGTATGTAGAAAAAATAGCGAATCACTTCGGGTGGGTTCCACAAAGAGTAAGGCAAGTTTTACATAAATGGCAGAAATTTGGTTTGGAAGGGCTTTGGGATAAGCCCGGTAGACGAGGAAAAACAAAGTATTCAGAAGAAGATATCCTTTATTTAGAAGAATGCCTCAAAAAAGAACCGCGCACATACAATAGTCTTCAACTAGTTCATAAGTTATGTAGCGATAAGCCTTCGGCATAGCTTCGCGTACCGCCAGGTAAAGTTAAGTGCCGATAGGTTAAGAAAGATACTAAAAAATTAGATACTACTTTTTCAATATTACTCAACCGCCAAAGTTGTCCCAAAAACTGCTCCAAGTTATAGCCATATCTACGTCCATAGTCTACAAATTCCCGCAACTTTATCAACACAGGAATTCGCTGTGCTTGCAACTTGCCGCGATCGCATTCAGTGACAATCCTTTGCAGGTAGGTGGTTTTCCCCGAACCCGGTTTACCCACCACCATCAAGTTTGTATCCCGTGACAATACAGTCAACCCCGACACGCGCTGCTGTTGATTACCCAAACCAATCCGATCCAAATTGCGGTAATTGGATTCACCCTTAGTAAAATCTTGGCACAAATCACCTAATTCCGACCTACGGCTACTGCTAGTTTTTTCTAAAATATTGACATCTACAAACAAATCCCCCAAGGGAACGCAATTATCGATTCCCCACAATGGCATTGTCCCGTGTAAACTTTGGATGCTGTTGTGGAGACGGGTACGCACTTGTTGCACCAACTCATCAACTCGATTTATTGCCGTTACTGGAACTTTTTTTTAGATTTTTGAAGACTGGGGTATTTTCTTCGGGGATTCCTTGTAATGCAATAGCATCGCAACCGCCATTATAAGCATCTTCAAACGACCAACCAGCACCTAATTCATCATAAAAACCAACTGCAAATTTAATCGCGGCATCATCTCCAATAGCGCTATTCATACCGATAACGTAATTAATATGTTGGGCGATCTCTTTGGCTTGAATCTCCGAATAGCAAGCGTTGAGAACCACACATTCCAGTCCCCGTGTTGCAAATCGTTTGAATAAATTGGCTAAAGCTTGGGTAGGAACAAATTGCGCTAACCCCGCATCTGATTCCAAAATTAAACCATTTTCCCCTGAACCATGTCCGCAAAAATGCACAATTTGCGGGTTGAAATCCAACAAAGCACGACGTAAATCATCGGGACGAACAGCAAATTTGGGTTGCAAAGTAAACTTTTCTCTATGCTGCGACCGGGAGCAAACCCTCATCAATTTCCCGCAATTCCTTATCTAAACGCAATCTTGCTTCATTTGTAGGGCCCGAAGCTAGGACTAAAATAGTTTTACGGGAAAAATTTTGAGGATTTTCTGGTGGTGTCACATTCGGGAACTCTTCTTTGAGGATAGAACGAACAATTTCGCGGATATCTGAGGTATTGGAACCTCGAAGTATGGCATTAGCAACTTCTCGAATTGCTTGTGCGTCAAGTCCTTGGTAGGTTTTATCTCCAATATGAATATTTTGTCCTTGTCCGATGTTGACGTTGTACTTACCAACTTGCAGATTTTGGATACTTTGAATACCCCCACTACTTAACCACTGACGCAAAGCGTCCACATCATCATCGGTTTGTATTCCGTTGAGGATGCGTTGGATTATGTCGTTGAGGTTTCTGGGGTTTGGCATCGTCTAGGAGCTTTTTGTTTTATTTTAGACAATAAAACAGTTAATTTACTCACCTTGGCTAATTTCTAAAGTCAGTTATATAAACAAGCTAACATCTACGTGAAAATAGTTTGCAAGTGCTTCTGCTTCTGTTTTGTTCATAGTGCGAATACCATCGATAATTTCCCGTACAATTTCCAAGGAGCCAATTACATCTATTAATGTTTCGGCTGTTATATCGCGTGCATCCATCAGGTGTATTAGCATTGAATGAGGTGTTCCCTGGGGAATTGGGTAATGAGTTTCTTCAAATTTTTCAATTAATGTTACTAATAATTCCAAAAGTACATCCTCTTCTGGTGTACGATGGGGACGATGCTCTAAGTTTTGGGCTAATTTAAGAGCTTGTTCGTTTTCTTCTTCAGTAGTAATTATTTTTGGTTGATATTTAGCTAGTAACTTACCGTAAGATTCAGGATTAAAAGTACGGGTCATTTTTCCATTTATCCTTATCATATTCTGCGTGAGTTAGGATGTATTTTATATAGATTCTTTGGGCTTCGTAAACAATATCAACAATCAAGCGGTAGTTATTACCTTTGATGTTAAACACAGTAAAGTTTCCAACAGCTTCTGCTTTAGGATAAATAGCCTGAACATCAATCAAGTTTTTCCATTCTGCTTTAGTTGCAACCCTATACCAATCATAAAGCGCATCACAGGAATCTGCATGTGCTTCACAAAACTCCCGCAAAATCCTGCGGCTAATAACATGCATTTAATTTTACTCGTAATGACAGCTATTAGTATTTTCCCAAATTTGAGGCTCAACCTAGCTTTTTGAAATAGGTTATTTTTCTAAAGACATTGCAGTGCGATCACATTGTTTTTAGTAGTTATATTGTAAGAGCGATCAGATGATTTTAAGTGGTTGGATTAGAAGCGCGATCGCATAATTGATTTAAGTAGTTGGATTGAAAGTGCGATCGCATGATTCATTTAAGTGCATAAATAATCAGCGTGATCGCATTTTGTTCACAACTTTTACTCGTAACTTAGCGGTGGACATTGAAGCGA
>JACYMD010000023.1 GCA_015272215.1 Rivularia sp. T60_A2020_040 | reverse complement strand
GAGTGCTTTTTAAGCATACCGCGCTTTTAGTTTCTTTTATGACTGTTGGGGGGGGGAAGTCCCCCCATGACCCGCTCTACATGATTTATTTATCTGTAAGAACGGGAAAAGCTCGATTACAAAGAAATTCCTTTCAGTTTCTTAAACATAGTTGTAGCGTAAGAATCAGTCATCCCAGAAATAAAATCGGTGACTTGGAGAATTTGATGATAGCAATCTTGATGTTCACTAAATAGATATTGCTTTGGTATCATTTGTTTGAGAAACTTAGCTTTATCGCCTTTTGATAAAACTGCATCAGCAAATTCGGTAAATAAATGACCTAAAATTTCATGTCCAGCAATACGAGTACTAATAACATCTGGATGGTTAATTACTTTATTGTGGGTTTCAGAGCGGATTTCGTCAAGTATAGCAGCATATTTACTTACACATAGCAAATCGCGATCGAATTCACCACTTAGTATTTCTGATTCTTTCAACAAAAAGATATTTGCAGTCTCTTTAACAAGTTCACTAATAGCACGAGCGCGTAAATATTTAATTTCTTCTTCTTCAGTATTCGCTTGTCCTTTGATGTCAGATTCCGAACGTTGAGCAATAGTATTGAGTAAATTTTTCGCATCTGTAAAAGGAATATATCTCATGCGAAATCCATCTTCTATATCTACTATTAAATAACAAATATCATCAGCAGCTTCCATTAAAAAAGCTAACGGATGTCTTACCCACCAAGCAACTTCATTACTACGGCGAATCAACCCTACCGTTTGAGCAACTTCTGTAAATAACTCTTTTTCTGATTGAAAAAAATTATATTTAGCAATACTTTTACCTTGATAACCATTCAGTATATGTTCGGGAATATAAGATTCTTTGGGATACTTTGCCAAAGCTGCTAAAGTTGGACAACTAAGTTGCATTCCTCCTGTTCTCGGCTGCATTTCTAGATTACTAATAATCCGGAAACCTTGAGCATTACCTTCAAATAAATTAAAATCAATCTCCTCAATATTACTGAGGTTTTTTTGTGTATTTGCATACCATTTCTTAAACCCGCTTTGAATTGCATCTTCCCCAGAATGACCAAAAGGAGGATTGCCAATATCGTGAGCGAGACTTGCAGCCGAAACAATATCCCCAAAATCTGAAGGACTATAATCTTTAAGATTGTGTCTTTGAATAACTTCGCTACCGACAATTGTACCCAACGAACGACCAACACAGGAAACTTCAATACTATGAATTAACCGAGTACGTAAATAATCGTTTTTTGGTAGAGAATAAACCTGAGTCTTATCTTTTAACCGACGAAAAGGAGAGCAAAACACCAAACGGTCATAATCTCTTTGAAAACAAGTACGTGCAGACTCAGAGTCAATAGGACTCGTTTTACCTAATCTTTGTCTCGTTAAAAGTTGCTGCCATTGCATCATAAAATAAAATCAGGTTAGAGGTCAAAGGTCAAATGTCCACTGAGAACTGTCAACTGTCAACTGTCAACTGTCAACTGTCCACTGTCAATTGTCAACTGTCAAATGATAAGCTGTCGCGCATTTAATTTATATTTTTCTAGCGGGCAGGATGCCCGCACTACAAGACTTGATAAAATTTGAATATACAAATTAAACGCTTTTTAGCTTAACTGTCAACTGTCAACTAACTTCTACGGTGCTTTTACTCGACTCAAATAAGAATGTAATTCATCTCCTTCTAATACTTCATGTTCTAGAAGATGCTGAGCTATTTCTTCGAGTAAGTCGCGATTGGTTTTGAGAATTAATAGCGCTTGATGATGAGCATTTTCAATCATTTCTCTGATTTCTCGATCAATCGCTCCTGCTACAATCGGACTTACCGGACGACGGGAATTAGAGGAACCATCTAAAAACGATGATTGCGGTTTTTCCATTGCTATCGGTCCGAGATTCTGACTCATCCCGTAAAGGGTAATCGCTTGTTCGGCTAAATCTGTTGCTTTTTGAATATCGTCGCTTGCACCTGTGGAAACTCTACCAAAAACTACTTCTTCTGCACTACGTCCTGCTAATAACATTGTAATTCTAGCGCGAATTTCCTCTTCTAACATCAAAAAACGGTCTTCTTGCGGTAGTTGCAACGTGTATCCTAAAGCACCTGAGCCTCTAGGAACAATAGAAATTTTTTCGATTTGACCCGATACTAATGCACCAACTATTGCATGACCGGATTCGTGGTAAGCAACGATTTTTCTTTCTGTTTCGTTGAGTACGCGGGATTTCTTCTCTAAGCCGCCGATTAACCTTTCAAAGGCTTCATTGAAATCCCCTATCGTTACCGTTTCCCGATTATTTCTGGCAGCTAATAACGCCGCTTCATTGACTAAATTGGCTAAATCCGCACCAGCAAAACCAATAGTACGAGTAGCAATTATACTTAAGTCGATGTTTTCTTCTAACTTAACTTTTTGCGTATGTACTTGTAATATTGCTAAACGTCCTAGTTTATCCGGACGGTCAATCACAACTTGTCTGTCAAAACGTCCGGGGCGCAATAAAGCTTCGTCTAATATTTCCGGTCTGTTTGTCGCAGCAATGATGATTATGCCCGTATTCGGTTCAAAACCATCCATCTGAGTTAACATCTGATCGAGGGTTTGTTCCCGTTCGTCATTGCTTCCTGCAAACATTCCAGAACCACTTCTAGACTTACCGAAAGCATCTAATTCATCGATAAATACAATACAGGGAGACAACTGCTGTGCTTGTTCAAACAAATCTCGGACTCTTGCAGCACCTACCCCGACAAACATCTCAATGAATTCAGAACCGGAAATACTAATAAAGGGAACTCCCGCTTCTCCAGCAACAGCTCTTGCTAACAGAGTTTTTCCAGTTCCGGGTGGTCCGATAAGCAAAACTCCTTTAGGAATTTTCGCTCCCAAACGAGTATAGCGATCGGGATTTTTGAGAAAATCTACTATTTCTTGTAACTCTGCTTTTGCTTCATCAATTCCAGCTACATCAGCAAAGGTAACATCAATTCCATTCGCACCTGCGATATAGACTCTAGCTTTACTTTTTCCCGCGTTCAGAGGATTGTTTATACCTCCTCCAGTCTGAGCGCGGTTAGCTATCCAAGCTATGAGCAAAAAAAGTAAAAATGGTGTTATGAACCAACTAAAAGCTGTAGATATCCAGTTTCCTTCAGTATTAGGTTTAACACTAAATTCTACATTATTATCTTCTAACAACTTTGGTAAAGTTTGGTCATCTGCTATGGGAATAGTAACATAAGTTTGTTCCGGACTAGAAGATTTAGTCACATCTAAATCCGTTTTCAAAGAGTACTCTACTCTATTTTCACCTACCTTAACTTTGCTAACTTTACCTTCTCTTACCTGATTGCGGAATTGACTATAAGGAACCTCAGTTTTACTCGGACTATTAAATAAAGGAAAAAACCCTATGAGTATAAATAACAATACAATCGTCACCAGACAGCCACCAAAGTTTCCTTGCATTGGTGGATTTGGATATCCGTCCTTTTCAATTTCCATGTCTAGGTTTTACAGTAAAGTTAAGTAAAAAGTTTGTACAGCGAATCTTACTTATATTTACCCTGAATAAATAAATGATAGTGCTATTTACTAGTGTAATTGGAAATTGTTATTATAAGTGTTAGCCTCATGACTGTTAGGATTTATCTCGCTATTTAGATGATTTCTTTTGTTTAAAATTAATTGGATAAGTATAAATTAACTTTTATATTTTTGTAGAAAATAATTAAAGTCATAAATATAAATATAAAGAATAATAATATAAATAATAATGTGTAACATGAACTTCTCTTTTTTTTGTCGCCCGATTGGTAGCCGGGTTTTCTTTTGTTATTATCCCATGTTTGCGCGGGATAATTTACAATAACTTCATATTGAAAAAGATGATGACAGGAATAAAAGGAAAAACTGGGAGTCCAGGTGTTAGCAATCCAAAGAAAAAAATGCTACTAGCTTTAAGGTTGAAGGGAAAGAAGCGCGATCGCAAAAACCCGTATCGTTTCGCCCAACTTTGACTCTTGAGGCTCAAATAGAAGTAATGCTGAATGGCTCGAACAACCTGCAAGCGCTTACCTTGAAAAAAACCGTCTAAAGTCAACCGAGGAAGATAAAAAAATAATTATTCAGAATAAATAACTATATAATCTTAATATACCAGCCATATAAGGTTAATCATTATGAGCAAAGCTGAATATAAGAAGCGTGGAGCGCCAAAAGGAACTGTTACAAATCCACAAGGTAAAAACCAGTATGAAAATATTTATGCAAAAAAACCCGCGCAAGCTAATTTATTAAAAGAAGATTACGAATTATTAGAAGAATTAGCAAAAGATAAACCGCGTGGCTGGAAATCTGATTTTATTCGCGATGCTGTAAGTAAAGCATTAAAAGAATATAAACAACGGTAAAACCAGAGCGATCGTCTTTGAAGAGCGATCGCGACATCACAACAAACTAAAAACTGTGCAGAAATACTAAATTAATTCCAGCACTGTTGAAAAAAAACAACAACAAGCAAAAGACGTAGCAGTGCTACGTCTCTACATTGATGATAATTTAAATTAAATTTGAATGAAATTTGAATGAAATTATTTCACTAATTGACGTTTCCGTTTGACAAACCACAGCAATAATAAACCACTTCCAACTAATACCCATACATTGGAAGATTCTGGTACACTGGTTTTCAAAGGATTATTCGGTTTGGTCAAATCTTCTTTACCACTTTCTAAGTTTCTATCAAATCTATCTTTCGCTGCTTCTGCTTCTTTGAGTAAACGTCTTTGTTCGTCATTTACTAACACTAACATGGAAGAATAAGGCGAAACTAGTTGATATTTCTTGGCTATTGTGTGAATTGCATCTAAACTTTCTAGGTTATCTAGTTTAATTTGTTTGCTTAATCCTCTAATTAATTGTCTGGCTGCTAGTTGTTGAAAATCACTTTGTTGAGTTGAATTATTCTCGGATTTTTGCAAATACCAAGCGTAACCATCAAGTATGTCAATTACTGTTTCTCCCAGAGTTGCTTTTGTGGCGATTCTTTGCAATACTTCGGAAAGTGAGGTAGAAACTCCACCACCGCTATCTTGGATTGCTTTGATGATTCCGTCGGTGTATGCTGGTGGTAGTTCGCCGTTGTGTACTATCCATAATGGTGCGGGTATGGTGGGAATTTCTTTGTTATTTTTGGATAATTCATAATTACCTGCATCTGTTAACAACAATATTGCATCGTAAGATGTTTTTTCTTGAAGTTGATTAAATTGCTTTAACATTTCTGGGGTTTGTAAGCTTCCGTAAAAGGTGAATTTATCAGCTTTGAATTTACGGATGTCATCTAAACGTTGCGGTTTGGCTTTCCCAGTAGCGGTAATATACAAATCTACATCGTTATTTTTCAAGTGTTTTTGTAGCCATGTTAAGTTTTGAGATAATTCCTTGACATGGGAACTCATACTACGAGAGGAATCGATAATTAAAGCGAAACTTTTATTTTGGGGTAAAGAATAATCTTTATTAGATAACGGTTTGGCTGTGATTTTATAACCTTCGGGTAAATTGATTTCGTGGGATTTTGGTTTTGAATTTTTGGTATTTATAAAGTCTTCTAACCAAATATCTTTGTCAATTTTTACTTGTTTACCGTTGCGGATACGTTTGGTTTTATCTGTCCAAAAGATGTTACGCTTTTCTCCTAAAGTTGGTAAAGCCACACCTTTTTCTTGCAGCATAACTTGATAAGTTAACCACAAATTCATTTCTGTAGGAACGGGTGGTTGGTTCTCGATTTGTTGTACATTATTACGAGGAATAGGAAATGCTCTTAAACGATAATTTCTTGGTCCAACTTGTTCTAATAATGCTGGATCAACAGGACGTTCTCTTCTTACTTGAGAATTATAAACCTTTTGTGCTGCACCTCTCGGAGAAACTACGAATTCAAAGCGTTTATTTAAATCGCTGGTATCTCCTAACCATAAACCTGTAATTACTGCGCTTTCGGGTAAGGAAAAGTAGTAGAATATTTCTTGAACTTCTGGTGTTTGGTTTTTGTAAACTTCGTAGAGTTCAACTTCAGCGCGATCGCCATTTTCTTTGACGGTAATTTGCTGTGATTCTAACCAAACTTTTTTCTCGTTGATATTCAGTAAACCAGCTTTAACTTCTTGTTGATTAAAAGTAGATTGTACCGCATGAGTAATCGCTGGTGCTTCTGCTTTTTGGATGGGTTTATCAAAGAATTCTTCGTACAGTTTTTCGGCTTTTTTAATATCTTGTTCGCTACCGTTATATAAGAAAGGTGAGATGAAAAAGTTATGAACTTCCTGTACCGCATCGGCAGCAGATTTATTTAAACCTAAAGTTTGACGGTACATAGCGCTGATACTATTGCTATCTTTTTTGGTGCTGAGATAGCGATAGGAAGATAAATAAGCGTTTACTAAACCTTCTTTGATTTGATTTGATTTTGATAATAAAGTTTGACGATTACTATCTGTATTGGCAGGATTATTTAATAAGGTAAATGCCTGTACTTGCGGCTGTTGTTGTAAAGAAACAAATAAGATTATCGAAACAGCGACAACTGTACCACTACCTGTGAAAGCGCGTTTTTTACCATACCGTGCAGCAAATTCCTTGATAGTTTTCTGCCCGAAATAAATGTACATTCCTGACAGTATTGAAGGCATAATCACAACTACAAACGCGCTGAGAATAAACAGCAACGTAAGGAAAGGTATGTACCATAATCCGTAAGTAAAAAAGTCACGAGTAAAAGAATCCCATATTGCACTTAACCATTGAAATTTGATAAATTCTTGTCCGATATATGCCGTCAAAGGTAATGCATAAAACAGCAACAAAACTCCTGCATAAACACCAAACAACAGCATTAAACTGTTTGCGAGCATTTGCATGCACTGTAAACTTGTTTGACGACGGTTGTCATAACCCCAGATTAAATCTATAAAAAATGCTCCAATAGATAAACCCGCAGTCGCGATAATATAGATGCTTGCAGGTGTCATTTCTCGAATTAAAAATAACCGTAAACAACACAATATAAATAACGGTGCTTCCACACCGTAAAATAAACGAATCAGTTGTAAAGGTTGCTTGATGAACTTCCAAGCTCCGAGAATACTAGAAACCGTAGGAACTGCAATTAAAGCAATTAGAGTTAAAGAGAATTCAATCGGAATTTCACCTCTGAGTGTTGCAGCAAATAACCATGGTGCGAGGAAAGGTAAGATACCAAAATATACAACTGCTAAAAAAGTTATATTCCACAACCAAAAGATAGCGTAGAAAGTTGCATTCCAAAAAGTTTTCACTCAAAATTCTCCATTTTAGAAGTTTATCTAGCTGTTAATCATATATCTACATCATATAGTCATTCAATTTCAGATTTTTATGTCTAAATAAATCGATTTTTTATAAAGTTATTTTAAAGTTATTACAAAGTTTTCAATAAAACTATTTTATAATTTGTCCTTTTCTAAATAAATATACGCAAAAATATACTAACTAATTTTTATTTTTGAAAAAATGCATAAAAATACAGCTTCAAACATATGTATAAATGAAAGGTATACAGAAGCTAACGCTTGCTTCAGTTCAAAAAAAAGTCTTTAATATAAGTAGTGAGGTATACTTTTCAAATTGTAATTCTGTGTGTTAAATTACGTCCAAGTAAACAATATTTTTTGAGGTAAATATGCAAGGAAATCAAAATAACGGTAAAAAGATTGTCACAGCTATCCTAATCGCTGGAGGATTTGCCAGTTTATATAATCAAGGATTAATTGGACAAGTTGCTCAATTTCTTAACGCTAATATTTCTCCAAAAGCTGTAGCACAGGAATTAAAATTATCTGAAGGTATTTTGTTAACTAAAGGTTATTCTTTGACTCCAGAAATTATTATCAAAGAGTTTAAAGCTGATAAAGTGATCATGAAAAATAGACAGGTATTTTTGATTCTGTTTAATGGCAAAAAAATCACTGCTCCAGATGGAATTTATGAATTTCCGAAAAGAGGGAAACTAGTTGTTAAGGAAGGTATTTGGCAGGAAATAGATGGTTATTTCGGGACTTCAAAAGATGGAAAAGATAAGGATATTTGGGTGCAATGTGGAGGTGGTCCTTGTAACCCTTGGGACCAAGGTTGGGAATTAATTTTAAAACCAGAAGAAAGTCGTTTACCAATAGAAAAGGTTGCTCAAAAATTAGGAATAGCTAAACTAATTATTGAAGAACGTAGAGTTTTTACCTTTGATTTAAAAGGAAATAAAATTAAGTTACCCGATGGTTTGTATATTTTAGAAAATCAAAATTTACAAATTAAAAATCAAGAAATTATTTGCGATCCAAAAGTTTGCGATGTTCCTCAAGGAGAGTTTGTTTTTAATAAAAAAGGTTATTTAACTACTCCTCAAAAGGTTGATGTAAAAGCGATTTTTGCTAGTATTCAGCAATAGAATTTTCTTTTACAAGTAGGTTGAAATATTTTCTATATTCAATCTATTTTTCGCATAGTAAGAAGTCGGGTTTTTAGGATATAAATATCTGTAATATCAGAAAATTCTCATAAAAACCCGACTTATGTGATTATTATCAAACTAAAAAATGGATTAAGAAGTCGGATTTTTAGGATATAAATATCTGTAATATCAGAAAATTCTCATAAAAACCCGACTTCTACGATTATTGTCAAACTTGCATCTATTAATACTAACAAATTAGAAATTATGCACTTCATTATTAAGTTAAGCAAACTTTGTAACTTACGTTGCAATTACTGTTATGAATATGCAGAACTTGCGAATAAAGAAAGAATGTCTTTGGATAACTTAGAATTCTTTTTTCGAAGTTTAGCCGAATATATTCAGATTCAATCTAATCCAGAGGAGTTTAAACCTCATTTTATTTTGCATGGAGGCGAACCATTATTATTACCTCCAGATTATTTACGTAGTTTTATAAAAATTCAGGAAAAATATTTGGCTTCTAGAGGAATTGAATATTCTAATTCGGTACAAAGTAATTTAGTTCATTTACCGCAACGTACTATTGATTTACTCAAAGAACTGAATTTACATTTGGGTATTTCCTTTGATGTTTTTGGTAATCAAAGAGTAGATATAAAAGGAAAAGATAGTCAAGATAAAGTATTACCAAATATTCAGAAACTAATTGATAATCAAATTCCCTTTGGTGCAATTACCGTTTTACATCGTCAAAATTATCAGAATGCATTACAAACTTATGATTTTTATGATCAATTAGGTATAGACTATCGTATTTTACCGATTTTCAGTCTTGATTCAGAAACAGATGAAAGAGTGAAAAATCTTGCTCTTTCACCTCAAGAAATTATTCAAGTATATCAACAAGTCGCTAAAAAACAGTTTACGTCTTCGGGAAGTATCAAAGTTTATCCCCTCTACGATTACTTTACCGCTGCATCCAGATATTTATCAAAACAAAAAATTTCCGAATATAATCCTGCTCAAAAAGAATGGGCTTTAATTATTAACATCAACGGAGATATTTATAATGATGGTGAAGCTTATCTTCCTGAAGGTTTGATGGGAAATGTTTTCCAACAATCCTTAACAGAAATATTTGCTTCCTCACAATACCAACAAGTTTGTAATATTAGAACACAACGCACTTTAACTTGTCGTCAATGTCCCTTTGATTTAAGTTGTAATCAATTACCAATTGCAGAGGCTTGTCCCAGCGAAAGAATTTATAATAAAACAGGGGAATTAATTTGCGCAATCGCGAAACCTATGATTGAATTTATGATTAGGGAAATCGAAGCAATCGATACTGCTCAATTGCTTCTCAAGTCTTACACTCATATATCAAATCCAGTAACTGCGAAGGTGACATTAGTTTAATAGGGAATAGGGAATAGGGTTGGGGGAAAGATTTACTTATCTTATTTCCCAAAATCTCTTTCTAAATCGTGAATAACCGTTTCAATATACCATTCCTCAGACATTCCTGGATAATAAAACTTTGCTTGTTCGATTAATCTTTGAGCAATTTCCCATTGTCCCCCGACTAATCTTAACAACCGATAACGTAACTTTTCATAGTCATTTTTTTGAATTTCAGGAGTAGGAGAATGTATCTTTCTCAGGTTATCTAAAACTTGTTGATAATTATCCCAATCTTGCTTTTCACAATAAATACTTGCTGCTCTTTGAAAATCAGTAATTGCTTGGGGAATTTCTTCCATGCGAACATAACATAAACCCCGATTATAGAAAGCTGTCGCACTATGAGAATTAATTTCCAAAGCTTGAGCATAATCTTCAATTGCACCCAAATAATGACCAATAGCTTGATAAGCATTGCCTCTAGCAACATAAATTAAATCATCATCAGGCTGCATTTTTAAAGCTTGATTAAAATCGGCTATTGCTCCTTGATTATCCCCCAATTGTAAACGAGCTTTACCCCGGTTACGATAAACCACAGCAGCGTCAAAATTCAACTGTAACGCGGTATTAAAATCTGCAATTGCTTCTCGATATTTTCCTTGCTTACAATATACAACCCCACGACAGCAATAAGCTTTTCCATCCTGAGAATCTGCTCGTAAAACCCAATTCAAATCTTCCATCGCTTCTTGGGTGTTACCTCGTTCTGCTTTCTCCAACAAAGCGTTAAAATAATCTTGCTCAGATATTAGCGGTGTAGTTTGGAATAGTGGCTTTTCTACAACAACCTCTTGTTTAGGGGGTTGTAACTGCTTTAACTTCTCCAAAACCAGCTTGGCATTTTCAGTATCCTTCTGCTCCAAATATAGATTAGCTGCTATTTTAAAATTTGCGATCGCACTTTGAATATTTCCCAATTTGCGCTCTATCACTCCCTTTAGATTATAAGCAGCAGCTTTGTAGGAATTCAATTCAATAGCGCCATTGACATCCTTCAAAGCACCGGGTAGATTTTTCAACGCTAACCTTGCCAAAGCCCGACAATAATATGCTTCTACACTGTAAGGATTTCGTTGCAAAACTTGGTCATAATCAAAAACAGCTTGGGGAATATGTCCCAAATCGTAGTATGCTAAACCTCGTTGATAATAAGCCTCAACAAACTCCGGATTGACTTGCAGCGCACGAGTAAAATCCTCAATAGCGCCAGGATAATCCTTCTGTTGTCGCTTAATCAATCCTTGCTCAAAAAATTCTTGTTCCATTACACTTAACACTTAACTTACTGAATAATTATAGATACTTATCTTAACTAACGAATTATGAAACGGTAATGGGTAATGGCTAATTGGTAATTAAATCCGTGAAATCAATGAAATCCTTTTTAATCCGTGGTGGGGAATGGATAATTTATTTTTATAATAATAACTCTCAACAACTAATAATTAGTTAATTAGTTAATTATTTAATTAGTTAATTATTTCAATCCAAAATCTAAAATCTAAAATCCAAAATCGATATGTCCGACTTCATCTACCATTATCCAACTTTATATCCAGGAATATTACTAAAACGCTACAAACGGTTTTTTGCAGATGTACAACTTACTTCTGGAGAAATTGTCACAGCACATTGTCCAAATACCGGACCGATGAAAGGAGTATATATTCCTGGAAATCCTGTACAATTATCAAAAACAGATAATCCCAAACGTAAATTAGCCTACACTTGGGAAATGATTCAGTTACATGATAATGAACCAACTTGGGTAGGTGTAAATACAGGTTTACCAAATAAAATTATTAAATTAGCGCTACAAAAATATATCTTTCCAGAATTAGGAAAATACAACGAAGTTAAAAGCGAAGTTGTTTACGGACAAGATAGAAAAAGTCGGGTAGATTTCTGTTTACTTTCTGAACAAAAAGCCATTAATTTATCAAATGAACTCGATACTATTCCCTTCCCGCTAGAAGATTGCTGGAATAAAAACCGCAGAGACGCTGAGAACGCAGAGGTAAGATATAAAGAGAGATTAGTGATTTTAGACGGGAATAAAAGTAATTATGTAGCAATAAAAAATAAATCATTATTAATAGCAGATAATCGTCCAATATATTTAGAAGTCAAAAATACAACTTGGACTGATAAAAGATTAGCCTTATTTCCTGATACAGAAACAACCAGAGGACAAAAGCACCTCCGGGAATTAATGGCACTTTTACCCCAAAATCGTGGAGTCATGCTTTACTTTATTAACCGTAGCGATTGCACTCATTTTGCACCAGGAGATAATGCTGACCCCTTATACGGTAAATTATTACGACAAGCTGTATCTATGGGTTTAGAAGTATTACCATGTCGCTTTGAAACCACTCCCGTAGGTGTTAAGTATTTGGGGTTAGCAGAATTACAAATTTAAAAAGTCTAGGCAAAATCAAGAAAAGAAACACTATTTGCATCTACACCTGTTAATAAAGCTAAAGTTTCACCTTTATGACTAATCCAAGTGTCGTTGAGATTATTACCCATACCTTGATTAGCAGTAATATCTTGCAAATTTAAACCACTGGATAATACTAAATAATCTTCACCGACTACAAAATCCGTAATAGTATCAACTCCCTCCCTTGATGCTAAAACAAAATTATCACTACCACCACCGCCGGTTAATGTATCATTACCAAAACCACCTTTAATAGTATTAACACCATCGTTACCTATAATTACATCATTGTAACGAGAACCGATGATATTTTCGATGTTGCTCAGACTATCTTCAGGAGTATTTTTATTAATAATTGCGTCGTACCAAATATCAGCAACTTTGTTGTAACCTTCTACAGTCAGATGAACTCCATCTTGTAAATCATCGAATGCTAATCCAGCAAAAATATCGACAAAAGTTACATCTTTACCAAATGCTGGTTTACTATTAACAATACCCGGTATGTGGGAATTAAATGTTATTACCTGTTGCTGTTGTTCTTCTGTTCTACTAATAGGTGGAATCGAACTTACGAAAAGTTGAGTATTTGGTAATTGATAGGTAATTTTATCGATTAAATTATTAAGACGACTGGGTGCAGTACTCATATCGTCCTCTCGGAGTATGTCATTAGTACCAATCATCAACAGTACTATATCCGGTTGAGCATCATTTAACCAACCATCCACAGCGTTCGTAATGTCACCTATTCTCCAGCCACTAAATCCAGCATTATCGCTATCGAAACCTTCGGGGCCTGTTGCGTGAGGTCCCACAAAATCTATATTTAAATTATTATTAATAAATAATTGCCATAAATCATCGCGATAAGCTCCTAAATCCCAACTTCCCCAACCTTCCGTATTGGAATCACCCAAAGGCATAATTTTCAGCGGTTGTGCAGAATTAGTCGTAAATTTGTGAGTTACTTTACCAGTATTTAAGTCTGCAAAAATACCAGAATTTGCTGCATCATAAGTAATAGTATCTATACCGTTACTGCCAGAAAAAGAATTATTACCAGTACCACCATCAATCAAATTATTATTATTAACTGTAGAAATCGGAACTAACTCCAAATAATTGAGATTAAAAGAACTGGAGAACATATCCAAACGCATTTCATAATTACCTGCATTTAGAGAGAAGGTATTAGAATCGACATCTTGCCAATTCCACCAACCACCAGTATTACCAAAATTAAAATTCTCTTGTTTTCCTGCAATAGTTGCTTGAAAATTATGATTTTCATCCACAGCAGAAGCGACACGGGACACCAATTTATAAACTCCCGATATCGGAACAGTAACATCATAAGTTAACCATTCCCCTGGCTCAATCCAACCAAGGGAATAACCACCATCAACATCGTTACTGTATGCAATATCAACATCATCAAAGCGGTATTCTCCACCGCTATTACCCAACGTGTTGTCGATACCATATTGATAATTTTCTGCTTCAATGCGAATTAAATCCATATTTTCCTCGAAACTTTGTCTCTTTTTCGTCAATAAAAGCAAAATTGGGGGAAATAGAGTGATTTAAGTAGAAAAAAACATCAAAATGCGGTCAATTATAATTTTTTCGTAAATTTTAGCAAAAAGTAATTAATTGTTAGCAATTAATACAGACAGATGGTAGCGTATGTGATAAGTAAACGGTTAATTCTTATGGTGATAAAATATTGGAGCATTGGAGGATGCATAAAGTTACTTGAATTAAATTTGTGTCAAAAGCTTTTTCATATAAGTTAATGAATCTTGAGAAAGATTAGATTGTGTATTCAGCCATTTATCAGCTTGGTTTGTACCTTTTTGGGATGCAATAATTAAAGCTTTCCAAGTTTGTATTTCTGGACGATTGGGATTGACTTGTAATGCTGCATCAATACGATTTTCTAACCTTCCTGTATCGACTTTGAGTAAATTTTTGATTTCTGCGGTGTTTTGCGGTGATGCTTCAAATACTTTTAAGGCTTCTCCCCATCTGCCATCAATTAAGTAAGCTAATACTTGTTGAGAAGGACTTGCCCAACTGGTATCGGCTAATTTTTTGGTAAGCTGAGAATGCAAGCGAATTAAATCGATTTGTGCTTGTGCTGCTGCTGTTATTTTGCCTTTTTGCTGTTTTTGGATAAATTGTAACCATTGCTCAGCTGGTGTCCACAGTCCACTCTGAGCAATTAATAGCGCGTCTTTGTATGCTCCATCGTTGAAAGCTGGGGGTGTAAGAGTGATTTCAGATAGTTTAATTGGATTAATGACGTATTCACTTGGTTGCACTTGATAAACTCGCAGACGTGGTTCTAAACCCACTGTTTGACGCACTACTAATTCCTTCTCATCATCACCAGTTATCTGTTGCCATTGAGGTAAATCTCCGGTGGGACTTGTCCAAGATATCATTTGTTGCAGACTGCGGCGATCGCGATTGTAATGCAGAATGTAACCGTAAGCTGTCTGGTTGGTACCCCAAGAGCGATCGCCACGTAAATAATACCAAATTCCTGTTGATGGTGCATCTTTGTCAAAGCGTCCGATTTCACTGATGGGTAGAGGAATGCTCGAACCTGGATTTTTTTCGACATTTGCATCTATCAAAGGTGCGATGACTTGATCTTCTTCTAATCCGGTAACGGAAAATTGGGTAGTTAAATGATAGTATTTTTCGGGTGTTGAACGCCATTCAAAATCTGTTGCTAAATGATAAGTCCTCAGTTCAACTATACTTTTACAATCAGAATGGCAGTTATTGCGTTTGCGAAAAACGGGTAATAAAAAAGATTCATCAATATCGCTTTCTAAAGCAATAATTTCTCCAACTATACGTTTTTGTTTTTGGATTTCGTTTTGAATTTGCTGCACTGTACGCGGACTTTGTTGGGAACTAGAACCAATTTTTACCCATCCAGGAACAAAATCGTTTAACCAACTTACTTGTTGCGGATTAAATATAAATAAAATACTAATCCAACCCAACATTATCACTAAACCCCCACTTGCTAATAAAATCGCGATCGCGAAGATTGATGTGGCGAAAGTTTTGCGTTTTTGATTTTTATGACGACGATTTGAATAGGAAATAATTCCTGTAGAAGTGACAGTTTTATCCTGAAGATTTTGGTGAGATTTTTTAATTTTTTTACGGAGTTTGCGAATTTTAGTATTAGGCTGTTTACCAGTTTTTTTATTGGAATTTGATGATGGTGAGGTTTTTGTCATACTAATCTACTTTTGGATGGGGATTGGGAATTTTGAATTGACTCTACATTTTGTTCAATTTAAAATTGTTAGGTGGGTAAGTTTGATCGTTATTTTTCTTAATGTGTCATGAGATTACCGAAAAAAAAAACCGCAGAGACGCTGAGAACGCAGAGCAAGGAGGTTTCATAGAGAATGGGATAGGGGTAATCAAGAGCTTTGGAAATTACTTAATTAATTTTTGATTTTGATTTACCTTAACAGTAGTAGCTTTTTCTTTTATACACTTGCTTCAGAAATTTTGCCCAGAAGTTTTTAAATCTATTTTTATCTAAATTCCGTATAATCACTCATGCCATTAATATAAAAAATTGAATAAGCTCAACCGTTGTATATAAACAGAGTTTGGAAAGTTGAACAATAGTAAAATTTCGCTAATTATCTGTTTTTTAGCTGCGGGAATTACCGGATTTCCAGATCAAGCAATGTCTAAAGAACAGGTTTCTGTAGATTTATCTATGCCTACAGAAGGAGTGATGGAAACACAACAGTTCAAGATTTCTCAAACATTTGTTCCATCTGCGGATGAAAATGCCATGGGACAAGTTAATTCGGTTTCTCAATTTTCCGATGTACAACCTACAGATTGGGCGTTTCAATCGTTACAATCTCTGGTGGAACGTTATGGATGTATAGCAGGTTATCCAAATGGAACTTATCGAGGCAACCGGGCTTTAACTCGTGATGAATTTGCTGCGGGTTTGAATGCTTGTCTGGAAAGAGTCAATGAATTAATTGCCACAGCAACAAGTAACATTGTTACCAGTGAAGATTTAACAATTTTACAAAAATTACAACAAGAATTTGGTGCAGAATTAGCGACATTAAGAGGACGAGTTGATGCATTAGAATCTCGTACTGCTGCTATTGAAGCTAATCAATTTTCCACAACCACCAAACTCAGTGGAATTGCAATTATCGGTATTCAAGGACGTGGTGCAAATCGCGCTGATATTGCTCCTAGAGACGGCGTAAAAGATACTGATGACCCAAGTACTAATACTAATGTAATTAACTTTAATCAGCTATATTTGACCAGTCAATTTACACCACGTAGTTTTTTAGTAACAGGACTTTTGGCTGCTAATGGTTCTACAAGCCCTAAATTAAGTAATGATTTTATCCTTGGTTATGAAGCTCCTCCAGGAAATGATTGGACTTTAAGTGACCTACATTATCACCAACTTTTAACTAAAAAATTGGCAATGATGGTAGGAACTAAAGGTGTTGATATGATACGTGCATTTCGAGGTCCCAACCGTGCCGAAGATGCAGCAAACGGCCCTTTATCATGGTTTGCTCAAAGAAACCCAATTTTGAATTTGGATTTTGAGAATGGTGGTATTGCTTTTGATTGGCAATTTGCTAAAAGTGCGAGTGTACAAGCAATTTATAGTGCTAAAGATATTGCAAATCCCGGAAAAGGTGCAGGTTTATTTGATGGAAATACAACCGCTGCGGCACAATTATTATTAACACCTGCTAAGACGTTAGATGTCAGTTTATATTATGTAAATAATTATTCACCAAATGGTTTCTTATCAACTTTTGCTGGTGATAGCTGTTTAACTGCTCTAAATTGCTTTACAGGAACTTCCAGACCTTTGCAAACAAATGCCGTTGGTGCTACCGTCAATTGGGAAGTTACGCGAGGAATTACATTAGGTGGTTGGGCTGGTTATACTAATTCTCAGATACCTGGAGAATCGGGAGATGTAGAAACAACAAATTACATGGTTTATCTTAACTTTCCTGACTTATTTGGTAAGGGTAATTTAGGGGGAATTTATGTCGGACAACCACCAAAAATTGTTAGTAGTAACTTATCTGGAGGTAATAACGTACCAGACTTGTTAGATGGAGGTAATGGAAGCAATGGGGGACAACCGGGAACAACGACTCATATTGAAGCTTTTTATCGTTGGCGATTGAACGATAATATGAGTCTGACTCCAGGAATTATTCATATTATAGAACCCGGTCATACACCAGATAGCGACTCAGTTACTATTGGGGTTTTACGGACTAGTTTTACTTTTTAATAATTGCATTGGGCATTGGGCATTAGATTATAAATTTGTGTTTCCTATTAATAGACAATCTCATCTGAATAATATTTTTATCCTGACTGATTAAGCTCTCCTTTATTTCCGGAATAGGTAAATAAAAATCATTATATTTATCTATGATAAAGATAATTATCTATGACCCATGCCCAAACTATATATAAAGAATTCATATCGCTAAATATTAAATTAGTTAAATCTACGAGATGGTATTGATAATCTCATCGCAATTAGATAAGTGACATATTTCAGTATTTTTCCTCTTGAAAAGATAATTATTTTAATACTATATTTTTAATAGTTTCGCTGGACATTCATCTCCTAATAAATTGGAATTTGTTAGGGTACATATATGAGTAGAGTTCATATTGGCTGAAAAATATTTCGCATTTGAATAGGTTTTACGGAATAACCCAGCGAATCTTTATTAAATCAAAATTTTAGAAACAATTAAGAATCAAAATGGCTCAAAATATTTCTTATCTGCTTGGGTTACTTTTAGCAGTTGGTTCTGCTTTGGTTGCAATTCCATCTCAAGCGCAAACAGCAGCTAATTCAAACAAGGACATTACAAAATCTTCTCAATCTGCTATTACAAATGATGCAGTTAAAACATCAAATTTAAGCGATTCTAGTAGTTTAAACCAAGATAAGACTACTAATATTTCCCAATCGCAACCTGAAGAATCCTCAACTACTAGTATTCAGAAACCCGAACGTACAAGGATTCCTGTTTATAGTAGAATTGGGTTTGGATTGAGTCAGTAATTAAATCTTGTTTACTAACAAACAACTTATGTAGAGACGAGCTTATTGTTACAGGTTGGTAGTTGCGATTTATCGCTGTAAATTAGGAACGCGCATCCTTGAGACGTAGCAATGCTACGTCTCTACATTAATTACTTTCCAAGACAAATTTGTTCGTAACGTTTCCCTGCACTTTCCCAAGTAAATTCTGTTTCAACTAATTTTCTGGCGTTATGAGATAATTCTGCTCGTAATTGCGGATTTTCAAACAGTTTACTAATTGCGCTCACATATTCTTGCGGTTTATTGGCACGTATTGCTCGTAACTCTACATTACCACCGTCTACAGCTAATCCTTCCAAACCTCTGTCGCTACCAACTACAGGTATCCCAGCAGCCATCGCTTCTAAGGTTTTATTTTTGATTCCGAATCCAGTCCGCATCGACACTACACAGACGGTGGATTTGTGCAGGTATTCTGCCATTGAAGGGACTTTGCCAGTAACGTTGACTCCGGGGTTATCTTTGAGCGCTAACACCTCTGCAACGGGACGAGAACCTACAATATCGAAGGTTGTATCGGGGTACAGTTTCTGGATTTCAGGTAATACTTCGTTACAAAAGAAGCATACAGCATCGATATTTGCTAAATTATCCATTGCACCGATAAAAATTAAACGGTGTCCTCCTAAATCTGCTTTCCGATAAGGAAACATCGCCAAATCTACACCGTTGGGAATTACCGTAATTTCACTGTTAGAATTGAATTCCCGCAGTTGAATTTTATCTTCTTCAGTTGTCGCTACAATTGCCGAAAATTTACCGCAGTAGTTTTTTTCGTAACGATGCAGCAATGGTAAGTTAATTTTATCTCGTAAAGAGTTTTCAGATATGCCATTTTGTAACTGATTAAGACAGGTACCGTATACTGAACTGTGAACGTTGACTACAGTACGTATTTTGTGATGAAAATGGGGACGCACGTAGATTTCATTAACGCTGTGTTCGCTGGTTACAACATCACACTTACCCGATTCCACATAACCATCAATCCAGTTTTGCATATCCACTGAGTAGCGATTTAACACGCTTGGGGGAATACCTTCACTGACGAATTTAGTTAGACGCTGAACTTTTTTCAGTATTCCTCCGGTGGTACCAGAGTCATGGGGACGATTAAAAAGGACTAGTTCATCCACACAATCCCGCAATCCGGCTATTTCTATTTCAGTAACATCAGGTTCGGGTTGAGTCACCAAAGTCACGCGGTGATTTCGTTGTAAATACTTAAGTAAGTTAAAAGTTCTAACTTGAGTACCACCGCGAGTAGGTGGATAAGGAAATGTAGAGGATAACATTAAAATGTTCATGGAGATTAGCTATGATTTCAATTTAAATAATCAGAAGAAGTTTAGTTTAAGAATAATTTAGGAATATCCGGAAAATTTCAGTTAATTTGGAATATATACAGTAATTTATATAATTAATAATTATTTATTACTGATGAAAACACTATCATATATTTATCCAATTATTAATGTCAACAAGAGATTTATATTAATTAATTGATAAATAAATCAATAAATTAAATCATATGTCTTTTATTTAAAAAAAATGTAGAAATGAGGAGAAAATAAATGAATATTTTATTAATGGGATATTACGGATTTCATAATGTTGGCGATGATTTATTTTTACGCCAATTAATTGATTATTTTGCCCAAAAGCAAGAAGTTAATCAGATATTTGTATTTTGTCAAGAAGACTATTACGAACGCACTACAAATAAAGCTCGTTTTTTTGCAGCAAATCAACTATCTAAACTGAAAAGGCTTGCGATAATTATCCAAAGTGATTGTTTAATGTGGGGTGGTGGAACTTTGAATATCAAAGATAAACCAACTAATTTATTAAGGTTACAGTCATTAGCGAAATGGACTGGAAAAAAGTTTTGCTTTCTTGGTGTCGGTTTAGAAACCATGAATTCGGATGAGAAAGATAGGAAAAGCAAAATTTTTAAAAATGCCGATTTACTTTATTTAAGAGATAAACAATCTTACGAAGTAGCTTTGCAAAAACTTAAGCCGGTTAAAGCTTTTTGTTTGGGTGGTGATTTGGCATTTTTGGATTTAAATTATTATCAACCTTATATAAAAGAAAATAAATCCAGCGAAATCAGAAATATTTCCTTCTCTGGAAAATTTTGGTGGGGTGAAGGAAGAGGTGAATTTTACGGACAACAGTTGATGCAGTTTGTTGAAAAGTATAATTCAGTAATCCATTTATTACCAGCCCATGTAGGAGAAGAAAGGAACGATAATAAATTTCATCATTTACTCAAAAAATATCTACCAGAATCTAACTATAAACTGTATGACTGGAAGAAACCGGCGGAATTTATCGAGATTTTAAGTCAAATGGATTTTCATTTCGGCAACCGTTTACACTCGATAATATTAGCGGATATTCTCGGTGTACCTAGTGTTGGGATTAGCGGTGCTAATACAAAAATTCAACATTATATTGATAAATCAGAAGTGCTTCCAGAATTAAGATTGTTAGATTTTATGGAACCGATAGAAGTTAACATAATTGAAAAGATATTTAGAGAATATGAAAAGCCTACTGAATTTATTTTAAATGAATCTAAGACAGCTAAAGCTGGAGTAGAATTAGTTTTTCAGAAAGGTTAAAGGTTAAAGGTTAAAGGTTAAAGGTTAAAGGTTAGAGGTTAATATATTAAAATTAATAGCTTTTAACATCTGTCAACTGTCAACTGTCAACTAACTCTTTTATTATGCCTAAAGTTAGTATTTGTATTCCTACATTCAACCGTATTGATTTGCTACCTGTCGCAATTGAAAGTGTACTTCAACAAACTTATCAAGACTTTGAACTGATTGTCTGTGATGATGGTTCTCAGGATGGAACTGCGGATTTAATGTCAAATTATCAAGATAATCGGATTAAATATATCCGCCATCACCAGAATATTGGTAAAAGCAATAATATGCGTTCTGGTTTTGATGCAGCGACGGGTGATTATTTTATTAAGTTTGACGATGATGATAGATTAACCCCAGATTTTATCGCGGAAACTTCTACCATACTTGGACAAGATTCTACCATTGATTTTGTTGGTACTGACCATTGGATAATTGATATTAATAATGTGCGAGATGAAGCTAAAACTGAGGAAAATTCTCGTAATTGGGGAAGAAAAGATTTACCAGAAGGGGTGGTAAATAATCTTTTAGAAGTTGTATTTGTGAATCAAAGTTTTCAAATTGGTGCAACTTTATTTCGTCGTCAAACTGTAGTTGAAGTCGGGTTTATGCAGCCAAATTGGCAGAATTGTGAGGATAACGATTTATTTGTCCGGTTAGCTTTGGCTGGGAAAAAAGGTTATTATCTACCAAAGTTGCTGATGGAATATCGAGTTCATGCACAACAACAAGGAGTTAATCGCGCAATTCCTTATTTAAGAGATAAACAGCAGTATTTACAAAGTTATCAATTTGATTCGCAGAAGTTGGAGAATATTAGATTAGAGCGTTTAAAAGAAACACAATTATTATTAGGTTTGCGGTTAATTGAAACTGGTGAAACTGCAAAAGGAAGAGAATTGGTTAAGAAGGGGAAGTCTTTTTCTACTACTAAAGCATGGACTGGTTTAGGATTGTCTTTGTTACCCTTGGGTGTGAGGGGGAAGGCTTTTGATGTTTTACGGAAGGTGAAGGGGTGAGGAGTTAGGAGTTATAAATATTCAGCTACATTTTGTATTCACAACGTAAAGTCGTGTAGAGCGGGTCATGGGGGGACTTCCCCCCCCCAACAGTCATAAAAGAAACTAAAAGCGCGGTATGCTTAAAAAGCACTC
>JACYMD010000057.1 GCA_015272215.1 Rivularia sp. T60_A2020_040 | reverse complement strand
ATTTATATGTCAATCTCTACATCCTTTTTAGTAATTTTTTGATACATTTTTTAATCTTATTTAAGAGCTATTACTAATAATTTGGCATAACAAGTACTGAAGAACCTAATTTCATATTTTCTCCTGAATTCATTTACAAAATAATTGCTTTTTGATTTTGAATTTTTCAATTAGTAAATTACTGGAATTACCTGTGTTATTAAATTAAGTACATAGAATAGACATCACTATCTTAATCTTGAATATTCATATGTAATCAATGTGCAGAAAAAGTAACAATAACAAAAGTAAATCAAACAATTTCAAGTCACATTTCTAACTAAAAGTCCCAGCAAAGTAGAAACAATCGTCAGAACAATAGAGGCTAATATTGCAGGTAATAAACCAGTAACAACAAAACCGGGTACGAGAACTCCTACTAGCAAAAACATCAAGGCATTTATCACAAAAAGAAACAAACCTAAAGTAACAACGGTAAGGGGAAGTGTCAAAATCACCAAAAAAGGTCGAACAATTGCATTAACTAATCCTAAAGTTAATGCTGCAATAGCAACTGTGCCAAATGAGTCAAACTCAAAGCCCGGTACAAAATAGGATGTTAGCAATAGTGATAAAGCCGAAATTAGCCAAGTTAATAAGAAGTTTACTATCCACATTCTACAAAAAATATTTTGCTTAAGGTTTGATAGCAAGTTTGATTTAGAGCTTTTTTCACTATTACCAAAAAATGTGAACAGAAAGTGACTGTGTATTAGTTATTAGTTATCAATTACCAGTTAGGACTATTTGAGAGGTAAAACAATTTCAAAAGTTGACCCCTTCTCGATTATACTTTTGACGTTAACATAACCACCATGTGCAGAGACGACTTGTTGAACAATCGATAATCCTAAGCCATATCCACCAGTTTTGGGAGTCCGTTTTTTATCCACTCGATAAAACCGCTCAAAAATATGTGGTAAATCAGTTTCAGGAATACCAATACCATTATCTGTAACTTGAATCACAGCCCAGTTTGACCGAGTGAACAGCATCAGTTGAACTTGACCTCCGGGGGCAGTATATTTACAGGCATTTTCAAGTAAATTTACTACTGCTTGACGCAATAAATCAGCATCACCCAATACAAAAATACTGTTAGTTGGTAAGGTATAAGTTAGATTAAGATGTTTTGCAGCTTGTTGTGTTGCGTATTCATCTGCTATCTGTAATAACTGAGTTTTTAAGTCAACTTCTTGTAACAATTCCGCAGATAATCGATCTGCATGACGCGCTAAAAGCAACAGATTACTCACCAGAATATTCATTGATTTAGCGACATTGAAAATCGAATCGAACCGCTGAAGCTGCATTTCAATGTCTTTAGATTTAGATAGTAAGCCATACTGGGAATTGCTAATAATCGCTGACAATGGCGATCGCAATTCATGGGAAGCGTTAGCTGTAAAGCGTTGTAGCTGGTGGTAATTATCACGAATGGGTTGCATTGCGATTCCCCCTAAATACCAGCCAGCAAGACTGATAACCCCTAAAGTTACTGGTACAGTGAAAATCAAAACTAATCTTAACTCAGCTAAATTAGTTTGTACAGGTGCTAGGGGCATTGCAACTTGTAGATAACCGATTAGTAAATTATCTTGGTATACGGGTAAGGTTAACTGACGGAGCCAAGTAACAGTGGACTCTTTTTCTGAGGAATAAAACCTAGTCTTGATAGTGTGAAAACCAGGAATTATCGTCGATTGCGTCTCTGGAATTGTTCCGAAAAACTGCACCAGTTGTCCTTTGGTATCATACCAACGTGCATATACGACTTCGCTACCCAAGGGTGGAACTTTACTTCCGATTAATGGTACATTTTCTAGGTCTAATTGTTTTTGATTCAAATTGTACCTGGCGTTTACAGTGATAATTCGAGATTTTTTATGAAGTAAACGATCAAGATTGTGTAGCTGCTCTAAAACTGCTTGATAATAAAGTACCCCGGCAAAAACAACCAAAATACTTCCCATTGTCAGGGTAAACCATAAAGCTAGATTGCTGCGGCTACGATGAAACATGAAAATTATGATGATTTGTGTTTAGAGTTCCAAACCTATGTCCTTATCTCAATTATTACAAAAACTCCACTCTTCCAAGTTAGAATATTTATTCCCATTACCACTACTCTTAATCGCTTTTGGATTTGGTGGTGAATCTTTAACAAATCTACTATTAAGTCGTTCCTACACTACAACTACAGTAGATAAACTCCAAGCTGATACATACACAGTTATAGTAAATTTTGCAGCCAATGTGTTAATAACGGAAGCTGAAATAGATCCAGAGCAGGAGTTTACCACAGTTGAACTTTATACGACAAACTCTATACTTAAAAGGTTAACATTCAAAGTTCCAGTTACAGAATTAACCAAGGTAAAAGCCATAATTGCTCAGGAATTAGGAGTATCTAATAAAATAGAAACACTGCAACCTAATACACAAATGCAAGTGCATCCTCAAGTTAAAGTATTAGGAATTTTAGCTGAAATAGAAAAACAGCGAGGTTTGACAAAAATTCAAGTGAATACTGCTAACTCCGCACTTCAAGAACTAGAATTCGAGTTTCCAATTACACAATTAAATTCTGTAAAAGCGATGATTATTCAAGAATTGGGATTGTCTCGTGAAAATGTTAGAATGTTAGTCAGCTATCGAATCAAAAATTAAAAGATAATTTTAGGCTTTATTTATTAGATTTAATTAACTAGATTAACTAGATTTTATTTACTTAATTATTCTAAATTATCCGGTGCTTTAAAACTATAACCCATACCGTAAACAGTTTTAATCCAATCCGCTACACCAACTAACTGTAAGCGATTTCGCAATTTACGTACCAGTACAGTTAATGCATTACTTTCAGGTTCCGTACCCCATTCCCACAGCGCTTCTTCAATCTGTTCACGGGTTAAAACTTGATTACGATGACGCATGAAATATTCTAACAATTGAGTTTCCCGTGGGGATAATTCTACACTTACTTGACTGCGTTCAACAGTTAAATTACTCAGATGTAATTGTAAATCTGCAACAGTTAAAACATCTCCAATCCATTGAGGAGAACGTCTTCCTAAAGCACGTACCCGCGCTAAAAGTTCTACTAAATCCGCAGGTTTGACAAGATAGTCATCTGCTCCTGCATCTAAACCCGCGACTTTATCTTGTATAGTATCCTTTGCACTAAGCATCAGTACTGGTGCAGATTTGCCAATAAGTCGATATTGATGACAAAGATTTAAACCACTGATTGTCGGTAACATCCAATCCAAAATTAATAAGTCATACTCTTTTTTGGATAACAACCATTGGGCAATTTCTCCGTCATCAACTCCATCGACGATATATCCAGCTTCCGATAGCACACCTTGTAATGGTTCTAATTGTTCAGGATCGTCTTCTACTAGTAATATTCGCATACAGTTTGTTTGCAACCAACACAATTAGAATTGTCAGCCTCCTCGCTTATCATAAAGAATTCAAACTTATATTTCGTCTTTCACTAGTCGTATTTGGATATTCGGATTATTCACACAAAAGAAATATGATTTTTCTACCAATGGGTAGTTTTTAATTTCGCCTTTTTGTAAATCTAGACATCAAACTTGGTGAGAAAACTTTGTAGAGACGTAGCAGTGCTACGTCTCAAATAATGTCAAATCATCACTGCGTATTTTTATTCGCCAATACCTAAGAAACAATCACAGCATCAGCTTTTTCTGGTTGTGGAAGAACTTGACAAGAACGATAACTACTTCCACAGGAATAGATTAAACTCGCTACTAATCCAGTCCAACCTGTTTGATGATTAGCTCCTAATCCAGCACCATTATCACCATTAAAATACTCATAAAACAAAATCAAATCACGCCACTGAGGATTAGTTTGAAACAATGAATTACCACCGTGAACAGGACGATATCCGACTTCTGAACGTAAAAATATACTCATCAATCTATGAGATAATTCGGTTGCTATTTCCTTCAAAGTGATAAATTCACCAGAATTAGTAGGATATTCAACTTTAAAATCATCTCCCAAATATTGATGGAATTTTTCCAAGGATTCTATAATTAAATAATTCATCGGGAACCAAATTGGACCACGCCAATTAGAATTACCACCAAACATCCCACTAGTGGATTCTGCGGGTTCATAATTAACAGAATGCTGTTTTCCATCAACTTCAAAAATGTAGGGATGTTCAGCATGAAATCTGGAAACAGAACGGATACCGCAAGGACTTAAAAACTCAGTTTCATCTAGCATTCTTTGCAGAATTGATTTGAGTTTTTCTGGGCTAACAACGGCGAGTAATCGTTTAGCTCCACTTCCTGTAGTTTCTAAACAAGCAATATTTTGTTGCAAATTAGGACGGTTTTTAATAAACCATTCAAAGCGTTTTCTAAATCCAGGAAAAGCTTCTAAAACATTTGCCTCTAATATTTCTACTGCAAATAAAGGAACTAAACCTACCATCGAACGAACTTTAAGATGATGACGTTCATTGTGAGGTGAATGCAGTACATCATAGAAAAATTTATCAGTATCATCCCACAGGTGAATATTAGTTCCACCAATGTGATTCATGGCATCGGCAATATACAGGAAATGTTCAAAAAACTTACTCGCAATATCTTCGTAAACAGAATTAGTTTTGGCAAGTTCCAGAGCTATTACTAACATATTCAAGCAATACATTCCCATCCAACTTGTAGCGTCAGATTGTTCTAAATAACCACCTGTAGGTAATTCAGAACTGCGGTCAAAAATACCGATATTATCTAAACCTAAAAATCCTCCTTGAAAGACATTATTTCCATCATTATCTTTACGATTAACCCACCATGTAAAATTGAGTAGTAACTTTTGAAATACCCGCTCTAAAAAGTCTTTATCACCACGTCCGTAAAGTTCCTTTTCAATCTGATAAACTCGCCAAGTACCCCAAGCATGAACGGGAGGATTTACATCACTAAAATGCCATTCGTAGGCAGGAATTTGACCGTTAGGATGTAGATACCATTCTCGCGTTAATCTATCCATTTGACGTTTAGCAAAATCTGGGTCAATCATTGCCAAAGGAATCACATGAAAAGCCAAATCCCAAGCCGCATACCAAGGAAATTCCCATTTATCAGGCATGGAAATAATATCATCGTTGAAAAGATGCATCCATTCTTGATTACGAGCATTATGTCTTTGCGGAGGTGGTTGATTAGAATCACCATTCAACCAGTCTTCTACTACATAATAATAATACTGTTTTGTCCATAATAAACCAGCAAAAGCTTGTCGTTGGATGTTGCGAACATCTGCTGATATATCTGAAGAAATCCGCTGATAAAATTCATCTGCTTCCTGTTTACGAAGCTGCAATGTACTATCAAATTCGCTACCA
Source organism: Rivularia sp. T60_A2020_040 (assembly GCA_015272215.1). GTDB lineage: Bacteria > Cyanobacteriota > Cyanobacteriia > Cyanobacteriales > Nostocaceae > Rivularia. Next base: position 17,353 of record JACYMD010000057.1, on the reverse strand, counting down.
AAAGGTGCTGTTAAATCGCCAGTATTAGATAATCTTAATTGTATAATTTGGGTTTCTCCCGCACCAACTTTTAAATGATAATGAGCCGCTGCTTTTGTACCTGTTTTATCGGGATTAACTGCTGTAGTTTCTCCATGAATAATATAATTATTAATTCCATCTTTTACATAAGGAGAATGATTTTCTACTCCAAACAAACGTTGGGAATTAGTTTCATTTTCAGTAAATAAAAGAGCTTTATTCTCTTGACAATAAAGCCAGCGGCTGCCTAAATTCGGGTGAAATGCATTAATCACACTTGGGGAATCTTGATTAAGAATTGGCTTTTCAGAATTTTCTTCCCAAGACCAAGTGTTACGAAACCATAAGGTTGGTAAAATATCTAAAGTTTTGCTTTCAGAAGCACGGTTGACAATGGTAATTTGAATCAGAATATCTTCATCTGAATGCTTGGCATATTCGACAAATACATCAAAGTATTCGTTATTATCAAAGATGCCCGTATTTACTAATTCAAATTCTGGGTCATCATAACCCCGTCGCTGATTTTCTTCGACTAATTGTGTGTAAGGAAATGCCTTTTGCGGATATTTATAAAGGTATTTCATATATGCATGAGATGGAGTATTGTCAAGATAAAAGTAATATTCCTTAACATCTTCCCCATGATTACCTTCTGGACCAGATAACCCGAATAGCCGTTCTTTCAGAATTGGATCTGTACCATTCCACAACGCGATCGCAAAACACAACCGTTGATGATTATCGGAAATGCCAGCAATCCCATCTTCTCCCCAACGATAAGCACGAGAGCGAGCGTGTTCATGCGGGAAATAACCCCAAGCGTTACCATCATGACTATAATCTTCTCGCACCGTTCCCCATTGGCGATCGCTCAAGTAAGGTCCCCATTTACGCCAATATGCTTGACGATTGCGGTCTTCTTCGAGCCTTTTTTCCTCAGCGGTCATGTTTTTTTACTCCCTCATATCACAGCTAAGCTAAAACACATTTAATTTGCAATATTAATTTTTTTTCAAACTTATTTAAACTTATTTAAACTTATGAAAAATTATGCGTTATCCACAACTCTGATAAAGACGTAGCAATGCTACGTCTCTACAGTTTTTCCGGAGATATTTATTCGTAATTGGGCTTTACAAATTCAAGTTGGGGGGTAAAATTACCTGGTCAATGATATGGATAACACCGTTGCTAGCCTGAACATCTGGCTGAGTAACAGTGGCTTGATTAACTCGAACTTGATTACTAGTTTGGTCAACTTGTACATTAACTGGATTATTAGCAAGAGTCTGCACCTCTCCCGACTGAAGTTGATTTGCTCTCAAGTTAGCTTGAACCACATGATAAGTCAGAACTTGTCTGAGAGTCTCACGGTTTTCTGGTTGAAGCAGTCGCTGTCGAGTCGCTTCGGGAATAGCTGCAAAGGCTTGATCTGAGGGTGCAAATAAGGTGTAAGGACCATCATCATCTAACGTGTCTTCTAAATCAGCCTCATCAATCAAATTTGCTAGTGTCTTTAATGAAGGATTATCTTCTACAACGTCCGCAATGTCATCATCCACAGTTGCACCAGGAGTTACAGGAGGAGTTGTGGGAGTACTTGCCAGATCAGGTGCATTTACATCTGTTCCAGGAAGTGGAGTAATTGTAGTGTCTTGAGCAGTATCGTTTGGTGTACAGGCTGCAAAAATTGGTAGTAGTAGAATACCTGTAGCAAAGCTCGCAAACTTTTGAATTTTCATCTTTCCATCCTCAGCTAAATTTCTGTTTCAATCAAATAAGCAGCATAAAGCTTATTTAATTTAAAAGTTGTAACCAATGCCTAACAGTAGTCCGACTTCTGTATCATCGATAAAACCAACGTTGACACCAGCATTGGCGGTAAATTGAGGTGAGAGAGGAACATCTACACCACCACTAATTAGAAAACCAACCGTGCTATCTTGACCAGTAGAAATTGCCGCACCTGCACCGATGTATGGAGCAACGTTTATTTGTTGAACTCCTGTATCTGTAACAGACTCCACTGGAAAATCAAGAGTTAAGGGAATCAGAAAAAGTACATCATCACCTATTAAAGCACTAGGACGTACAGAGAAGTTATTGGTCAAACCAATTTTACTGTTGACAGCAAAAGAACCTTCGCTCAATGTGGTATCTCCACCCAATCCAATATTGCCACCAACCCCTATGTAGCTAGAACCACCACGGGTTCGTCTACCTGGTGAGAGAGTTGGTGCTGGTGTCTCGATTTGTTCTGGGAATGGTTCAGGTGATTGCTGTGGTATTTGCTGTGTGGGATATGGTGATTGCTGAGGTATTTGCTGTGGTATTTGTGTGGGATATGGTGTTTGTGCTTGTAAGTCAGTAGCATTCTCACTGATTTTAGTACCTGAAATAGGCACTGGTGTCACAGTTTTAGTTTGCACTGTCGAGGTATCTTTGGAGATATTTTGGATCTCAGAGGCATTTGCTTCAAGATTTCCAAAACCAAAAATACCAGTTGTGATACCTAAGACAGAGATGATGTATTTGAGATGAGAAGTGTTCATGAGTAATTATTGTGAATGGTAAGTGAAAAACAGAAACTCAGCAAAACTTTTGTTGAAGATATTTATAAATAATCTTTGATATACCTTCTAACTCGATCAAATAACAAGGAAAATGATTCTACAAAACTGCTGATTAACTGTTTTTTAATATTCAACAATAAATGTGAATAAAAAGTGACAGTAATTTGTTACCAGTGTTTTGAACCAAAATTCCATAACAAAATATTAGCTTTTATTTGTTTTAACTAATCTAATATAGTCTTTTCATTTTTAAAAAACATCTGACAAATAGAATATATTTGGAAAACAAAAATCTAACTTAAGTACTAAGTAAGTGGGTCAAATTAAATATAAAACCTCACCCTCAATCCCTCTCCTTACTAAGGAGAGGGAAGCCGGAGGCAGGGTGAGGTTTTATCTTATATTTAATTACGCCTACCTACTTATGCTAAAAGTTAGAATTTACAGGATGAGATAAAATATGATTTTTAATGTTATATTATTGGATTTTCATAAGTTAAAGTAACTATCTGTGTTGTAATTAAATACAAATTTTAATAAAAACTATTTCAATTAAAGCAATATTATTCAAACCTCAGACAGATGCAAAAGAGACTAAATATAGGTGAAGCTGAATGTCAACTCAACTCTTTTGACTTAGTTGAGAACATTAATGCAATCCCAAATACACAATTCCAAATACATAGAATAATTTTCGAGGAAAGATATAATGCGTTACCTACTAATTTTTGCAATGTTAATTTGTGTCATGCTATCCGGTTGTGAGTTCTTTACCCCTCATACCAGTGATGCACTTTCTCAGACAAAGCAATTAAAAGAACTTGAGAAGCAAAGCCAACAAATTGAAAAACAAACAGACGCACTGGAAAGATTAGCAAAATCAACCGAAAAAATTGCGAATCCTCAAAAATAATTTGAACAGTTCACAGAAGTCGGGTTTATTTTAGAAACCCGACTTCTTAATCTACAGCAATAATTTGACGAATCTGCTTAGCTTCTTCTAAGGTTTTTCCAACTCCAGAATAATTAATCCCTTTAACGTAGTTAATTTTTATTTCTTCTAGCATATCGATTAGTAGAGATTGAAATTCTTCAATGTTATGTCTTTTCTGTAACTCAATCTCTAAAACATCACGAAAACTGGTAATTATATTAGAACTAAGTTTTGCTGCAACTGGATCTGATATTGATTTAATTAGGTTGTTACAAGCAGAGTGAGATAAATCACGAGCCAAATTTTCTGCTAATTGATTGGGTAATTGCTTTAAACCGGGTATATTTTGTATTTGTTGGTAAATCGGAGATTCATTGAGAGTTTTTACAATACCATGATGCATCAAGGCTTCTATATCAGGTTGAATTTGAGGTAATACATCATAAATACTGACATCGGCTAAGCGAGTAACTATAGCTTTTACCTCGTTTATTTGATTTACTTGCACATAGGGTTTACGAGTTTCAGGATGAAATAACCAGCGTGCTAAATCACCTTGACGAATCGCATCTTGCATTTGATCAATCATTTGAATACCTACCATCTCAGTGATTTCCTCAGCAAAACTCACTGCAAAATCATGATTAAGTTGCGATCGCAAAGGCTCAAGATTGAGTAAATTAGTTTGGTAAAGACGAATAGTCACTGGAATGATTCGTAACCAACGAAATTGGGGAAGTAATAAAAGTAAATCATACCACCGTCGTAACATCGCTTCTAACCAGTTTAAGGAAGGATTGCGACGACTGATATAAAAAGTACGTGCTAAAAATTCTAAGGCAAAAATAATTACAAATGGTAAATCAATCAGCCAGAAACGATTGATAAAATTGCCAAATTTATTAATATCACGATAGTAATTACTATTAATTAAAGGTTTAACTTGAGAATTAAAAAAGTTGATTTCTGATTGCCAACCCATTTCAGACAAATAAGTTTGACTCCAAAAAACATTAAAGGCATCTCTAGCAGATTGTTGATTTGTACGCAAGCGAATTTCATTTTTAATTTTTGCTAAAGTACCGCTTTTATTGGCTACATCAAACGGATTGTCTTGAATTATTTGATTACTTAATAATTGTAATTGATCGAGTAAACTTTTTGATTGAGGTGATTGCAAACCAGTTTGCAAAACTTGTTCTTCTAATTGTGTAACTTTATTCAAATAATTTTGCGTTTCTGGGTGGGGTTCGATTCCCTTGATTGGGTCATATATTTGAGTGACATTTGGTAATACTTGAAGATAGAAATCACGCCAATGTATATAAGTTAAATCAAAGAAGACTAAACACAAATTTATGACTGCTAAGATAGCAATCAATCTTTCAAACCAGCGGTGACGATAAACGGGAGATTTTCTGATATTTTTTTTTGATGTCATGATTATATGAATAAATTTATCTATAAATGTGAGTAGAAATAGATGAAATTCTACCTGGTGTAATTGGTTCTTCTGGAGCCGGACGGTATTGTAACCAGGCAAATAAACCAGCAGTACCAAGAAAAATTAAAGTGATAGTAGCTACTAATTGAAGCATTATACTGTAACGCATAAGAATGTATTTAGTAATTTTATTTGAGTTGTCAAAACTTTCTAATTCTAATTATCAATTGTTGAATAGTAGGGAGCGAGACGCTCTTACTACCAATGAATTATTTATGATAATTAATGTGGTGGAATACCCGTGATTATGAATATTTCACCCGAAAATTTGCCCACATGACAAAACCATAAATTTGGCAGTCTAATTTTTTTAACCACTCTACGATTTCATGATTACTATTGTGTAAAAAAGTATAGTCTCGTTCATCTTTGACTAAAGTTAAACCTGTTTGGGAATTTTCAATTTTCGTGCTTATATTTCTATTAAAACGTTGATCTAATAATTGCAGTAATTGTGTTACTTTGGTTTGCGCTACTGTTAAACTTAATAAGGTGTAATTTTGTTGTTTAATTATCTGCTGAAGTTCAACGATATTACTAAATTTCCGCCGACCGAGAGTACCTTGAGTTGGTAAGAATAGTGCTGTTAACCCATTTTTCAAATCCTGCTGATTGAGTGCGAAATAATTCCAATCACCGTAAGCATACTGGATTAATTCACCGTTACCAATTGGTAAAACCAGTTCGGAATGCCAGCCGTAATCTGCTATATAGATAGTCAGCGCCTCAGCAGTATCAGTAGGAGCTACGATGGTTGCAGGAGACAACATCCAGATAAACAAGATACAAACAAGTACTAAGAAAGTAAGTTTAGCAATGCGGGATAAACTCATAGATAATTTAAAGCGTTCCAATTTGTCTTTATGAGTAGGGAGTAGGAATTTTAATTAATTAATGTGACTTCGATGTCGTGGGGTGAGAAGTCGGGTTTTTAGCAGAATTGTCTGTGACTAAGGATATTTATCCTAAAAACCCGACTTCTGTGATCATCGATTTATTGGGGGGTTAGAAGTCGGGTTTTTATCACTATTGTCTGTGACTACAGATATTTATCCTAAAAACCCGACTTGTGCGATCGCAAAGTGAAGCAACTCCTAACTCCTAACTCCTAACTCCTAACTCCTAACCGTTCCCTGCCTTAATTAAAGCTATTCAAACAAGGTTATAGTGTTCCATATGGATATGGGTCACAGGTACTTCCAAATCATGTAAAGCTCTTTCCACTTGATCCATCATTTTCGGTACAGCACAGATAAAGTAATTTCGACTTCCAGGACGTTTAGGAATGTAGCGTTTGAGCAGTTGTTGATCAACATATCCAGTTTCCCCTGACCAATCTTCTGAAGCTTCTCTCAGAACGTGAATTACTGTCAAATCTAATTTATCTTTTAAAGCTTCTATTTCTTCTCGGTAAGTAATGTCTTCCCAAGTTTTACTCGCATAAATTAACAGTATGGGACGGTCATCTTGACGTTCTGCTAAAGTTAGCAGCATACTCATCATCGGTGTGATGCCGATACCTCCGGCAATAAACACAAATCCGGCTGTATTTTCATAACGGTCTGTGGTAAAAACTCCATAGGGACCATCAAGGTAGGCTTTAGTACCAGGTTTAACATCTTTGATTGTTTTGGTAAAATCTCCTAAAGCCTTAATGCCAAATTCAATGCGATCGCAATCTTCTGCACTCGAAGCCAAAGAAAATGGATGCTCCCGCATTCTAAACGGGGAGATTTCCAGAGTCAACCAAGCAAATTGACCTGGTTGGAAGTGAAGTCCTTCATATCCCCTCGGACGTAAAACCAAATTCCAAACATCACCTCGTTGGGGAATTGCAGCTTCTACCAAGTAAGGTTTTTTCTTCATAAAAAAAGGTTTGACCAAGCGGACGTAAATTAATAACCACAAAGCAGCTACTGCAATACCAGCCCAAATCACTGCTTTCCAAAACAACCCTAGATAATTGCCTACACCCAAAACGTGTCCTAAAGCAAACCCAATGATAATAACTGCTAAAATACCATGAGCGATACGCCAAGATTCGTAGGGAATATTCAACTTTTGCCGCCAAATCGAGGTGACAATAATCGCAATCAACGCTAAAGTAGCGATTACAGCCATTCTGGCTCGCCACGGGGCTTCAATGAAATTCAATAGTTGCAGTGTTTCTGGGTTATCTATAAATACGATAATTGGGTGAACAAGGATGAAAAAGAAGGCAACTATTGAGGTATAACGGTGAAACTGAAGAATTAGGTCAACACCATATGAAGCTTCAATACGGATAAAGGCAACAAGATAATCACAAGATATGCACCTATCCAAGATGCTCCGATGATTACGGGATTTTTCATCAATAAACTTCTCATCGATGTATTTCTCCTAACCTTATTGTGATACAACTTGCGCTCGTCTGTTAATTTCCGACCAATTCACCACATTCCACCAGTTATTTAAATATTCAGCGCGGCGGTTCTGATATCTGAGATAATATGCGTGTTCCCACACATCATTACCCATAATTGGATACAATCCTTCCAGAATTGGGCTATCTTGATTGGGTGTGTTAACAATCTGGAGTTGATTTTGAGCGTTACGTACTAACCAAACCCATCCACTACCAAATCTGTTTCCACCTGCTTCGTTAAACTGTTTTTTAAAATTATCAAAACTACCAAAGGTTTGATTTATTTGTTGAGCTATTTGTCCTGTAGGTTCTCCTCCACCATTAGGACTCATAATTTGCCAGAAAATTGTATGATTAAGATGACCACCACCGTTGTTACGTACTGTCTCCCGAATATCTTCTGGGATACTATCTAAATCACGCAGCATTACTTCTACACTTCTACTTTTCAGTTCTGGATGCTTCTGTAATGCTGTGTTGAGGTTGTTAACATATGCAGCATGGTGTTTATCATGATGCAGTTCCATTGTTTGTGCATCAATGGCTTTTTCTAATGCGTTGTAAGCATAAGGTAATTTAGGTAGCTCTGCGGGAGAAGCACTCAGTTCTCTGTCAGGATATGCTACAGGAAGAACCTGGGTAGTAGCAGTTTCATCGGTTGCGGGTGTTGCTGTTGAAATTGGTGACTCAGTTGTTGTCTCCCCTTGACAAGCAAATAACAGAAAAATCAAACAAAATCCTGTGAGGAAAAAACCAAATTTTTGTTGCCAAAATTTTACGAGCATAGTTACAAGCATAATTTTTATCGAATTCAAAATTTTATAGTTGATATTGATTAATAAAAATAGACGAATTACTATTTTTACTACTTCATTTTCCCATAAACTATGCTTTTATTAGCAATCATTCCTTTAGCTGATTTTTCGTGACAAATAATGTGTATGTATAATTCGCATATTAACCAATATTAAACTAAGGGAGGTATCAGGAATGAGAGAATAGAATTAACAATTGCCAAAGCAATCGAACCAATTGTAGAACTCCAAAAACCATATCTTAAGCGAAAACCAGGGACTATAGCCGCTGATATTCCAAAGATGATTGAATTGAGAACAAAGAAGAATAAACCCAAAGTAAGAATGATGAATGGTAAAGTGAAAAAGGTTAAAAGCGGAAGCAAAAGCGCATTCAATATGCCAAAAACTGCCGCAGTCATCAACGCTTTACCAAAGCTGTCTATTTCTACTCCTATGGGTAGTTTAGAAATAATTATAAAGCTGATAGCGGTTATTAACCAAGTCAGAATCAACCCAAGCATAATTAGGACTCCTTTTTACTCACGTTGCGATTTCGGTCGAGCAGGTCAATATTTTTAGTATTGATGATAAATGTGAATAAAAAGTGACTGTACCAACATAAATACTTGGCGATGGCATCGCAATTCATGCCGATACAAACCTAGCTTTTGTAGGTTCACTTGGTAGTCTAACGTGAGTACTGCTTTACAAAAGTTGGCGTAAGAAGTTGGGTTTTTTAAGGATTTTCTGATGTTACCTATAGAAGATTGTAAAAACCCGACTTCTATGATTCAAAATCAGGCTAAAATCTTTTCCTCACAACTTCCTCACATTTTGGCTCTACTTTATATATTGAATTTGCCAATAATCAGATTTCTAATTTGATTAATATACATAGTTTTATATTTATCAGGCATCACCTTTAACCTATAAATGTAAAACTATTTTTATTTTTATTTTTTATTTTTTAAAGTTATTTTTTGATAATTATAAATATTTGCAAAATATTTTAAAACAACAACACCCAAGCATCTACTCGCCCAGTGATTTCCTCTTCTTTGTTATTTTTACAGGGACGTTAATAGTGCAATATTTACGTTGCCCCCTGACTCTCATAACGAGGAATTATAAGCATTCGAGTTGGGTGTTGTTGTTAGTTGACGAGACAGATTATTAAACAGCTTTTTTACCTCTTCACTTCAATTTAACCTTTATTTACTAAGCTATTCTATCTGCCAGGAAAGCTTTCTATTAGCTTCATTTTTAATATAGCAATTATTGGATAGAGATAAATAATTTTGAAACGAATCTTTACTTTTACAGAACTTATGTAGAAACACCAAAATAATTCATGGATTTTTCAGAGCGGTTGATAAACTCTAGAAGTCGGGTTTCAAAAAGAAACCCGATTTCTCTCCCCAACGAATACTCTGATTGTAGATTATCCGATTAATTGAGCGACTCGGATTGCGGATGCAATCGCACCTTCATGTAAACCATCTCCTAAATAAGCACCTGCATGATAAGTATGGTTTTCCCCGTTGGTATGAATAACTTCGTCTCGGTATCGGAAAGATTCCACAGTATATAGGGGTGTATCATGTTCCAAACGCTGAATAATTTGCTCTCGATTAATTAAAGATTCCAGATTAAAGGCTAAATTATATTTAACTTCAGATGAGACACCACACAACTGATTCAAGTAAGCATTGTATCCCCATCCTGTCGCCGTCTCAAAAAAATCAAACTCCGAGGGCTGTCGAATACCGTATTGCTCGTACATCGAAGTATCTGTGTGAATCAGCGTGACTATTTGATTGTTCTGCCAAGCACTAAAACGTCTAATTTCTGCCACAGTAGGATCTAACAATAGCTTTAAAACTCTATCTGGGGGAGTTGCAAACACAACTTTATCAAACTTATAGGTTCCACCGTTCGATAATTCAATTTTTACACCATCTGCCATTCGAGAGATGTCAGTAATATTGATATTTAGTAAAATATCCCCTTTTAGACGCTCTAAAATCTTTTCAATATAAGAATACACTCCACCCTTGATTCTAAACCAGTTGGTAAAAATGTAATCCCGTAGAGAGAGAATCTCTAATTCCGCCGGGAAATTATCAATCAGTTCAAAGTGCATCGAATAACTATACATTGTCAGCAGTTTTATCCAAGTGTTTCTCATACATGGAGTCTTAAAATAGTCAGATAAAGTTTGATTATGAAGTTCCTGCATTTGAGCAAAATGAGTTTTCAACCAAATACCAATCGAACCAGCATATAAACCGTCAAGCTTGAGATATTCGATTAATTTTTGCAACCCGGTAAAATTTTTGCGGATTGCTGATGCAGAATGTATATGATGACCATTTTTGAAACACAATGTAGATCCTAAATCCACAGGTTCTAAATCAACTTCTAATTCTTTCATCAAATTGAGAAAGTTATTAAAATTACTGGGAAATTCCAGTACTCCACCTTCTAAAAAATCGTTAGATTGATCGCATTTCACATTTTTATTCAGGGTGCGAATATGTCCCCCCAAAATAGGCTGTTTTTCAAACACTGTGACATGATGATCTTGTTTATTGAGAAGATAAGCCGTGACTAAACCGCTGGCTCCCCCACCAATAATCGCTATTCTCATCTTTCACCTCCTATATGTATTGATTGCTTTTGGAAAACTGTTAAGTGCTTGCGGTTAAAATCTTGTCTCCGGACAATCTTTGATACAAAAGCGCTCCTGTCCAAAATGTCGGCGCAAATCCTGGATACCCCGATGAAGCATTACAAAAATAGAAATTATTCAAAGAGGTTTTGTGATTTAATCGACCAATTCCCATATTTTTCGGAGTAAGATTAGAACCGTAAGAATTTCCATAAGGACAATGACAAAACCGTTCGTTAGTTGTCGGACTACCAGTGATTTGAAAAACTAAATGTTGCCGAATATTTGGAACATAATTTTTCTCCACAACATCTAAAATAGAGTTGAAAATTTCCTCTTTTTTTTGTCGATAAGCTTTTTTATCTTGTGCTTGAAGTTCTTGGAAATAGCTGTAATTAGCAACAGTTAAAAATTCGATAATTTGACAGTCTTCCGGACAATCGCGCTCCTCGGTAGTTAATAATGTGGGAGTAGTAATGGCAAAACTAGGATTCGAGTAATCATGCTGTTCGTACATTTGATAAAATGCCTGATTCAAGTCTTGATGACCTGTATGAAAAGTATTCCATTTACCAAATCCATAATCCGATAAGTCAATATCTTTAACTACACAATATGCCATGTAGTTTGAGGGAGAATAGTCATAATTAAGTTTTTTGCGTACTGTCCGAGAAAATTTTTCATGTCCAATCATTTTGGCGGCTTTTTTTGGATCAATGTTACAGATGATAGTATCAGCAGCAAACTCAGAAGTTTCATGAGTAATTAAATCCATCGCTTCAACACCCATTACTGTCTTACCAGAAACCAGAAAATTGACAATTTCAGTATTAAGAATAATCTCACCACCGTTATCAACAATTACTTTTACTAAACCGTTAATTACAGCTTCAAAATGATGAGTAGGATAATAAGCTCCTTCTTGATAACCTGAGAATAAAATTACCCAAGCGTAAAAAGAAAGTTGATTTGGTGGTAGTAAAAAATCTGGCCATTGCGATGCTAAAAGCGTTTGTGCAGCTTGAGGTAACTTGAATTTATCAAAAACATCTTGTAGCGTACTATGAAGATACATCACCGTGCGGCTGACTTCACCAAAATGCGTAAATAATTCTCCAGGATTCACCGGAGGAGATAATATTTTTAATCCCTCTCTAGTCCTTTTAACCTCCAAAATAAATTGACGAATTTGCTCTGTATGTTCAGGAAATAAATTAGAAAGTCGTCGAATCAACTCCTGAGAATCTGAAGGAATATCCAAAGCATAATTCGGCATTCTCATGTGATCAAATCCGTTTGAATCGTACCGTTCAAAAGTAATATCTTCGTCTAAATTGAGTTTTTTGAGTACTTGATTCACAGTTTTACCTTCACCGCAATCCCAAACGTAGTGGAGTTGGGCATTAAAGCGGTATTTTTTAGCCATAGTAAAAGTATGACCAAATCCACCAGGGTATTCATGGGCTTCTAACACTTGCACTCTTCTACCAGATTTTGCCATCAATGCACCAAACACCAACCCCGATAGACCACTTCCTAAAATCAGATAATCAGTTTTCATCATCAGTTTTATTGACACAACTATATTTATGCTGAATGTGAGCATAAAATCTAGTTTCTAATTTAGAAAACAAATTTGAGGAACTTATGAGGAATCGGTTGATGTTATCGGTAAAGTATTGGTTTACTCCCTTCCCGGCAGAAGATTACCGTTCGCGCAGCGTCTCCCCCAGGGAGAAAAAAAACCGCAGAGACGCAGAGTAAGCAGAGGAAAGAGTTAAAGAGAAATAGGTAATTTTCCAGCGGGATAGGAGTAATAGTAAAGAAAATATTAAAAAATCTCAATAAAATCTAAAATCTCAGCAGAAATCATCAAAAAACTGCTTTTTATGTCAACAGCAAAGATTTCCTCACAACTTCTTCAAATTTAAGCTTTATGATTAAATAAAAGCTATAAAATTAGCGTAAAAATAGTTTACACAAGCAAGAAGTAAGATAGACAAATGGAATAGCAATCGAGCAGAAAGATGTAAATATTTACATCAGTTCATAAAAATAAAAGAACGGTTTTTCCCGCTCTGCAATCAACAAATATTTACTTATTTATCTGATTGAATATCACCTATGCTATCTACCTCCTGGCTTGTGTTTTCTAGGAGGTAACTATGAATAGTAAAAATGGTTCTAAAACATCAATTAATTTTGTTGAAATCTTTTTGGCTACAGCAACAATAATGGCTGCTACCGTTGCTCCTGCTTTGGCTGCACCAAAAGTCAGAATTGTTGATAACCTTGGTTATGGTGCTAATTTAGCTACAAAAACCCAACGAGAGTCGTGGTAATTCATGAATTAATTGACCTATTCGCATATTCCGAGAAATATTAAGTTACATCCTCACAAGAATCTCATATTTATTTGGTACTTACAATAACATTGCGATCGCAGTTTTTGAATTTAAAATAATTAAACATAATCCAAGAATATTTGGAGCTTTATTTATTGATCGTATAAGCCCCTCGGTTTATCCATAGAATTAATTCATTAACGCACTGTTCCCTACAGACAAAATCCATAATTAAAAGACGTGTCTCTAGGAAATAATCCCAAATCTAAAATTTGTTAAAAGTGAATAATCAAGGTTTTGTCTTAAAATTAAATAAAGGGTTTTAAAGGATTGATTTTAGTTGCAGGTTATAACTGGAAATTTGTGTAAATTTGTAAACAATCAACGATACATCTAATACCCATGAATGAAACTATTTTAGACCCCCATTTACATTACGACCATTGGATTCTCACCGAAAACTATTTTGACCCCGAACAACTCAATTATAAAGAAACGGTGTTCGTGATTGGTAATGGTTATCTGGGTACAAGGGGAAGTTTTGCCGAAGGATACCCCGGTGCTGTAGCTGCTACTTTAATTAATGGTGTCTATGATGATGTGCCGATTTACTATACTGAACTCGCTAATTGCCCTGATTGGCTGCCTTTGTACATTATTATTGATAACGAAGAATTTCGTTTAGATAAAGGAGAAATCTTCAGTTACCAGCGTCAATTAGACTTGAAACACGGTATACTCAGTCGTAAAATTAGCTGGCGTAGTCCGAATGGTAAAACCATCGACCTCAACTTTGAACGTTTTGTCAGTCAAGCAGACCAAAATGTTTTAGGATTACGTATTCAAATCACACCGATTGATTTTGATGGCACAATTCGGATTCGGGGTAGTATTGATGGTAATCCAGAAGATAACGATGGTTTCAACTCTTGGTTAATTCTTGATCAAGGTTATGGTGAAGCTAGTACTTGGTTACAAGTTCGCACTAGAACTTCTCGGATTAAATTAGCAATGGCATTCAAGCTAATTATATCCGGAACAACAGCCAAATTTCGAGATATTAGCGTTCCAGGTTTTCCCACTGTGGAAGCGAAGTTTGATGCTGTTGCGGGGAAAACTATTACTGTAGATAAATTAGTTACAGTTTTTACTTCGCGGGAGGTAGAAACTCCTACTAAAGCTGCTTGTGATAAGTTACAGGAATTACCCAGTTATGAGGATTTGCGAAACAATCACGAACAAGCTTGGGAGGAAATATGGTATCACAGCGACATAGTAATTGAAGGAAGCGCCCAAGCTCAATTGGTGATCAGATACAACTTATTTCAATTATTGATCAGCGCTCCTCGTCATGATGACCGAGTTAGTATTCCTGCCAAAACTTTATCAGGCTTCGGATATCGCGGACATATTTTTTGGGATACCGAATTTTTTATACTGCCATTCTTTATATTTACTCAACCCGATATTGCTCGGAATTTACTTACCTACCGCTACCATACGATAGAAGGAGCGCGACGCAAAGCCAAATATTATGGTTATCGAGGTGCAATGTATGCTTGGGAAAGTGCAGCAACTGGTGACGAAGTAACTCCCAGATGGGCTCCAGCCAAGCATTTGTATGAAGAAGATATTCGGATTTGGTGTCGCGATCATGAAATTCACATTACTGCTGATATTAGTATTGCGGCTTGGTTATATTGGCAAGTTACGAATGATTACGAATGGATGCGCGATTGTGGAGCAGAGATTATCCTGGATACTGCTTTATTTTGGAGTAGTCGTGTCGAGTTGAATGTTTTACGGGAATGTTATGAGATTCGTGATTGTATCGGTCCAGATGAATATCACGAAAATATAGATAACAATGCTTTCACTAATCAAATGGTGCAATGGCATTTAGAAAAAGCCCTTGAAGTTTACGATTGGTTGAGTGAAACTTTTCCCGAAAAAGCGAGCGAATTAGAAAAAAAATTAGAAATAACTGCGAAACGTCGCTATCGTTGGCGAGATATTGCCGATAATCTATTTATTCCTTACGATGCACAAACGGGACTGATCGAACAGTTTGAAGGTTTTTTTCAATTAGAAGACCTTAACCTTAAGGATTACGAACCGCGTACCGATTCAATGTTAGCAATTTTGGGCATCAAGGAAGTTAACAAGCGGCAAATTATTAAACAACCAGACGTGTTGATGCTATTGTATTTAATGGAAAGAACTAGCACGACTGATTATGGTAAAGAAGTTCTACAAAAAAACTGGGATTATTACGCACCTCGTACCGACATTACTTATGGTTCTTCTTTAGGCCCTGCTATTCATGGACTTGTAGCAGCATCTTTAGGTAAAACCGGGGAAGCTTACGAAAATTTTAGATTAGCAGCGTTAGTAGATTTAGAAAATACACGGGGAAATGCTGCTGAGGGAATTCATGCTGCATCTTGCGGTAGTATTTGGCAGGCAATCATTTTTGGGGTTGCCGGTATCCAATTTACCACAAATGGTCCAGTAGCAAAACCTCATTTACCTCCGACTTGGAAACGCTTACAGTTTAAATTATACTGGCATGGAGAATGGCGAGAATTCGATCTTAAACCAGAAATTAAGAGTTTGAAATCAGAGATCAAAGGGATTATCTTTGATTTGGATGGCGTACTTACCGATACGGCAGAACTTCATTATCAAGCTTGGCAAAAATTAGCATCGGAAGAAGGTATTCCTTTTGACCGGGAAGCTAACGAAGAATTACGGGGTATTTCCCGTCGAGATTCACTGATGAAGATAATAGGAGATAGAAATTATTCCGAGTCGCAAATTCAGGAGATGATGGAGCGTAAGAATAATTATTATGTGGAATTTATCCAAGGAATAACACCAGAACAATTGTTACCCGGAGCTGCTAATTTAATCGATGAATTGCGCTCCAAAAAAATTAAAATTGCCATTGGCTCAGCAAGTAAGAATGCTCGTAGTGTAATAGAAAGATTGGGAATAGCCGAGAAACTAGATGCTATTGCCGATGGAAACAGCGTCACCCGTTCTAAACCAGCACCCGACTTGTTTTTATATGCAGCCAGTCAGTTAGGATTAGAACCAGCCGATTGCGTTGTAGTAGAAGATGCAGCTTCCGGAGTTGAAGCAGCCCTTGCTGGCGGAATGAGAACCATCGGAATCGGTTCAAGTGAAAGAGTTGGTGCAGCGCATATTATTTTACCGAATTTAGAAGGTGTTACCCTCAAAGATATTGAGCATAAATTTAGTTTTTGTTTAGGTGCTTCTACGCCTTAAGTTTTCATGGGTTTATAGTTGTAAGTAGTTGCAATTTATCACTGTAAATTAAGGGCGCGCATCCCAACCATAAGCCATCATGATTCATGTGGTGTAGTAGTAGTCGATTGCATTAGTTCTGATGGATTAAATATTTGTAGTGCATTTAATTTGTATTTTTCTAGCGGGCTAACAGCCCGCACTACAACACCGGCGGAACAAAAACCTGTTTCATTTTCCCCATGTCCTATATCCTATTCTTTAATTGCCTGAATCACCTGTAAACAGCCGAAGGCATATAATTTTGGCTGCTCAACTTTAAATCCCGCTGTTCTCAATAACTCCGGTAAATCTGTTTTGAGCAATTCCCATGCTGTTTCTGTCTCAAATAACCAAAAGAATACCCATAACCCCGGTAGGAAAATCGGTAAGGTAGGTTTATGAAAATCCACTAAGGTAAATATTCCCCCAGGTTGCAATACGCGGTATACTTCTTTGAGAATAAGACGCAATTGCTGGGATTCCATTTCGTGTAAAGCAACGCTGGTATGCACTATATCAAAATGATTATCGGTAAAGGGCATATTCTCGGCGAAAGCTTCTACATATTCGGCTTGGGGTACATTTTTTTGCGCTCGTTTGATCGATAAAGGAGAAGCATCTAATCCCGTAACATGATCTGATAATTTAACTAAAAATTGCGTTGTTTGACCACTACCACAACATAAATCTAAAACTTGAGAATCTGAGGAAATTGTTAACTCTTGCAAAGCTATACTTTAAACGGAAACAATCTGAGTTTTATCAAAAGTCTGGAAGTTGAGAGTA
>JACYMD010000025.1 GCA_015272215.1 Rivularia sp. T60_A2020_040 | reverse complement strand
AGGAGTTAGGAGTTAGGAGTTAGGAGTTAGGAGTTAGGAGTTAGGAGTTAGGAGTAGCCCTGTCAACTGTCAACTGTCAACTGTCAACTGTCAACTGTCAACTGTCAACTGTCAACTGTCCCCTTATCTCCTTCCTTAAAACCTCTCCACGTTCTTAAAGTTCTTCTCACTCACTGCTCGTGCGGCTTCACCACAGGTGCGGGGGGTGGGAAAAATCTTTTCTGGATTGGCTAATCCTTTACTGTTAAAGACTTGTTTAACCCATTGCATCGTTTCTAAATCGGCAGGTGAAAACATATCTGGCATATAACATTTTTTGTCTGCCCCAATACCGTGTTCACCGGAAATACTACCACCAACTTTCACACACAGCTTGAGAATTTCTCCACCAACTTCTTCGACTTTTTCTAATTCACCGGGAATTGAATTATCAAATAGAATCAACGGATGTAAATTACCATCCCCAGCATGAAATACATTGGCAATTTTATAACCGTATTTTTCACTTAAATTTTCAATCTCTTGCAATACATAAGGTAATTGAGTGCGAGGAATTACCCCGTCTTGCACGTAATAATCTGGACTTAAATGTCCCGCAGCCGCAAACGCTGCTTTTCTTCCTTTCCACAATTTTAATCGCGTTTCGGGGTCATTTGCAGAAGTTATATTACGCGCACCATTGTGTTTACAAATATCAATAACTCGCTGTTTATTCGCTTTAACTTCTACCTCCAAACCATCGATTTCCACTAACAAAATTGCTACAGCATCACGGGGATAACAATTCATTGCAGTTACATCTTCTACTGCATTAATACTCATGTTATCCATCATTTCCATACCACCGGGAATAATTCCCGCACTGATAATATCGGAAACTGCTGCACCCGCTGCTTCCACGCTGGTAAAATCTGCCAACAACACACAAATCGATTCCGCACTTTTAAGAATTCGCAAAGTTATTTCTGTGGCAATTCCCAAAGTACCTTCAGAACCGACAAATATACCCGTTAAATCATAACCGGGCATTTCTGGGACTTGTCCACCGAAATCGACAATATCACCGTTAGCAGTGACAACTTTTAACCCTAAAACGTGGTTAGTAGTCACACCGTACTTTAAACAATGCACCCCACCGGAATTTTCCGCAACGTTACCACCAATGGAACAAATAATCTGGCTCGAAGGGTCGGGAGCGTAGTAAAAACCAGCACCACTAACCGTTTGCGTCACCCAATTGTTAATTACTCCAGGCTGCACCACAACGCGCTGATTGTCTAAATCTACGTTGAGTATTTGCCGCATTAATGAAGTTACTATTAACACGCATCCAACTGTGGGCAAGGCACCGCCAGATAAACCAGTACCCGAACCCCTAGCCAGAAAAGGAACTGAGTATTTGTTGCATATTTTTACCACTTCAGCAACTTGTTCTGTAGTTTTGGGTAAAACCGCTAAATCCGGACGTTGACGATAGCTAGCTAAACCATCACATTCATAAGTAATCAGTTCTTCACGACGCTGGATTACGCCTTTTTTACCTAAAATGGCTTCAAATTCTTTAATAATCGGTTTCCAGTTGCGTTGTTGAGATTTTTCCTGAGTAAGCATAGTTTATCGTTCGGTGTGGGATGCAATGGTTATATTTATCAGTCTTACTCTTATTGTTACAGGTGTTTAATGAAAGCGGATTTTTCTATTGTTGTAATTTTGTAATCACAGAAGTCGGGTTTTTACTTTCTTCCCACTCTATAATTACCTTTCACCCTTGTTGGTGCGGTTGATCTCTTTTTATTTCTTTCCTCTGCGCTCTCTGTCTTGAAAAGTTGTTCATGGGGGAAACCCCCAAGATCACACTTTCCGCTGCGCCTAGAAGGGTTTTTTTTATCAGTAATCTTCTGCCCGGAAAGGAGTAGGAAAAATATCCATCACAACAGAAAACAGTTATAAAAACCCGACTTCTTTCCCCATCGGATTCACCATCGAATTTACGTTAAAGTAGGTAAATATATGAACCCAAATTAGTAGATAATCATTATGGTCAAACAAACTTTAATTGATACTGATGATGGCTTCTACATCCCAGATGCTAATCAGCTAATTACTGAAGATGATATACCGATTGGAAATTTTGCATCTGCTAAACAACAACGGCTTTTAGTCGGTTCTCTTTACAGTTCTTTACAAAACCAAATTTTTCTTGCAGAATCTAATGTGGGGGTTTATTACACGGATTTAAAACCAGCCATAGTACCCGATGTATTCCTTAGCTTAAACGTTCAAGTTCCTCAAAATTGGTGGGAAAAACAAAATCGTTGTTACATGATTTGGCGTTTTGGTAAACCCCCTGAAGTTGCAATTGAAATTGTTTCTAACAAAGTTGGTAACGAATTAGGAGAAAAACTCAAAATTTATGAGCATATGCGGGCTAGTTATTATATCGTATATGACCCCACAAAACAACTGGGTGAAGAAATCCTGCGTATTTATGAATTACGAGGAATGCGTTACTATCAAACAGAAGAAACCTGGTTGGAACAAGTTGGATTAGGTTTAACTTTATGGACGGGAGAATTTGAAGCAAGGCAAGATTCCTGGTTGCGTTGGTGTCATCAAGATGGTACCGTTTTACTAACTGGAGACGAACGCGCTCAAACTGCCGAAAATCGCGCTCAAACTGCTGAACAACGCGCCGCACAATTAGCCGAAAAACTCCGAGAAATGGGCATAAATCCAGACACCATGTAGAGCGGGTCATGGGGGGACTTCCCCCCCCCAACAGTCATAAAAGAAACTAAAAGCGCGGTATGCTTAAAAAGCACTC
>JACYMD010000135.1 GCA_015272215.1 Rivularia sp. T60_A2020_040 | reverse complement strand
ATTTATATGTCAATCTCTACATCCTTTTTAGTAATTTTTTGATACATTTTTTAATCTTATTTAAGAGCTATTACTAATAATTTGGCATAACAAGTACTGAAGAACCGAATATATTAATAATTTATGGGGCGATAGCTGGGATTATTTATTTTGTCATTATCAAGGTATTTCAGCGAGTATACCAACTCAGCCAAAAATAAAACCAGTAAGGAAAGTTATTCCTGTAAGTTACGATCCACTCAATTTATGCATTCGTTGTTTGATAAAAGCTGAGAATATCAAAGATGAGAATGGTTTTTTAGCTAAATTCCAAACCAGACTAATTAGAGCTACAAGATTAACTCATCTGTATGACCAAGGACATGATTTAGCAGTTGTCAGCGCTTGGGCTGGTCACAAACATTTTGCAACTACCAGCTTGCATTACACAAAGGTAAGTACTGAATTAATCGAAAAAGAAGCAGGACATATTCAGAAAGCTTTATTTAATGCAGATGGTAAACCTTTATATTATGAGTCATTGCCTAAATCATTCTGGGATAATCCAACCGCTCATAAACTTGACTTGCCTTTAGACCATATTAATACACCAATTTATGGATATTGTGGATTACCTTTAGACCAACGCTGTGACAAATTTCGAGCTTGTTATACCTGTGCTTGTTTTGTTGCGACTAATGAAAAGCTACCGACATACAAGAAAGTACGGGATGAATTAAGAGAAAAAGAATCTAATGCCTTAAATAACGGTCATGACGTTTTGGTAGAACAGTTCGGTAAACAAGCACAACAACTAGATAAAATCATTGAAGGCTTGGAGGGTACAGCATGAGTAAGGATGATGATATCAGGCAATACAGGATTGATAACCTCAAGCAGGCACAAGCTGCTCGTAAAGAAGATTCCTTAAAACGGGTTAATCAAGCACTTAACAACTTAAAGAAGAGGCGCGACAAGATTAATTTTCATTCCGTAGCCAGGGAAGCAAATCTCAGTGTATCTTATCTGTATAAGTACACTGAAATTAAGCAAAGAATAGCAGAAATCAGAAACGAGCAATCATTAATGCCTCATGAGGACTTTAAGTCTCAACCATCCTTTTCTGGGGTTAAAGTACAAGCTAGGCTCAAAGAACGTATGAAATCCTTAGAGAAAGATAACAAGGAATTGCGACGGAAAAATGAGGCACTTGCAGGTCAAGTTTATCGAGTTCATCAACTCCAAGAACAAGTAGAACGCCAACAAAGGACAATTGAGGATTTAGAAATGTTGTTGAATGAATGCGAATCGCGCAATCCAAAACTATCATCCAAAGTTACCACAATTGCTCCCAAGCATACTAAAGAGTCATTTGATAGCAGCAGTAAGATTGATTCAGAATTAAGTTCTTTAAATGTTAGATCCAACTCCACCTTGTCAAAGCTAATAGATAGCAATCCAGAAGAAGTAGTATTAAATGCTATTTCTTCCCTCAAAGAAGCATTATCAAATCAAACAGTTAGGAATAAGACAGGATTCTTAGTTAAGGCAATTGAAAATAACTGGATACCAAATGAGAACTATAAGGAGAAGGTAGAGCTGGATGTTTTCAACGAATGGTTCCTGTTAGCTAATTCTCAACGCTTAGTTTCTGCTTCTACTAAACTCGATGGGGTATTGCACGTTCTCAACTCAGATGGTGAGTGGATACCTTTTGAGGAAATGATTGCTCAGTATCCATTAGACGCATTGAAAAGTATGACTTGAATACTTGAAACATTTAAAGACGATTATTCCCCTTATCTGTCATTGTTAAAAAACCACGAGAACGTTATGGAAAACAAATTTATGTCGTATAAACCATCAATAACAGAAAAAGCTATACAGGATAAAAGTTGTTGTTGTTTTGTATTACATAATGAACGCGATTTGAAGCAATACGGTGATGGCTCGTTTCGACTATATTTCAGGACAAATAATTCCCTCGAAACTGAATACTGGCAGTTAATGAAGGGCAGTGGAAAGTGGGCAGTAGGTGTTACCCTGAGCAAGTCGAAGGGCAGTAGTAACCCATAAATAAATAAATAAATTAGGGGCTTTAAACCCAAGGAAGGCTGCTCCGTTCACCGCTCGCGCTGTGGCTGAGCTTGTTTTTCTACTGCCAACTGCCGATTGCCTTTCTTTGTAAAACCCCTCACGGGGAGTAAACAGTGAAAATCATTTTCTGCAATAACGGTCAAACAACTAATGAAATTAAAATATCGAAACTTTCTAGCTGATGCGAGCAATCAAAATTTAGCGATTCCTCAATCGATAATATCCCAAGTTTCTGAACCAGAAAAAATCAAACATACTTTAACTGGTTCAAGTAAAGCGGTAATTGGAACAATCCAAGTTTTACATCAACTCGGTTATGCCAATATACGTGATTGGACTCCATTGCTACCAACTTCCAATCCTGGAGAAGTCATGAGTATATTGGTACGTTCTATAACAGTGCAGCAATAATAATTCCTGCGAATACTTTATCCCTAACAAAGGGATATTTTTTTCCAACAATAATTTCCGGCATTATCTATAATTAACTTGTTAATACAAAATTACTATTAATTGGTGATTTTATTTTTTCACACAACAGCCAGCATTGTGTATAATATTTGCGCCTAAATCGAAAAAACAATGTCCAGCGCATACCAAGTTAACTCACAACAAATAAACGCCACTCAATCGCAAGAATCAATCATGGGAGTGGTTGAACGCTTGACCTATCACTCCGAAGAATCGGGTTACACGGTGGCGCGGTTGCAGCGTCCAAGGGTATCGGAATTAACTATTATTACGGGCAGCTTCGCAGGTATTCAACCGGGACAAACGCTTCAACTTAATGGTTTTTGGCGCGAACATCCGCAATACGGCTTGCAATTTCAAGTTACTAACTACAAAGAAACCAAGCCAGCCACAATTACAGGAATTGAAAAATATTTAGGTAGTGGCTTAATAAAAGGAGTTGGACCCGTAACAGCAAAACGTATCGTCGCCCATTTTGGTGTAGAAACCCTCGATATTATTGATAACCAAATCGAGCGATTGCAAGAAGTTAATGGCATTGCTAAAAAGCGCATTGCTATGATTCAAAAAGCTTGGAAGGAACAAAGAGCGATTAAAGAAGTAATGGTATTTCTTCAAAGTCATGGTGTTTCCACAACCTACGCGGTGAAAATTTACAAGCATTATGGCGATTTAGCAATACACAAAGTCAACGAAAACCCTTACCAGCTAGCAACCGATATTTATGGAATCGGGTTCCTCACTGCTGACAAAATTGCTCGTAATTTGGGCGTTCCCCCAGATTCGGAATTTCGATACAAGGCTGGTATTATTCACGTTTTGAGCGAAGCCGCAGATTCGGGACATTGTTATCTACCTCAGCCGGAATTAGTCCAACAGCTTAGTGAAAAGTTAACAACCCAAGAACATCAACCACAAGAGGATGCGCTTTCAAAAGTCATCTGCGATATGTCCCTTACTTCGGAACTAGTTAGAGAAAGGGATGCTGATAGAACATTGCTTTGCTACAAACCAACCTTCTTCCATACCGAACAAAACCTGGCTCAATTAATACTTTCTCGCTTACATCAACCCATTAATCCCGATATTCCCCGCGTTAGTACTTGGTTAGAACGTTTTAGCCAAAGCCGTAAAGTTTCACTATCTCCCGAACAACAGCAAGCGGTAGAAACGGCTGCTTACTCAAAAATCATGGTAATTACTGGTGGTCCTGGTGTTGGTAAAACGTTTTGCACCCGGACTATTGTTTCGTTGTGGAAAGCAATGGGTAAATCAATTGCTCTAGCAGCACCAACCGGACGAGCTGCACAAAGGTTAGGTGAAATGACGGGGTTGGAAGCTAAAACCATCCACAGACTTTTAGAATTTGACCCCAAAAGGCGTTCGTTTAAATGTGACAAAACTAACCCGCTACCTCAAAAAGCGATTATTGTTGACGAAGCCAGTATGTTGGATTTATTTTTGGCATATTCCTTGGTTGAAGCAGTAGCGGATGATGCTCAATTACTTCTTGTTGGTGATATAGATCAGCTGCCCTCGGTAGGTGCGGGTAACGTACTGGCAGATTTAATTCATTCGGGTAGAGTTCCGGTAGTGCGACTCACCCAAGTATTCCGTCAAGCTGCGAGTAGCAAAATTATTACTGCATCGCACCAAATTAATCGCGGACAATATCCTTTGATTGAGCCAATATCTGAAACACCTCAGTCGGATTGTTTATGGCATGGTGGCGGGTTCCAGCCGGAACACGGGGTACAGGCAATTAGCGAGATAGTTACCGATTTGATTCCCAAGCTTGGCTTTAATCCTGCGACTGATGTACAAGTACTTGCACCAATGACAAGAGGTTTGGTAGGTACCCGTAATCTTAATAACGTATTACAACAATTAATTAATCCTCCCTTACCGCAAAAGGTGGAAGTAACAAGAGGTGGAATTATTTTTCGGGTTGGCGATCGCGTTATTCAATTAACTAACGATTATCAGCGCGAGGTGTTTAACGGTGACATGGGGTTTATTACAAATATTGACACCGAAGAACAAGAAGTAATAATACAGTTTCAAGAACGCGAAGTTATTTACGATTATGCCGATTTAAACGAACTGGCTTTGGCTTGGAGCGTCAGCATACATAAGTCGCAAGGTTCAGAATACCCGGTTGTATTGTTGCCATTATATTCGCAACATTTCGTATTTTCTTTACAACAACAACTTTTAACAACAACAGCCACGACAGGTAGCTTAATAAATGTTTTCAACTTGATGTGGACATATAGCTATATAATAGTGATAACAACAAATATCCATGAAAGTACAGAAAGGTCAATTACCAAGTACAGGTAAGATAGTTTGGTTTGTCCTAGATAGAAACTACAAACCAATTAAGCCAATTCTTAATTACATCAGCTATCTTGCTGGCTTAAATCGTTCATCTAAAAGTCTCAAAACTTATGCCTACAACCTGAAACTTTATTGGGAGTATTTAGACAGATATTCAATAGAGTGGAAATCAATTACTGTAGAACAATTATCAGGATTTATTCATTGGTTGCGTCGTCCGGAATACGACCCGTTAGTTATATCCATAGAATCTAAAACATCTAAACGTGCAGAATCAACTATCAACAATATAATAACTGTAGTATGTCAGTTCATTAAGTATCATCAACGCTTAAATAATATATACTCTTGTGTTGATACGACTATTGAAAGACCGGCATCTGCTCGTAAATTCAAGGGGCTACTTCATCACATTAATCAATCAAAAGCTTTCTATGGAAACCTTTTACGAGTTAAAGAAAGTAAACCTTTTCCTGGTTGTTTTAACCCTCAACAAGTTCAAAAAATAATCAATGCTTGCAACAACCGAAGAGATAGATTTTTTATATCTCTACTTTATGAAAGTGGCATTAGAGTTGGAGAAGCGTTAGGGCTAAGACACGAAGATATTGTAAGTAATGGGAAGTTAAACCGAATTAGCATTGTAGCCCGTGCAAATAATCATGAAGATGCCAGCGTTAAAAATTATGCTCAAAGAACTATAGATGTACCAGTGAGTATTCTGAAACTTTACTACGACTATTATGTTTATGACTATCCAGAGATAATTGACTGCGATTACGTCTTTGTAAATCTTTATTCGAGTGAAGTTAAAATAGGTTCACCAATGACCTATAACGGAGTTTATAGTTTATGTCGTAGTTTAGAAAAAAGAACTCAAATACAGAAAATAACTCCTCATTTGTTCAGACATACTCATGCCACAGAATTAATCAGGTCTAAATGGGATATGTCTTATGTCAAAAAAAGATTAGGACATAAACATATTCAAACCACAATTGATACTTATGTTCATCTTATAGATGAAGATATAAGAGAAGCTTTTGACAAATATATTGAAAATAAAAAGAATGTTGAGACAAGATAAACAATCGATAGAATTAGATTTAATCGACTATTCTAAACAAGAAGTAGTTATTTCTAACTCTGACACAGACAATAAAGAAATAAATAGTCATGAGGACTTAATTTATTTTGATTCTAATATCTTATGTTGTCCTTATTGCGGTGATAAAGATTTCATCAAAGCAGGAAAATCTAGAGTCAAAAAAAAACAAAATTACCGCTGTAAAAAATGCAAGACTGATTTTATAGATCCAAAATCAAGAGAACGATGTAGACGAATTAGTCCAAAAACAAGCAGAGATAAATATTTCAATCCCAACATTCTTTGTTGCCCTGAATGTGGAACTACAGAGGTCAGAAAGCGTGGAATTTACGCTGATAAACAACAACAATATCAATGTAAAAAGAAAAACTGTCAAAGGCTTTTTATTGACCCAAAACTCCGTAAAATTAAAAAAATAACTGGCATTAAATGTAGATTTTGTCATAGTGAAAATTGTGTCAAAGGTGGGTTTCTTAAGTCATGTAGCAAACAAGGATATATTTGCAAAGATTGCGGCAGGAAATTTGACCCTGATGCGAAGGTAGATAAATCACCAAGATTATCTTTATCTGAAGATGTGTGGGATGCCCTTACCCTTGGTGTTAAAGCACCAAAAACTTTAGGTACAAGAAAACTAAATTTTAGCCCTATCTGTCAGCCTTGGTTAAAAGCATTGGCAAAAAAATTTATTAGATTCAAAGCAGTAAATAGTAAGTACAATACAATTTCAGGTTGTTTAAAAGCTTTAAGAAAATTTTCTCTATATCTAAATGAATTCTATCCAGAAGTGAATGGTATGTTAGATATAAATAGAGAGCTAATAGTTGATTATGTTATTTATCTGAATTCTGAACTGAAACCCAATACAATCAATGACTATGTTTCAAAATTAAAGTCATTCTTTGAAATAGGTTCTAGAAACAATTGGTTTAATGTAGACCAGTATTTGATTGGTCCTGAAGACCATTCAAAAATTGAAAAAAAACCTCGCTATATACCAAAAACAGTTCTTGACCAATTAAAACAATATAAACACTTATTACCAAGAACTATAGAAATAATGGTTTCTTTATTTCTTGAAACCGGGTTTAGATATAGCACTTTGGCTACTATACCTTTAGATTGTTTAGAACTCGATTATAATGATAAATGGTGGATTTATCGAGACCGAGTAAAAATTCCAGATGGGTTTAAATCTCCTATTTCTACAGAACTTGCAAAAGAAATAGAAGAGCAACAATCTTTCATAAAACAATATTTTTCGGACAATGAGTATTTATTTGCTTCAAGAGATAATGGTTCAAGAGAAGATAATTATGTACCTCAAAAGAACGAACCAGTTAAACTAGGCAGCTATCTTTATTACCTTAATAAATTGGCTGTAAGGTCTAAGATTAAAGACGATAATGGAAAAATATGGAAATTTTCCAGTCATCAATTTAGACATACTTTTGCTACAGAGGCTATCAATAATGGTGTCCCTCAACATATAGTACAAAAATTACTTGGTCATAAATCTCCTGAAATGACTATGGTTTATGCTCATATTCATGATCAAACAATAATTGAAGAGTTAACTAAGTTTCAGCAAAATAGAACAATTGATATTACTGGTCAAATTGTCTCATTAGAACTTGAAGGTAATCCAGAAAATTTAGAGTGGTTTACTAAAAAAATTTGTGCCATAGCTTTACCTAACGGCTATTGTGGTAGACCGAAAATACAAGGCAATTGTGATATTGCTGGTGATATAGGATGTTATATGTGTCCTCATTTTTGTACAAATAAAGCTTTTATTTCTGTGCATAAAGACCAATTAGAAAGAATAAATGAAGTCTTAGCTAAAGCCTATAAATACAATTGGCAATTACCAATTAAAAAAAATGAGCCAATTAAACAAAATCTAGAACTTATTATTGCTACGTTGGAGAAATCTGGATAATGACCAAGCATATTAGAGAAGAGAGAATAGCCAGGTTATCTGCTGCATCAGAACAGAAAAAACAAGATGCTTTGAATGCCACCCAAAAAGCTATTCGTAAATTACAACAACAAGGCAAAGTCATTAGCTTTAACGCTGTTGCCCGTGAAGCTGAGGTATCTACTAGCTATCTTTATAAATATCCTGAGTTAAAGAATAAAATTGCCAAACTCAGAGAAGAACAAAAGCGTAGCGGTCGGAAAATACCTGTAGCTTCTGATAACTCTAAAAATCGTATAATAGGTCATTTGAAAAAGCGAATCATGGAATTGGAACAACAAATAACTAACTTAAGACAAGCAAATCAGTCCCTTGCTGGAAGAGTATTTGAATTAGAAGAATACGAAAATACAGTACAAAGATTTAGAGAACATAATCAAAAACTTAGTACACAAATAGAAAAATTATCAGAAGAAAATAGCCAGCTAAAAAATAAATTAGCTACTTTAAATTTAGGTGCTACTAAAAAAGTTACTTCAAGTTATACTAAGCAAAAGCGTCCACATATGCCTATACCAGATTCCGTAAAGATGGAGCTTGCGAATCTTGGTATATCGATAAATAGCACTTTGAGAAAATTAATTCGTCAGAACCCCGAAGAAATTACATTGGAAGCTATTGAAGCATTAAAATATGCGTTGTCTACTCAAGTGATAAACAACAGAGCTGGATGGTTAGCAGAAGGCATAAAGAATCGCTGGAAGAAATCAGAAACACAGACGCAAGAAACACAAAATGAAGAGTTGGTTTTTCCAAAAGGATTTGAGGAATGGTATATTCAAGCGATTGATGCTCTCTTTATCCTGAATGAATCACCAACTGAGTTACCTAAAAATATTAAAGGAGAGTTACTAGTCAAGGTAAATCGCCCTACTTCATCAGGACTGCCTTACAGTCTGATGTCTTGGCTTCAAGCCAAAAAAATGATGGAAATGGAATCGAAATCACAGACCTAATGTCATGAATTTTAAGTTACAGCAGGTTGGGGGCACTGTGTTAAACTTGTTTGTTGTTTGTATATTCACAACAGTGAAAGCCTTAATTTACAATAGTTGTGGACATTGTGGGCAAGAAAATTCGTAATGTTGAATCGGAATTTGCTTTATACTGGCTTAACTCGTGCGAAAAAGTTGGCGATTATTATTGGGAGTAAGAAAGCTATAGGAATGTGCGTTCGTTCTAGAAAATCGCAGGAACGATATACTCAATTGAAGCAAAGGTTGCTTAAAGTGTAATCCTCTTTTTTGAAGCCGAATATCATACCACTTAATTAACACCTAAAATACGCACCACCTTCGGGTTATAAGTTAATAATTTCAATATTTCTATAACTGGAACCTTCGCTTCATTCATTGAAATAACTTGCTCCTTGAGGTGCGTTACGCCTTTGGCGTTTAGCTTCGCTAATCGCACATAAGTTTTTCCTCTCTTCCCTCCATATTCCCACTCGAAATAAAGCTGTTTGATTGGTTTCTTCTTAGTACTATTAGCATTTGCGTAACCCCAAGAAAGATTACCGCTACCTTCTCCAGGTTTACGGTGGGTGCTAGGGGGAATTGGGGATGATGTATTTTCCCCTAGGACTCGCTGATTATTACTTACTTGTGCATTTGAATCATTTGAGAATAATAAACTATCATCCAACTTTGTTTGGCTTTCACTTTGTAATCGGGTGCTAGGGGAAGTTGAAGGTAATATATTTACCCCTAGTATCTGGTCATCATTACTTACTTGGATGTTTGGGTTAGTTGATAAAAATGAACCCTTTTGCTGAGTTTGGTTCTCACTTTGTAATCGGGTGCTAGGGGAAATTGAAGGTGATATATATCCCCCTAGCATCTGGTCATCATTACTTACTTGAATATTTAAAGTAGTTGATAAAAATGAACCTTCTTGCTGAGTTTGGCTATCATTTTGTAATCGGGTGCTGGGGGAAATTGAAGGTGATATATATCCCCCTAGCATCTGGTCATCATTACTTACTTGAAAGTTTGGAGTAATTGAGAATAATAAACTATCATCCAACTTAGTTTGACTCTCACAGTAAAATCGGGTGCTAGGGGAAGTTGAAGGTGATATATTTACCCCTAGCATCTGGTCATCATTACTTACTTGAATATTTAAAGTAGTTGATAAAAATGAACCGTCTTGCTGGGTTTGGCTATCACTTTTTAGTTGGGTGCTAGGGGAAATCGAAGGTGATATATGTCCCCGCTTCTCTCCGCAAGGTTTCTCAGTGCTAGGGGGACAAGAGTAAAAGGGATTCATGTAAATTTGTAAAGGTTGCCAGACATAATCCTCTATCCGGAGAACTTTGCGCTCGTGCCAAACCTGCCTGAAACTATTATCATTAAAGGCTTGATCAATTTTAAGTGATATTTCTTCTCCATCTTTGTCTAAAACTTCCACAACTGTGGAAACTTTTTCATTACTATTTTCAAGAGCTTCTATGTTTTGTGAAATTTCGGGAAAATCATCTAGTTCATCCCAAGCTGGATCGTGTACCGTAGAATCCCAGTCACATTCATAACTGTGTCTATTAGGTTGACGGTATTGCTCGATATCAAAAAGCATCGTCATTTTCTTAGATCGTTATTGTTATTAGTGGAAATCAACGTTCTTCGCGTGGATTATTCCTCGCTACTTCAACAGTCTTGTTGGGGATAGGTAAATTCCGTCTATCAAACTCTTGAGTTTGCGGAATATATGCTGCGATCGCTTTCCCTTGATTAGCTAAAAAATCAATAATGCCAACAGTTTGAACGCTCTTAACTCCAATTACAATATCTGATGGCTGCTTCATCAGTCCGATTGCATCTTCTACCGACGCACTCCCAATAAAATCAACGTTTATATTTTTCTGTTCTGCTGCAAGCTGCTCAATAGTTCTTAGAGAAACTGAAGAATTCTCTGGATTCGTCGAAACATCAACAAACTGTACCGCGTCATAACCTAATTCCACCGCACGTTCAACAGCACGTTTGAGCATATTGCACATCATTTGTTGAGTCTTCTGTTCAAACGCACTATCAACAGATGCTTCAAAAAATAAAACGGTGCAAACATTTTTATTGCTTTCAACAGAAGTTTCATTATGCTGTTGTAAAGTAGTTTCGATTTGTGGGAAGTTGACGCTGTTCGAGTCAATTACAATATCTGCATAGCTAGCTCTCGCACTCTTTAAAGTACCTGAGAACGTAAATCCTTGAATCGATTTACCAACAGCAGTAAGTTTTTCTTGTAAAAAGCTGACTGACTTTTTGTTAACAGTTCCTAACACTTGATTATCTATCTTCGCAAAAATAGTTAGTGCGGTCTTGGGACTATTTTCTCCTACAACTAAAGTAATATTGGCTGTTTCACCTTGCCACTGACGAGATTCAAAAGCGTATTTATCTACATTATCAATTTGCAATTTACGATCGGGATTTTTTAAACTGCTAATAATAACGCTTGTCGCATGAGGAGAAGTAATAGTTGCAACAGCTTCGCATCCAGCGAGTAAATGAGGAGAAGTAGCATCAATAGTGCCGAGTTTTTTACCTTCTACCATTACCCAACGTGCCATTTGAGTAGGAGCGCGAGGATTGATACCATTTTCAAATTTAATTGCGAATTTTTTACCTATAAAATGGTTATCAGCATAATCATTAAATTGAGTACCAAGCACCCTCATTTGAGTAAACTGTAATTGATTGAGTTGACCTATTACTTCTTCAGGAAATATTGCAAATGCCACACTTGCTTTTTTTAATCCTGAATAATTTTTATTTTCTTCAGTGTGACTAATATCGTGAATTGCTGCTGCTAGCTGTAACTTTTCATTATCCGGGGTACCGTCTCTAACTGACTCAACATAGTCCAAAGTTTGCTGCTTCAAAGCATCAATCATGCCATCACTAACACCAAAATGAAATTCAACTTTGCCTTGCTTTATTGTCATTCCAGGCTTTAGATTATGTTCTCGCATTGATTTCATGCTAATCGTGCCAATATTCATATTTATGTCTTTACCATCAAGATTTTTTGATTTAATAGTAGCTTTAAAAATATGTGGCATATTTTTAGATGGTTTTCTTGATTCTATGCGGATATTTAATTGTGAAATTTGCCAAAAATCTGGGTTTTTAGCAACATCAAACGAAATTAAATTAGTAATCTCCAATTGTTTCCCCGTAACTGGAGAAGTAATTCTCAAGTAAGGACCCCGTTCGAGTTTCTTCCATTCTTCCAGTTGAATACACTGTTTAATTAATGAGTTATAAGAATTTTTTATTTCTTTAGCTTTATCAATATTTTTACCATTAAATCCGATATTGGGATATAACTTCCTAAATTGTTCAATTGCTCTTGCGGTTATTTGGCTTTCTTGAAAAATCTGATTTGTTTGTTGAATCATTAAATCAATAGGACTATAACCATTACTTTTCATACCTTGATGAGTAAAAGCTTCTGGATTCTTCTTATCAGCCAACCATTCAACTTCTTTATAAGCTGTTATTCTTTGACAATAATTAATAATTTATTGGTCAGGTCGTAAAGAACTTTTAGGTCCATCTGCTGCAACTTGTAGCTCATTTCCAAGGTGAGCAATGCAATCAAATAATATCCTTTTTACTTGATGTAATTTTTTCTCTACCTCTACGGAATCATTAGAATTAATATTTGTTAAAGCAACTGGTTTTATCTGCTCTACTATTTTATCTGGAATTGCTAGTTTACCTTGCTCATATTGCTGTAATAATTTATTAAAATGTTTTGATATTTGTCTAAAATAATTAAATTTATCGGATTGAGGCATTGCACAAATTTCGCACTGTAGGGCTAAATTCTTTTGAATTTCGTTAGCAATAATTCCAATTTTATTATCTATAGAATAAACAGCGATTTCTTCAAAAGTTCCTTGGTAAGGTATTTTAGCTTTTTTGATAATATCCGGATAACGATTGTTAGGTAAATTTCTTTGCTTTACTTCACTTGCCAATTGAGGAAAATCTTTACTGGGTGTAAATGCTAGTAAATCTCCATCAAAATCACACTGCATATTATCCATAGCTGTTTTTGGATGAATATAAACACATCCATCTAACACTTCCCGTAAATGTTTATTCTTTAAAGTGATAACACCGTTTGAATTAATTAATGGCGAACGGGTAACTATAATCTCTTCATTCTCATCTAAATAAGGTATACATATTTCGTCGCATTTTAGTTCTAAACTTGGTTGAGCTAAGCCTGAAGTAAATTTGATAGAGCGTCCAGTTGCAATATCTACCCATTGTTTGCGTACAAAGTCTTGAAGCTCGCTTACAATCTTTGGATGTTCGATTAACTGACAATAATGACTTAAATCTGCTTTTAATAATGAATAAAGTAACAAGTCTTTTCGAGGATTATTGATATTATCACCATCATTATTCGCTTCATCTTCTCCTCCAGAATCTAAATCATCAAATATATGAAAAAGATGATTTTCATTTAAAGGGGTATTTTCTAATTCAATATTTTGCGAGAATAAAGCTTTACGTCTTTCATAAGTTTCAATATATCGTTGCGCTAATTTTTTTAGGTCTTTTTGCTCTTGAGCCAGTTGTTTTGCTTGTTGTTTTATAATAGGTAAAATCTCATTTTTTACTGCATGAGGATAATTAACTAAAAATTGGGTGCCTAAACTATGCTCTCGATACAAGGCTAATGCTTTCACACCCAAACCAATAGAAAGTATATATTTCCCAGGTTGAATAGCATCTTCCCCTCTCCTTCCTTTAAAAGAAGACGTTGCTAGTACCATATCGCAACCAAACTTGGAACGGAAAGTACCATCTTTGATATTACCGTCCATAGAAAAAAATAAGTTTTCCATCTGATCTAGTCGCGCAGGTGCAAGCGTACCTTTTGCAATTCTCATGACTGGGCTTTCTGCTTGAGGTTTGATACCAAGACGGAATTGAAAAGCACGGTTCCTTATATTATTTGAGGCCGCAAAATCTTTATCAATTAACCCCTTACAATCACCAACTAATTTTTTCGCATCACTTGTCGCAATAACACCACCGTTTTCTCCAGTCGCATCATCAACAACCAGAATCCTGACATCTTCTAATTCATGGAAACTTCGACAGGGTGTAAAAGGTAAAGGATATGCAGCACCATCGGAGGGATTTGAGTATAACACAGAGCGGATATTCGGGTCGCTTGCGAAATACATTCTTTTTCCCGCACAAAATTGTAAAGTCATCCCGTTATGTTCTTGTAAATCCAGAGGGATAGTAGCTTCGGGATAAGCAGTACCAATACTAAATTCGACATCGGGGAACAAGTATTGTGCAAGAGTGTTTTTTAGTTTTTCCTCTATTCCCGTATCCTGTTTAGTTTTACTGTCAAAGTGATTGAGTTTTAAAACCATAGGTTGTAGAGTCTAAATTTTCTTTACGCTAATTCATACGCAACTAGTAGATGTCAATTAGAATAGAAACTTAGTTAGTAGATAAACAAAACATATGAGCAATCAGCCAAAAACAAGTAAATACCAGATAGTTTCATCGATGACACCTTCGGAGCTTCTGAGTGAGGGGTATGCGAACTACGATGATTTTTATGACCCCTGTGTAGAAGAACGTAAAAAAGAAGCAGCCATAGATGAAGAAGAGACAAGAAAAAATACTAAATCCCAAGAATATTACGATAAACATGACATAGAGTTTTGATAGTTAGGTAATTAAACGAATCTGTCTAAAACGGTTAATATGCGTGGAAAATGACTAAAAAATCAAAATCAAAACGACGAAAACAGTCTTTATGTAGAATATGTAAGAAGAACCCTACTTGGCGTTACAAAAACTCAGATGGAACTGTTTGCAAGCGCTGCTACCATAAACACGTTTGGACGGAAAGACCAAGTGCAAAAAAATCTACAAAAGTTGAGGTAGAAGATACAGAATATAGCGAAGAATTGATTTTCGATGGTTACACCGGAGAATATTATCCAGCTAACTAATACTATTGGTGGTTATAAATCAAGAATTTGATGTTTAAAAACCAAAGTGGAAAACTTTCTCTAACTGTTGATACTTATTTTTAAGGAGATAACTTACGCTCCTGCGGTGGTTTTGTCCATATTAAACAGAATCCTGACTTGGCTTTGCGGTTGTATTGCGATAAAACCACACCTAACTTTTGAACATCCTTGATACATTCCTCATTCTCTAAATAACCGCGATTCCAATTAATTAAATTTCTTGCAAATTTACCTTCACTCGACATTGCCCATTTCATTGCGTCTAATTCTTCCCAAGTTAAGTTATTGGATTTTACTAAGCTGTATCCCTTTCCCAACACACCTACAATCCAAGGTGGAATAGAAACTCCACTGATAAAACCTGCAGCAAAGATAAGAAAAAACACGATAACAGCAGGGTAAATAGAATTGATAATATTTCGACCTTCACGCACTAAAGATTCATGAATCAAAGCTTGTGCAGCTCTGTCAATTGCAACTTTTTGTCTTTCAACAGCGACTTGTTCTACTTTCTCTAAATTATTGGCTAAATCCCGATTCCAAGTTTTAAAAAGTACTTTTAATGTTTCAGGAGCATCTTCAAGCATTACTTCTAACTGTCCAGTTGCAACCAGTACCAGAAATAACGGGTCATCTTTTGATAAACCGCTTTTACCAGCGAAATCCATTACCCGGTGCTTGAAGTCTTCGCTCTTTCCCTTCAAAGCCTCAGCAAGTAAATCATCGGGAGTTTTTGGTTTTTCTGGTGTACTTTTGGAAGCACCAACTGCACTCATTGAATTAACTCCGTTGCAGCAAAGGAAGCATAAGCCTCCTTGAGAAAATTTTTCACTCGTTGCTTGGGAACAACCTTTATTTCTGGATGTGCGATCGCCATACTAAAATTTATCTCCAATCGGTCAATTACATTGCGTTCCCAAAATGGAAATTTAGGGAAATCCATGATGATAAAGTTGTAGTCACTGACAGCCGATTGAAATTCTGGCATCTCGTTTATGTACTCCCAGTCGTCGCATAACCCTTGATTTCTCACAAATACATGAATAATGTCATCTCCTAAATCATTCAAAGATTTAAGAAAGAAATTTACCGAGTCTACACCTCCCGTACAAACAAACCATTTGATAAACTTGATTGAATTATCTTTTCCCAAATTGACCAAATCATTACGTCTTATCCAGTTAGTAACATTTGAATAAACTTGAGCGGGTAAATTGACAAGTACTGATTTTTCAAAAGCCAAATCAAATATTTTATCAGCTTCCGATGCCAGCTTTTCATCATCACTAAAAAAAGCAACTTCTACATCTGAATAAATTTTAGCTATGTCTTTATTACTTGTATCTGCATCGACAATTGCCACATCGTAACCGATGGAATTGCAGTATTCAATGAAGGTTCTACAAAAAAATGATTTACCGCACCCCCCTTTTTCTCCGTCAATAATGTGAATAATTGTTGGTTGTTTGAAACTATTTTCTTTCTCTACTCGAACAAAACCATTAGTTAATGTTTGTTGTTGTTCCTCGCTATTATGATTGCTGGGAGTAGTTTCTCCCCTTGATATTTCATTGATTGGAGGTTCTGTAATTTCTTCATTTATTTCCGAGCCATTAATTTCTTTATCCCAATCTTCTACTTTTTCATTCGTTAGTAATTTATTCTTATCCATAGTTAATTTTTCTGCTTGTATATCTTCTCGAAGGGTTAAAACAGTTTTTTTAGGTCTGCCTCTTTTCCTTTTAACTGGTTGAAAGCTCATACTTTACCTATGTTAAACAACTTACATAAAATTACTTAAACCCGTATCATCGTAAATATTATTTTCTATCTCATTAGTAGGGCGATCGCAATAATGATTATTTGAACGAGACTGTATAGAATTCTGCGTTAAAAATGTTAGAGGAATATCTTCCAGTCCTGCTAATTCAACAATTTCTTGTGCCTGTTTTCTTAAAGCTTTTATACAACTTTGAGCTATGCGCTGTACTTCTTTTTCATCATCTGAATAATTAGCGATAGCGTGAGTTAACCAAAATGAACGCACTGCTACAAGCATCATTTGTGTTTTACCCGTAATTCGACTCGATTGAATATAATTCATTAACTGGACATCCATTGATTGACACGGCTGATAACGCCAACGAAAATCTATTTGTTTATTACACATTTATTTGTTTCAAGAAATATAAAAATACACTGTAAACATCAGCCAAACGACTTCCCAAACCGAAGCTATCTACTTGTGCTGGAATGTTTGCACCCACTCCCCATAAACAAGGTGTTCCACTGTAGTGAGAATTTAACTCTCTCCTCATGTAATCAGCAGTTCCACCGCAAAATAAGATTTCTGAAACCACTGAACGCGAAATTACTTGGTCTAACCAGCTTGTAAGTACATCTGCATATTCCCTCCTAGCAACCTTTATAGCCTTCTGTACTTGGATCAATTCATGGCGTTTATTAATGTTACTGGTACTTTTCAACAACTTTATTAGAGGAGTAGTAGAGATATCGCTACCAGCAGCCACCACAGCAGGAGCTAGTTGTGAAGCATTCTGTCCGGAAGTTCTAGCAACCACCTTCTCTAACAATCGAATCATCCCTAGCGCGGAAGTTTTTCCATCAGGTGCAACCATCCCCTTATCACTGATTAACACAGAAGCATTTCTATAACCCACCATCACCAATGCAATCGTTTTGGTTTTAATAGCCTCTCCCAGTTTTTTTTGGTAGGCAAGATATATCCCTGCACCTTCAGGTAAACATTTGAATTGAGTCAGCTTAACCTGCATTTTTCCTGTAGGTGTCATAAAGCCAGCAAATGCTGCTTCAATATGTTTACGAAAACTCTCCTTATTTTCAAATTCCCCCGCTGGTAGCAAACAAATAAGCGCAAGTCGAAATTTTGTACCTAACTGAAGTTTTTGCGAGATAGCCCAGATGAAAGCTAATGTCTTCGCAACTGCACGTTCGTACTTTAACTCTTTTAATCCCTGATTTGCATAATACTTACTTTTCGCTAAATATCCTACAGCGAAGGTTTCACCCATGTAATTTACCCATGCAGCATTTTCTGGTTCGGTTGCACCTAAAATTTCATCAGCGACTGAATCCAAAGAAATTTTTACCACTTCCGGTTCCATTACCAAAGATGCTGTTTGATTTTGCTTCAACGTGCAATAAACACCTTTGGTTGCACTTCCTCCAAAATCCAAAGCCAAAATTAATAAGGGAAAATCATTATTTTTCTGCTGAGTGTTTTTACTCATGGGTTTTTATTAATTTAATACATTTTTTTGCAAGGAATTCAAAGGAAAATCTTGGAAAATAAAGGTCGATTATTACTCAAACTTATGGACTTTTCGGCTATTTATCATTAAAAATTCCTTGTAATTCCTTCTGATTATTTTGATTAATGAAACCTGTCTAACTGTTACGGAGATAGGGATTGAGGAATAAAACACAGCTTTAAATGACTAAATTCGGTGGTAATTTGAGAAAATATTAAATGCAGCATTAAAAATAGGGCATAAAATATTCCAGCTTTTTCTCAGTTATAAAGGTGAAACACACTACACCTTTGTTTTGAATAATGGCTGGCAAATAATTCAGCCTAATTACGTCAAAAATTAAATTGGTCATATTTCTTAATTTCCGAATAATGGTTTTTCTAGCAAGGTACATCTGATTAGTAAGGCTAATACATTCACTATTTAATTCCCTCTCCCTTCTCATAAAATAAAATTCTTAATTACCTTGTTAGCAAACTAATCCTAATTACTGCAATATAACTAAAGACAGATAAGATACTTAAGCAATAAGTGCCGAAAAATATCAGTATAAAAACAGCGATAGTTAAACTTATATTAATTAATATTGTTATGGTGCTGTATTTATGTCTATGCTTGTATCTAAATTGCATCATCTTGAAATTCAGCTTCTGTATAATTACTAATTTTGGTAATTTTGAGTGTTTTATATATTAACCAGAAAAATCTGCCAAAACAGAATTAATCAGTTTTTATACACAAAACAAGTGATTTAAAAGCTACTTGTATTCTTCTATTATTACGTAACTATAAAGATATATCTTTTGGCTATTTTTAGATATTTTTAGACATCAATTCTGCGCTCTTCCTAATGAATGCCATAACAATGAAGGGCAGTGGAAAGTAGGCAGTCGGCAGTGGAAAAGAAGTATTTTCACTATCCTTACTCCCTTTCCCTCTACTTAGAAGTCAGTCCTTATGAAACAATCGGTATGTCCTCCGGACACGCAATACCTACGGTACGCTCCGCTAGTCGCTAGCCGCTAACACCACTAATAATCTAAGTCTTAATATGTCTTCCGACTGCCAACTGCCGACTGCCTACTGCCTTCCTTATTGTTTTCTCAGATAAAAAAAGATGGCTTTTACAATTTGCCGAATTCAGAAAATAAAATCTTGGGGAGCTTTATCTCGAAGCTTTTCACATACAGACAGGAAAGTAAATACAGCTAACGCTAATCCGCAGATAAAAAATTTGGAAGTTATAGGAAATTGCGACAACCTGGATTTAGAAATGAAAGTTAGAAACAAAATTGGCTCTCAAAAATATCGCTCTGATGCTGTTCTAACAGTGGAGATGTTACTAAGTGCAAGTGCAGAATACTTTCGCCCCTATGCAACACACGAAGGTGGAAGTTATGACAAACAGCGCTTAGATGATTTCGTAAAGGCAGTTGTTGAGTGGTTAGATAATTCTTGGGGCGATACCTTCGGTGAGCTTCGCTTAACGCATAGTCAAAGCCTCGTTACATCTTGATGAAATGACACCTCATATTCATGCTTATCTCGTACCGCTAGATGAGCGAGGCAAACTCAACTGCAAAGCATTATTTGGTACGAGAGTAAAAATGTACCAGTTACAAGATAGTTTTGCAAATGCACTCGGACATCTAGGAATTGTGCGAGGTGTTAAAGGGAGTGTCGCTACTCACACTAAAGTCAAAAAGTACTATGCAGCGGTTAATCAAGATTCTCAATTACTTGATTTAGAGCGCTGTATTCCCCAACCACAAGCACAAGAAGGAAGTGTTGCATACAGACAAAGGGTGATTGAGCTATTAAGTCCGCAGTTAAAGGTGATTAATCAACAATTGAGAGAACGCGATCGCCAGAACCAAAAACTAGCCGAGTTAAAGCAAACTGCATCTGTGGGTGAACAATTACGATACTCTTTAGAAAAGGAGTTACATCTGCTTAGAGCAAACCACGGACGACAGAATTTATCACTATCCGAAGTTGCTTACGAGCTAGGGCTAAATAATTCTAAGCATGAAGATAATCCACTATCTTTAGTGATGAGCGTTAACAAGTGTAATCTTGACGATGCAGTAGTTTGGTTGCGGGACAGATTTGGTGAAAAAGCGATGCTTAATGCAGTTTCCAAAAGTGCTTTAAGTATTGCGCGTCAAACACCTGAGCGTATATTTGTACCACCCAAACCCCAAGCGCAACGCTTTGGGGAAGTCGAGCATTATTTGAATCAAAAGCATTCTATTCCACAGAAGCTTTTGAAAACTCTACAAGAACGAGGTTTATTATATGCTTCGACGGATGGCAATGCAGTATTTATAGCTCGGAATCTTGATGGGAGAACAACGGGAGCTTATTTATATTCTTTAAATAATAGCGAAAATAATTTTACGATTTATTCGGGTAGTAGACGCTCAAGCGGTTGGTTTCATTTAAGCGTCGGTGGTTCAAATCGTGGATTGATAGAAACGGCGGTTCTAAATTCTTCTCCAATAGATGCGCTTAAGATTATGGTAAGAAATGCACCTCATAACTATAGAACCCTTTATCTGACTCTCGATCACGAAAGTGCACCATTACCGTCAGAATTTCTCAAAACTTTACCCAATGTGGTTGTTGCATTGCCAGAAAAAAGAATCATGTCGATAAGAAAAATTTTACCCAACGCGATTGATGTTTCCAAGTATAACCAGCAACAACAATCCTATTAACATCATAACTGCTGTATTTAACTTAAAATTTATCTGTTATTTCAAAGTTCAGTGTAACGAGTTATAAAAATAACTCAGCATTTATTAGTGCAATCAAACAAAGAATACTGATATTTGTGTACCAGCAATAAAGGTATGGATGATATCAATACCTTTATTTATTCATAAGAGTATTGCTTTGAGAATCTAAGCATTAAAGCTAGCTAATAACAGGCTATTTAATGCACGTTTTCTATATGAAACTTACGTGTATATATCTAAAAAATAGATCGATTTGTGTAGAGAAAATATCTCAATATTGAGAACAATTATTTTACTTTTTAAGAATAATTTAATTAAATATCATAACATTTTGAAGCTTTTATATTTTTAAGTTAGTATGAATTTAATAATGTGCGATTTAAAGCATAGGTAAAGTTTGTGTTGTTATAAGTTTGGTGCAATAACTTTTTTTTATTTCCAAAAAGGTGCATTAATTAAGTCTACCAATCAAAGGATAAGAATCCTTCACCCCGGACATATCTGCCTGGTATGAAGCACAGCGATAAGTAGCGTTTCGTCGAGGATTTGTTTGACAAAATTTTTTGGTTAATATTAGAATCTTTGGCTCAGTTTAGATTGTTGATAAAATCATAATTGTTGGTAGTTATGAATCAAAAAAATAACATAAAAATCGACCCAAATTCTAATCAAAACTATGATGTGCAATTACCAAGAGTATCTATTTCTTGTTGGCGATATTACGACCAATCCTGGAAGGCATATCAACTACCAAATGGTGCTTTATTCATGAGCAACCGACAGATGGCACTATTAGTAGGTCAGCCGAAAAAAATTGTTCGCTCGTTTATTGAGTCGCTTTCCTTAGAGACTTTAACTGTACACATTGATAATGGTGTTGAAGTTCAAGTTTATCCCTTGTCTGTAGCAGCAATTTATTTATCTACACTTTTGAAAAATGGTGAATTAGACAAACATCCTTTACTGTTTTCTCGTCGTGAATGGCATTCCTTGATTAAAGCATTATGTAAATTTGAACCTGCATCTCGCAGTACGCCAAATCCTTGCTTTTTCACTGGTAATTATTGGGTGGAAATAGCTAGAAAAATATCTGTCGAATTGGAGGTTAATTTGAATATGCAAGTCTTGGTTTTACAATCTGGGGAATGTCGTATTGAATACGAAGAAGGTTTGAGGTGCGTTCAACACGACTCGAATTGGTTAGTTAATTACTCATCGAAGAAGGCAAGAGTTTTATCTGATTTGAAGCTTTCTAAGGATATTACGGAATGTCGAGTGATGGAGAAAGATGGGTTTATAAGTATATATGCGCTGTCAATTCAAGATTGGTTGTCCCTATGGGAACATTTTGCTAATAAAGGTAATAGATTGGCTACTGCACTTCTGAAGACTTGTGCGAAGGAGGGTATTGATGTGCGGATTGCGAGAGCTATTTCTGGAGCAAACGAGTAAAAAGGTAGTTTGCTCAATAGCATTTTGATGATACTAATTCTCTTAGAGATTTTTACAAAAGTATTAATCTTGCCAATTTTCAATATTTAGGTTTGGAATTTGGGAAAAATCTTTGTAATTGCGTGTAACGATTGTTGCATTTTGAGCCAGAGCAATAGATGCTATTCGTAAATCTTTTTCAATTCTCTTTTTTGCTAAAGCCTTATTTTGCCGTAAGGCTTGATAAGTATTTTCAGCATCTTCTTCAAAGTTCAAGACAGTTATTACCTTAAAAAATTCTGTGGTTTTCCATAATTTCGTATAAAGATGAACAAGGTTGCTTTGTTGTGCAGGGTCATTTAATTTTCCAGCCCAACCATTAAATAGTTCTTGAACAGTAATTACGGTAATAGCTACATCATTGGAATGCTTTGCAACTTGAGTTATGATTGACTTATTTCCAGCTAGAAATAGTGAGGCGTGATCGGTATCAAGAATCCGGATACTCATTGGTCGCTATCTAATTCGCGTTCTGCTCTCATTTCTTGCATAATTTCAAGAAAATCCGGGTCGTCCTGAAATATTCCAGCAAATTTCATTAAAGAGTTTTCCGAGACAAGTGGTTGTGTTGATACTGGAATCTTAACAATTTCGGCATTAGCTAGGCGTTTTTGCAACTTAGAAAGAACTTTCTCAACAGCACCTTGTTTTGTTTTATCAGTAATTTGACAATCAGGAACTTCTAAGACAGTCGCTACCGTAAAACCATCGTCTGTATTCTCTACTAAAATATTCCAATTATCCACAATGTTTATTTAGCTTAACTTTTTTGAATTTTATATCAACAACCATCATTATATCTTGTCTATAAGTTTTTACCTTTAAGGATTCTTAATTTTTAGGAAGAAACTTCTCCCTAAAAGTTTGAATGTAACTGCATAACTAAACTTGAACTTGAAGGATGTAGCTAATTCTAACTTCTGGTTCAGGGTAAACGCAAGAAAATTTAGATATTATATCAGCTAGAATGTAAGGGAATAG
>JACYMD010000129.1 GCA_015272215.1 Rivularia sp. T60_A2020_040 | reverse complement strand
TAACTACATTTCAATAGCATATTATCATGTCATTTTTCTTGCGTTTGCCCTGCTAATGAATGGATGAAGTACACCTTGTTTTCCTCTCGGGTCATCCAAGTTTTCAAAATGGTCTGTTAAATGTTGATAAGCACGCTCACAATCAATTGGCTCCATTAGTGATAAAGATTTTTTATTTTTCTTTGTAAAGCTAGAAGATGCACCAAAACCTGCAATCATGGGAAACACCTATGATAACTACATTTCAATAGCATATTATCATGTCATTTTTCTTGCGTTTGCCCTGGATATAAAAGTCGGGTTTTTTAGATATTTTTTCAAACCAGAAAATAGTCATAAAAACTCGACTTTTTACGATATTAGATTTAGATATAGAATTCGGGTTTTTAAGATATTTTTTCAACCCAGAAATTACTCATAAAAACCCGACTTCTCAGCATTCAACTGATATTTAAAATTTCCCAAATCCACCACCACCAGGGGTTTCTATTAGAAAAACATCCCCAGGTTTCATTTCTACTGTTGCGGTACTATTTAATTTTTCTTCGCTTCCATTCTTACGAATTACCCAATTACCTCCAACTTTTCCGGCTTCTCCATTGTTTAAACCAAAGGGAGATACTAAACGATGACTACTAAGAATATTCGCTGTC
Source organism: Rivularia sp. T60_A2020_040 (assembly GCA_015272215.1). Classification (GTDB taxonomy): domain Bacteria; phylum Cyanobacteriota; class Cyanobacteriia; order Cyanobacteriales; family Nostocaceae; genus Rivularia. The sequence goes on along the minus strand of JACYMD010000129.1, from coordinate 23,298 downwards.
ATGGTTTCTAAAAACCTGATACGACGAATCACCCCATTACCACCGGAATGTTTTCCTCTACCACCGCTACCGAGACGCAAACTAAAGTTTTCTAAAACAACAGGATACCGCGTTTCTAATACTTCTGGATCTGTTAAACGAGAATTCGTCATGTGAGTTTGTACCGCATCTGTACCGTCAAAATCTTTACCAGCACCAGAACCACCACATATTGTTTCATAATATTGATAATTTTCGTTGCCAAAAGTAAAGTTGTTCATAGTACCTTGGGAAGCAGACATGACACCCAAAGCACCATACAAAGCATCAACAATGGTTTGGGAAGTTTCCACATTACCTGCAACTACTGCTGCTGGATAAGTTGGGTTGAGCATACAGCCTTGAGGAATAATAATTTCTAAAGGATTGAGACAACCTGCATTTAAGGGAATATTATCATTAACTAAGGTACGGAAGACATATAAAACGGCAGCTTGAGTTACAGCTTTGGGAGCATTAAAGTTACTATTTAGCTGCTTTGATGTGCCGGTAAAATCGATGATTGCGCTGCGATTTTCTTGATTAATAGTAACTTTTACTTGAATTTTTGCACCGCTATCCATTTCATAGCTAAACGAACCATCTTTTAAAACATCAATTGCTTTTCGTACTGCTTCTTCGGCATTATCTTGGACAAATTTCATATAATCTCGGACGGTTTCAAGTTGATATTGCTCAACCATCTTGAGTAATTCTTGAACACCGCGATTATTTGCAGCAATTTGGGCTTTAAAATCAGCAATGTTTTGGTCGGGATTCCTAGCTGGATAAGCATGATTTGCAAGTATTTCTCTAACAGCATCTTCTCGAAAATTATCTTCTTCAACCAAGAGAAAATTATCAAATAAAATTCCTTCTTCTTCTATAGTTTTACTATGAGGAGGCATAGAACCAGGTGTAATTCCACCAATATCCGCTTGATGTCCGCGAGAAGCAACGTAGAAAATAGGATTGCTAGAAGAAGAGAAAACTGGAGTAATTGCTGTGACATCAGGTAGATGAGTTCCACCGTTATAAGGGTTGTTTGATAAATATACATTTCCTAGTTTTAAACTATTACCTTTATCGTTAATTAAACTGCGGACACTTTCACTCATTGAACCTAAATGTACAGGAATATGAGGAGCATTTGCAACTAATAAACCGGAAGCATCAAAGATTGCACAGGAAAAGTCTAAACGCTCTTTAATATTTACCGATGCTGCCGTATTTTGCAGTACAATTCCCATTTGTTCGGCAATGAATTGATAAAGATTTTTAAATATTTCTAAACGAACGGGGTCAGGTTTACTTATTTTATGCATGGTTGATTTTTATTAAACTGCTGAGACGCTGATAAACAGGTAAAAAGAGAGTTAATAAGTATTCCCATTTTACTTGCTATTCAGAGGATATTTTCAAAGTATCCGGCGATTTAAACCGCTACTACACCTTTAAAAATAACTAAAAGTAAATTTAATTGCGAAATTACTTTTCAAAGCCTTTGACCTTTTATTTTGACTACTGGTACAATTTATGAAATTTCAAACTGCTATCGATGACTCAATTCATAGCTTTACTAATTTCCTTGGCTATTGAAATTCCGATTATTTTATTGCTAACTCATTTTCTACAAAGATTCTCGTCTTTTCTGGAATTTGTCGCAATGTTTGCTCTTGGTTGCAGTACGACTCTTTTAACTCATTCTATAGCATGGAGAAGCAATCAAATTGTTATTCTTTACTTATTATCTCCAGTGAGAATCATTATAATTGAAGCTATTGTAATTTGTATTGAAGCTTTTTTATATTCGCAAGTATTAAATTTAGGATGGAAAAAAGGTTTTTATTTATCATTAATTGCTAATATTGCTTCTTATTGTGGTGGAATCATTATTTCTCATTTTATTTGATTTTATTTTCCATATTTGATATAATTGGCGTTTGAAACTACACGTCATTTACTACAACGGAGAAAGCATTAGTCCAGGTGGAATTTGCCTGTGTAAAAGCGAATTACATTCGCCGAATAATATTAAATTTGGAAGTATTAGAAAGAATTTGTGAAAAGATTGAGAAAATTCAAGTTAACGGTAGCTTGGATAGTATCTTGACAGATTTGATTCAAATTAATCTATCTGGCGGCTGGAACCACTACTACACAAGCAAAACCCGCCTGCGCGGGTTATAAACTAGTTAAGTCAGGTATGAATTACATTGGCAGATATTTTCATTTCAACTTCGTGAGTTCGTTTTATGTCAAGATAAAAGTCAGTTAAGTTAAATCAAATAACTAAAATACCAAATGTCTGACTTGCCAGAATTTATTAAATCTCTTTATGAAAAATATCGCTTTCTTGATGACGGCTCCTTAGCTAGTTATATCCCCGAATTAACTAAAGCCGATCCAAATTGGTTTGCAATTTCCATCGTGACTAAAGAAGGGGAAATTTTTGAAGTTGGAGATAGCCAAGAACATTTTACTATTCAATCCATATCGAAAGTTTTTGTTTATGGGATGGCATTAGAAGACTGCGATCGCCAAACATTGCTAGAAAAAATTGGTGTAGAGCCGACGGGAGATCCTTTTAACTCAGTAATTCGGTTGGATGAAAATTCTAAACGTCCTGATAATCCGATGGTGAATGCTGGTGCGATCGCAACTGCTGGTTTAATCAAAGGTGTCAATGCTACTGACAAACTAAATCGGCTTTTAAGTATGTTCCGGCGTTATATTGGTCACGATGTATTTATTGATGCTCCTGTATTTATGTCCGAACGAGCTACCGGACATCGCAATCGAGCTTTAGCCAATTTACTACTGAATTTTGGCATAATTGGTGACAATATAGAAGAAATTTTAGACCTGTATTTTCAACAATGTTCTTTGATTGTAAACTGTCATGATTTAGCGGTGATGGCTGCAACTTTGGCAAATCGAGGCATTAATCCAATTACAAAACAACAAGCAGTAAAACCCTGTTATATCAGAGATATTTTAAGCGTCATGCATACCTGTGGGATGTATAACTACGCTGGTGAGTGGGCTTATCGAGTCGGAATTCCGGCAAAAAGCGGAGTTTCTGGAGGAATCATGGCTGTAATTCCAGATAAGGCTGGTATTGCTGTCTTCTCACCTTTAATTGATCGCAGGGGTAACAGTATTAGAGGTATTAAAGTATTTGAAGATTTGTCCGATCAATTCAACCTTCATTTATTTGATTCTCCTTTAGAAAAATGCTCTTTTCTAGATATTTCTCAAAGTTCTCAAGAATCAATGGTAATTGGTAATCGGTAATAGTTTACAGGTTGGGTTAAGCGTGGAAGGTAATTTTAATTAATAACTATATATTAAATTCTTGCCGTAACTTGATATAATTTATGGTTGAATGAAAGATGATTAAATTAGATAAAGTAACATCCCTTTTGATTTACTTGTAATGCTCATTTGTATATATTTTACTCACAACTATTTAAGGCTTCAATATCACCACCGACAATTTTCTCAAGATTGCGGCTAATTTTTTCAATATCCCAATTCCACCAACTAATTTTTAATAACATCTCAATAACATCATCAGCAAAACGCTTTCTAATTACTGTGGCTGGATTTCCACCAACTATGGTGTATGGTAAAACGTTTTTGGTGACAACCGATTTTGATGCAATAATTGCTCCATCGCCAATTTGTACTCCCGGCATAATCAAGGCTTCATAACCTATCCAAACATCGTTCCCAATTACAGTATCACCTTTATTGGATAGTTCATCTAGTTGTGGCATTATTCTTTCCCAACCATTACCAAATATTTGAAAAGGATAGGTAGAAAATCCTGACATTTTATGATTTGCACCATTCATAATAAACTTTACACCTGTCGCTAAAGCGCAAAACTTACCGATAATTAATTTATCGTCAATAAAAGGAAAGTGATAGAGAACGTTACGCTCAAAATTCTCTGAATCTTCTAAGTCATCGTAATACGTATAATCGCCAATAATTATATTTGGATTTGTTACTGTATTTTTGATAAAGCAGATTTGAGGAAATCCTTTCATCGGATGTTTTTCTTGTGGATTTGCACCGTACATTTATATAAACGTTAGGAACTATATGAGCTTCAGAGTACAAAAGTCGGGTTTCTTTTACAAACTCGACTTCTGAATTTAAAGGGAGTAGGAAATAGGAAAAAGTAATATTTCTAATAAATCAATGGTGCGTTACGGCTTAGTTAGATTATAACTTGCAATCATATTTACTTATGCTTTAACACACCCTACAAAATGACAAAGCTTGAAGCCTTTCTCAACATTTTGCTAAAATACTTTATATTACTTTATATTTATCTTTATGAAGACAATTGATAACTCGGATGTACGGGAAACTACTCGGTTGTTTTCTAATCTTTCATTTGATCAAAATAGACTAATTCATCAACCAGGTAGCCTTGTTGGAAGTACAGCGCTAATTGCTGGAACTACTGTGGGAGCAGGAATTTTGGCTTTACCGACAGTAACTTTACCTTCTGGAGTTTTACCCTCTACAGCTTTATTAATTGGGGTTTGGCTTTATACTCTCCTATCGGCTTTGCTAATTGCAGAGGTATCTTTAAATGGTATGCGTTTCAACGGACGCGCTAGTAATGGTTTACTAGCAATGGTGGAAACTACCCTGGGTACGATAGGAACACGTATTGCAGGTGGTGCCTATTTATTTTTACACTATGCTTTATTGATAGCTTATGTTTCTCAAGGTGGGGAAATTTTAATCTCTGCGGTGGAAAAAATATGGGATTTACCTGATTTACCAGCATGGATAGGAAGCACGGGTTTTGCTTTGATATTTGGTAGTATTTTGTATCTTGGCAAAGATAGATTTATCGAGAGATTAAATAGTTTTTTTGTTGTAATTGTGATTGCAACATTTATCGGTTTGCTGTTGTTAGGAGCCAGACAAATACATCCAACTTCTTTATTATCTCAAGATTGGAGTGCGCTTCCTCCTGCACTTTCGGTGATGTTAGTAGCGCTATTTTTTCATAATATTATCCCAGTTGTTGCCACTCAATTAGAAGGAGATGCGCGTAAAATTCGTCAATCAATTGTTGTGGGTTCGGCAATTCCTTTAATGATGTTTGTGTTGTGGAATGCAGTAATTTTAGGAAGTGTAACTCCAGCAATGTTACAAAATATATCCGGTGATAGCGGTATTTTTGACCCTTTGCAAATATTGCGTGCAGGTGATGCGGGACAATGGTTAGGGATTTTAATTACTGTATTTTCCGAATTTGCGATCGCAACATCTTTTATCGGTTTTTTCTACGGATTGCGAGATTTATTCAAGGATATGAATTTGTTTGCCGATACCTCTAATGTAAGTTTACCGTTAATTTCGTTGATATTATTTCCTCCAATGGGTTTTTCTGCAATCAATCCCAATATCTTTTTTACTGCTTTGGATTATGCAGGAACTTTTAGTGTTTCAATTTTGGGGGGTGTTATTCCTGCTGTAATAGCTTGGAAACAGCGAGATAAATACAAAGAATTGAATCAATCCCTTGTGCCTGGTGGTAAATTGGTGTTAGTAATTATGATTGGTATTGCCATGATGGCGATCATTTTGGGGAATTGGTAATGGGTAATAGGTAATTGTCAACTGTCAACTGTCCCTACTCCCAAATCGGCAACTGATTAACTTTATCTAACAACAAACCAACATAAGTATTTTCAGTATTATCTACCGTTTCCGTACTAAAATAACCATTCTTACCATCGTGAGTGTGAGAACCTGTTTCCACTACTTGATAACGTCCCTGCCGTACTGCTTTAATAAAAGGAGAATTTATCATCCAAGACCAACGGTTAGCAAATATAATTTTAGTCACATCTTCAACCCAATCTCGACTACCCCGCAGATGGTACACTTGATCAACTTGATTAAAACCTGTTTCACCATCGAAACTACCACCGATAGAAACTACAATTAACCGTGTATTTAACCAATTATCTAAATATTCAACTGCACCTAAAGATACTTGCGCTCCTCCACTCGTACCCATAAGAATAATTTTGATCGGTTGCTTTAATGTTGGATTCAAAGGAGATACAGCATTCATTCGTTCTGCGATCGCGTTGGCAATTCCCAAGTTATAAATCGAACCGTAACGACTATCAGTAGAAATAGCAAAACGCCATAAATTACGAATTTTGATCAGCACATTTGCATTTTTTAACCATCCTTCTCCTTCAGAAGCAAAACGCCATAAAGGAGCTAAAAAACGCTGTCCCCCCAAACTTTTATTCGCTACTGAGTAGGGGAATACATCGTCTACAATTGCACATTGAGGATGTAGTTTTGCTAACTGATTGAGAAATATTTCTTCCCCTGGAGTCAATTCGTTAGCGGAAAAGTCTCCGACACCGGGTAGAAAGACAACATAGCAACTTTTTCCCCCGATATTTTTCTGATTTAAATTATTTTTAATCAAGTCTTGAGTAGGATTTTTATCCAATCCTAAAGCTTGAGTACTAGTACTTAACCACCATGTTAAAGTACCCACAGGAGCAATAATTCCCCAGATAATTAATAATATACCTGCGAAAACCAGTAATTTTAAAGTTTCTCCTCGTAACCATCGTAAAATTCGTGCAATCAGCCTTAACATTTTTGATAATTAAATATAGCGGTTTTCCGATTCATGGTGAAATACAAATTTTACCTCACCCCGCCCTCTTAACCCCTCTCCTTCATAAGGAGAGGGGAAGGGGGTGAGGTTTTAGTGTATTGCACTCAACTGAAATTTGCTATATTGCATATTCAACAATACTTGATTATATTCAAATTTTTAGCAACCTCAGCGCGATTATTATGAATGCAACCGAAAATAATTTTAAGCGGCAATTCTTTTATACACTTAAAAACGCTTTACTTTTAAAACCGGAACTTTACGATAATGCTTGTAATATACCTTTAAACAATCAAGTAGCCTTGACTATTGTGATTTTAGCTGGTATTTCTCATGCTTTAGGTAGTCTGTTTATTTTATTAATTAATCAAGCCTCAATCTATTTATTATTATTAGCACTTTTGATTGATGCTCTTTCAATAATTATTGGATATTATTTTTGGACTTTAACTATTTGGAAAACAGGACAATTCATCAAATCAACAAGTCCTAAATTCAAGAACTTATTAAGTCCAATTGGCTTTGCTTATGCACCCCAATTATTAAATTTTCTCACATTAATTCCATTACTAGGAAGACCAATCGAATTAATCTTAGGATTATGGAGCCTTTTGGCAGTAATTGTAGCAGTTACTCAAGCTTTAGATATTACCACTCGTAAAGCAGGTTTTATTTGTATAATCGCCTGGTCATTAATTCAAACTGCGGTCGGTTTTATTCAAGTTTTAGAACAAAAAGTCGTACAATTCACGAATTAAATCATTGGAAAATCTAACAACTCCGCGTTACTTTGCGCTTACTTTTGTATTCCTCTGCGTTAAAATTTCATCCCAATTTATTTTTATTTTTATTTTTATTTTTATTTTTATTTATTTATGGATAAGTCACTACATTCAATCTTTTATCATCCTTATTTATCGAACTTAATTGTTCATTTGTAAGTTCTTTAACTATACTTAAAAATAATTGCCCTTGACCAACAGAATTGATATAATCTGCACTTAAATAACGGCGATAATTTAGATTATTCTCAACATAACTTTTGAACATAGCAGCAGCTAAATAACTTGTATAATCGCGGGCTAAATTAGGAGAAACACCGACAACCTGGGATGGTACAGGAATAGTTGAGTTGGGTGATTCTGCAATTGTTGAAAAATGTGTACCACCGTTCATTAATACTAAATATTTATTTTCATTTGTTAACCAACTAAAAGGTATAATCTGTTCTGGATATGCAGGAGATACAGTATCAGCAGTACCTGCCACAATCATCACGGGAATATTGATTTTACTTAAACCTTCTTGACCGTAAACGCTACTACCAACTGGATTAATTGCAACTGCTGCTTTAACTCTTGAATCAGATAAATTATAGTCGAATTCGGGTAAATTTAAAGCTAAACATTGCAATAATAACGAAACATTCAAAGTGTCTTGATTAACCGGACAATTCTCTCGTAGATTTGCAAAATTAATCTCGGCACCTGCTAACGCTAAAGCCGTATAACCGCCAAAAGATTGTCCAATTACACCTACTTGTTCCATATTGAAACGTCCCTTATATGCGGGATTGGAATCGGATAGACGTTCGAGATAATCTAAAATATATTTTACATCTAAAGGTCGGTCAATAAATTCTCTAGAGTCTGTAACCTCGTTCGCAATTCCTCCTAACAATGCTTGTAACTGTTGAGAATTACTACCGGGATGTTCGGGTACAGCAACTACAAAGCCATGGGAAGCGAGATATTCGGCTAAATAAGCAAAACTGCTGCGGTCAGAACCCAATCCGTGAGAAATTACAATTACCGGCAGAGGTTTAGTTGTTTGCGGTAAATTTTGAGGTAAATAAATATCTAATGGAAAAGAACGAATCCGCGATACATCGGTGAGAGTAAAACTTTGTTTTGTGTAAATTAAATCTCCTCGTCGTAATGCATTAGAAATAATATTATTTGATATCGTTTCTTTACCAGCTTCTTTTAAAGATTGTTCGTTGATTAATGCAACTGCTTTTTGAGTCCGATTGACGATATTTCTAGCTCTTAATCCAATTTCCAAACTGCGAAATAAATCGATAGAAATAGTTTGAGAAGGAAATTTACGTAATATATTTATAAGCGTAAAATTATTTGGTTCTATTGCGGCTAAAATCAATGCGGAACGAGTTGCATAAAATCCACTGCTGCGACGCAACTTGTTTCTAGTTGCTTGATTACGGTTGCGAAATTCACTTTGAAAAATTTGTGAAATATTTTCTAATAATTTCTCCCCAATTGGTGAATAAAGAAATTGAGAAACTTCAACACTTCTTAAAGGAATAGGAGCAAGTAATACTTCTCTTAATTCTTGTTGACTAGCTTCAGGAATATATCTAAAATATGCTGCTAGTTCATCATTTACTTCACCAGTTTTAGCATAAATTTCTAGAGAATCAACAGAAATTGACCTTTCTACTATCCCAAAAGAAAGCTTTAATCTTTCGGCACTAATAGCTCGATTTGAAGTTACAACAGGCAAACCACAGCTAATAACGCTACTTAGCACTATATTCAGCCAAATTGATTTTTTACGAACCATACATTACAACTCAGGATGGAGCCAATTGAACAATGCCAGAGTTGTAATTGTACCGACAAAATGAGCGGCAATACCACACATATTTGCCATTGCCACAAAAATATCCAGCGAACGGATAATTCTTGTAGGATCATAAATTGCCACACCTTGGGGTTGAGCGATGGATTTTGCCAGTGAACGGGAAATCTTATTTTTTTCTAGATACAGCCAAACAAACCATCTTTCAAATATATACTTCAATTACCAATTACCAATTACCAATTCCCAATCTAACTATATTGTTCTTCTGCATCCAAATTGAACAATTTTTGCAGAGTTTGCATACAGTCTCGTCTCGCTTCTACATCTTGCTGGGCTCTCAACTGTACCATTGGGTCGTGTAATATTTTATTAACTATTCCTCGCGTTAAAGCTTCAATGACTTCTTGATGTTTTTCGCCGAATTCCGAACCCAATCGAGATAAAGCTTTCTCTAATTCTTGTTCGCGAATAGTTTCAATTTTGTTTCGCAAAGAACTAATTGTGGAAACCGTTTCCAGACTGCGCCACCAAATATCAAAAGCTTCTACTTCTTGTTCCAAAATAGATACAGCTTCCTGAGCCATTTGACGACGGCTTTCTTGATTTTGTGCGACTACCGCTTTCAAATCGTCTACATTAAATGCTTGTACGTTGTTTAGCTCGTTGACATTTGAATGAACATTGCGCGGTACGGAAATGTCAAACAACATCAAAGGACGAGTAGATTCTAAAATTAATTCTAATTTACTGCGGTCAAGTATTGGTTCTGTTGCCGAAGTACTTGTAAATATTAAATCGCTTTCGTTAATTACTTGCATCATTTTGTCCAAAGTTTCAATCTGGATGTTACAAGCGCTAAATTGCTTTGCTAATTCCTCTGCTCTTGCTATGGAACGATTGAGAATACAAATTTCTCCCGCACCTTTTGAAACCAAATGCTGTACTAGTAAACGCGACATTTTCCCAGCACCAACTATCGCGACTCGAACTGCGGCTAAATTTTGTACTTTCATCTGCGCTAGTTCCACCGCTGCAGAACTGATGGAAACCGCACCAGTTCCAATACTAGTTTCGCTGCGTACCCGCTTACCAGCAGTTATAGCTTGTTTAAATAATTTATTCAGAACTGTTTTAATCCCTTTATATTGCTGACCAATTTTATGAGTGGTTTTCACTTGAGCCATAATTTGACCTTCTCCGAGTACTAAGCTATCTAAACCAGATGAAACTCGCATCAAATGCATGACAGCATCTTCATGTAGCAACATAAACAGGTGAGGTCTCAAAGATATTACAGGTAATTTGCTATGTTCTGAGAGAAACTGAGTTACTTCTCGGATACCTTGTTCGCTTTCTTGAGTAACGATATAAATTTCCAAACGGTTACAAGTGCTGAGAACCGTAACTTCTTCAATACTCGGATAGCTTAACAGATGAGCGATCGCCCCTTCAGTTTGTGGTTCGGGAATACTAAGTTTTTCTCTAACCTCGACTGGGGCTGTTTTGTGGCTTAACCCTACTACTGCTATATGCATTACTTAAAATGGTAATTACTAACTATTTATTGATAATTGATAAAAAAGGTTAAAGGTTAGAGGTTAAAGGTTAAACAACTCCTAACTCCTAACTCCTAACTCCCGTACAGACGTAGCATTGCTACGTCTCTACAAAACTAACTCCGGTGGTACTAACTCCGGTGGTACTAATTCCTAACTTTTCACTTAAGATTTAGGGTTTGTGGACTATCGAACATATGAATGGTATCAACAAACCGGGCGGTTTTGGATTGGCTAGAAATTACTAAGCTTTGAGTTCTAGCACCTCCGTGGAAGAAACGAACTCCCTCCATTAAGGTACCGGGAGTAATACCGCAAGCTGCAAAGAGTACGTTTTCACCGCAAGCTAGTTCTTCAGCGTTGTAACATTTATCTGGGTCATTAATACCCATTTCTTTGAGTCTAGCAAGATTACCTTCTCTGCTTTCGCCAATTAAACCTGTTTGCACTACTTCTGGATCGTAGATCAATTGTCCTTGGAAGTGACCGCCCAAGCAACGCATTGCAGCAGCAGAAATTACACCTTCGGGTGCTGCACCAATACCCATTAGTGCATGAATATTAGTTCCGGCAAAACCGCAGGAAATAGCCGCAGAAACGTCACCGTCGCTAATTAAGCGTACTCTTGCACCAGCAGCGCGAATTTCGGCAATTAATTCTGTGTGACGGGGACGATCCATCACTACTACTACTAATTCTTCAACGGAACGATTCAAACATTCCGATAGAATTTTCAGGTTTTCGGTGGCAGATTTATTGATATCAACTTTACCCCGTGCTTGTGCTGGTGCTGCAAGCTTTTTCATATAAAAGTCGGGTGCTGCAAATAACCCGCCTTTTTCCGAAATTGCCAATACAGCCATAGAGCCATTTTGACCATATGCTACTAGGTTAGTACCTTCACAAGGGTCAACTGCAATATCAATCTCAACTAATTCGTCGGGGTTACAGTAACTTTTGGCATCTTCACGAGTACAAATTCCCACTTCTTCACCAATGTAAAGCATGGGAGCTTCATCCCGTTCCCCTTCTCCAATCACAATGCGTCCGCGCATATAGATTTTGTTCATTCTTTCCCGCATAGCTTCTACAGCCACTTGATCTGCGGTATTCTTCTCACCTTTACCCATCCACCGAGAACTAGCGATCGCCGCTAGTTCTACTACTTCAATAATTTCTAACCCAAGAGTATTTTCCACGAAGTCTGCCCTCTCAATTGCTTGGCCATTCGCGGTAGAATGCGAATTGCGATATCAGTTATTAAGTCTACCAAAGGGCGTATACCAGTGGAAATCTATCTTGACTGGGGTTTATGTTAAGTTTTGCTGCTTAAAAGTGAAAGTGGGTGGTGGAAGGTTTGTCCTGCTGACTATATTTACTGAGTATTTTCGCTAAATAAAATTTATTATATTTATTATATTTAAGTTATTCGCCGTTAAATAGCCTTAAAAATATCTATCATGTTCGATTTTCTTAACCCGCTTTTAGGTCGCCATCCCGAACAAATCAAAGCTGATGTAGAAATATATACTTGGCAGTCTTGTCCTTACTGTATTCGTGCAAAAATGCTTTTGTGGTGGAAAGGCGTTAAATTTACTGAATATAAAATTGATGGAGACGCAACAGCCAGAACTGCAATGGCAGAACGCGCTAATGGACGACGTACAGTACCGCAAATTTTTATTAATAATCAACACGTTGGCGGTTGCGATGATTTGTATCAATTAGATACTCAAGGTCAACTTGATCCGATGTTGAATCAATCAGTGACAGTGGACAGTTGACAGTTGACGGTTGACAACTTTTATGGATTACAGTTGGTGCATGAGGCTGATAATCTGTTTTTTATCCTACAGCATTGATAACAGAGCGTCACACACTCTACAACTAACAACTAACTACCAATAACTAACAACTAACCACCAACAACTAACAACTATCTACTAACAACTAACTTTCAGATTAAGAATATGTTAAGTAGCTATTCCGAATATCTGATACACAGAAAGTGGATGGCACAAGCGTTAAAGCTTTCCGAATCGGCTGGGGAAGCAGGTGAAGTTCCTGTGGGCGCTGTTATTATTAATTCATCTGAAAATGCAATTGCTTTATGTGAAAACAGAAAACAACGCGACAATGATCCTACCGCTCATGCGGAAATCCTCGCTATACGTGAAGCAACACGCAGGTTACAAAATTGGCGATTAGATGAATGTACTCTCTACGTTACTCTCGAACCTTGTCCGATGTGTGCTGGTGCTATTGTCCAAGCCCGTGTAGGTCTACTAATCTATGGAGTAGATGATCCGAAAACTGGGGCGATTCGCACAGTTGCCAACATTCCTGATAGTGCGGCTTCTAATCACCGTTTGCGTGTAATTGGAGGCATTTTAGAATCTGAGTGTCGCCAACAGTTACAAACTTGGTTTGCTAATCGGCGACATAGCATAACTTAAAGGACAGAGGTAAAACTGTCCAGTTAGTGCTACAAAAATCGGGGCAGAAAATCTACGGTGTTACTAATCAAGAATTGTTTACATTTTGATTTACTCAATATTCAGCAGTCACCGTGATGATGGAATTTGATTCAATATTTGATACCGTGAAAGGCAAAAGGCAAAAGGCAAGAGGCAATAGTTTAGGTTTTGGACAGAGTTTAAATCCCCGTCCAAAAGATTTTTCCTCAAGCGATAGGGCTTCGGACTCATTGATTGAGCCAGACAAGGAAGAACTAACAAATCCAACTTTTCTCAAGCCAGACCTACTGAACATCTGCTCAAAGAGTGTTAAAACAAATACTAAGTTGGCTGATACTGATTCGCGAATTTCTCCTTGGTTAAGTTCTTTAACTTACCTATTGGCAGGAAATATACTTTTACCTTTGTATTTCAGCCAAATCACAATTACAGGACAGGAAAATTTACCTAAAAGTGGTCCTGTAATTTTAGCTCCTACTCATAAAGCCCGTTGGGATTCCCTGCTTTTACCTTATGCAACCGGACGATATATTACCGGAAGAGATTTGCGTTTTATGGTTACAAGTACCGAATGTCAAGGCTTTCAAGGCTGGTTTGTGCGGCGTTTAGGAGGATTCCCCATAAATGCCAAACGTCCTTCAATTACAACTCTTCGTCATACCGTTGAATTGCTTCTACGTGGCGAAATGTTAGTTATTTATCCTGAAGGCGGTATTTTTCGCGATCGCGATGTTCACCTGCTCAAACCAGGAATTGCTCGTTTGGCAATGAGCGCTGAATCATCTCACCCCGGTTTAGGAGTGAAAATTGTACCGATTTGTTTAAATTACAGTCACCCTTATCCCAGTTGGGGTGCGGATGTGAGCATTAGCATCGGTTCACCAATTAAAGTTTCTGACTATGCCCAAGGCTGCATCAAGCAAGATGCGAAAAGTCTTACCGATGATTTGCATCATGCACTCCAACAACTTAACTATCAATATGATGATTTAGCTAGTAGTGGTTTTGTACACATAGAAAGTTAGTTGATAGTTGTTAATTGTTGAACCATACCAACTAATTATTGTTAACTGTTAACTGATAAAAGCAGTTGCCAATTATTTAATTTGCCTGTATCTTGTGGTACCGTGTCAATAATCCATAATTGCCAATTTCCTTGAGCTGATTGATTGAGTAAGTTTTTTAAACTTGCATGGGTTTGGACTGAATAAGTAGTTTGTAATTCTTGACGACGACCTAAAGTCCGACTTTGTAATAATACCCTTTGATTGTTTGGGGCAATCAAATAAATTTCTAAATCACTTAAAAATTCATGGGTGATGTCAACGCTAACTTGGATATCGCGGACATTACTAGACTCGGATATCATAATCGGGCTTTTTATGCCTTGTTGATAATTATCGGGAATTGATAATATTACATTATTACGTCCTAGTATATTCTTCGTTGCGATCGCGGCATTTATTTGCAGTTTATGCGCTGCTTTCACGGCATTTTCGGCGTTAACTTTACCATAACCAAACCATTGGGAATGACCATTATCATCGTAACTGCCGTAACGCAAACCTAATTGTGGATCGGGTTCTAAATCAACTATTTTATCTGCGGTTTCTTCAAGTATGCGTTTTACTTGCTGGGCTGTTAAGTCAGGATTCGCTGATAAAACCAGTGCTGCAACTCCAGCAACTACCGGAGTAGCGGCAGAAGTGCCACCAAAATAAGGAGTAAAATCATCTTTGCTATAACCTGCGGCTCCTAATTGATCAGTTGTGAACATTCCCTTTCCAGGAAGTGAAGCTGCAATTGCTGGCTGAGTATAAATAAAACCAGTTTGTTCAAACCACATTCCCGGTTGAGCGTTATTACTAGGAGCGCATATGGAAATATTACTACCCCAATTACTGTAGGCGGCTTTTTTATTCAAACTAGTGGATGCGGAAACAGTAATTACATCTGGATGTACCGCGAAACCACTGAGCCATCGTGTTTTACCTGTGACTATATCTTTAACCCAGCCGCTCTCATATACGGTACCGTTAATCGGACGATTGGCATTACCGGCAGCAAATAGAATTACACAACCCTTACCATTGCGTCCTTTTGTGGCAGCGCGAGTAATAGCCGCTCGTTGACGTAAAGAAAGAGGAAAATATACCGCAGAAGCTCCCCAACTGCAAGAAATTACACTTGCTCCTTTTTCAAGCGCCCAATCAAAAATTGCTTCAATAGATTCATCATCCAAAAATCCACTAGTACGAATCGGCATAAATCCACAGCCAGGAGCAACTCCAGCAATTCCCGTACCATTTTCAGATGCGATGGCAATTCCTGCACAAGCAGTACCATGACTTGGTTGTTCTTGTGTGGGTATAGGTAAAAAATCTTGATCTTTTAAATTTAAAGGAGCGACTATTTTTCCACTACCCATGAAATCGGGATGATTCAAATCAAAAGAATCATCAACCACCGCAACAACAACCGAACGAACTCCCCGTGTAATATCCCAAGCTTTTTCCACAGAAATATGAGAACCATGAGCCAATTGATTGCCACCATTGTGATTGAGATACCATTGTTGAAAATAAAGCGGGTCGCGAGGTTTATAATAAGATTCTTGACGGATAATAATATTAGGTTCGCTAGCTAAAATTTCAGATAATCCTTGTAACTGATTAGCAATTTTGATCGGATTTTGTGTAGCTTGTTGACCGACAATAAAGACAAAAGTATTAGGAAGACCATCAACAGGTTTGTCAAGAACTAAACCAAACTTTGCCGCAATCGATTTGATTCTGGTATTATCGACCCAAGAAGCAAATTGAATCGTCATTTGGTCGCTCAAATAAACTGCCGTACCAGGATTACCTTTAATTTGGTAAACATGACTGGCAAAAGCAACATTTGTCGAACTCCGGGCTTGGGACATTGCCATCTCTAACTTTGTAGAAGCAACCCTGAATAATTCTAAACGAGAAGTAGGAATACTACTACGCCAACTACCTAAGAAATTTCGAGCTAATTGTGGAACCGGAATATTAGTATTACTACGAACTGTAAAACGGTCTGGAAGCTTCTCTAAAACTAATTCTTCACCACCACGTTGTATAATCATTCCTAAACTACTAGTAGGTATATTCGACGGAAAATTTTCTGGAGAGTTTGCATTCGTACTCATGACAGCTACTTTGGTGACTTTAATGTCTGTGGGAACTCAGTTGATTTGATTTTCAGTCTAAATCAAAGACAAGAGTGTATGTAGCTTTGCTTTGTTTTCATAGCAAAACAGAGTTAAGATACCCTTCAGTTCTATGCCCGTTCTGTTTAGTTGTCCCAAGTATTTATCCCCATGAAATTTGCTCTAACTGTTCCCAATATTAGTCTTGCTTTACTATCAGTAATAGCAAGTTTTAGCCTGGTATCACCTGGTTTAGCTCAGGTTAAACTACCCAGTGGTAGCACGCAAGTAGAACCTGTACAACCTATAGAACCAGATGGTATTGATACAATAAATCCCACTGGACAAACAAGTAGTGTTTTAAGCCTTGACGGTGGAAAGCGTTTAATGTCTGAAGCTGGTAATGCTGTTTCTTCGCAAAATTACGCTTTAGCCGAGACTAAACTCAAGGAAGCACGTTTAGTTTTCAATCAGCTATCAAACTTCTATCAGCAACTAAACTCTAGCTTTGCCGGAATTGATAATAGAGTTGCTGATTCCCAGCGTCAAAAAGCTTTATCTGCTGCTCAAATGCGAGATGAAGCTACCTATCAGTTAGCACTAGTAAACAGAGCGCAAAATAAACCAGAATTAGCTGTACCTTTGTTAGTACAAATTATCAAAAGTCAGAATCCCAGCAGAGAGTTAGGCAAAAAAGCTTATCAACAATTGTTTGAATTGGGTTTTGTTGATTCTCCTTATCCTAGAAGTGGTGGTAACGCTTCTTCACCCAAAAAATAACTAATTTTTTTATACTCACGATAAAATTATTAAATATACCACCGTTAAATTTTAAAAATTTTGGCGGTGGCTTATAAACTACCCTACCCTGCCTGACGGCTGAGAGTAGGGTTTTCAGTAGCCCTAAGCACAACATCCTGCAAGGAACAGAACAATGTACTTGTGCCTCCAGGCAAGTTTATTAGTTGCCCGATTGCAGAAATATTTTTACTCCCGTTCAAATCGCTGTCACCAACCCAACCACAAGCTAAATTCAAACACCGGAAATGCTTACCATTTCTATTACCAATAACCCCGCAACAATGACAGGTTTTCGAGGTGTAGGCTGGATTTACCAAAATCAATTTCACGCCGAACTTAATGCTTTTATAATTCAGGTATTGGCGCAATTGGTAGAAGCTCCAAGAATTACTTCTGCGTCTCTCGGTTTTCGACCTAGGCAGTTTGTTAGTGCGCTCTCGAATACCAGTAAGCTCTTCAAGAGCGATAACTTGCTGGTTAGCTCTAGCATAAAGCACTAAACGGTAACTGATGGTGTGGTTAACATGACTCTGAAATCTTCGCTCCTTGCCCGACAACCGTTGCAAGAGTCGCCTGCATCTACGCCGACTACTCCTTGTGCCTCTCGCTGCTTTTTGTTGGAGCGAGCTTCTCAAGTTACTATATTTGTCTCGAATTTTCGTAATTTGTTCGCCGCTATAGGAATCCCCTTCAGACGTGAAGTATATATCGGTTCTGCCTAAATCTATACCCAAAACCCGATCAGTCTCCTGTGGTTTTTCCCGAATAGATTCGAGTTGGATATTCAGATAAAAACTGGCATCTCTACGCTTTACCAATGTTGCCGTTTTAGGATTTTGTCCCTTGAGCAAACCTCGTTGGTAGTTGCCGATGGTGAGAGGCAATCGCTCTCTTTTACCCAACATAGTGAGGCTAACTGTCCAATCTTCCTCACGAAAGCTAAACGTCCTCAGATCATAGGTGGCAGATGTTGGAGCAAAACCTTTTACAGGTTTCCCTAGGAGTTTCGCCGTCTTACGATTTCCCGCTACTCGACGAATAGCGTGGATAGTCAACTGAGAAGACAACCCAAACCTCGCTCTAACATCCTTGTAAACCAACGATTGCATGGCGAGTTCGTTAGTCAGCCCTTCTTTCACAGTCCCGTTCACGTATTCACAAGCATCCGCAAACACTTTAAGCAAGTCATCCAATTTGGCGACTTGTTCAGTGGTAACTTGGAGCTTGCAGGATACTGTAAAGACTTGCTTCATCACCTAATTATACCTGAATACATTATATGTTTTGTAATGGTTCCGAGATTACTGCGGAACTATGTTTCACTTCGTTCCGTGGGTTCCTGGGAACTCCCGCGATTTCGTGGAATTTCTGGTGCTAGGATTAAATTATCTATAATTATTTAAACATTCACGTAATTAATTGGTAAGTGAATAATTGATTAGTACGATCTAAAATTGTCTAAAATTTGTACATAATATATAAAGTGTAGAGAAATAAATTAATTTGTAGGGATTGCGATGATAAGTCCGCAACAAGTAGAGGAAATGATAAAGGCACAAATGCCAGATGCTCAGATTCAAGTACAAGACTTGACTGGCGGTGGTGATCATTATCAAGTAAGTGTAGTTTCATCGCAATTTGCAGGCAAGGGACTAGTACAACAACATCAGTTGGTGTACGCTGCGTTGAAACAAGCTATGTCTACCGAAGCTATTCACGCTTTAGCACTCAAAACATACACTCCCGAAGCTTGGGAAACAACAGCCGTTTCATAACCTTCAATCATTGGTTATGCATGATGAGTTACAGCTGAAAATACCGATGAACATTTTCAGGCACCTTAGCTATATTACTAACCATCAGCTTCTAACTTAAAATGCCGGTCAACTAGTCAAAATACCATAATCAAAGGGAAACATCATGACACCAGAAGTTAAAGAAAGAATTGATAACTTGGTACAGCAAAACAAAATCATGGTTTTCATGAAAGGAAGCAAGTTAATGCCTATGTGCGGCTTCTCTAACAATGTTGTGCAAATTATCAACACTTTGGCAGTTCCCTACGAAACTTTTGATATTCTTGAAGATGCAGAAATCCGTCAAGGTATCAAGGAATACTCTAACTGGCCAACAATTCCCCAAGTGTACATCAATGGTGAATTCGTTGGTGGAAGTGATATTCTGATTGAACTTTACCAAAAAGGTGATTTACAGCAAATGGTTGAAGTCGCAATGGCTTCTTAGGGAATAGGTAATGGGGAATAGGCAATAGGTAATGGGGAATAGGGAATAGAAAACTCCAAACTCCAAACTCCAAACTCCTAACCTTCCGCAACAGCGCTAGCAAAAAAAAGCCCCTCACGAACTTTTTGGGATAACCAACCAAGTGAGGGGAAATTTTTGTTAATTTAATTGCTACTAATTGCTACAAAACTTTTACAAAAAATCTCACCGCTGCTACAGTTGACACTCAGAGATAGAGTGTTATAATAATTTGCGTTAAGCAGTAATTACTATTAACTGACTAGCAAAGCTGATTAATAGTAATCTGGCTCTGGCTCTGGTTGAGTCACCGCAAAATTAGAACCATCAAACAAGAAGCGAGTAGCTTCTTCCTCTAAACGATGAATTAAGTAAGGTTCAATGCTGTTACTAGTCCTTAATGCGGCTAAGTAACCATCAAGGTAAATCCGCATATCATCTGTACGATAACCACGATTCCAGAGTTCGATGAAGGCATCGGTTAGTATTTGATAGTAGCGGATTGTTCGTGCGTCTTGGAGCATAATGCAAAAAAGAGCTATTAGAGGGTTGGAATGAGAATTGTAAATGATTCCAGTTCAAATGTGAAGTATTACTTTTAGATGACCATGAATCACAAGTTAATAAAACTTGCTAAAAAAAATTGATCTTGCCACGACCTCTACATATATCCTATTCTTTTATAGGCTTAATGTGATGAGTAAATAAGCGGCTGTTATATTTTTTGAACATTATTAACTACAAGCTAATTACAAATTACACAAAGAAAAGCTTTTCCCTATCCGATAACTAATATCTACTTTGTTTTCACCATAAAAGACTTGTGGAGATTGGTTTAAGTGTAGCTTGTTGAGTGAGATTTGAACGGAACTAAACATCAATAAAAAAACAAAGCGGCTAAAAAATATTTTAAACAAGTATAACAAAAATTGAAAATTGTTACCAACCCCACCAATCATATTGTAAAAGTGGTAACAAAATAATATAGCGCAAAATAAAAAAAATCATAAATGTCAAGCAAATACGAATGGGAGTAACAACGGTTACAAAACGAAGGCTATAAGCTTTGTTACTTTGAAAGTCATGCTCGAATGAGGGGTTTTGCCACCGTGGGTTCAGTTTGTATTGAAATTATTGAGGGGAATCCCCATTTAAGGTCGCTGCTCGGTTGGCACTTACAACAACTGGAATATAGGGTATTCCAGGCTGCTAGCATTTATCAAGCAAGAGAAGCCTTTTTGACTCATCAACCAACATTAGTGATTCTTGATGCTGACTTGCCTGATAGTGATGGAATCGAGTTTTGCCGTTGGTTACATCGTCAGCAACAGCCTTTGATTTTAATGCTCTCTGCGCGAAGTAATGAAGCTGATGTTGTTACGGGTTTGAAAGCTGGTGCCGACGATTATTTAAGTAAACCTTTTGGGATGCAAGAGTTTTTAGCACGAGTAGAAGCGCTTGTTCGTCGCAAACGCACTCCTGTAGCTCCAGCTTATCTGGATTACGGTGCTTTACAAATAGACTTAATACAACGTCGCGTCCGTTTTAAAGGTGAATTTATTGATTTAACACCCCAGGAATTTAGTTTGCTCTACGTTTTAGCGCAAGCTGCTGGAATGCCTCTTTCCCGTTCAGAATTATTGCGTCGTGCTTGGCCAGATGCTATAGACAATCCGCGCACAATTGATACACACGTATTATCGCTGCGAAAAAAAGTTGAATTAGATCCGCGTCAACCGAGTTTAATTCAAACCATCCGCAACGTAGGATACCGATTTAACATAGAAATGCTGAATACAAATGTTTCTCAAAATATTTCTCAATCATCTGCTCAATTAACCCAAAATCAACAACCAAAAAATCAATTTACAACTCAACATTCTACTATTGCTTCTGGGAGATGAGCAGAAGTGGATAGTTGACAGTTGACAGTTGACAGTTGACAGTTGACAGTTCCCTCTTCCCTCTTCCCTCTTCCCTGTTGCCTTTGACTTTTAAAATTCAAAATCATCGTCGGTTTCTGCTTGTTTCAAGTTTTCTTGCAAATTATTCCAGTTTATTTGAGAAGCTGTTTGATTTGTGATTAAACGACCTTGTTGCAAGTATAAAAGCCGCGTACAAAACATTTCGGCTATATTTAGCTGGTGATTTACCATCACAATTGTAGTCTGATGTTTTTCGTATAACTGATTTAAAACTTCTATCACGCGCTCAGCGGTAACTAAATCTAAACTAGAGGTTGGTTCATCTAGTAATAAAATCTTTGGCTGGATAACTAAACCTCTAACAAGATTTACTAACTGTCGCTCTCCGGTGGAAAGCTGTACTTCCGTCCGACTCAACCAATTGTTAGGAATATGCAGCTGTTCCATCCAATAGCTTAAACGCTGCTCAATTTGAGGTTTTGATAAATTTCGTAGAGTTAAAGGATATATGAGAGCATCTTTGACACTCATTCCTAAAAGCTTTGTTTCTTGGGCTACAAGGGTTATCGATTGGCGTAATTCGATGACAGGAATTTGCCGATACTCCCGATTCTCTAGATAAATTTTACCGCTTGTAGGTTCCCATAAACGATTTAAAAGACGCAATAAATAAGATTTACCCGCTCCAGTTGGTCCGACAATAGCAGCGCGATCGCCTTCACAAATCTCAAAGGAAATATCCTGTAATATCTGATATTCTGGCAATTTATGCTTGGTTTGAGTTGTCAGTTTTTCCACTAAACTGACTTGTTCTAATCGTAGTTGGATTGGTTGATTGGTCTCCAAATTTAAAACCTTTTACTTTTAATTCACCTTTATCGAGTTAATATTTAAAATACTACGTAAAATACTATTTTGTACTAAAATATAACTCGTTATTTTACTCGTGAACGATTCAACTACATTTTGTTTACCCCGGATGATCGATATCTGGGAAAAAACCCTTGATTGGAAACCATCTCTTGAGCAGCAAGAACTGTTTCAATGTCTGTATAAGTTAATTGTTGAAGGGAACCGTCAGCTAAATTTAACCCGGATTACTGACCCTGAAGATTTTTGGGAAAAACATTTATGGGATTCTTTACGAGGAATCAAGTTTTTAATTTCAGGAGAGGGAATAGATACAAGAAAAAATCAGATTATTGACTTAGGAACGGGTGCGGGTTTTCCTGGAATTCCGGTAGCTATAGTTGTCAAAAATTCTACTGTTAATCTGGTTGATTCTACTAAGAAGAAAATTAATTTTATAGATAGCATTTTGCCGGTTCTGAATTTAAATAACACTTTTGCGACTACTTGTAGAGCAGAAGAAATTGGTAGAGATAGTCACCACCGAGAAACTTATGATATCGCATTGATTCGCGCTGTAGCTTCAGCTTCGGCTTGTGCGGAATATACTTTACCATTATTGAAACTAGGGGGATTAGCTGTCATTTACCGGGGTAATTTGACCGATCAAGAAATTAACAACATGGAAAATGCCGTAGAGCAGTTGGGTGGAGTCATAGAATCAATCGAACAATTTAATACACCTATTAGTAATAGCGATCGCCATTGTTTATATTTACGAAAAGTAGCTAATACACCAGCAAAATTTCCTCGTTCAGTAGGTGTACCCGCTCAGCGTCCGCTTTCAGGAATTAGGAGTTAGTACCAGCGGAGTGAAAAGTTATTAATTATGGTTCTTCAGTACTTATTATGCTAAACTAACAATTAAAGTGCCAATTTAATAAGC
>JACYMD010000053.1 GCA_015272215.1 Rivularia sp. T60_A2020_040 | reverse complement strand
TGATAACTACATTTCAATAGCATATTATCATGTCATTTTTCTTGCGTTTGCCCTGATATTTCAACCACTCGGCTTTTACAGCAGTACAATCAAAAAAAACGCAGTTAATTAAGTCTAAAAAACTGATTAAATATACTGGTATACTTGATGAGTGAAAATTGATATACCCAGAGATATCTTATTGTTTGTTTTTGTAAAACATCATGATTTTAGCTTCTTCTAATTTAGGATTACATCAGTAAATTCATATATAATTTTCTGCTCACACAGATTAATTGTCAATAACTACAAAATTTGTGTAAACCCCAAAAACAGAACAAATCTATAGCTTATATGGACTTATAGATCATAATATTAGTGGTGATTTGTTGTTTTTGGGGTTCCCCCGAGTGTTGGAATGGTTCCCGAATATTCTGGGAAAACAGATTACTTGTTGCGCTCCCTCTTATTATCTCTCATGTAATCATTCATACTATATTATTGGTTTTCTTATAGCAGGAAGGGAGTAAATTACTCTAAACAGAGGATATAGTTCTTTTGTTCGCATTGAAAGGGCTGGGTTTATAATCCCAAAAATCTTGACAACCACTAACAAATTTAGTACAAAAGCACTAAATACCTTTTAGATTAAACTTCTATTCTTAAACAAAGAGGCGTATTCGGTGCAATCCATCCAACCAGAAATCAAACAAAGAATCGAAGAACTACGAAAACTTTTAATCGAAGCCAGTTACGCTTACTACGTCCTTGACGCTCCCATAATGGAAGATGCCATTTACGATAAATTGTACCGTGAATTGCAGGATTTAGAAACCCAATACCCCCAATTAATCACCCCCGATAGCCCGACGCAACGAGTAGGGGAAAAACCTGCAACTGCATTTACTTCGGTGCGTCATAATATTCCGCTTTACAGTTTAGAAAATGCTTTTAATGTTGATGAATTAAGAACTTGGGATGAAAGATGGAGAAGAAACGCACCCCATCAAGAGCAAGTTGATTATGTATGTGAATTAAAAATTGATGGTAATGCTTTAGCGTTAACTTATGAAAATGGCGTTTTAGTTAGGGGTGTAACTCGCGGGGATGGGGTGAGTGGGGAAGATATTACGCAAAATGTGCGGACAATTCGTTCGATTCCTTTAAGATTAAATTTGGATGATATTGAAATCAAAAATCGCGATTCTTTACAACAAATAGAAGTGCGGGGTGAAGCGTTTTTACCTTTGGATGTATTTGAAAAAATTAATCAGGAAAGATTATATAAAAATGAAAGTCAATTTGCTAACCCTCGCAATGCTGCTGCTGGTACTCTCAGACAGTTAGATTCGCGGAAGGTAGATAAAAGACGTTTAGATTTCTTTGCTTATACTTTGCAAATTCCTGGTATGGATGATGGGAGTTTTGCTAATAGTCAATGGGAAGCTTTGGAATTATTACAAAAAATGGGTTTTAAAGTTAACCCAAATAAACAACTTTGTCATTCTCTTGATCAAGTTGCTCAATATTATCAGCATTGGGATACAGAACGGTTAAATTTACCTTACATGACCGATGGGGTGGTAGTAAAGCTCAACTCTTTCGAGTTACAACAAGAATTAGGTTTTACCCAGAAATTCCCTCGCTGGGCAGTTGCACTCAAATACGCAGCCGAAGAAGCACCAACCCGTGTAGAGAATATCAGCGTGAATGTCGGTAGAACCGGCGCGCTGACTCCTTTAGCGGAAATGCATCCCGTGCAACTTGCTGGAACCACAGTATCTCGTGCTACATTACATAATGGCGATCGCGTTTCTCAATTAGATATCCGTATCGGGGATACTGTCATTGTGCGGAAAGCTGGGGAAATAATACCGGAAGTGGTACGAGTACTTAAAGAATTGCGTCCCGAAAATACTACACCTTTTGAAATGCCTAGCCATTGTCCCGTTTGTGGACAACCTGTGGTAAGAGAAAAGGGTGAAGCGGTGACGAGGTGCGTTAATACATCTTGTGCTGCAATTCTCAAAGGTGCAATTGAGCATTGGGTAAGTCGTAAGGCTGTGGATATTCGCGGAATCGGTGAGAAAGTCGTGCATCAACTCGTAGATCAGAATTTAGTTCATTCTGTAGCCGATTTATACGACTTGACAAAAGGGACATTATCTGATTTAGAAAGAATGGGTGAAAAATCCGCAGAAAAATTGATCGATGCCATCGCAAAATCGAAAAATCAACCATGGTCGCGGGTATTATATGGTTTAGGAATTCGTCATGTAGGAAGCGTCACCGCTCAAACCGTAACTGAGAAGTTTAACAGTGTAGACAAATTAGCAGCAGCCAAAGTTACAGATATCGAAGCCATTTACGGTATAGGTGTAGAAATTGCCGAAAGTATCCATCAATGGTTTGGTATTGAAGCCAATCAAAGATTAATTGAACGCTTGCAAAATGCAGGATTACAGCTTGAAGAAACGCAAAAAACAACTTCTAATATAAATCAAAAATTAGCTGGGAAAACTTTTGTTGTCACCGGAACATTACCCACATTGAAACGAGATGAAGCTAAAGAATTGATTGAAAAATTTGCGGGGAAAGTTAGCGATTCAATTAGTAAAAGTACAGATTATTTAGTAGTAGGAGAAAATGCCGGTTCTAAATTAAGCAAAGCAGAAAAATTGGGGATTACTCAATTGAGTGAACAGCAGTTATTGGAAATGGTGGAAGAGTAGTAGTTTATATTTTATCACCAAAATTTCAAGTTAATCTACCTTTCTACTCGTCGAAGCACGAAAAGTGCATAATCATGTGGTAGCTCAGAGTTAAGAATTAATGACGGTTAAGGAAACTTGAGGAGCAGATGTATCGAAAAAATGCTTGGTTAAATTTACGCGCATCATTTAATATGCATTCATATAATAGCGATCGCAAAGCGATGACTAATCCTTTAACATATTATTGGACATTAATCAGAATTAATGCTGCGGGAAATCGTCAAATTCAGTCGATTCCTTCAGCACAGACATTTTTTAACCAAGTATTTACTGAATTAATCGATGTCAAAAATCCTTCTAATCGGGATATTCAATTGCGGTTATTAGATTTATATCGGGATGCATTTGTTGATAAGGGTATGAATGCACAACGCTGTCTGCTATGCTTTATTTCTTGGGAAATTGAAAAAGTTTGCTTGAATTTAGAGAAGCAGTTTGGTGCTGTTGGGGGTTTCACCAGTCGGGATTTGCTTCCCTATGTACTTAATGATGACGGAAGATTGCAGTCAACAAACTCTTATCAATGCTATTCTTTAGAAATCTTACAGAGTTTTGATATCAATCAGAGTAGTTTATCATCATGGACGAGTAGAAAGGTAAAACAGCATCCAGATTTAAATAAATTTTTATTGGAATGTGGAATTTATCTTTTGAGTGATTGGGCAATTCTTAACGATACTCAACCTAAGCAGTTGGAACGTATTTTAAGTCAATTTCACTCGTTAACTGTTACGGAAATTCAACAAAATAAATGGTTGTTGTCAAGTTATCATATAGTTTACCGCGCTCAAAGGTTACAGCAGCGTCGAGCTAGAAAAACAAGTAAATGTCAACCACCAACGACTGAACAATTACAGCAAATTAGCGATAAATTAAGCAATCTTAGTACGGGCAAATCTAATTTTTCTACAGATAATTTAATGGCACAATTGCAACAATTAGCCAAGTATCTGCGGGAATATAGAATTCACGTTAGAGGTGGTTATTTAGCTACAGAATCTATAGATAATAATTATTTAGGTTCTAGTAATACTATTAATAATCAAGAAGAAAATCAAATCAGTGAGTTTTTAAAAATATATCGTCCTCAGTTTCTAGAATGTTTGGATAATGCCTTAGCTACCGTTACACAAATACGGGTAAGTAAAATGCAGCGTAAAGATGTTATTAAAGCTAACAAATTTCTGACAGCATTAAAATTATTTCATTGTCAGGGATTATCGATGACAGAAATAGCCAAACGTATAGAAATGAAAGCGCAATTTCAAGTAACTCGTTTACTCAAACTTAAAGAATTTCGCGCTGATGTTACAAACGAATTTTTGGTATTACTAAAAAGTCGCGTTTTGAAATTAGCGCATAATTATTCATCTTTGGAAAAGCTTCAAGCTTTAGAATTACAAATTACTATTGCCTTGACAGAACAAGTTACTAATTTGATTGCGGAAGCGGAAATAGAAGCGGCTGGAGCAAAAAATAATTCAACAAGGAGTAGATTTGCAAGTAGATTATGTCAATATTTAGATTCTAGAGAACAGTGAATAGTGAACATGAGAAAATTGCTTATAAATATTAATTATTAATTGATTCAGTAATAAAAATAATCAGCAAAATGACTAAATTATCAACAAAAGTACTACCAATGACACTAGAATTTGAACAATTATCACCAGAAGCAATATCTCTATCGCAGTCACAAATTAACCAAGCGATAGAGCTAAGCAGCCAAGTTAGAAATGAATCGAAACAATGGCAAACTTATTTGAATGCTTTAAGTTTATCAGCTTTTGAAAACTGGTTAGAATCAAGAAGCAATTCTCTTAATATAAATCGTGATGAATGTACTGTTTTACAACCAGGTTTAGCAAGTTTAATTCCTACTCTAACTAATTTAAAAGTAGGTGAATTCAAGCTTTGTTTAATTACTAGTGGAAGTTTTATTGACGAACAAATTGATATATCTAGAATAGTTGTAGATTTACCGGAATATATTCCCCATTTTTACGTTTTAGTAGAAGTTTTAGAAGAAGAAGAAACAGCAATTATTCAAGGATTTTTATCCTATAAAGAATTATCTGAAAGACAGCAAAGCTCCAATTTGCAGCCAGATTCAGATTGGACATACTCCATACCATTAACTTGGTTTTGCAACGAACCAGATAGGTTAATATTCTATTTACGTTGCTTAGAACCATCAGCGATTCCTTTACCTATAATCCCAACAAACCGCGCTCATGAATTAGAATTAATTCAACAAGAACTTATCAGAAAATTGCCTCAATTAAAAGTAAAAGAACTTTGGGAAGTATTGACATGGGAACAAGCAACCGCAGTTTTAACAACTCCGGAATTAATCGATTGGGTATATAACTTACAAACACAAATAGAGACGTTAAAAGAAACATCTTTACAGCAACATCTATCAGATATATTTCAATTAATTACCCAACCAGCAATTAATGTCGGACGTTGGTTGTGGGATGAATTAGATGATTTAGCGGAACAAACTTGGAATTTATTACCGAATATTGCACCACAACCAGTAATGAGAAGTCCTGTAGAAGAATTTACAGTAATTAGCTCGCAACTGCAACAACAAGGGTTAGAAATACCCGTACAAGCAAGAGGTGCTTATCAAGATTTATCCTTAGCTGGAGTTCCCTTACGGTTGTATGCTGCAACTTGGTATTTGCTATCAGAATCTGAACCCAATTCATGGACATTATTATTAATATTAGGTACACCAGCTTTAGCAAGTTTACCATATAATTTAAAATTAAGAGTTAGTGACCAAAGTGGTATTTTGGTAGAACAAGAAGTTAATTTAGAGTTGGGAAATACTTACTTATTTACTAGGGTTGTTGGTAACTTTGATGAGAAGTTTTTAGTAAGTGTAAGTTTGGGAGATGGTGTTGAGGTGACATTGCCTTTTGCGTTTGATATGAGTCGGTAATTGGTAATGGCTAATTGGTAATTGGTAATTGGTGATAATCGGCGGTTGAAACCGCGTCTACACCTTCCAAAGTCCACCTGCGTGGACTAAATATTTATTTATTGTTTGTTCCGTGCTATGCTTGTTTGAGACTTTATGCCATTTTTCGCAAAAATAAACACAATTAACCACCTCAAACCTAAAAATTGCATAATCCCCCAAACCCCCAGATATATACACAAATATAACGCAGTAATCTTTGTTCGTATAATTAGAACCACTAGCGTTATATAAAAAGATTAATATCCTATGAGAGAGAGTTTGGTTTATGTATTCTCGTTTAAAAATAATTGGTTTAATGTCCTTTAGCATAATACTTTCACTGAGTTTTCCGGTGTATGGAGAAACTCCATCCCAATTAACTCAAAAAATCCCTTCTTCACTCATTCAAAGCCCTACATTAGAAGCAGATAAGCTATTTGAGCAAGGGATGCTGCTGTACCGTCAGGGACAATATTTTCAAGCGTTGGAAACTTATCAGCGTGTGTTGGAAATACGACGACAACAAGGAGATAAAGCCGGAATTGCTCAAACTCTGAATCATCTTGGTGAGGTTTACATCCTCTTAGAGGAAAGCGATAAAGCTGATAAGGCTTTACAAGAAGCTTTGACTATTTATAAACAGTTAAAAGATAGAAAAGGTGAAGGGGAAACTTTAGATAATATTGGTTTGCTTTACTACATTAATAAGGAATATGACAAAGCAAATAAATTTTTAGAGCAAGCCTTAATTATTCGTCGTCAAGTAAAAGATAGAAAAGGTGAAGGTAAAACACTTGCAAGAATTGGAATAGTTTACAGTTATGGTTTAAATCAAGATGAAAAAGCATTAAAATTTTTAGAGCAAGCTAATCGTATTCACGAAGAAGTGGGTGATAAATACCGAATAGGTTTTACTCTCTATCAAATTGCAGATACATATGCTTCACTAAATCAATATTCTCGTGCTTTTGCGGTATTAGATAAAGCTAAATTAGTAAATAGTCAGATAGATAATCCTGTTGCTGAAGTTAGAAGGCTTGCTGTTTTAGCTCGAATTTACTTACTACAAAATAACAAACAACGTGCGATAGAATTTGGTGAACAAGCTTTAGTGTTTGCACGAAAAAATCGTTTACGTCTGGATGAATTGCATCGGTTAAATTGGCTGATAAATGTTTATTCTACGACAAATATTTCTCCATCTCGTTTAATTGAATATGCTCAATCAGCTTTAAGTCTTGCGAAAGAACTAAAACAGCGTCAATTAGAAGCTGAAGCTTTAAATACTTTGGGAAGAGGTTATATTTTATTAGAAGACTACGAAAAAGCTATTGATGTTTTACAAACATCGGTAATGATTGCGCGAGAAGTTAAAAATTTAGACACAGAATCTTTGGCTTTATCACATCTTAGTTTGATTTACACTCTACAGGGGAAAAATGATCAAGTTATTCAAGTCAGTCTCAGAGAATTAGAAATTAGTAGATTACAGAAAGATGTATTAGGTGAGTTAGGTAAATTACTCGCTTTATCTAGTACTTATAATGCTACAGGAAAACATCAAAAAGCATTGGAAGTAAGTCAAGAGTCTTTAGCTGTATTACAAAAAATTGACATCAATACACTATCACCCATTGAAAAAGAAACATTTTTTCTCTATCAATATTATGCTTTAGATTTATTAAGTTCCATTTATGCAATTTTAGGAAAATATAATCAAGCTTTAAATGTTGCTCAAGAAGCTTTCACAAAAGCTCAATCTCTGAAAAATTATCAACTACAAGCAAAAGCTCTGCTTAATTTAGCTTCTTTATATGATACTCATTTGAATAATTTACCCAAAGCAATCGAATTTTCTCAGAGAGCTTTAAAGATTGCTCAACAAATTAAACAATCGGAAATAGAAGTAGATGTATTAAGTAAACTCAGCGAAATTTATCAGAAACAAAAGAATTATCCTTTAGCTTTGGAAACTAGTAATAATGCTTTGATAATTGCTCAACAGTTAAGAAAACCTCAATTAGAATATAGTAGTTTTAAAAATATTAGTGAGATTTATCGTAACCAAGGGAATTATCAAAAAGCATTAGAGTTTGCTCAAAAAAGTTATTCTATTTTAGAAAAATCAGGTCTTAATATTTATAAAATTAGTGCTTTAAATTCCTTAAGTCAAAGTTATCTTTTCTTAGGAGATACAGTTAAAGCTGAGGAAACTGCAAAGCAAGCGATAACTTTAGCACAAACAAGTAAAAATAGATTTGCAGAAGCATTGGGTTTAGGAATTCTGACTCAAGCATATAAATATCAAGGTAAATATGAACAAGGTATAGAAACAGCAACACAAGCTTTAACTATATCTAAAGAAACTCAAAATTTTCAGGGAGAAGTAACATTTTCAATTGCACTGAGTGAAATTTATGAAGCACTAGGAGATTATCGAAAAGTAATTTCTGTTGCTCAACCTAATTTGGAATTAGCACGAAAAATAAATAAACGCGACGATGAAGCACAGTTATTAATTAATTTAGGTAACGCTTATCGAGTCATTGGTGAATATACTAAAGCCAAAGAATTGATTGAGCAAGGATTAAAAATAGCACGAGAATTAAAAAGTCCCCAATCAGAATCAAACGCTTTAAATAATCTTGGTTATTACTACTCTTCACTCAAAGATTATCAGAAAGCTTTAGAATTAACCCAACAAAGTTTGAAAATTGCTCAACAATTAGAAAGTCCCCCTCTGTTAATTTCTCCTCAGTTTAATTTGGGTGATATCTACAACAACTTGGGAGATTACCAAAAAAGTCTTAATTACTATCAACAAGCGCTAAAGACATCGCAAAACTTGAAAAATCTTCGTGGTGAAGGTATTGCGTTATTATCTCTTGCTAACAATTATTTTACTCAAGGTAATCCACAAAAAACTGTTGAGTTATCCCAACAAGCTTTAACTATTTTCCAAGAAATTAAAGTACCGCAATTACAAGCTTTTGCTCATCGAATGCTAAGTATTGGTTATGGTGAGTTGGGTAATGATGCTAATGCAATGAAATCAGCCCAAAGCTTTTTAGAGTTTTCCAGAAAAGTTGAAAATCCTGTGTTTGAAAAAGACGCTCTTAATTTATTGGGAATGATTCATTATCGATTTGGTAGAAATTCTGAAGCAACTTATTCTTATCAACAAGCAATTTCAATTCAAACTCCTGAAAACTTAACTGTTAATAACTGGGGACTTTATACTGGTTTGGGTAGAGTTTACCGCAAGTTAAATCAAACTAACGTTGCGATTAGTTATTATAAACAAGCAATCAACGGAATTGAAGAAATTCGTCGGGGAATAGAAGGTTTACCACCAGAATTACAAAACTCTTTCTTGAATACAGTAATTGATTTTCAAGGAACTAAAACAGCGGATATCTATCGCGAATTAGCCGAATTATTGATTACCCAAGGAAGACAAGCAGAAGCACGACAAGTATTAGATTTATTGAAAATTCAAGAAATTCGTGATTTTGCTTCAACTAAAACAGATACAACTGCAAAACCTCAACTAACCATAACCGAAACCGAGAAAAAAATTCAAACTGAAAGTCAATCTATTATTGCTTTATCTACACGAATTAGCGAATGTGAAAAGACAAACTGTAAAGAGAAAAGTAAACTCTACGATAAACGTACAGCATTACTGATGCAGTTTGATCGAGATTTAAAAGAAATTGAATTTGAAATTCGCCAGCGCGCTTCAAAAGACGATTCTATATTTCCTCCCAATCGTCGTGGTAGAGTTGCAGATATCGTACAAGCACAACCGAATACAGTGATGATTTATCCCTTTGTACTTGAAGATAAACTTTGGTTATTGCTGTATTCTAATGATGTAGCTAAAAAATTTGAAGTCAAAGTTTCCCGTGATGAATTAGGAACTACTGTTAAACAATTCCGGGAATTAATGGAAGAATGCGAAAAACGTGCTTATTGTGGTGCTGAAGATATTGCTAAAATCAAACCAGTTAGTCAAAAACTCTATAATTGGCTAATCAAACCTTTAGAAACGGAACTTAAAGAAAATAAAGTCACAAATTTAGTATTTGCTCTTGATAGAGTCATCCGTTACATTCCGATGAGTGCATTGTACGATGGTAAGCAATATTTAATTGAAAATTACACGATTTATAATGTACTTTCAGCAGATTTAACTGATACTAATAGTAGATTACCTACAACAATTAAAGACACTAACGTTTTAGCAATGGGTGTCTCCGATGCTGTAGGTAGTTTCCCCGCTTTAAATAATGTACCCAAAGAAATAGATAATATTGTTAAAATTAGCAGTAAGGATAAAGGAATATTTTCAGGAAGCGAATATCTCAATAAATCTTTTAATTCTCAAACATTGGAAAATAATCTTAAACACAATCAGATTTTACACCTTGCAACTCACGGCGAATTTGTTTCAGGTAGAGACGAAGCATCCTACTTACTATTAGGAAATGGGAAAAAACTCGCAATACCCCAAATTAAAACATTAGTAGATTTAAAAAATATTCATTTAGTAGTACTTTCTGCTTGTCAAACCGCTTTATCCGCTCCCCGTCAAGATGGTGTAGAAATAGCAAGTCTTGCTTATTCTTTTCTAAATACAGGAGCAAAATCCGTCATTGCTTCATTATGGCTAGTTGCCGATAGTAGCACCAGCGAATTAATGCAAAACTTTTATAATAATCTCGCAAATAGCAAACAACCAATTACTAAATCTGAAGCGATGCGTTTAGCTCAATTGCAGTTACTTTATAACAAAGAAGTTACCGTCAGCGATATTAAACGAGCCGGAGGTTTAATTCCAGAAGGATTACCATCATCGGGTAAAAAACTTGAATCAAAAACCTTTGCTCATCCTTATTATTGGGCTCCTTTTGTGTTAATTGGGAATGGTTTGTAATATCAATTCCGGTTACACCGGAATGATAAAAACAACTGCAGAGGCGCAGAGTACGCAGAGGAAAGAGAGGAAAGAGAAAATCTAAATCATTCCGATACAAACGGAAACGATATAAGATATTGTTGAAGAATTATTCGACTTCGTTCTAAACCACCTGGGGTTGCAAACCTCCGCAATGCACTGCTCTCCAGGCTAATAGCATAAGTCGATTAAAATGGACTAGAAGAAAAACATTTTCATTCTTTGAATTAAAAAGCTTTGTTTATCCTTATAATTAGCCACCATTTGTTTTAACAGGTAATTTATTGTAACATTTTTTGAATAATCTCGTAAAATATCCCGTTAAATGTAGACTATAAAATGGCAGTTTCCCATTCCCAATTAACCATTACCAATTCCCAATGTCCAATTTCAATCTCAAAATTCAATTAATCGAAAATACTTGTTTATTTGAACTCTCTTGGGGTGAAGGTCAACAACTTAATGCTACCTTAACTTATCCTCAAAGTATCGCAAATTTATATCATCAATGGCAGCAATGTTATCTAAAATTTTATAAAAATTCATTCAGAGGAAAAGTAGCCGATATCGGAACTATAGCAGCACCTCCCATTGATTACCGTGCTAAATTGGTGGAAGCAGAAACAAAGTTTTTAGATGAATTTCGTCATTGGTTACGTAGTGCTGAACTATATCAAATCCGTGCCACAATAGCTAAAATCCAAAATCTGATTGTTTTTATCACTTGCAATTCCATAGAATTAGAACGTTTACCTTGGGAAGCTTGGAACATTGGGAATGAATTTGCTATTACTTCTGATATCAGGATTGTTCGCAAACCAATAAATATTACTAAACCAAATACAGTTCCTATTCGTCAGCGAAAAGCCAGAATTTTAGCAATTTTGGGTGATGATACTGGTTTGGGATTTGCAGATGAAAAAAAGGCTTTGGAATTATTAAAAAAAGTTGTTGATGTTAAATTTATTGGTTGGGAATCGGGAAAGGATATTAATCAATTAAAACAGGATATTGTAGACGAACTTTCCAATCCTATCGGTTGGGATATTTTATTTTTTGCGGGACATAGTAATGAAACTAATTTAACTGGTGGAGAAATTGTTATAGCCCCAAATACCGCTTTATATCTCAGCGAAATTATCCAACCTTTAACTATTGCCAAAGAGAATGGTTTACAAGTTGCAATTTTTAATTCTTGTAGTGGATTGAGTATTGCAAATAAACTAATTGATTTAGGATTCAGTCAAGTTGCAATTATGCGCGAACCAATTCACAATCAGGTTGCGGTTGAATTCTTTATGCAGTTTTCTCAAGCTTTAGGAGAATATAAAGATGTTCATCAATCTTTGAGAGAGGCTTGCGAATATTTACAACAAAATAATTATATCTATCCAAGTTCTTATCTGATTCCTTCTTTATTTCGACATCCAGCAGCAGCTTTATTTCGTATTGAGCCTTCTGGATTTAAAAGAGTTTTAAAAAGATTAAAACCAACAGCTTTAGAAACTGCGACAATTTCCGTTTTGACATTAATTAGTTTACAGCTTCCCGTCCAAAGTTGGTTATTAGAAAAACGAGTTTTAACACAAGCTGTATATCGTCAATTAACTAATCAACTTGACACAGCAACAACTCCCCCCGTTTTACTCGTAGAAATAGATAACGAATCAATTAATAAAGCCGGAATTTCTAATCCTCGACCGATAAACCGCGAATACTTGGCGCGAATTGTTGATAAACTGGTAAAGTCAAAAGCAAACGTTGTAGGAATTGACTACTTACTTGATCGACCAAATATAAATGATGCTCTTCTTTCAAACTCCATAAAAACCGGGTTAACTTCATCTCCTCCCACACGCTTTGTATTTGCTACAACTCGTGACAACAATGGTAATTGGTTGAGCATAAATCCTCAAATTGCTAGCGATAACTGGAGTCTGTTTGGAGAAATTGAACTTTTACCCTGGTATATGCAACTATTGCCCAGTACAAATGATAACCCCAAACCCAGACCTTTCGCTGCTCTTTTAGCTCTTTCTCAACAATTACAAAAATTATCCAATTCACCACAACCAAAATTAGAAAGTAAACAACGATTTTGGCAGCAGCTGAATAGATACATCAACAATGATGTTAATAACAGGACTATTTTGAAATCAAAACGGACACGACTGCAACCATTAACAGCATTTAGCTATTATCTCAGTCAAATGTGGCTGCATCCCATCATAGATTTTTCTATACCACCGAAACAAGTTTATCAAACCATCCCCGCTTGGAAATTAGTGGAAAAGCAAATTATTTCACCTTCTCAAATTATCATCGTTGCTCCTGGAGGATATGAAGAAGCGGGAACTGGAAAAGATAACGAAGATAACTTCGAGTTACCTGCTGCTATGCGTTATTGGAGAAATCAAGATAATCCTTATAATACTCGTGGGGTACTGACAGGTGGTGAAGCTCACGCATATATGACACATCACTACCTAAATAACAGAATGGTGATACCAATTCCCGATTTATGGATAATTGGTTTAACAATAATATTAGGTAAAATTACATCATTGTATCTAAGTAAAAAACCGGAACAAAATCGAAAATATTTAATCTTAATAACTATCGGTTACGCCACCATTTCACTAATTAGGTTACAGATTTATATCTCATCCGCAGCGATTCTTTTGCCTTGGCTGTTACCAACAATAACTTTTTGGTTCTACGTTCTGAGTGCTGTTACTAAAAAAAGACTTAATCAATGAATAAAATAAAATTAAAGTTACGTAGTTCAATCTTATCAGCAACAGCTTTCATCAGTTTATTTTCCTTAACTTACCAACCAATTTACGCTCAAAATATTTCACCCATAATAGCATTTTGGAATAAAATATTTAAACCCATAGGCGACCCAGAACCCCCCATAAAACCCAAAAAAGGTGGTTCCCGTGGACCAATCTGTTTAATTTCTCCCGACGCACCAAATCAAACAAGAATAATCTGGAACACCAAGCCATTATTCCTATGGAAAGGTGATATCAAGAAAATAGCAGTAGGGATTCCAGGTAATGAAGAATACCTAACAACTCAAATCGTCACCGGAACTCAAAATGCAAATTATACAGGTAAACCTTTAGAACCAGGTCAAACCTATAGATGGTCAGTTTTCTTAAGCGAAGGTGAAGGTACTTCCCCAACTATGTTCGTTCCTTTTAAAATCATGGAAACACCGCAACGAAACCGCATCACCGCAGAATTGAAGCTGTTGGAAAGATTGCAGAAAAATCAAGGTGCAGATGCAGAAAATATAGCTGTTAGTAAAGCCGAGTACTTCGCACAAAAAGGATTATGGTCAGATGCTTTGCAGCAATTCTATTCCGTTCCCAATCCCTCACCCGAATTGTCGCAGATAATCAAAGATATTCCCAATCAGTTGTGTAAAGAAAAATAATTTGTAATTTGATTTGCAATACTAATGTAGAGACGTAGCACTGCTACGTCTCTTTCAATTAGTGGGCAAAACTGGTTGTTTAGGTATTGTTACGTCTTTTTCAATTGTTGGACAAAACTGGTTGTTTAGGTATTGTTACGTCTTTTTCAATTGTTGGACAAAACTGGTTGTTTAGGTATTGTTACGTCTTTTTCAATTGTTGGACAAAACTGGTTGTTTAGGTATTGGTACGTGTTTTTTATACCATTTCACAAAATTGTCGGTACTAATTTAAATACAGGGAGACGTTGCACTGCAACGTCTCTACAGGATTTATCTGTTTTACTGTAAATTGCGTAACGCTGTTTTTGCATAAGCCCCACATCACCCAGATATATAAAAAATTAGGAAAGCGAAATATTAAATCATTTTTCAAAAGTGCATACCCCCGAAACACTGAGAAATATAAAGAAATAGAACACCACACAGGGTTCATAAAGTAAGTATATCTACTATTAATTCCGATTATTCATCAATTACAACAACTTAACTGGAGAAATAAAAATGAAAGGCTTAAAAACAATATCCGCGATCGCACTACTGGGCTTCATGGTAATCTCTCCCAGAGTAAACGCTCAAACACTGCCAGACACTAACATCAAGCCGCAAATTGAGAGAATGCAAGTTGAGTCAACCCCAAATCCAGATAGTGACAAAGTTGTAAATTACTTAAAACAAGGATTTAGTCTTTTTGAAGCGAAAAACTACCCCGAAGCAATCGAGGTTTTTAACGAAGTAATCAAAATCCAGCCAAATAATCAATATGCTTACTTAGGTAGAGGAGCTTCCTACGTTCTATTAGAACAATACCAGCAGGGAAAAACTGATTTAGATAAATCTATAGAACTCGATTCTTCAATAGCTTACGCTCACTTCTTCCGGGGAATTGCTAACGGTGCATTAGGTAATAATCAAGATGCAATTACAGATTTAGAAACAGCAGCTAATCTATTTGATAAAAGTGGAGAAACTGAACTAGCTCAAACATCCCGTAAGGTAATTGAGCAGTTACGTAATGCTTGATCATTAACCCCAAAATATCGGAAATCTAATCCCTCTATCTGCCCCCTTTCCAGATGCGGGAATGGGGGTAATGAGGTTTTCTAAATTCTAAAACAAAAGCAAAATCAAAAATGAACTTATCACAATTAACTACTAAAATAGCGCTAGTATCCATCGTTATCATTGCCTGTTCTGCATTACCGTTGAATACCGCAATAGCTTTAGAAAAATCACCAACTAGTCTAAAAAGTAATTTTCTTCTAACGCAAAATACAACTAACTCAATATCAACTGAGCAAATTAAACAAGTTGCAAAAAATCAAAATGCTACATTAGTTCAATATTCGCTGTTGAATGAAGATGCACAAGAATCCGAGTTAGCAATTTGGGTGATTAAACCTACAGGTGAAATTACCATGCGTCGCGTTGATTTAAAAGCTTGGCAACAAAAAGAGAAGACTTCGCTGGCAGAATTAATTACAAAAGCTCGCAATCAAATCGGTGTCAGAAGCAATTATAACAAAGGTATTATAACCGTATCGGGAGAATCTAAAGAAAAACCTTCTCCAAAAAGCTGGAAACAACTTCATCAAGTATTAATCCAACCCATAGCCGATTTATTACCCAAACAACCAGAACAAAGAGTTATTTTTATTCCTCAAAATCAATTATTTCTCGTTCCCTTTGCAGCATTACAAGATAACAACGGTAAATATCTGATCGAGAAACACACAATATCTACCGCTCCATCAATTCAAGAATTAGATTTACTTTACCAGCGAAAAATTAAGCGTCAAGGTGAACAATCATTTGTCCCTCGGAACATAAAGGGTGATGAATTATTGATAGTCGGAAATCCCACAGCACCAAAAATATCTCTCACAAAAGGAGATTCTTGTAAACCACCATCATTAGCGGGTGCAGAAAAGGAAGCAAAAAACATTGCACAGATATTCAAAACTCAAGCATTAACGGGTGATGCTGCGACAGAAACAGCTATTGTTGAAAAAATGCCCCAAGCGAGAATTATTCACTTAGCAGCAATGACTTATCCCGATGATTGTAAAACAAATAACTCCCCTGGTGTAGTTGCGCTTGCTTCCTCTAGTCAAGATGACGGTTGGTTGAGAACAGAAGAAATCGAGAAATTAAACCTCAAAGCCGATTTAGTTGTTTTGTCAGGTTGCGATACAGCTTTGGGAAAAATCACAGGTGATGGTGTAATTGGGCTGTCACGTTCTTTTCTCGCTGCTGGTACGGATAGCGTCATTGGTTCACTGTGGAGTGTTCCCTCCGGAGTCTACAGCATCACTGATGACGGAATTCCATGCTAACTTAAGTAAAAACACTGATAAAGCGGGTGCGTTGCGTCAAGCGATGTTGGAAACGATGAAGAAGTATCCAAATCCGAGGGATTGGGCTGGTTTTACGTTGGTTGGTTTGTTGTGATGTGGGGAGTTATAGGAATGGGTTATTACAAAATTGGGCGGAGTGTTTTAGTTAGTTTGTTGGTGGTTTTATCTGCTTCTTTTGTTCCGAGTTTGCCGATGGTGTTGATGACATCGGGGGTTTTGGCGCAGACGGTGGATGCACGGAAAGCGGAAGCTGATAGATTGTTGCAGCAGGGACTTGAGCAATATCAAACTAGCCAATTTACAGCAGCATTGCAATCTTGGGAACAAGCATTAAAAATCTACCGAGAAATTAAAGACCGTTTCGGTGAGAGTAATGCTCTGGGAAATCTTGGTATTGCCTACTATTCCTTGGGAGACTACCCCAAAGCGATTGACTACTATCAACAAACCTTGAAAATTGCACGGGAAATTAAAAACCCTGAAGCAGAAGGTAATGCACTCGGACATCTCAGTATTGCCTACAGTAATTTAGAAGACTACCCCAAAGCCATTGAGTACCATCAACAATACTTGGCGATCGCACGGGAAATTAAAGACCGCAACGGTGAGGGTAACTCACTAGGAAATCTCGGTCTTGTCTACCGTCATTTGGGAGACTACCCTAAAGCCATTGACTACCATCAACAAAGCTTGAAAATCGCACGGGAAATAAAAAACCGTCAAGGTGAAGGTGCTACACTAGGAAATCTCGGTGTTGCCTACGATTCCTTGGGAGACTACCCCAAAGCCATTGACTACCATCAACAACACTTGGCGATCGCACGGGAAATAAAAGACCGTAATGGTGAGGGTAATGGACTAAACAATTTAGGACTTGTTTACTACAAACAAGGAAATTTGACTTTAGCGGAAACGACCCTCACAGAAGGCATAAAAGTTTATGAATCTCTCCGGGGTAGGGAATTAAAGGATAATGAGAAAGTCTTATTTTTTGACACGCAAAGAAGAACCTATCACACTTTACAAAAAGTCCTGATTGCTCAAAATAAACCCGATGCAGCTTTAGAAATATCTGAACGCGGACGCGGACGGGCTTTTGTAGAACTACTTGCTTCCAAATTATCTGCTAACCCCCTGGAACAATCCCCAAAACCACCCAATATTGACCAAATTAAACAAATTGCAAAAGCACAAAATTCTACCTTTGTGCAATATTCAATTATTGGTGATGATTTCAAAATCGCAGGTAAACAAGAAACCGAAGAATCAGAACTATATATCTGAGTAATCAAACCCACAGGTGAAGTCACATTCCGCAAAGCCGACCTCAAACCATTGTGGCAGAAAGAAAACACAACATTAAATGACCTCGTAACCACCAGTCGCAACTCCATCGGTGCAAGAGGTGCAGCTTTTCGAGGTATTGACGTATCTTTCAACCCCGATGCACCAAAAGCAACCAATAAACTCAAACGTCTCCACGAATTATTAATCAACCCCATCGCTGACTTATTACCCAAAAACCCTAGCGCTAGAGTTACATTTATTCCTCAAAGTAGTTTATTCCTCGTTCCCTTCCCCGCACTCCAAGACAAAGACGGGAAATATTTAATTGAAAAACACACCATTCTCACATCTCCATCAATCCAAGTTTTAGAATTAACCCGCGAAAAAAGACAACAAATAGGAAAACAACCCATACAGGGAAATAACATGGTAATTGTCGGTAATCCCACCATGCCGAAAATACCGCCAAAAATCGGCGAACCACCGCAACAGTTAACACCTTTACCCGGTGCGGAACGAGAAGCCAAAGCCATTGCTAAATTATTCAAAACTCAACCGCTAATCGGTAATCAAGCCACGGAAACCGAAGTAACCCAACGCTTACCCCAAGCGCGAATAATTCATCTGGCAACTCACGGTATATTTGATGACGTTCAAGGATTAAACAGTGGAATAGCTCTTACACCCGACTCCCCTTCATCCCCCCTTAACAAGGGGGGACAAGAGGGGGGGTGGTGATGGATTATTAACTGCAGGAGAAATCCTTGATCTCAAGCTAAGTGCGGAATTAGTCGTATTAAGCGCTTGCGATACGGGACGCGGTAAAATCACAGGTGATGGGGTAATAGGTTTATCGCGTTCTTGGATTAGTGCGGGTGTACCCAGTGTCTTAGTATCCCTCTGGGCGGTTCCAGATGCACCTACAG
Source organism: Rivularia sp. T60_A2020_040 (assembly GCA_015272215.1). Classification (GTDB taxonomy): domain Bacteria; phylum Cyanobacteriota; class Cyanobacteriia; order Cyanobacteriales; family Nostocaceae; genus Rivularia. Next base: position 5,234 of record JACYMD010000053.1, on the reverse strand, counting down.
CCGAGTTGATGACCGAATTTTATCAAAATTTTCAAAATAACCCCGATAAAGCCCAGGCGTTACGACAGGCGATGTTGACCACGATGAAACAACATCCAAATCCTGTTGATTGGGCGGCTTTTACCTTGATTGGGGAAGCGGAGTAATTTTGTTCGTAGTAAGGGTTTTAACCCTTTGAAGACTGAAGTCCTTACTACTAAATTAATTCATCTAATTCGGGTAAAAAGCATCAACTGGTAATTAAAAAAAGAAGACAATGATAATCTCTGATTGCTTTTATAGGAAATTTTATATAATTAGCATTTTTGCATAACCCCTACAACACCCAGAGATATACATATATAGTTCATCAATTGATGAGCATAAATAACCGAATCCTATCAAGGTGCATTAATCGGCAGAATGCAGCTACATTCTGCCTTTTTTAACCATCTAAATATTTTAGAGGAAAGAAATTATGAATCAAGATTTACTAAATAAACCATCACTTCAATTCTTTGTAGTTGATAGTCAACAATTATATATGGATGGAACAATTAAAGTATTGCGTTGCAAATATGCAAATGCTGAAATAATTACCACTACAAATGCGAGAGATTTTCTCAATCAAATGTCAACATATAAACCCGATTTGGTTGTCATGGATATTTCTATTGCAGAAAAACCTGGAGAAATACCATTAATTAATACAGGAATACAGCTTTTAAAAACAATCATGGAGAATTATCCACAGTTAAATATTGTTGTTCAAAGTGCCTATATAAAAACATTAGTAAGAATCAAATCTGAAATTGATCTTCACTCTGGAGGCTTTACTGTTGCTGATAAAAGTATTCCCACTGTTGAATTTTTACAAACAATTGAATGGGCATTACAGGGATTAACTCATACAAAAGATATCGTACATATTAATGGAGCCTCACAAGTTAAGCCAGAGTGGTTGAGATTGTTAGATTTAGCTTTTAAACAAGGATTTCAAGATAAGGCGATCGCGCAACATATTTGTGTATCGGAACGTATGGTAAGGCATTACTGGCAAGGATTGCAAGATATTTTAAGTATTGATTGCGATGAATTAAAAAATCAAGGGAAGAATTTACGAATTATGACTCAAATCCGGGCTAGGGAAGTGGGGTTAATTGATTGATTTCGTAAAAACTGCATACCCCCACACCACCCAGATATATACATACTTGGAGCGGGTAAAATAATGTACAAATCTATAATTGAACCTCACCCTCGCTTTTTACTGTGTAAAAATCTTTCCCTCTCCTTATCAAGGAGAGGGATGTCCGTTAGCAAAGCGTGTCCGTTAGGACATAAAGACAGGGTGAGTTTTGTATTTTATTTAATTTTCAATCCTTACCAATATCTTATAACTGATTATTCAACGGCAAACACCAAATCATGAATTACAAACGCACTGTATCGAATATTCTTCTCGCTAGTAGTATTTTGGCTTTCACAAATGTATTGCCATTGACAGCAAATATTAAATTTAATTCAACTGCTTTTGCTCAAATTACAGAATCAAACAATAATGAATTATTCTACATTTATAAAGGACAGCGTGTTCCTTTAACTGAACAAAAAGATGCTGTTGCTGTTGAATTCAAAGCTTTACCTAAAACTCGCTCTCGTAATGTTAATCCTCTTTATCTCCAATTAGAGCAAGATTTACAAACAGGTACTCGAACCCGTGGTGGTAGTTCCCAGATACAAGTTAAACCTTTAGGGGAAAATTATGCTGTTGTGACTTTAGCTAGTAGTAATGGTAATACTGATGCGATTAGAAATAAAATTAAAAATCAAATCCAAAATCAAAGTTATGTGAAAACTTCTTTACCTGTCTTAAGTCGCGCTTCGCAGCAAGATACGATTATTTTATCCAAGGAAATTATTGTTAATTTTCAACCGGATATGAAGGAGAATGAGAAAGTATCGATTCTCAAACAAAATAATTTAGAAGTTGTTCGTTCTTTGCGATTTTTTCCCAATATTTATATTGTCAAATCAACTGATGCGGACGGTACGGCTGTATTGAATGTTGCTAACAAGCTAAATCAAGTTAAAGGTGTTAATTCTGCTGCACCAAATTTCCTACAATCGGTAGCTAATTCGATTGATATCGGAGATAATAAAAATTCTTTGAATATCGAATCAATCGATAAACAAGATACAATAAATCCTCAAAATATTGCCAAAAATGCGAATAATTCCACAACAAATTATTTAGGTTTACAATGGCATTTGAATAGTATTCCTTTGAAAGAATGTTTACAACAAGATATTGATAGCTTTAATGCTTTACAAAGTTGTCTTCAGCAAAAAAATCCCAGTAATAAACAATCAAAATCAACATCATCTCGTACCGATTTACGAGTTACCGAGGCTTGGCAAAATAGTAATGGTGGAAAAGGTGTAGTTGTAGCAGTAATCGACAGTTTAATTCAATGGAATCATCCCGATTTACAAAATAGTTTATACAAAGTATCCGCAGCAGATAAATGTCCTGGAGAAGAGTATGGATGGGACTTTTCGGAACCAAGTAGCAGTAATCAGCCTTGTGAAATTGGTGATTCCGATACCCGTATGAGTCCTTTAGAACTGAATATTTTGAGAAGGAAATTACACGATACATTTAAATTATCCGACAAAGAATTAATCGAGCGATATTTAACACCAACCATAAAACAGCGAATAAATCCCCCAGTCTCTGAAAAAGAATTGGCTGAATATTTGCGTCGGATGATTCGCTCTAATGTTGGTGGTGAATTTCACGGTACTTTAGTCAGTGGGGTGATTGCAGCAAAACCCCAAAATTCTCAAGGGATATCGGGAGTTGCACCCAATGCGAAAATTTTACCAGTGCGGGTATTTGGTTTAAATGGAAGTATTTTCACCTCTTCTTACATTGAAGCTGTTGGTTATGCAGCAAATCGTGGTGCTGATGTAATTAACTTGAGTTTGGGTGGTTATGTACCAACGGATGTAGAAGAATTCGCATTCAGTCAAATATTACAGCAAAATCCCAAATTAGTTATAGTTGCTTCATCTGGAAACGAAGATTATGCCTCAGTCGCTTATCCTTCGGGATACGATGGAGTGTTGTCAGTTGGTGCGAGTAACTTAAATGGCGATCGCGCACCTTATAGTAATTATGGTAAAGGATTAGGTGTCGTTGCTCCCGGAGGAGATTTGAGTACACCCGCAGGATGGTTGGGAGGAATACCCACCACTGGGGGAACTTGGATGGATACATTTTGGCAGGGTTTAGCTTTCCCTAATTCGCGTTGGTCAAATGTAATCGATTTCAAGGGACAATATTGGTGGATGCAAGGTACTTCTTTTTCTTCTCCAGCAGTTGCAGGGGTAGTAGCCTTGATGAAAGGTGAAGATAAAGGAAAATTGAACCGGGTTGAGTTAATTGATATTCTTAAATCAACAGCTAGTTACGAAGATTTGAATATTACTAAAGAAGAACAAGAAAGATATCGTACTTTAGTTAGTGGAGGTGCAATTCCTTCAACGGTAACGGATAAACAGTATTTCTTCGGTAGCGGATTGATAAATGCTGATGCTGCTGTTAGGGCTGTGAAGAAGTAAATTAATGATTATTTAAAATATGCCGTTTTAACAGCGAACAATGTAGAGACGGGGCGTATTGCTACGTCTCAAAATCTAGATTCATACCCGGATTCAGCAACGCCAGGTTTTTAATTACCAATCGTCTGTATCCTCAACTTCTTTAAATATTTGTTCTATATCTTGCGAGCTATGAACAATACGTACAATCTCTATACCTTCATCTATAATTCGATAAAAAATCAGATAACTTCCAACAGGGAAGCTGCGAAGGTAAACCGCTAAGTCTTCGCGTCCCTGTCCCATCTGCGGAAATTTAGCCAGTTTGGCAAACTTTTCCCGCAGCTTGTCAAAAAGGTTATCAGCAGCCTTGGTATTATTTTTGGCAATGTAACTCCAGATATTTTCAAGGTCTTGCGCTGCACCCGTGGAAATCTTAAATCGACTCATAGAGTGTTATTTTGTTCTAACTTTTTACGTCCTCGTGTTTTGATGTCTTCAAAAAAAGTTGCCAGAGACTCCTGATCGTATTCAGTATATTCCCCGTTTTCAAGCTGCTCAATTCCAATAGCTATTTCTCGTCTTAACGCTTCAAGTTTGATAGTCTTGAGTTCTGACTCGACACGTTCAAGCCTATCGATCGTATCTTGAAACGCCTGCGCTTCTTGGACTACAACCTCAGCTTTGCCATTAACGGTTAAAACAAGTGGAGATTTTGTTGCTTTAATCCGTTCTACGTAGTCTTTAGCGTTTCGCTTAAAGTCGGTAAGAGTTTGAATATTTTCGAGACTGATTTTAATTGACATAGCATTTAATAAAGTGTCTTACGAAGCATTTAATCAAATGCTAGAAGGTATATCTGTTCTTGTCAAGGTATTCTTAAGTTTAAAATAGCGGTTTTCAGTTGAGTAGGATACCGTCATTACCTCACTGAATTTAATTGCGAAGTTGTTGAAGATTTGGGTTTGAGAATTCGGGGACAAAGAATAGCTCAATATGCAAATGGTAGTGAAGAAAGTATCGGATTTACGGTCCTGTGATTGTAACTTGGGAGAATCGCGAAACCTTAGATAAAGCACTAGTAGTAGGGAATGAAGTGCTAATCGGTCAAGTTATTTTAGAGAAGTTAGATTTATTAGTAGATTGTAAAAATCAGCTATTGATTCCTAATCCAGCACATCCCGATTATCCGGTGGCTATGATTAAAATCGCCTAACGAAGATGAATTTAATTTGGGTTGATTTTATTTGCGATTTTGGTGTTAATTTAATAATGCATCATACTCATCATGAGTACCTATCCAAAACCAGTAATAATCATCTCCCTTTTTTAACCCACATTCCGCACCCACAGATCCAAAAATGGATTAGTACTGATTAGTAGTACAGGACAACTATATTTTTTTTGTTCTAATTTAGATACAAATGAGAATAATAGCTATTAAGCATAGTAATTATGTATTAAACAAGCAGAAAGGGTAGGTCGTGTTTTATAAGACAGTTTTTGTTTATCTTAGAACTGTTTTTTATGAGTTTTCAGACACAAAAAATGTGAAAATATTAATATGTCTTTTTCACAATTTTTAGGTGCTATGCAGGGCAAACGCAAGAAAAATGACATGATAATATGCTATTGAAATGTAGTTATCA
>JACYMD010000101.1 GCA_015272215.1 Rivularia sp. T60_A2020_040 | reverse complement strand
GTCGATCTGTTTTGTTTGCGATAATTAATTTATATCCTTAACTGAACTGTATTGATAGTAGTGCTAAACTTGCTGCGGAGACAGATTTATTAATCAACTGACGATGAGCAAAAGAAATAATACAAAATAGTACTCTAAGTTACATTCTTGATAGCTAAATACAGAGAAAACCGATTAACTGCCAATGATGGCTTGATTGCAAAACTACTATTGAGTCAGTAAGATTAACTTGTTTTGGTAATAAATAACTCTAGATATATAGAGTAATTTTGGTTAGGTTAACCAATAAAGTAATTGAAAAGTTCCGTTTTATGAGGTATTGGTTTCAATGACACTGCCTGTCGTGTCTATTTCTAGTAAGAAAAAAAAGAAACCGTCTTTAGTATTGACCCTTTCTGGGGCGGGTTTATTAATTGGTAGTGGAATCGCGGCTTACTGGCTTTTGACTCAGGGTAAACCCTTGTCCAGAGATTTGCCTGTAGGTGCCAATATTATTCCTGAAGATGCTTTATTTACGGTTTCTTTAAGTACGGATACTAATCAGTGGGACAAATTGCGTTCTTTGGGAACCAAAGAAAGTCAAGCTGCGCTAGATAAAAGTTTAGTTCAGTGGCGCGATCGCTTTTTGGCAAAAGAAGGATTTGATTTTGAAAAAGATGTCAATCCTTGGGTTGGAGACCAGGTAACTGTGGCAATTCTGGCTCCTGAAGACCCGAAAACTACATCTGAAACAGTACCGAATGCTCAAAAATTAGCTTCCGTCGAACAGTCGATGGTGATGGTTTTGCCAATTAAAGACCAAAACAAAGCTCAAACATCCTTTGCACAAACGAAAGCCTTGAAAGGGAATTGGGTCGATCGCGAATATGAAGGGATTACGATTAAAGAAGCAGAAGCAACTTCAGGGGAAAAATTATCTACAGCGGTAATAGAAGAAAAATATTTAATTATTACTGATAATCCTCAAGCTACAGAAAGAACAATTAAAGCTTATAAAAGCAAAGCAACACTAGCGAATGGTGTCGGTTTTGCCAAGCATATACCCCAAATTGCGACTTATCAACCCTTGGCTCAGTTTTACGTGAATGTTCCCTCTGCGGCTCAAATCGCCGGGACAATTTCTGCTAAAAATCGCTTACCCGCACAAGTTTTAGCACAACTTAAAAATAATCAAGGATTGGCTGGAACTCTCAGTTTGGAATCTGAAGGACTGCGATTTAAATCAGTATCTTGGTTAAAACCCAACAGTCAACGAGTGTTAGCGGTAGAAAATAAAGCTACTACGATGACAACTCGTCTACCGGAATCCACCTTAATGATGTTTTCTGGTGGCAACCTACGCAGATTATGGGCTGATTATGTTTCAACTTCTCAAAAAAATCCTCTCTCACCAATTCAGCCAGAAAATTTAAGAAAGGGATTCAAAGAGATAAGTGGACTTGATTTAGACGGTGATTTACTCAGTTGGATGGGAGGTGAATTTGCCTTCTCGATTATTCCTGATGCTCCCAGAAAAGATGTTCCTCAAGATGTTCGTGTCGCCTTAGTATTCATGGTACAAGTTAGCGATCGCCAAAAAGCGGAAACATCTTTAAAGCAGTTGGATGAGGCAATGAGAACTCAGTATCAGTTTAAAATCAAAGAAGAGAATGTAGGTGAAGTACCTGTTGTGAGATGGATTGGACCATCGGGAACTTTAACTGCTACTCACGGTTGGTTAGAGAAAGATGTGGCGTTTTTAACCTTGGGAACTCCCGTGACAGATAAAATTCTTCCTAAACCAAAGAATATTTTAGGTAACGCCGATTCTTTTCAAAAAGCATTACCCAAAGAACTTAGTCCTGTCAACAATCAGTTTTTCTTGGACATGGAAGGTGCTGCAAAAAGTTTTTCTTTACCGGCTTTATTTCCCCAACAACAAAGTTTCCTCAATGCAATTAATTCAATCGGTGTCACAAGCGCGGTAAGCGATAGTCGTACTACTCGCTATGATGTTTTACTGAAATTTAAGCAAGGTGAGAAACCTGTTCCACTTCCAAGTTCTCAGGAAAGTGAGTAGGTTAGCAACAGACAAATAAATTAGCAGCAGTTTTGATTCGTCGGGTTTTTGTGAGCATTGTCTGGTATTACAGATATTTATGCTCAAAACCCGACTTGTGATGATTATAAAGATAAGCTAGAAGAGGTAGAAATCTTAAGTGATTACTGCTTCTTGTGAATAAAGCTTTGAAAAAAAGTAAAATCAAAAAATTATAGAAATTATCTTCTGAGAACAATTTTATGGATTTAGTTTTACTCCAAAACTGGCTTGATAATGCTTCCTTCCTAATTCTGTTTGTCACAATGTTGATTTATTGGGTAGGAGCAGCTTTCCCTAATTTAACGATATTGGGTGGTTTGGGAACTGCGGGAATGGCGATCGCTAATTTGTGCATGGCAACTTTACTTGGTGCAAGATGGCTGGAGGGTGGATATTTCCCTTTAAGTAATTTATATGAATCTTTGTTTTTCTTGGCTTGGGGAATCACCACGGTTCATTTAATTGCTGAATACAGTAGTCACAGTCGTTTGGTGGGAGTTGCAACTTCACCTGTGGCGATGGGAATTAGTGCTTTTGCAGCATTAACCCTTCCTTCAGATATGCAAGTTTCCGAACCATTAGTACCCGCACTCAAATCCAACTGGTTGATGATGCACGTCAGTGTGATGATGTTGAGTTATTCGGCTTTGATGGTAGGTTCTTTAATAGCTGTGGCTTTTCTTGTAGTTACAAAAGGTCAACCTGTACAGTTGCAAGGTAGTTCTGTGGGTAATGGTGGTTATCGTACTAACGGTTATCGCTTGCATAAAGCCGGTGAATTAGTTACCGAACCCCAAGCATTTGCTTTTGAAAACAATGGTTTTTCTGCCGTTCAAACCAATGGTAATGGTAAAACGGCTACAGCAGTTGCACAGCGGATAGATTCAGCATTGTCAATCGAATCTGGAGAACCCCTTTCTCCACAACGATTAAATCTTGCGGAAACTTTAGATAACATCAGTTATCGAATTATTGGGTTGGGTTTTCCCCTCTTGACAATTGGCATTATTGCTGGTGCGGTTTGGGCTAATGAAGCATGGGGTACTTATTGGAGTTGGGACCCCAAGGAAACCTGGGCATTGATTACCTGGTTGGTGTTTGCGGCTTATCTGCACTCCCGCATTACTCGCGGTTGGCAAGGTCGTCGTCCAGCGATTTTAGCGGCTACTGGCTTTGTTGCGGTATGGGTTTGTTATTTGGGAGTGAATTTGTTGGGTAAGGGTTTGCATTCTTATGGGTGGTTTTTTTAGGTAGGTTAAGAATTGACCCGGCGGTTGAAACCGCGTCTACACACGCGAAACCCGCCTACGCGGGTTAAATAAGATAATTTTAAATGCTCTTTTCCACAGGTTGGGAAGGAGTTTTTTTTATCGAAGTTAAAGAAAATCGTAGGTTGGGTTGAACGAAGTGAAGCCCAACAAAATATTGAAAATGTTGGGTTGTGCCTCCGGCACACCTAGCGGTGAACGTTCTTTAACCTAACCTACTACTAACTCCGGACAAGTTGCGATCGCAGTTTTCATAAGTAGCATCAGTACCAATAGGTAGATAATCCTAAATAGAATTAGGAATTATCTCATGAGAAAATTAACACTTGACAACTTTAAAATAGCCTCAGCACTATTTATTAGACAAATTAGCGGGACACCTATTCCAGACTTATTTGGCTCTACCGATGGTAAAGCTGTTGGTACCTATATTGAGCAAGCTTTTAACCATTATTTAAGAGCTACCTATGACTATATACCGGGTAATGCTGCAAGTGGTATTGATTTTCCTGACTTAAATGTAGATTTAAAAGTAACTTCAATTCGTCAACCCCAATCATCTTCTCCTTTTCGAGATGCAAGTCAAAAAGTGTATGGTTTGGGTTATCATTTGCTGGTGTTTACTTACGAAAAATCTGACGACAGCACCACGCAAACAGCGCGTTTAAATTTTCGAGATGCAATTTTCGTAGCGCAGGAAAAGACAGGAGACTATCAAACAACTTACGGTTTAATCGGTGTTTTGAACCGTAACGGAAATAAAGATGATATTGTTGTTTATCTAGAGGAACGTAACTTACCTCTTGATTAAATCAGACGCGATGTACTTGCGGATAGAATATTGCAAAATCCCCCTCAACTTGGATATCTGACAATATCAAATGCATTGCAATGGCGGCTTCAATATCGTCGAATTATTGATATAGCAAATTTAAAAACAGATATAGGAGTAGAAAACCTACTTGAAAGCTGAATTTGGTGATTTTCAAACCCCTCCTGCATTAGTAGCAGAAATATTAAATTGTTTAAGTAAAAGTAATAATTATTGGGAAAGAGTTTTTGAACCCACTTGTGGAAGAGGTAATTTTATTTCTGGTTTACTAGCACTTGATAAACCTCCAAAAGAAATTCAAGCGATTGAATTTGATCGAGAACACTTTCAAACTGCAAAAATAAGCTATGAAAATACTGATTCAACTCGTGTTGTTATTCAACAAGCCAAAATATTTGATTTCGATTTAAGTCAAAGTTTGAAATGGAGTACACAAGGAAATTTATTGGTTATAGGTAATCCTCCTTGGGTAACAAATTCTCAACTTGGAAGATTAGGAAGCAATAATCTGCCAATTAAAACAAATTTTAAAAATTTCAAAGGACTTGAAGCTAAAATAGGACATTCTAACTTTGACATTACAGAATATATTTGGATAAAACTGATTCAAGAACTTGTTTTTGAAAAACCAACTATTGCATTACTTTGTAAAACTGCTGTAGCGCGTAATGTGTTGCAATTTGCTTTTGATGCTCAACTTAAGATTAGTAATGCCTCAATTAGATTGATTGATGCAAAAAAATGGTTTAAAGCTTCTGTAAGTGCTTGTTTATTTTGTTTAGATGTTGGTTCGGATCAACCAAGTTATCAAGCAAATGTTTATCCTAATTTATCAGCAAGTGAACCAGAATCAACTATCGGAATTATTGATAACAAATTAGTTGCAGATGTTAAAGCTTATCAAAAATCAGCTTTTCTAAATGGAAGTAGTTCTTTAATATGGCGACAGGGATTAAAACATGATGCAGCATCTGTAATGGAACTTACTTATATTTCAGAAGGAGTTTTTCAAAATAAATTTAAGGAAATAGTTAATGTTGAATCAGATTATATTTACCCTTTACTAAAATCTACCGATTTATTTCATGGAAAAATAGATTCAAAACGAGGTGTGATAGTTACTCAGAAAAAAATTGGTGAAGATACATCCCATTTACAACAAATGGCACCGCGACTTTGGCAATATATTGGAAGTCATTCAGAGCAATTTGATCAGCGAAAATCTTCTATTTATAAAGGTAAGCCGCCATTTTCAATATTTGGAATTGGTGATTATTCTTTTTCTCTTTATAAATTAGCTATTTCTGGTTTACACAAACAACCTAGATTTAGAATTGTTTATCCCATAAAAAATCGTCCGGTAATGCTGGATGATACTTGTTATTTTATTTCGTGCAATTCAATCGAAGAAGCAATACTTTTAACTTGCTTATTTAATAGCGATGTATGTTTGGAATTTCTGAAATCAATTACTTTCTTAGACGCAAAAAGACCAATTACAAAAAAGTTATTGCAATCTATAAATTTTGATGCATTACTAAATAATATTCCCCAAGAGCAATTAATAAAGCAAGCAAATTCGGAATATCAAGGCTTTAAACCATATTCAAATCAAAAATTAGAATGGTTATCTGCTTTAGAATTGTTATCCAAAAATACTCACTGATAACTGCTTTCCAAAATCATTTCCTTGACTATTTCCGCTGTAGCGGGTGCGAGTAAAACCCCGTTACGATAATGAGCGCTAGCAAGTATTACGTTGTTGTATCCGGGTAGTTTTTCGATCACTGGTGCGGGACGATTTTCTGGGCGAGGACGCAATCCTGACCAAGTACGGATTATACTGGCATTTGCTAACTCTGGACAAGTTGCGATCGCGCTATGCAAAGTAGCATCTAATAATTCTTTATCGGCTGATATTTCACCACCATCTTGGGAAAATTCGACTGTGGCACCTACCCAATAATCTGTAGCTGAACATACTCCCGCATCGCGAGGCACTACGTAAATATCATTACAGGTTATGGCGGGTTGAAATTCGGAATTTCCTAAAGGATGCCCCAAGCGTAAATGAATTGCTTGTCCTAATACTGGACGAATATCAACTTTTTGATTTAATTGTGCTGTGAGGGCAGATGAACCGAGTCCCGCAGCGATAATAAATTTATCACCTGTAATCACACCATCTGTTGTTTCCAGTTGAGATGAAGAATTTAGCCCTAATGCTTTTATACCAAATTTGAAGTTAACACCATTGTGTTTTGCTGCTTGTACTAAAGCTAATGTTAATGCTGTTGGATCGAGTTGTCGATCTTGAGGAGAATGAATTGCGCCAATATATTCTTGCGATTTAACATCTATCTGAGGACATATTTTCTCAAGTTGAGCAACATTTAAAATTTCTAATTGCCAACCTTGATTGTGACGAGTTTCTTGAAGTTTTTTCCAGCTAGCTAAATCGTCGGTTGTTACTTGAGGAGATGGTAACAACATCAAAATTCCTTGACGATTAAAAGGGATTCGTTGCTTTGTAATTGCTTCTAATTCTGGAATCAAAGTTTCATAACGCTGGATGCTTGTTTGTCGCATCCGCCAAGCTTTACCTTTGACTTTGTGACTGATAATGCCCATCATAACGCCTAGGGCTGCACCTGTAGCGGCTTGGGCTGGAGGTTGTTTATCGACAACTGTAATTTTTAAATCTTCAATTAAACTTAGTTCGTAAGCTAATGTTGCTCCAATAATCCCGCAACCGATAATAACTAGATGATTCATGGATTTTTAAGGGTAAAAATAAATATAGAGACGCTGCACTGCAACGCCTCCAAACATCAACTATTTAAAGCTGCAACGTCAGATTTTAACTGTTAAATCCGAGTAAAATTGTTTATCAATGACTTCAATGCATTTATAATTAATTAGATATGGTATTTGCTGGGAGTAAATCCAAAAATTGATTAATATCAGCAAAAGCAGCATCATAAGCACTCAGAGCTTTTCTGGAATTACCTTCATTAGCAGCTTGGTCAATTTTTACCAGATTATTAAACATCTCTCGCGCTATTTTACGTGCTTCTTTTTGTTGCTCTGGCAAGAGATTAGAAACAATATAGCTCATGTTTAATTTTACTTCTGTCATCGGACCATGTATAAAATTACCGACATTTATCCAATCTTGATTTTGAATTAACTTTTGCAATTCAGCACTACGTTCTTGAACAGCTACCACTTTAGGAGCATATTCCTGGATTTTCTCTAGTTGTAATGGAGTATAGGTTGGAGGTGTTGCAGCTACATTCGCACTGCCACAACTGATGAGTAATGTTGCTAAAGATACTAGGATTAGGGAAAAAATAGGGCGTAGACGAGACATAAGCTAAACTTATTTATCTGCAAATTAACACAGTAATTTTAGCTTGTTAGGGTCAAACAATTTTAGATTTTGGATTTTAGATTTTGGATTGATTCGGTAGGTGCTGAAAAAGTTCAATTTTATCGTTGCTTTAATCAAAAGAGACTTGATAAGCTGAAACACTAATATGGTCAAGCTTTCGGTATTAAGAATAAATCGTAATCTGCTTGACATTAGCCGCTTTATTTACAAAGGGGAGTATTTTTGTGAACGCATCTGAGATGGCAACAAATCTAGAATTTGCAAGTAAAATTGCTACGGTAGTTAATTTATTTAAGTTTGAATTTCCCGATGCAAGATCCGATCTTAAACCTTGGAGAAGTGATCAACAAACGATGGAATTAGTAGATCCAGATTCTATCGATATCGGTTTTCACTTTCCTGGTGTCAGTAAATCTTGGCAAAGTCGCAGTATCTTGACTCAAATTCGCTTTTATCAAGATCCTATTAATGGCTTGCGTCGTGCTATTGGTGTGGAAGTCTGTGGATTTGATCATCGTGGGGAACAATGGCGAGTTTCAACTGTAGAAAACTGGAATTTTGTTGGTAAACTTAAACCTGCTGAAGAAAAACAAGAAAAGTTAAAAGATTTTTGTCGTCAAGTTTTACAAGTGTTTAACAGCAATTCGGAAGAAAATAATTAATTGGTGATATTAATTGGTGATATTAACTAGTCTGACAATTACCATCATTACAGTAAGTAGATTTGTATGTGCGATCGCGCTTACCAAAAATTGTATAACGATGATCGCGGATTTGTTCGTAAAAGCGATCGCCAGTCCATTTCAATCCCGGTAGAGTGCGATAAGCATCAACAAATACACTTCCACCTGGTAATAACCGTCCAATTTCTTCTGCTGCTGCACTACCTTGCCAGCGTGTTTCTGGAGCATCTTGATCAATCAAAATCATCCCCAATTCGCAATCAGTTGATGTAATATTCCACTTTTGCAGTGCTTGCTCATCTTGCATGGGGATGTAATTAAAGATTTTACCTCGATCTAAATTTTCTAAAATTTGTACCAAAGTAACACAAAGATTACAATTGCCATCGTAAATAACTTGGTAGTTCATAGATTTAAATAGGGAATAGGGAATAGGGGAAAGTAACTAAAATTATTTTTGTTACCTGAAACCCGTGTAGAGACGTTACAGTGTAACGTCTCAAAATCTAAATTCATACCCGGATTCTGCAACGCCTCGGATTTTATCAAATTTGCAAGGGTATTGTAAGTGTAGTACAGATAAGTACCCATAGAGAATTAATTACATACCAAAATTTTCTATTCCCAATTCCCTCTTCCCTCTATCGATAGAAAGTTTTGCTTGTTAGATAAATCAGTCGATAGAAAGTTTTAAAACTAAATATATAACTGTAAACTAAACTATGCCTATCCTAAGAGAGATGTATTAATTATGAGCGATAGTAACGGAAAACTCGCATCACGTCTTTATCCTTCTCACATTGATATTCCTGCTGATGTGCGAAGCCAAGTTGTCTCACTCCTCAACCAAACTTTAGCTGCAACCGCAGATTTAAAAAGTCAGGTAAAACAAGCCCACTGGAATGTCAAGGGAACTGATTTCTACCAGCTTCATGAGATGTTTGACGAAATTGCTGGTGAGATAGAAGAATTCATTGATATGTTTGCCGAACGGATTACCGCTTTAGCTGGTTATGCTTGTGGTACAGTTCGGATGGCTGCGGCTAATTCTATATTGCCAGAATACCCTACTGACATTTTGGATGGAATGCAGCACGTAACGGCTTTAGTTGAGCGTTTTGCAGCATATGCTAAGCATTTAAGAGAAGCTATTGACAAAACCGATGAGTTAAATGAACAAGATACTAACGATCTATATGTCGAAGTTTCTCGTACCATTGATAAGCGACTTTGGTTCTTAGAAGCTCACATCCAGGTTTCTGAAGTCAAATCAGAAAGTACAACTCAACAGAAAACTGGTGTTAAATAAATTCGGTTAATCGCTAATTGTTATTCGTTTAACTTTTTCAATTATTTATGATAGAAAGAAACCCAGTTTTACAAAAACCGGGTTTTTTACTATCTAATAAATTTAAAAGATTCCAATAATAACTTTTTGGTAACTATGCCACTTTTGAGTACCTACTTTTCATTTTATAGATACATATTTTACTATTGAATAGTAAGGAATAAAAAATGATGATTTCATATTGCTGGAGACGTAGCACTGCTACGTCTCTACAGGGGTTTCGTATTCAATTTAAAATCTAAAATCTAAAATCTAAAATCCAAAATCAAAATGGCTCATCTGATTCACGAGCGCAATTCTCGTGGTAGAACTCAAATCGGTTGGCTCGATAGTTATCATACTTTTTCTTTCGGTGGTTTCTACAATCCAGAACGTTTAGGTTTTCGCAGTTTACGGGTAATAAATGATGATAAAGTTGCTCCGGGAGCAGGATTTCCGACTCACGCTCATCGAGATATGGAAATTCTCACTTATGTTTTAGAAGGAGCATTAGAACACAAAGATAGTTTGGGTACTGGTTCAGTAATTTGTCCCGGTGAAGCACAAATTATGAGTGCGGGAACGGGAATTAAGCATAGTGAATTTAATCATTCTCAATCGGAACCCGTGCATTTTCTACAAATTTGGATTATTCCAGAAAAACAAGGTTTAAAACCTAGATATGAACAGAAAAGTTTTTCGATTCAAGAAAGAACGGGACAATTACGTTTGATTGCTGCCCATGATGCACGAGATGGTGCTGTAAAAGTATATCAAGATGTGGATTTATATACGTCAATTTTGCAATCTGGAAACAAAATTAATTACCACGCTCAACCCAATCGTTATACTTGGTTGCAAGTAGCTAAAGGGATTGTAAACCTCAACGGTGAAGAATTAAGAGCAGGTGATGGAGTGGAAATTGATGGTGAAATAGATTTAGAAATTACAACCAATATAGGCGGAGAAATCTTGCTTTTTGATTTAGGTTAATCTGAGTTGGAAAATTTACTCGAAAATCAGCTTGATTGACAATATTTTCATTTTAAAATGATTTTGGTGCGTTAATTTTGCATTAGGCACCATTTTTATTTGACCTATTGCGAAAAATGATTTATATCATGAATTGGTTGTTGTGACATCTCTCTAAAGATTGAATTTAGACATAATTATTTTCTATACAAAAAATATTTGAAAAACAAACCAAATTATTACATTTTCTGTAACAATTGAAAAGAGATTGATCAAACTTGATTGTAAACTGTTAATATTACTCACCTTCAGGTAGAGTAACATTTAGCGTTAAGGGTGTATACTAGGTCGAACTATATCAAAATACGAATAAATGCTGAACCGGCGTTGCAATGTAGGTAATTTATAGTATTTACATGGCTAAAAGAAAAATTAAGTGAATTAGTTTTTTTTCTTGAGAAATTGACTTATTTGGGGAACGTCAAACAATCTGTGAAGCATGAGATAATATTTGATTTTTAAATGAAAATACTAGTAAACAATGTAACTATCAGTCGGATAATTAATGCTTCATCCACAGATGTTTATTTTGTGTAATTCCGTAGTTAATTATGACCTCTCTACCACCAGAAATTATAATTGTAGATAACGATAATAACGAACCAGAAAAATCTCCCGAACCACCTCGAAAAAAAAGATGGTGGCTTTGGTTATTACTTTCTGTAATACTATTGGGCGGTGGTGTTTTTGTTTGGCGAATGATGGTTGGAGAAGAGCAAAAACCTGCCGGACAAAATGCTCAACCTCCAAAATTACCAGTTCAATTAGCCACAGTACAATCTGGAATAATTGAAGATAGAGACGAATATGTTGCTAGATTAGAATCGCGAAATTCGGTAAATCTTCAACCTCAAGTACAAGGAAGAATTACGAAAATTTTCGTTAATTCCGGAGATAATGTACAACAAGGTAATGCGTTAATGCAGATAGATTCCAGAGAACAACAAGCAGCAGTTAACAGTGTTGATGCAGCAGCACAAGCGGCTCGTTCTCAATTAGAAAACGCGATCGCAACTCTGAAATCTTTACAAGCAGAAAGATTATCAAATGTTGCCGATGTAAATTTGAATCAGCAGGAATACGAAAGATATTCTAGTTTGGCAGCACAAGGAGCAGTATCGCAACAAATTAGACAGCAATATCAAAATAGACTTGCGACAGCAAAAGCGAGACTGAATGCAATTGAGGCTCAAATTAAAGCTCAAGAAGCTTCAGTAAATCAAGCGGAAAAAGCATTACAACAACAGAGGGCAAATACGAAACAACAACAAGTTCAGTTGCAATACTATACAGTTTCCGCTCCGATTGCAGGTCAAGTTGGCGATTTAATAGTTAAAGAAGGTGATGTTGTAAATACAACCACCCAACTAACTAGTATTACCCAAAATAATCCCTTACAAATTGAGATTTCCATACCTCAAGAGCGTGCAGCAGAATTACGTAAAGGAATGCCTGTAGAGCTAGTTAATAATCAAGGTAAAATATTAGGCAGGAGTCAAATATTTTTTATCTCTCCTAACGTTAATCAAAATACTCAATCAATACTGGTTAAAGCAACTTTTGATAACTCTAATAATCAACTAAGAGCGTCAGAATATGTTAATGCTAGAGTCATTTGGCAGCGTAATCCGGGAGTATTAATTCCAGCAACCTCAGTAGTTCGTTTAGCCGGGGAAACTTTTGTATATGTTGCCAAAAAACCTTCAGATTCTCAAGATAAACCAGAATATATCGCTAAACAAAAGCGGATTAAATTAGGCGATATTCGCGGCAATAATTATCAAGTTTTAGAGGGATTAAGAGCAGGAGAAAGAATTATTATTTCCGGGATACTTAATTTAACAGATGGAGCGCCGATAATGCCAGATTCTAAATGAAAAAGTTAGGAGTTAGGGGTTGTAGAGACGTAGCATTGCTACGTCTGTACCGGAGTTAGGAGTGATTAATTTATTTTTTATAACTATTTACTTCTAACAATACGAAGCTTTGATTTTAGTTGTTGCTGCTAACTTCTAAGCTATTAAGTGTCTAAATTGTATATACAAAGCGGGCAGGATGCCCGCACTACAAATATTTTTTTATATTTTTATCTTATACAATGAACGCTGCGTATTAACTTAATACCTAATTATTAACTTCTCATCCCTAACTCCGGTACAGACGTAGCAATGCTACGTCTCTACAACCCCTAACCCTTAACTCATAACTCCTAACTCCTAACTCCTAATTTTTTTTATGTTTGCTGACTTTTTTATTAAACGACCAGTTTTTACCAGTGTCTGTGCGATTATTATTCTGTTGGTGGGAGCAATTAGTATTCCGACACTACCGACAGCGAGATATCCGGAGATTAGTCCGACTCAAATTAGCGTGACTGCGAACTATGTCGGTGCTAATGCGGAAGTTGTTGAGAAAACTGTGACAACGGTTTTAGAACAGCAGTTAAATGGTGTGGAAGGCATAGAGTATATGTCTTCGAGCAGTAGTAACAGTGGGACGAGTCAAATTACAGTTACATTTGATGCATCTCGCAATAAAGATATTGCAGCCGTTGACGTACAAAATCGGGTTTCTTTAGCAGAGCCGCAGTTACCAGAAGCCGTACAAAGAACTGGAGTTGTTGTTAGTAAAGAGTCAAGTAATATTCTCTTGGCTATGGGGCTGTATAGCAATAATCAAGAGTTTGATAACGTCTTCCTCAGTAATTATACTGACCTTTATGTCAGAGATAATTTACAGAAAATTAACGGTGTGAGTCGAGCGCAAATTTTTGGTGAACGCCGTTATGCAATGCGTTTATGGCTCGATCCCAATCGTTTAGCAAGTCGTAGTCTTACGGCACAGGATGTTATAAATGCTCTCAACGAACAAAACGTCCAGGTGGGTGCGGGACAAATCGGGCAGCAACCGACACCACCAGACCAAATGTATCAAATTGATTTACGCGCTATAGGTAGACTAGAAAATGTTTCCGAGTTTGAGGATATTGTTGTCAAAGGCGGGGATAATGGCGTTTTAGTTAAATTGAAAGATATCGGCAGAGCAGAGTTAGGAGCGGAAAATTATAACTCGTTTTTAAGATTTAGAGGCAATGAAGGTGTTGGTATTGGGATATTTCCGACTCCGGGAAGTAATGCTTTAGAAGTTGCTGCTGCGGTGAAAGCGGAAATGGCAGAATTGGCTAAGGATTTTCCACCAGGAATGCAATATCAAGTTGCCTTTGATACGACTGCTTTTGTGGAAGAATCGCTTTCGGAAGTGATAAAAACGCTTTTATTATCTATTGGGTTGGTTGTTCTGGTAATCTTTATTTTCTTACAAGATTGGCGAACAACAATAGTGCCGGTGATTACAATTCCTTTGGCATTAATCGGTACATTTGGCTTTATTAAAATTTTTGGATTTTCAATTAATACTTTAACTTTATTCGGGTTAACTTTAGCAACGGGGATGGTAGTTGATGATGCGATTGTAGTAGTTGAAGATATTTCTCGCTTGATTAATGAAAAGGGAATGTCACCCAAACAAGCCGCTTCTGCTGCGATGGGCGAACTTACAGGAGCGGTAATTGCAACTTCTTTAGTATTAATGGCTGTATTTATTCCGGTAGCATTTTTCCCTGGTTCTACTGGTAATATTTACCGTCAATTTGCGCTGACAATTGCTTTTGCTATCGCAATTTCTACTTTTTTAGCATTGACTTTAACTCCTGCTTTGTCGGGATTATTATTTAGAAGAAGAACTGAAAATAGTGGTTTTCTCCAGAAAATTTTTGATGTTATTAATTGGTTTTTAGATGCGGTAAAAGATGGCTACGAATGGTGTTTGCAGCGCTTAATACATCTGAAATTTATAGTTTTAATAGTATTTGCTGCATTATTAGTAACCACTGGTTGGCTTTACAATATAGTTCCTCAAGCATTTTTACCAGAAGAAGACCAAGGTTACTTTATTACGATTATTCAAGGACCCGAAGGAGTTTCCCTTAACTATACCAGTCAGGTGATGGCACAGGTTGAGCAAAAAATCCTCGATTTACCGGAAGTAGTGGGTACCTTTGCCATTGGTGGTTTTGGATTCAGTGGTAGTACTGCCAATAACGGCGTAATTTTTACGACTTTAAAACCTTGGGGAGAAAGGACAGAAAAAGGACAATCCTCTTTAGAAATTATTGATCGATTGAGACAGCAATTTTTTACGATTACCGATGCAAGAGTTTTACCATTAAATCCTCCATCAATTCAAGGATTGGGTAGTTTTAGCGGTTTTCAATTTCAATTACAAGATAGAAGAGGAAACAGTACTTTAGCAGTAATGCTGCAAGAAATGGGAAAATTATTAGGAGTAGCCAATCAAAGAGAAGAGATTCAGGCTGCTTTTAGTACATTTTCGGCGAATATGCCGCAATTATTGATTGAAGTGAATCGCAGTCGAGCCAAAGCATTACAAATTGATATTGACGATGTTTTTAGTACTTTACAAACTTATCTTGGTTCACGGTATGTAAGTGATTTTAATTTAGAACAGCGGACTTATCGAGTTTATGTGCAAGCAGACGCTCAATATCGTTCCAACCCCGAAGATATCGGTAAATTGTATGTTCGTTCCCAAAATAATCAAATGATTCCCATGAGTAACTTGGTAACAGTAACTCCCACCACCGGAGCGCAAACGATTAATCATTATAACCTGTATCGTTCCATTGAAATCAACGGTGAAGCAGCACCAGGTTATAGTTCTGGACAAGCTTTAAATGCAATGGAAGAAGTTGCAAATCAAGTTTTACCGAGAACTTTTGGTTATGAATGGGCTGGAATTTCCGCAGAAGAGAAGGAATCCGGAGGGCAAGCACCGTTAATTTTTGGTTTAGGAGTTGTTTTTGTATTCTTAGTATTAGCAGCGCAATATGAGAACTATATTGACCCTTTAATTATTATGCTTTCAGTTCCTTTAGCGATTTTAGGAGCGTTAGCAGCGCAATATTTGCGGGGTTTAGAAAATGATATTTTCTGTCAAGTTGGTTTGGTAATGTTAATTGGTTTGGCTTCTAAAAATGCCATATTGATTGTAGAATTTGCCAATCAATTAAGAGAGGAAGGACTTTCAATTACTAAAGCAGCATTGAGAGCAGCAGAAGAACGTTTACGACCAATTTTGATGACTGCTTTATCAACTTTATTAGGAATTTTCCCCTTATTAATTGCGACTGGTGCAGGGGCTGGTAGTCGTCAATCTTTGGGTACTGCTGTATTTGGAGGAATGTTTATTGCCACATTTTTAAGTTTATTTGTAGTACCAATTTTGTATATTGTCATTGTGTCTTTAAGAGAGCAATTAATGCCTTCTCAAAGAGAGCAGGAAAAGGTCACATCGGCAGAAGAAAATGGTAAAGTTACTGCAAATCATTAATGAGAGTAGTTGGTTAGGGAAGAGGGAAGAGGGAAGAGGGAAGAGGGAAGAGGAACTCTACTGAATTTTGTTAAATCCAATTCTGGGGGGTAATTGTAAGATATAAAAACTGATAGTTTTCAAAAATTAACGGTTTGTGTCACTTTTTGTTACGAGTATGTAAGTTCTACAAACAAGTATTTGCCACAGCAGCTTTCCTGTGAATAATAGAATTGTTGGTTAAAAAATTTGCAATGGTTTATTCCAAAGCAATTTTGACTATTGCAACTAGTGTTTTATTAATTGTGTCTGCTGTAACTTGAGGTTAAATTAATGAGAAGAACTTTTTTTATTGTTGTACTAGCTATCTTCTTCACTTTTGATATATTTTTCGCTATCTCAACTGCTGTAGCCGACAATATCAAAAATTCACCAAACGTCAAAATTACCCAGCCCATTCAAGGTGAAACAGTAATTGATAAGGTTAAAGGTTAAAGGCAAAAGGCAAAAGGCAAAAGGTTAGAGGTTACAAGTCAACTGTCAACTCCTAACTCCTAACTCCTAACTGCTAATTCCTAACTCCTAACTCCCAACTCCCAACTATTGACCCGCCTTATGGTAAGTTAAGTTTAAATTCGTATAATAAATATTTCTTAATCTTATGGCTGGAGTCGAATTTTGGGTGTAGAACTACGCAGTTTTGTATATTTGGATAATTTACAACCTCAACACGCAGCATATATGGGAACAGTAGCCCAAGGTTTTTTACCACTACCAGGAGATACTTCTTTGTGGGTAGAAATTTCTCCTGGAATAGAAATTAATCGAATTACTGATGTGGCGTTAAAATCTGCCTCGGTACGTCCGGGGGTGCAGATGGTAGAAAGGCTGTATGGCTTACTAGAAGTCCATTCTAGCTCTCAGGGGGAAACTCGTTCTGCGGGAGAGGCTATTTTAGCAGCTTTAGGAGTTACAAAAGATGAATGTCTTAAACCCCGTGTAATTTCAAGTCAAATTATCCGTAATGTTGACGCTCATCAAACTCAACTGATTAATCGTACTCGACGGGGGCAGTTACTATTAGCAGGACAAACTTTGTATGTATTAGAAGTTGAACCGGCAGCTTATGCCGCTTTAGCTGCAAATGAAGCTGAGAAAGCTGCTGCAATAAATATCCTTGCTGTTAATGCTGTAGGTAGTTTTGGCAGGCTTTATTTAGGGGGACAAGAACAGGATATACTTGCAGGTGCAGATGGAGCCTTAGCAGCGATTAAAAATGTTGCTGGTAGGGTAAATTCTCCCGGTAAGCGTCAAGAGTAAAGGTGAAATCATGGCAAATTTAGAACATCTGACTTTACTCAAAACTAATACTCTTACATGGGATGAATGGAGGAAGAAAAATCCTCAAGTTGAATTAGATTTGAGTTCGGCGAATTTGTACGGATATAATCTTACTGGTGCAAACCTCCAAGGAGTAAATTTAAGCCATGTAATTTTAGAAAATGCTTTATTAGTGCAAGCAAATTTAACTAATGCTGACTTTAATAGTGCAAATCTTAATCATGCCAATTTTCAGGAAGCTAATTTAAGCTATTCTAATTTTAGTCTAGCTAAACTTAGTGGTGCTAATCTGAGAAAGGCTAATTTAAGTTTTGCTAATTTGATTGGAGTTGATTTAAGCTATTCTAATTTGCAAGATGCTTTGATGCTAAATGCAAATTTAATTGGAACTAATCTAAAAGACACAAATATTAAAGGTGCAGATTTAGGAGGAGCAAAATTAAATCGCGCTAATCTTTGGAAAGCAAAGTTACATGATGCTAATTTTAATGAAGCTGAATTAAGAAATGCTAATTTGTACGAAGTCGAAGCAATGGGTGCTTATTTTTATAAAGCGAATTTAAGCTATTCTAATTTAACTAAAGCTCACCTTAGCGGTGCATATTTATTACAAGCTGATATGAGTTTTTCCGATTTGACAGGTGCCGATTTGAGATGGGCAAATTTGAAAGCTGCAAATTTTGCAGGTGCAAATCTTACGGGTGCAAAACTTCAAGGTGCGAAGTTATTCGGGGCTAATTTTGATCAAGCCATAGTAAACAATCAGAAGTCGGGTTTTTAGCTTAAATATCTGTCAAATAAGACAATCATCGTCAAACCTCGACTTCTCTCCCTAGTTTTTCGGTTTGTGAGGTAAATTTTCTTTCTAGAAACCAAATTCACCTCAAAGTTTTGGGAATAATAATCTTAATAATAATGATTAACAGGGAGCTAGCGGTCGATGGAAAAAACTAAATGGAATTCTAACCTAAAAAACACACTTCCTTTACATATTCCAACGGAATTTATTAACACTGCTTTAGAAGATGACAATAATCAAGAAAGTGATGAAAATTCACAAACTCAGGAATCATCTGGAGATGAAGAGTCATTTGAAGCATCCGATTTATTAGAGCAAGGAATTCAACAGCAACAAGCTGGCAACTTTAATGCTGCAATCAAATCTTTACAGCATTCATTAGCGCTATTTCAAGCTTATGGAAATACTCAAAAACAGGCTAAAGCTCTTTCTTGTTTAGCTTTAGTAGCTTATTGTTCTGGTGACTATAAAAGCGTTATATCTTACGCTCAGCAATGCTTGTCTTTAGCTAAAGATACTCAAGAGGAGCGTTTGCAGATACAAGCACTTTCCCATTTAGGAAACGCTTATCGTCATTTAAAACAGTATTCTGAAGCTGTTGAGCATTTACAAGAATGTCTAAAAATAGCTCAGCAATTACAAGATACCCGCTGTGAAATAGCAGCACTTAATAATTTAGGATTAGTTTTTAAAGCTTTAAATAATCTTTCCAAAGCAATAGAATATCAAGAAAAAAGTTTAAAATTAGTACGGGAAATACAAGATAGTTGGGGAGAAGAACAAATATTAAAAAATTTGGGTAATGCCTGGTATGCTTTAACAAATTATTCAACAGCTACCAAGTATTACGAAGATTGTATTATTATATCTCGGTTACTTAAAAACAATCGTAGTAGTATCCAAGTCTTAAAAAGTCTTGGGAATGCTTATTATGCTTTGGGTGAATATAAAAAGGTGATTATCTGCTATGAAGAACGTTTACAATTAGCAAAAGATATTCAAGATAGCCGTACACAAGAACAATCTTTAGGTAGCTTGGGAGTTGCTTGTGAAGCTTTAGGTGATTATGAACGAGCAATCTCTTATTATGAAGAACGTTTGCGAATCGCTAAAGCAATTAAAGATCGTCGCAGCCAAGACCAGGCTCGTGCTAGTCTTAAAACTGCTTGCTATGCGATGGGCGACTATGCTAGAGCCATGAATTACGATTAATGATTATAAGGATAAATAATCAATTGTCAGCTTCTCCCCGTTGCCTTCGGCTGAATGGGGAGCTTGCGAATAACCAGGTTCGTTGTAATAGCTCACTAGCCCACTATAGCAAATTTCAGTTGAGTCCAACACAATAAAACCTCACCCCCTTCCCCTCTCCTTTTTAAGGAGAGGGGTGCCCGGAGGGCGGGGTGAGGTAAAATTTGTATTGCACCCAAGTGAAAACCGCTATAGCCCCAGTACGGTATACACTTCCAGCCGTTTCCTGAAGCGAGATGTCATCGCTATAACTCACCAAGAAATCGAATAATAAGAATGAGGTAGCCTAATAGACATCTCCGAAAAAGATGTAGAGACGTAGCAATACGCCCCGTCTCTACAAAGGTTCTGGACAACGCATAATTAATTTTCACCAGATGTCTAATCAATCGCACGTTTCTATGGTGGCAGATTCGCTACAATCAAAACAAACTGGAAAATTTTTGCTATGGTAGCCATCTCCCAAGAACCACAAAAAATGACCATCGAGGAATATCTCGCATGGGAACCCCTGCAAGAACTTCGTTACGAATACGACAACGGCGAAGTCTTTGCCATGACTGGTGGTACAATTCCCCACAATGATATTGCCTTGAATTTTTACACAGCCTTACGTCCACATTTACGTGCTAGGGGTTGTCGGGTGAATGTGTCGGATGTGAAGGTGCAAGTTACTCCTAAAAGCCCTTATTATTACCCTGATGTTATCGTCAGTTGCGACCCGCAAGACCAAAATGCTCGCAAATTTATTCAAAATCCCAAAATAATTGTCGAAGTTCTTTCTCCTAGTACAGCTAGCAGAGATAGGGGGGAAAAATTTACCAATTATCTGAAAATGTCTTCTTTACAAGAATATTTATTAATAGATTCCGAAAAAATTTCCGTTGAACGTTACTGTCGGGGAGAAGGCAGAATGTGGCTTTATTATCCCTATACTGAAGGAGATGTAATTACCTTATCCAGCATCGAATTTGAGATGGCGATCGCATTAATATATGAAGGTGTGGTTTTTCCAGAACAAGATTAGATTTTTAAAACGCGATCGCAGTTTCAAAATCTTGACATCAAGATCATCATTCATCCTTTAATCGATTGCTGTTGAAGATATTCTAAAGCTTGTTGAGTTTCAACTTGAGGAAATTCTACATAAAAATTACTTACACTTAAAAAAGATGTTGGTGCTGCTAAAACTATGACTTTTTCTCCCCATTTATGCAACCAAGGAATTAATTTTTCAGGTGCTACGGGAGTACACAGCCAAATTTGCGCGGGATTCAACTTTCTTAGGGAAGTAGCAGCAGCAGCGATGGTCATACCTGTAGCAATCCCATCATCAACTAGAATAATAGTAGCTCCTTGGGGATTTACTTGGGGACAAGCAGGGCTTAATTGTGCTTCTAAAGATTTAGCACAGTCCATTGCTGCATTTAAACTTGCTTGGTGTTTTTCTCGCGAATAAAATTTGAAGCGAAATAGTCTATGATCTGACCAAACAACACTTCCTGAAGCAGTCACCGCACCAATGGCTAATTCTTGATTTTGGGGATGACTAATTTTTTTGGCGACTTCTATGTTCAAAGGACAATCAAGTAAACGCGCTACTGGTAAAGCAACTGGTAATCCTCCTCTAGGTAAAGCATAAACAATTGGGATTGGTTTCAATCCAGTTTCAACCGCTTGTTTGTTCAATTGAGTACGAATTGCTTGGGCTAACTCAACACCCGCAGCCTCGCGATTTTGAAAAAGTGGGTTGTACAACATGATTTACTAAACATTTTACAACGGTATGCCTTGAATTTGGCTGTGGTCTATTCTTAATAGCTGATATAATCAAGAGTCTATAGATACAAGTATTACGCAAAAAAAGCGTAGCCGAACCAATAGAACCAATATTAGTAGAGATTCTTTTCTCAAACGCAAGTTTTATTTCAAATGAACAGCAAAAATCAGTTAAATCTTTTTGAGGATTCAACTTTTAACGAAAAAGAACTTATTCCCACAAATGCCAAAATACCCATTCCTCTAGGTACTTATCCAACGATGACGGAATTGGCTCAACATTGCAATAATTGTCATCGTTGTCCCCTTGGGGATACTCGTCAAAATGCGGTTGTTGGTAGAGGAAATCTTCAAGCATCGATTATGATTATTGGGGAAGCTCCAGGTCAAAATGAAGATGAAACTGGATTACCTTTTGTTGGCAGAGCGGGACAACTTTTAGAAAAAATTTTGGCTTCAGCAAATATTGACAGCGAACAAGATGTGTACATTGCTAATATTAATAAATGTCGCCCTCCTGGTAATCGCAATCCAACTACTGAAGAAATCAAGGCTTGTAAACCTTATTTGTTAGAACAAATTCGGCTTGTTAATCCAAGAATCATCCTTTTGACAGGTGCGACAGCTCTCAAAGGTTTACTTGCAGAAAAACGGGCAATTAGTAAAATTCGCGGACAGTGGATAGAATGGGAAGGTCGTTTGTGTATGCCTATTTTCCATCCTTCTTATTTACTACGTAATCCTTCCCGCGAAACTGGTAGTCCCAAATGGTTAATGTGGCAAGATATACAAGCGGTGCGGGCAAAGTTTGACGAAATTCAGAAATGTTAGTTTGAATCTCGAAGATTGTTTAGCGGTTGATTATGGAGACGTTGCACTGCAACGTCTCTACATAATTAAATTTAAATTTTTGTTCTATCGGTAAAAATCTCATACCCGGTTTCTGTAACTAATACAGTATGCTCGAACTGCGCTGAGAAAGAATTATCTACAGTTACGGCAGTCCAACGGTCGGATAAGGTTTTACAATGTTTAGAACCAGCGTTTAAAATTGGTTCAATTGCTAAGGTCATTCCTTTACGCAATTTGACGTTAGGCATTTCACGAGTACGGAAGTTGAAAACGGAAGGTTCTTCGTGTAAGTTTCTACCGACACCATGTCCGGTAAAGTCTTCAACTACGCTAAAACCGTTAGATTTTACATGGTCTTCAATGGCACCAGCAATATCCATTAAGTAGTTACCGGCTTTAACTTGTTCGATGCCTTTATACAGTGCTTCTTCGGCAACACGAATTAATTTTGCATCATTCGGCTTTACTTCCTCTACGGCAATTGTTATACAAGAATCACCGTGAAATCCCTGAAAGAAAGCGCCTGTATCGACTTTTAAAACATCTCCTGTACGAATAACTTTCTTGGCACTGGGGATACCATGTACGACTTCGTTGTTGATGCTAGAACAAATAGAACCCGTAAAACCGTGATATCCCTTAAAGCTAGGTGTTGCGCCCATTTCGCGAATGCGTTTCTCAGCGTAAGCATCTAAGTCTGCTGTAGTCATTCCTGGTTTTACCAACTCAGAAATTTCTTTTAACACAGTTGCGACAATTTTCCCCGATTGACGCATAATTTCAATTTCACGCGGCGATTTGATTTCGATTCCCCTACGCTGTCTTTTAGGGCGAGTATCTTGAGATGGTTGAGAAAGCAGATTACTTAAAATGTTCATAAGATAATAATTGGAAGGTGCGTTGCCGCTTAAATGTAAATTGATTTACTCGCTTAGTTGAGAAACAATTCTGTATATATTTTAAGTTAACTTATTTTGTGTCTGTTGCCCCTGATTTGGGATGGGGAGACGGGGAGACAAGGGGATGCTAAGCAATAAGTAATAAATTCTTACTTCTTACTCCTAACTTCGGTAGAGACGTAGCAATACGCCCCGTCTCTACAACTCCTAACTCTTAATTATTTGTTTTCCCTTTGTCGGCTAAAACTGGTGGCCCTGCGGTTACTACTATAATTTTATCTGGATGAAGTAGCTCCCGTGCTGCCTGATTGACTTGAGCGGGTGTTACTGCTTGAATTTTGTCAGTATAACTGCGTAGCTCTTCTGTATCTAAACCTAGGACTTGATTTTTAATAATCCTATAGGTTAATTCATCTGGGGAAGCTAATGAAACATTGTAATTGCCGGTCAAATTATGTTTTGCATTTTCAACCTCTGTAGGTGTAACACCCTTTTGATGTAACTCTTCTAGGAGTTCGCGAGTGCTGGCGATCGCCTTTATGGTATGTTCGGGACTAGTTTGCATTTCAATCAAAAATGTCCCAGCATTTATACCGGCGAGGAAGTTACTATAAATACCGTAGGTTAAACCCAAGCGATCGCGAATTTCAGATCCAAGTCTACTTGATATGGTATCGCCACCCAAGATATTATTTAAAATTATTGCTGCATAATATCTAGGATCTTGACGGTTAATTGCTTTATTACCGATGAAAGTAATTGCTTGAGCTTTTCCAGGCATTACCGGATTAACCCTGACTACTGATTCGGGTAAATTTACCGGGGGATATTTGATTTGAGGAGTTTTACCCGAAACTTGCCAATTTCCAAATTCCCTTTCAATCAGTTTTTTGACTTGTGTGGGTTCAAAGTCACCAATTAAAGCTAATACTGTAGTATCGGGACGATAATGTTTTTTCTGGAAATCGACGACATCAGCACGAGTAATTGTCTGCAAACTCTCTTGTGAAGGAAAATTATAAGATGGATGTGTTTTAGGAAAAACTGTTTGTGAAAAGGCTCTTTGAGCAACTTCTTCTGGCGAGTCTAAGTCTTGTTTGAGGCTGGTTAAAGCTTGTTTGCGTGTTAGCTGTAATTGCTGCTGGGGAAAAGTGGGATTTTGAATTATATCTGCTAGGGTTTTGACCAATACTGATAAGTTATTGGACAAACTGTCTCCTTCAATGTAAACTCCTTCACGGTAAGTTGTAAAGTCTAAATTTGCGCCGCTATCATCCAAAGTTCTAGCTATACTCAGGAAATCTTGATTTTTAGTCCCATTGATTAAATTATCTGTTACCAAAGATGCTAATCCTGCTTTATTATGGGGGTCAAATTCTGCTCCAGCTTTGATATAACCACCTAAAGTTACTGTAGAGGTGCTTTTATCTGGTAGCAGTAAAATCTCTAAACCATTAGCTAAAGTCAATTTAGATGGTAAAACTCGACTTGTGGAAGCGATAGTCGCATCTACTGCTGGTAAGTATTTAGCTATATCCCCATTTCCTGGGGTGTTTTTAGAGAAGTTTTCACTGTGTTGTGAAATAATAGTTTGTTTGCCATCGGTTTTTTGTTTAACTTTTAATTGAGTTGGTTCAAAAAACCCTACTGTTGGTGTTTGCTGTTTAAAGTATTTTTGAGCTACTCGCTGCACATCTTGGACTGTTACTTTTTGAATAGCAGCTAAATAATGGTCTGTATAAGTATAATCGCCTGTGGTGGCTTGATCGTTACCTAATTGCATTGCTAAAGAGGTAATATCCCGGTTACTTAAAATTACTGAGGCTTGTAACTGCGTTTTTGCTCTATTTAATTCTTCTAAACTAACTTCTTTATCAATTAAATTGCTAATTTCATGATTAACTATTGATGCAATTTGAGATAATTTAGAAACGGAATTTGCCGTTACTGATAATTCATACCAACCTGCTTCTTCCAAGCTAATTACACTTGCTGAAACATCATTAGCTTTTCCTGAATCTACTAAGGCTTGATAAAGTCGTGAGTTTCTTCCTTCTGCTAATATATAATCAAATATATCCAAAGCCGGTACATCGGGATGCTTCGCCGCAGGCAAAATATATACAGATTGAAATAACGGTGCAGCCCCCGGTTGTTTTAATATTATTGGTTCATCAGAATTTCTCGGAGCAAAATTTTTAACTATCGCTTGTTCTAAAAAAAACTTTTTATCTTGATTCGCTGGTATTTTTTCAAATATTTCTTTGACAGCTTCAATAGTTTTATTCGTTTCAAAATCACCGACAATTACTAATATTGCATTGTGAGGACTGTAAAAATTTTCATAATATTTCTGTACCTGATTAACAGTAAAATTTTCTACATCTTCCTCTGTACCACCAACTGGTAATCCATAAGGATGATCGAGAAAAGCTGAGCGCATGATAACTCTATTTAAACGGTATTCTGGGTCATTTTCGTAACCTTTTAACTCAGAAATTACTACCCGTTTTTCACTTGAAAGCTGCTCGGTATCAATCACAGTATTCTGCATTCTATCTGCTTCTAAAGTTAAAAGTGCTTTTAACTTATTACGTTCAGCAGTATTGTAATACACCGTCTGATCATGGCTGGTAAAAGCATTTGAATTACTCCCCAAAGCACTAAAAAGTTGTCCAAATTGTACCGGACGACTTTTTGTACCTTTAAACATCATATGTTCCAACTGATGAGCAATACCATTTACACCCAGTTTTTCATTGCGAGTTCCTAC
The DNA here is from genome assembly GCA_015272215.1 of Rivularia sp. T60_A2020_040. Taxonomy (GTDB): domain Bacteria; phylum Cyanobacteriota; class Cyanobacteriia; order Cyanobacteriales; family Nostocaceae; genus Rivularia. Next base: position 70,391 of record JACYMD010000101.1, on the reverse strand, counting down.
TTTATACCACATCTGGACAGTAACCACTGGTGCAGTGTGTACTTCTTTAGTGATGACTGTAAGACCATTTTCTAAAGTTGTTTTATAAACGTTGTCCGCAATTGTTAATACCGTCTTATTTTCTGCCACTAATTGTTTATTATTACTTACACATTTAGACACAGCTACCAGTTTACTATCACTTGCTTCACCACTAAGAAATAAAGCTAGGATCAGCCCTAGTACTAAAAGTAAATATGGAAAATTACGAATACGCAATAACCTAAGAGATACAAACATTTATTTGCTTGACTTATCTGTAAGCTTAACTACAGATTTTTTTGAATGAATATAGTCTAATGTACCCTATGAATCTGTAGCCTCGACAACAGTACAGGGATTGTATATTCTACAAATAAAAGTAATTATTTTCAAGTGATTAACAACCAATTAATTTATTCTTAAATTCCTGATAAATTCCAAAGGTAAATTATCAGTATCAGCGATAAAAGCAACTTCATAGATACAACCGCCTATTTGCTGCTGAGTTGGTTCTAAAAGTACCTTTAAAGGTTGGATTAGTTCCGGTTGTTCGCGGGATGCTTCGGCAAATTTTGTTTTAATATTTGTCAACCAACTGGGTAAATCCGATGCGATTGTAGTGATGTCAAAAGATAAATGATAATACCCGACATAATGTTCATCTGCAAATGCATCCGCAGCAGGTTTTGGCTCAGGAATTTGAATTAATTCAATTCTTCCTTCCAATCCTTCCATCCAACAAGCTAAAGTGTAACCTGTGGTGAAACGCTCGCATACCTGGAAACCCAACTGTTCGTAAAAGGCGATCGCCCGATGGATATCCGCAGTCCGAATAGAAACATGGTGCATCTGTTAATAATAAGGGAATAGGGAATAGGGAATAGGGAATAGGGAATGGGGAATAGGTAGTAATAACTAATCATCCTGACTTGATGTAACGGCTACAAAAATCCGATTGACATATTATTGACATATTTAGAAACAAAGGTTAGGAGTTCTCAAAAAGACGACTCCTAACAACGCCGAATTATTCAAACAATCTAAAGTACGGGTAGCGTACTGGAACACCGGGTTCTTTTTCTAAATCAAAATTGATGACTTCCCAGCAAGAATCTTCGGAAAATTCCGGGCTAAAATCTACTGGTAAACCGTACAATCGTGCAGAATCAGTTTCTGAACTTTGTCCACCGCGCCAAGGTGAACTACGCTCCAAATAACCACCCATTAATTCCTGATACCGACGAGCAATAATCACCTTAGTAGCCCGATAACCTTGAGTATATAGTTTATCAAGGGCTTCGTGAATTTCAAACCTAATGCCATCGGGATGGTTATGTTGACGATACCATTCACCGTTCCATCTGCGCCAATGTCGTCCAGACTGGAGGTGAATCAACTCGCTTGTCTCCGGATTAGCTTCAAAAGCACCGTGCCGGGGACATAAATAGGTGTCTGTTAATGTCAGTGCCGGAATAGTTTGACGGCAATGGGGACACTGAATTTCCGGACCAAATATAGGGTACTGCAAGCTTAGATTCATCATGAAGTGTATATAAACATCTTTATTTTTATTGTTTGCTAATTGTTTAATTTTACACTTGCAATACAACTCCTATGGGTAATCACTTAAAAATATTAGCTGATTAAGAATAAAAACTATATTCATTAAAATAATGGTTTTTGAACGTTCACAAACAACGACTATTTAGAAATTGAAAATTCACTCGTGATATTCTGGTCATAATACAGCTTATTCTCAATAGCTTATTCATATTCTATCGTGTCTACTACTTCCTACTGGTCTGATCCAGATATTTCAGCAGCAGCCTTCATCGCAGCCAATGCTGTAGTTATGGGTTCCGTTCGCATTGCAACAGGAGTAAGCATTTGGTACAGTGCAGTCATCAGAGGTGATGTAGAACGCATTGAAATCGGTGAATATACAAATATACAAGATGGAGCCATTCTCCACTGTGACCCAGGTCAACCAACTATTTTAGAAGATTACGTTACCATTGGACATCGATCTGTAATTCATTCTGCATACGTTGAACGCGGTTCTTTAATCGGTATTGGTGCGGTCATTCTTGATGGAGTGCGTGTAGGAAGTGGTAGCATTATTGGTGCAGGTGCAGTAGTAACGAAAAACATTCCTCCTTTATCCCTTGTAGTTGGAGTTCCAGGTAAAGTCATACGTCAAAACTCTGCCGAACAAGCAGCAGAATTAATCGAACACGCCAAACGCTATCAAAAACTGGCTTTAGTCCATGCTGGGAAAGGTACGGATTTGGGATTTTCTTAAAGAGATGGGGAGATGGGGTGAAGTAAAATAATAACTGTCAACTGTCAACTGTCAACTGTCAACTCTCCACTGATTTGTAAATATTCTTTACACGCAGTAGTGGCAAAATTGGCCACTTCAGTTAAAAATAAAAATGAGAGCTGTTGATAAAACTTAAAATATTACCTAAAAGAGGGGTTCTAAATATGGATATGCGTGTAGCGATCGTTGTAGCACCTATTGCCATTGCGGCAGGTTGGGCGTTGTTTAATATTGGTGCTGCTGCAATCAGACAATTGCAAAGCTTTTTAAACAAAGAAGCGTAAATTCTTTTTAATTCTCGCTTGCTAACCGGCTGTTTCCTTGGTGAGACAGTCGGTTTAATTAATGAAATTGGTAATGGGTAATGGGTAATAGGTAATTGGGAATTGGTAAATTAAACTTTAACCGAATGGTACGCTTGTTAAGAGCAAAAATATACCCAGGCTTGTTTTCAGGCTCTGCCTGGGAACGAGTCATTACAATAATCGAAGCTAAACAAGCGTCGGATTCACCTTAAACCTTTGACCTTTATCATGGATATAGAATCTTTACTACAGCCCTACAAACGTTTTGGCGTTCATTTGGGTTTGGAACGTATTTACAAGCTTTTAGCGAATTTGGGTAATCCACAGCATCGAGTTGCGGTGGTTCACGTTGCTGGTACGAATGGGAAAGGTTCTGTTTGTGCTTATCTATCTTCGGTTTTTACTGAGGCTGGATATCGCACGGGACGCTACACTTCGCCTCATTTGGTTGATTGGACGGAGCGAATTTGCTTTAATAAACAACAAATTTCGACTGAGGAACTTGCTAATTTATTGCTGCAAGTACAAGAAGCTATAGACCCTCAAGATGAATCCCCGACTCAGTTTGAAGTATTTACTGCCGCCGCTTGGCTGTATTTTGCTCAAAAACAAGTTGATGTGGCAGTGGTAGAAGTTGGTTTGGGAGGACGCTTAGATGCTACTAATGTTTGTGAAAAACCATTAGTGACAATTGTTACTTCTATTAGCCGCGACCATTGTCAACAATTAGGTTCTACCATCACCGCGATCGCCACAGAAAAAGCAGGTATTCTCAAATCTGGATGTCCGGTAGTTATGGGAGAATTACCCCCAGAAGCAGAAATTGTAGTTTGCGATCGCGCAAGTTTATTACAATGTCCAATAATTAAACCCCAGGCAGCACGAGAACTTGGTAATGGTTGGGTTGAAGTGGAAACTGCTAGCAAACCGATAAAATACCTTTTACCGCTACAAGGAAGCATACAATTAAAGAATTCGGCTTTAGCCGTAGCTGCTGTAAAAATTCTTCAAGAGCAGGGTTGGCAAATATCTGAGAAAGCGATTGTTGAGGGTATCGCAAAAACAAAGTGGTTGGGAAGGATGCAATGGACTACTTGGAACAATCATAACTTATTGCTTGATGGCGCTCATAACCCAGCCGCAGCGGCAGCTTTACGAAATTATGTCGATACGTTAGTTGCTCAGTTAAATCAACCCCAAGTTAGCGTTACTTGGGTGATGGGAATGCTTTCTACTAAGGAACACGATGAAATTTTCAAAACTTTATTACGAGCGAATGACGAATTACATTTGGTTCCTGTACCCGATCATAGTTCTGCTGTACCAAGTGAGTTGGCGAAACTAGCAAAAGAGATTTGTCCGGGATTAAGTTCATGTAATACTTATGCGGATTTGTCATCAGCACTTTCCACGGTTTTTAGTATAAATAATAATTTGGTGGTTTTGTGCGGTTCCCTTTATTTAGCCGGACATTTTTTGCAACAGAGAATAGGCAATAGGTAAACCAACTGTCCACTGTCAACTGTCCACTAGTCAAACATACTTACTAAAGGTTTGCTTTAATCTTTGCAGTACATTTATTAATTCAGTATAAGCACTGAGTACATTTGTAATACATAATTGCTTTAATTAATCGGTGTTATAACTAAATTAGCTGGACGATTATCTTTGCCATCTCAGTGATTTTACTTGATTAAAGTAACTTTATTTGATGATGTTATTTACAAATCATAGTGGCATCTGTACTCAAGTATCTGTTAAAATTTTGTTCTCGGTTCAGCTCGGATTGGGTTTGTCAGATTAATCTATTATGAGGCTTAAAAATTAGCTGTTAAACAAGATTAAGTTGAAAAAAAGACTGCTAACCTATATTTTCTCAATTGAATAATTATTTTAATTTGGTTGAGAAAAAAGCAAAATAAGTTATCAAAACTTAGCTGTAACATTGAATCCATTATCGATTTGAAATGTTTGAACAAATAAATATGAATAGCCATAGAAAACAAACTTGATCAAAAATCGGGATGAGAAATGGTATGCGTATGTTTTGAAATTAACAACTAAACTTAACAACTCAATCTATTAGCCAATATCAAGAGCAGTTTTTAGTTAACATTTGGATTTTTATTTTTTAGTATTCCTACGGGCAAAACAGTGGTTAAAGGCTTAAGTGGTCTGTTTGGTAAATCTAAAACTAGGGTTGGCATCGAGCTTGCACCGCAACGGGTGAATGTAGCCCAGTTACGCAAGCACCGCCAAGGTTTGAAGTTGGATGTTTTAACATCAGTGCCGGTACCGGAGGGCATTTTTGTTGATGGTCAAATCGTAGATCCACCAACAATGGCTCAACTTATCCAAGAGGCACTTTCAGCAAGCAAAATTAAAGCAAGTCGGGTTGCGACTGCCGTACCGGGACGAGAATCGATTGTGCGACTGATTCCGGTACCGGCAGAATTGGACGATAAAGAATTACGAGAAATGGTGCTAAATCATGAAGCTGGTTTATATCTGCCCTATCCCCGTGAAGAAGCAGATGTAGACTATCAAAAGCTCGGCTACTTTGTAGATGAGGATGGCATCGAAAAAGTACAGGTACTTTTAGTTGCAACCCGTAAAGAAGTTATCGATACTTACGTAAGTACATTTCAACAGGCTGGATTAGAGGTTGATGTTTTAGAAATTAGTAGTTTTTCTCTAATTCGCACAATCCGCGACCAACTACGGCAGTTTGGACCACAAGAAGCGGTGGTATTGGTAGATATTGAATTTGACAGTACAGAAATTGCGATCGTTGTTAACGGAGTTCCGCAGTTTTCTCGTACAGTTCCCATTGGAACACAGCAAATGCAAGCTGCCCTGTCTAGGGCAATGAATTTACCTGCATCTAGAGATATGGAACTATTGGAGGGAATGACTATTCCACCGGCGACTATGGAAGGTGGAAAAACGGGTGTTACTGAGGTCAATCCTGGCATGGCAGCTATGTTGAGAGTATTAGGTGAACTTACTGATGAACTGCGTCGTTCTATAGATTTTTACTTAAATCAGAGTCAAGATTTGGAAATAGCGCAGATATTACTGGCAGGTCCCGGAGGTGGACTTATACAGCTAGATGAGTTTTTTACACAACGGCTGAGTTTACCAACTACTCAAATAGACCCCGTACAGGCTTTGTCCTTGCAGGTAGACGATGAAGATTATCCCTTCATACAGCGTCCTGGTTTAGGGACAGTATTAGGGTTAGGAATGCGGGAGGTTTAAATAAAATGTATAGCCTAGATATTAATTTTCTCAAAGAGCGTGCAGGTCATCAGAACCAAGGTGGTGGAAACAATAAACCAACTAAGCCTTCATTACCCACTGGAAGTATGACACCGATTTTTATTGGTGTTGCTGTAGCTGTATTTTTTCCTGCTTTGTTAGGAACAGCTTTATGGTTTGTCCAAGGTCAAAATGCCAGCATTGATGAAAAAAATGTGCTTTTAGAGCAAGAAAATCAACAATTAGAAGCGAAACTAGGTGACATCAAACAGATAAGAGCGGAAACAGACGCAATTAAAACCGAAACTCAAGCCTTAGTTACTGTTTTTGACCAGATTCGACCTTGGTCAGCAATGTTACAAGTAGTGCGCGATCGCATTCCTGCCAGTGTACGAATTGAGAGCGTTAAGCAAACAGCACCAGAAACTATAGCAGAAGGTCAGTCAACATCAAATTCTGCCGGGGGAATAGAAATCAGCGGTTCTGCTCGGTCGTTTGATGATGTCAATGACTTCTTACTTTCCTTGCAACAGTCTCCATTTTTTAAATCAGGAGAAGGAAAAATCGTCACAGCAGAATTGACTGATTCTCCCATACCTCAAGGGCTTCCAGAAGGAGTAACAGTAAAAGTTCCTCCAATAGTTAAATACACCATTGTATCCCAGTTGAGCGAAGTTCCAGCTTCCGAATTAATGCGGGAATTAGAACAGAAAGGCACAGTAGGGTTAGTCGCAAGAATTCGCAGTCTGCAAAAAACGGGAGTCTTTCAAAAATGACCTTTAGTGATGAAATGAATTTTGAAGGTGGAGGAGAGTTTGAAGAATCTTCAGCTTATCCTGTCATATTTGGGATTACTTTTACCCCAATAATTAGCGGTATTTTAATTGGAGTATTAGGACTTGCCGGAGCGACTTATATGCTCTTAAACTTTGTCATGCCAGCCTGGGAAAACTTTGGAGAAAAACAAAATAAACAACAAGAATTAGAATCACAAATTGAGCAAAAAAAATCTAGTTTACAAAATATCGACAAAATAAAAGCAGAATTAGCCCAAGCCAAAAGCCAACAATCTCAAGTATTAGCTGTATTTGCCAGCGAAAAGACATTGAACACTTTATTAATAGATTTAAATCGTTTAGTAGAAGCAGGAAATGCTCAATTAAGTAGCAATTCAGTCAAAGCCAAATTACAAAAATTTGCACCATCTTCTGAAGGAACACAACCAGTAAATGATGGTTCATTAGGAACATTAGTTGACGGAAAACTTAAACGTAACAGCACCGAAATTGCTATTAGTGGTACCTACGAACAAACCCAATCAATTCTTCGGAACATAGAACGTTTGCAGCCATTATTGTTAGTTAAAGATTATCAATCAACATTGCAACCCGAAGTTATCGAAGAAGGAAAACCACGTAGAACCGGACCTACACCAATCACAACAACATTTAAATTGGAAGCATTAGTCCCCATGAATCCCCAAGAAGTTGCTGCTGCGGCAAAACAAGAAGAAGCGCAGTAAAAAGTTGACAGTTGACCTTTAACCTTTAACCTTTAACCTTTGACCTATTTAATGTGAGGAATGAACTGTGAAACAAATTTACGGTAATAGTTTTATCTTTGGAACCGCTGTCTCTGTATTGTTAGTTAGTCAGCCAGTTTGGGCGCAATCAGCTACTAAAATTACTGGAGTAAAACTAGATCCAGTTGAGGGTGGTGTAAATCTGGTTTTAAAAACTTCTGATGGTACTCGTCCTCAAGTTTTTACTACTAAAAGAGGTAACACTTTAGTAGCTGATATTATTAACACTCAGTTGCTAATACCACAAGGTAGTAACTTTCGTCAAGATAATCCCACCGATGGTATTGCTTCTGTTTCCATCGGTCAACTTGATGCCAATAGCGTCCGGGTGGTGATAACTGGAACGGGTAACGCTCCCGAAACCAAGCCTGTGATGCGAAACCAAAACGGACTTACCTTTGCTTTGATGCCGGGAATGAGTACCGCATCGGAAGAATCGCAATCGATAGAATTTCAACCCCCAGAAAATAATCGAATAGCCCAATCAGCACCCGCACCCAACCCCCAAGTTAACCTTGAGTCTACTCCTGCACCACCAGCAGGTCCCGGTCAATCGATGAATCAGGCTCCTCCATTCTTACCCAGAGCCGTTGCTCCCCCGGTGGGAGATATTGCAGTATCTAATACCGATGCTTCACCGAGTGTCATCGATTTAGGAACTGAACAGCGCGTACCTCGTTTGGTATTGAGAGATGCACCAGTACGCGAAGTTTTGTCGCTTTTGGCACGAGCTGCGAATTTGAATTTGGCTTACGCAGGAGGAGAAGAGGCAAACGATGCCACAAGTACTTCGGTGTCTGAGCTGAATACTGGTAGTAATGAAAGAGTGATATATCAAAAAATATCTCTAGATATAGAAAACGAGCCAGTGCAAGATGTATTTAATTACGTTTTGCGTTTGAGTGGTTTAGAAGCTAGTCGCAGTGGACGCACAATTTTTGTAGGAGCTAAACTACCGAATTCTACTCGCGATGTAGTAGTACGGAATATTAGACTCAACCAAGCATCAATACCAGAAATGCTAAGGGTTCTAGTTAATTTGGGCGCAGAAAGTGCTGTAAATGCCGAAGAAAAGAAGACTAGAGTTACCACCAAAGTCGTAGGTGAAGAGGCTGAAAATGAAAAAGAGAATGAACAAACAGCTCTGACAGCCCAACGTATTAACTTTACTGACTCAGTTCCTGTACTTCGCGGGTTACAAGTATCAGGAGATGTACGAACAAATACTATGACCTTAATCGGTCCCTCAAAATTAGTCGAAATGGCGATCGCTCAAATTGCTCCTCTTGATCTTCGCCGTCGTCAAGTTGCAGTTAACGTCAAGATTGTTGATGTCAACCTTTTAAAAACAAAAGATGTTAACACTAGTTTTTCTTTCGGGGTTGCGGACAATTTCTTTAATGTTAGTGGTGGTTCAGCAGCTGCTAATTTTGGTGGTGTAAGACCACCTACTAATGCTGAAACGCTAAATAGCGTAACTTCTACACCTGTCATCCAAAATCCAATTACAGGAGCGCCATTTTTCGATCCAAATGGTTCTGTGGGTATTCCCGGAACCGTCCCTGGTACGATAGTAGTAGATCAAAACGGTAATACTTTTAGAACGCAAAACACGGGAACTGGCAACTTTTTTCAACCGATTCCGCCTTTTGGTGCAAATGGAAATCCTCTACAGCCAGGTTTTTCTGATATTAATCCGGCAACGGATAACATAGTTACCTTTGATGAGGATGGCAATCCAAGTGTTACACCAGGAACTCTTGGAACAGCTACAGCATCTTTGCCAACTTTATTTCAGTTTCCTAAGCGTTTTCTCGCTTCTTTACAAACTCAAGTTACTAGTGGTAACGCCAAGATTTTAACTGACCCAACTTTAATTGTGCAAGAAGGTCAGACGGCTGATGTAATGTTAACTCAAGAAGTTGTGGGCAACATAAAGAGAGAAATAACTCGCGGTGATGGCACCTCTACAGAAACAGTTACAGCTGATAAAGAAACTGTAGGTTTAACTTTAGCCGTGAAAGTGGATCGGATTGATGACAATGGTTTTGTCTCTCTGTCGGTAGCTCCGACTGTATCATCTCCTCAAGCTCCAGCAGATATTAATACTGGTAATGGAAATCAAAGAATATTTTTGGTTTCTAAGCGTTCCCTTACTTCTGGGTTAGTTCGCTTGCGTGATGGTCAGACTTTAATTCTCAGTGGTATCATTCAGGAATCCGACCGAGTAAGCGTGTCAAAAGTCCCCATCTTGGGCGATATTCCTCTAATTGGTTCGCTGTTTAGAAGAACAAATAAAAACAACCAGCGTAATGAGGTAATCGTCTTACTCACACCTCAAGTTATGGATGATTCCCAAAATTCTTCTTACGGCTACAATTACAAACCTAGTCCGGAAGTACGCAGAATGTTGCAGAATGGCGGGTTGAAGTTACCGAAGAATTAAATTAATTTGTTAAAAATCCCAAATCCATGTAGAGACGTAGCAGTGCTACGTCTCCATCCGTTTGCGGACAAGCCAGTGTCATCTAAATTGAATATTTGTGATTTTGCCAGTCCTTTAGAGATATTTAGCTTAGAAACCCGACGAATCATAATTGTGGGTTTATTCGTGAGGTGATTCGTCGGATTTTTTAGAAAAACCCGACTTCTGTTGATTTGATTAATCTTTTTTATACAAGTTTATACAAAATTTTTGATGTACGGGGCTTTTGCGTTATTCCCCAAGATATGGAGACGTAGCAGTGCGGAAGTCTCTACATGACGAAAAATACTATTAAAAATAAATTTCGCTACCCAATCGCGTTCACGTAGTACAAGGGAAGCGATCGCAAAATATAAAAGTAACTCATACAACACATAACTTTACAAAAGTTATAACTAAAGCTTTACTTTTGTAATTAATTAGATAAAAAATTTTAAATCTTAATTGATGGGGAATTAACAGAAAAGATGAAAAATATGTGTAAACAAAAAAATCATTATAATTAGCTTCTTTGAAAAACATTTATTCTCTGTATTGCCTCTATAACGTTGTTTTTGGCTGTTTATCCCACCAGCTTTACTCCCCCTATTGCTAGCCATGGTTTTTTCGGCTGTTACCCCTTAAACAAAGCATCCCAACTGAACATTTGTAGCTTTGAGCAGAATATTTTGAGTACAAAAATTCCGCTTTGGATATGAAAAATCCTGAAAACTATATAAAATAATCGTTTTATGTATCCACTTAGGGCTACAACACCTTAGAATGATTCATTGAAAAGTCTAGCTGATGGGAGTTACGGCGGTTTTAAGCATAAATACTCAAAAAGCAGGACTTTTAACAATCTCCTTTCCAAGGATGCAAGCAAGGATACATCAGGGGTGTCTGCACCCAAACGCACAGTAAACCGACACGGAGTTTGACATGAATAAAGGTGAATTAGTTGATGCTGTATCTGAAAAGGCTAGCGTCACCAAAAAGCAAGCCGACGCAGTTTTAAGCGCTGCTTTAGAGACTATCGTTGAAGCCGTTTCTTCGGGCGATAAAGTCACGCTAGTAGGATTCGGTTCTTTTGAATCTCGCGAGCGTAAAGCACGGGAAGGACGCAACCCCAAAACTAATGAGAAAATGGAAATTCCAGCAACGAAGGTTCCTGCTTTCTCTGCTGGTAAACTCTTTAGAGAAAGAGTTGCTCCCCCAAAAGAGTAAACTTTCTTGAGTTACTAAACCTTTTTTTGATGCGGCAACCGAAACACGGGGGAAATCTAGCTTGGGCAGCAGCGGTAGCTGGTTGTCCCCGTGATGCTATTTGGGATTTTTCTGCCAGCATTAACCCTTTGGGACCTACCGATAGTACTGCTTCGGCTATCAAGTCACAATTGGGTAATATCAGGCACTATCCTGACCCAGACTACAGCGAACTAAAACAAGTTCTGGGTCGCTTTCACAACTTGCCTCCTGAGTTGATTTTGCCCGGTAACGGTTCAGCAGAATTACTTACTTGGGCAGGTCGAGAGTTAGCAGAAGTTGCCGCGACAGTCCTCGTAACTCCAGCCTTTGGCGACTACTATCGAGCTTTGAGAGCATTCAATGCTGAAGTGTTGGAGTTTCCTATGTCGTTAATTAAACCGGATTTGTCATTGATTCTTGACAAATTAAATACGACAAAAGACAAAGGACTATTGTTGAACAATCCCCACAATCCCACGGGCAAGTTATTCCTACGGGGTGAAATATTACCTTACCTGAAAGAATTTGCTTTTGTGGTAGTGGATGAAGCTTTTATGGATTTTCTGCATCCTTTAGAGCAACAAAGCTTGATTGATGTGGTGCAGGAATATCCTAATTTAGTTATTTTGCGTTCCTTGACCAAATTTTACAGTGTTCCCGGATTGCGCTTGGGTTATGCCATTGCTCATCCAGAGCGTTTACAAAAATGGCAAACTTGGCGCGATCCTTGGGCGGTAAATTCTTTAGCTGTAGCTGTTGCGATCGCAGTGGTAGAGGACAAAGAATTTCAGCAGCAGACCTGGGAATGGCTACCAAAAGCGAAAAATGATTTATTTGCAGCTTTAGCCGATATTCCCGGCTTGCAGCCGCTTGAGGGCGCTGCTAATTTCTTATTAGTAGAGTCAAAGCATTCAGTTATCGAGTTACAGCAGAAATTACTTAAGCAGCATCAAATATTGATCCGCGACTGTTTAAGTTTTCCGGAATTAGGCGATCGCTATTTTCGGGTAGCAGTACGCTTGGAATCGGAGAATCAGCGTTTAGTACAAGGAATAAGGGAGATTTTGGACAGTTGACTGTCAACTAATTATTAATGTCTTTTGATTACGATATCGTGATTATTGGTGGTAGTCTTACCGCACGGGAGGCTGCTTTGAAAGCTGTTCAACGAAGAGCAAAGGTTGCTTTGGTTGAACCGCTGTTTCGTCATGATTTGATTCAACTTCAAGGTATCGGGGAAGTTAGTCAGTTTGTTGGGAAAGTTAATGATTTAACTCGGTTTGGTGTTTGTACTCAAGGTGATGGGGAACAAGAATATCAAGTTTCTTTGGAAAAAGCACTGCTGTGGGGTTCTGCTGTTGCTGCGAATGTTCTTGAACAGCTTTCACCGGCTTTTTTGGCGGCTCAAGGTGTTGATGTTATTCTCGGTAGCGGCTGTTTTCAAGCTTCATCAAATTTAAGTTCAAATTCAAGTTCAAATTCAAGTTTCAATTTTGTTGTTAATAACCGTAAATTAACCGCACGTAATTTTTTACTGGCTACAGGTTCGGTTCCAGGGGTTCCACAAATCGATGGATTGCAGCAAACGGGGTTTTTGACTTTATCGAATATTTGGCAGGTTCTAGGTGGTTCCCAGCCGCCGAAAAACTGGGTAATTCTTGGTGGTACGCCCCAAAGTGTGGAAATTGCTCAAGTTTTAGCAAGGTTGGGTTACAAAGTTACCTTGATAGTTAATAGTCCTTATATTATTTATCCTCTTGATTCAGAAATTGCTCAGTTACTACAAGCACAGTTAGAAGTTGATGGAATACGAGTTTTTACGCAAACTACTGTAACTCAAGTTCGGTTAATTGAAGATAAAAAATGGTTACAAGTAGGAAATACAGCCATGGAAACCGATGAAATATTAGTAGCTGTTGCCGAAAAACCTTTTATAGAATCATTAAATTTAGCTGCGGTGGGAGTGAAGTATAATTCTCGCAGTTTACTAGTAAATAAAAAGTTACAAACTACCAATCCTCGAATTTACGCTTGTGGAGATGTGATTGGTGGTTTTAATTTACCAAATATTGCTGATTACGAAGCGAAAATTGCGATAAAAAATGCTTTGCTATTTCCTAGATATGAAATCAATTATCGAGCTATTCCTTGGGGAATTTTAACTCAACCAATGTTAACGCAAGTTGGTTTAACGGAAAGACAAGCTAAAAATAGATATGTTAAAGATGAAATTTTCGTTTTGCGACAGTATTTTAAAATATTAATCTCTGCTCAATTGACAGATGAAACTACAGGTATTTGTAAAATAATAGTTCATCGTAATGGTGAAATTTTAGGAGCATCAATATTCGGTTCCGAAGCAAGAGAGTTAATCAATATAATTGCTTTGTCGATGAGTGAAAAAATTAAAATTGAGCAATTAGCTAATCTATCTCCAGTTTATTCAAGCTTTTCAGAAATAGTCGAAAAAACAGCATCAGAGTGGAAAAAGCAAAGATTAGAAAATTCGCGAGCGCAAGATTTTTGGGATAGTGTTTTTCACTTTTTAAGAAATTGGAACAGTTGATAGTTGACAGTTGACAGTTGATAGTTGTTGTTTGATAGTGGTTAGTTGATAGTTGATGGTTGTTATTTTCTACTAACCACTAACCACTGAGTAAGAAGTCGGGTTTTTATCACCATTTCTGATGTTACCGATAGAAGCTGGTAAAAACCCGACTTCTATGATTGTCGTCGAACTGATTTTAACCACCATCCACTAACCACTATCCCTTCACTCGCGATTATTCTTCTTATCAGGTAAAGTAGCACTACCAATACCTTGAAGAACACCACGAACAATTAAACCGACTCCTCTACCGACTATTCGGGTGAGAAAGAAAACGACACCGTTACCTAAAAAGGATAATAGGGATTGTAAACGAGGTGTGGCTGCATCTCGAAATTCTAATAATAATGTTACTACTAAAGGGATTCCTCCGAGTTCTGTTAATTCGTTGTTACGGGGTGCATATACAAAGAGTTTGGCAATTCCACGAGGTGCAAACACGAATAATTCGTAACGACTCTCGAATATTTTTTGGGCTTCTCCAACATAATTTTGCCAGCGATATTTCCAGGATAAATCATTTCTGAAGCGTTCGATTTCTCTGGTAGAAATTAATTGACGGTTGTAGTAATCTTTTTTGATAATTTCTGTATCGGCTAATCTATTTAATAATGGCTGCATTACAGCGTTAGCGAGATGAATCAGCATATTTTCTAATATCATGGTAGCGTGTTCGTTGGCTTCTTCGCTACCGGGTAAATAAGATGTATTATCGATATATAATTCTGTTTGAAATATTAGATAGGATAATAATTCACTTATTAAAGGGATTTTATTAATAATTCCTGTTTGTACTATTACCGCATCTTCCAACAAGATATTAACAATTTCTAATTCTATTCCTGCTGTTTTTATTATGGTAAATTTGCCAAAAAAATCTTTGATAGCTGCTTGCCATATATCTGACAATAAAATGTATTTTATTTCATTTAATCGATGAGTTTCTACTTCCGAATTACGTAATTCATCAAGAGAATCAGCAAATTTTTGGAGGAGTAAATAAAGTAATTCTCGCTTTTTATCTTCTCGTAAAATATCTATTTCTAAAGGAATATCCGTGACATTTTGTAAATTGAATTGAAGTTTATTAATACAAGATGCAAACAATGTTGCTTGTAAAGCTCTGGGGCTGAGTAAAGGGGGAGCAAAAGGATTGCTTGTAGAGTTTCGCACGACAATAGAGCTATCTGGTTTGGGTAATGGTAATTCAGTCGCACCAATAAAGGAATTTTGTCCGGGTTGCTGTTGCGGTTGTAATGAATCGAATAAATTATTGAGTAACCATTGTGCTGCAATTAGTTCTCTTCGTCTTCCTGCTAAAATAGCTTTATTTAGTAATGTTAATCCGGGAATTTGCAGTTCTGTGGTAACTTCTTTCAAGCTACTTTTGATATAATTAGTTCCCGAACCGTGCAAATTATTGCGTAATTTATTAATTAGGGAGTTTTGATATTTATCTTTGTTCCGCTGAATTTTTCCACTTTCCCATTCTCCAAATTCTTGGGTTTGATTAACCCAATAAGAATTTCCTTGTAAAACTTGTTCCATGGCAACAATTAATTCCGAAACGGGTGTACCCTTGGGACAATAACCGTTTACTCCCGCAGCTTTTAAAGCTATGAGCATTCCGGGTTGGAGAATGTGACACAAAAGTAAAATGGGTAAATTTGGGTATTGATTTTTCAACTGTCTAATTAGTTGTAAACCCATTTCTTGACGATTTGCAGAACGATTGTTATCTGGTTCTAAAATTACCAAATTTACTTGATTGGGGTCAATTTGTGCCAATTCTGCTAAAATTTGCAATGCACTGGTGTAGGTTTCGGCTTCTGCTACAACTTGCAATTCCGGGAATTCTTCGAGAGTTTGACGTAATCCCAATCTAAAAATCGGATCAGAATCAATTAACAATAATTTTATAGGGCGATGGCTCATAGTTTTTGTACAAATAACAAGGGGATGGGAAGATAGGGAGACAAGGGGATGGGGAGAAATAAACAATAACTGTCAACTGTCAACTGTCAACTGTCAACTCCTAACTTTTACATCGACTGAGTATTTAAATGAATTTAAGCATTCGGCATTGGTTAGTAGAAAACTATATCGAAAAAATAAGTCAAATAAAAGAGTTTTCGCAACCACAAATAACGGGTGTAGCGTTGCGAATGATTCGGGATATGGAAGTTAGAAGCCCCTTACCGTTTGATATATGTACTTTAGCAGAAGTTCTAGAACTTCCTTTAGGGGTTGTTTGGAATGAAATTGGTGTATTTGCTCGGTTAACACAGAGTATTCTCACTGTATTGGGACAAAATAAGCCCTTTAAACGTAATGAAGCTACTTGGTTGGCTTTTCAAGTTGCTTATTTACAAGCTTTGGAAGAAGTTTTAATTGAGGAAGAAAGTCTCTCCCGGATTTGGTTGGAAAGGACTTTATTACCGAAGGATAGGGAGATAAGGAGACAAGGGGATGGGGAGACAAGGGGACAAGGGGAGAAGTTATTTGGTAATGGTTCGGTAAAAGCTTTGCGGGATGAGCATTTGCAAGCTTTTATCAAAATTTTCCGTGGTGAGAAACTCAACGATGTACAAGCGGAAGAAGCGTTACATAAAGTTACTCATTCTTCTTTTGTACAACAGATTAATTATATTGCTGTAGCTTGGTTAGTTGCCAATACCGTTCCAAAATTAGAAGCGGAATTGATTATTGGACGTTTAGAACATAAACTTTTGGGACATTTAATTGTAGTTGTCAGCGAAAATCCGGTAACTTTAGTTCAATTACAAAAGTTTTTTAAAATCGGCAATTCTCTGGAATTAAGAACTACGGAAATTCATTGGAGTTCGGAAGATAAAATTGATTTTAATAAACAAAAATATCGCGCCAGCTTAATTAAAAAACTCGGTGAACCACTGTTAATAGAATCATTCGCTCTTAAAGATGTATATGTTCCACCCAAAGGTATTCCTCTACAGGGAAATTATCAGCCAGTGGATTTAATGAAGTGGGTGGTTTCTCAGTTAGAAGATTTAGAAACAATTACTGTAATTGAATCAGATAGTGGTTATGGAAAAACCAGTTTCTGTCAAATATTTGCCGCAAGGGTAGCGCGAAAGTTTTACCCAGATTGGATACCGATTTTAATTAATCTCAGTGATATTGAAGTTGGAGAAACTTTTTTAGAAACTATTGAATCTGCTTTAATAAATAACTACACAATCAATTTATCTGATTGGCTCCAAGTTGCTCATCATAAATATTTATTCATACTTGATGGTTTAAATGAATTGTTTAAGAATAGTTCTGTAAACGCCATTTTTATCCAGCAATTATTTAAGTTTCAACGGGAAAAAAGACACAAAATTATTTTAACCAGTCAAAGTTGGATGTTACATGATATCGGTACTAAAGCAGCATCAAAATTACAGCGAATTAAAATTCAACCTTGGGGACAAGATGAATGGAAGCAGTGGTTTGCCAATTTATCAAAAGTGCAATCGATGACTGTTGCTCAAAACTTATTTACATTATTAAAAACAAATAAAGCGTTTTCTCAAAACTCTCACTTTTTACTTGCAGAATTTGTCCGTCATCCTTTAACGTTATATTTACTTGCCGTTTTACACAGCAATAAACTACTTGACGATGAAATATTACAACTAGCAACCAATCCTCAAATTACAAATAGCGCTACAGTATTATGGAAGATTTACGAGGGTATTAATCAATGCTTATTGGGTTATTCTATTCATCCCCAAAAATTATCTGATGAAATACAATCTGTAGCGCTGAAAATTTTATTATCTGGGAAGAAAAAGATTAATTATAAAAGTGATTTTAGGAAATTATCAGCATTTTATTTTAAACCATTATCCAATATCCAATTTTCTCACTCTCAGTTAGGAGAATACCTTTGTGCTAAAGCAATAATTAGTCAATTAAAAGTTTTGATAAAACGCGATTGCAATGATTATGGAGAAATAAATTTTACTATAGATACTCCCCAAAGTATTGCTGAACATCTTTATAATTTACTTGGTTACGGTATTCTTACCGCAGAAATCGAAGAACTTGTGATTGAGGGATTACGAAGAGAACAAAAGCATAAATTATGTTTTGAATTATTATGCAATCGTTTACAATCATTTTGGTACACTTACTGTCGCGGACGTTGGTTAGATCAAGGAATAGCACATCAAGCTTGGTCATATTTTAAACAACTACAAAACCCCGTAAATGTAGAGCAGATAAATGCAGCAGTAGGAATAAACGTATTTTTATTGCTGAGTGCTTGTTACCGAGAAACAAAACAAACTTTTTCACCCTGCGGCAATCCAACTTTATTAACAGAATTTCAACCCCAAGCATTGATGAAACTGATTGCGAAAACGGCAGTTTTTCACCAAGATATTACAAGAGTGCGAATTGGTGAAAAATCTTTGACATTCCTCAATTTATCAAAAGCCGATTTAACACAAGCAATATTAGCCCAAGTGAATTTTAGTAATACAAATCTATCAAATGTTCAGTTAAAAAATGCCTGTTTAATAGGTGCAAATCTTGCCGATGCAAACCTAACTGGTGCGGATTTAACAGGTGCAAATTTAGCAAACGCAAATCTCACAAATGCTAAACTTACTGGTGCTAATCTCACAGGTGCTAACCTATTAGGAGTAAATCTCGATTTGGTGAATCTTTCCAACGCTTGTTTATTTCAAGCTATGATTGCAGAGGCTCACAAAGAAACTGCTCTCGCAAATGGTGCCGTATTTTCTTTAGATAAATTTGAGGAACTTCAACGTTTGCTATCCTATCAATCACAACCATATGATACAGATACAGGAGAACAAACCGAAATTGCATTTAATCAAATTCCCTCCATAGGGCAAATTGAAAGCGTAGAAGGAGAACCCAGTTCACCTTTAGAATTAGATGATATTGAAGATGAAACCGTTTTAGGAACTACGGATTTTTAAGTTAGTTGCCTCTTGCCTTTAACCTTTAACCTATTTTTTACGTTATATTTTGATTTTTAAGTAAAATGATACGAGTCTATCATGTATTGCTGGGTTTTATACTAATTCCTGTCGGTGTTGCAACTGGTATTTCTTATTTTTCTGCGGATAAATACTCAGAAGCAAGTTCGCTCAAAACACCATCTCCAACTTTACTGAGTACAAAATCCCCTGCAACTAATATTTGGGAAAATGTCATCGAAGAGGCTGCTCTTCCACCTGGTTGGAAAATTAATCCTTGCAAACAAAATAATAGTTCTTTACTATGTGTCTCTGGAAATGGGAAACCTTTGGGTACGGTAGAAATCAAAATTGTACCCTTGGAAACCCAAACTGATTTTCAAAAGATGTTACTTGATGCTGGTATTCCACCTAATTCCAATATTAATTATCAAAATCCTAAATATACAATACAGGTAGCTACAGCACTTAATTTATGGGTTACAAATCATTACACAGAGTTAGCTAAAAGCCGTAAATATGCTTACACCGATAAGTTAAAAACTGCCAAAACTGCGGATGGTATATTGTTTTCTCCTTATCCACTACAAAAAGCACAGGTTGGTAGACTTGAAGGAGTACGCTACGGTTTTGCTGGACTTAAACAAAACGGTGGAGTATACGAGCAGCATACAGGTTATCTGGCTTTTGATGGTAAAGCGCTTTATTTAATTAATACTGCCTTTGCTCCCGATTTAACAACTGGTAAGTTTGAAAATTTGGAGAATTTGTCGGTGTTTGAACCTTATTTAAATGCAATTGTCGCCAATTTGAAGTTACCAAATTAAAGGATGGGAGACAAGGAGACAAGGGGAAATTAACTGTCAACGGGGAGAGAAAATTTAAATTGCCTATTTTGCTAAAATATAGGTAATGTTTATGAATTTTTGTTAATTTATTTATTACTTTGTGAGGTTTTATGAGATCAATTGAGCAACTAACAGAAGAACTTCTAGCTCTCCCTAGTATGTCTAGAGCGCTTCTAGCAGAAAAATTGGTCGAAAGTCTAGAATTTGATACAGATGTAACCGTTCAAACAGCTTGGACTACCGAAGCGAAAAAAAGACGAGATGAGGTTCGTAATGGTTCTATTCAACCTATTCCAGGAGAAGAAGCTTTAATGCAAGTGAGACGGTTGCTCGAATAATGAAGTACGTCTTTCACCCTGAAGCTCTCACAGAATATGCTCAAGCTGTTCAACATTATACAGAACAACGGGTTGATATAGCCCAGGGATTCATTGATGCTATTGAGGATGCAGTCTACCGGATTAAAGAATCACCTACTCGGTACATTGCGATCGACGAAGATGTTCGACGGTGTATGACACGCAAATTTCCTTATGGAATTCTTTACACAATTGAGCAAGATTACATTCTTATTTTAGCAGTTATGCACTGTAGCCGAAAACCTGGATACTGGAAAAGCCGTAAATAAGTAATAAAAGCTGCCGAAACTTCTAAAAAGAAAGATTTATGAAGGTAAAGGATGGGAGATAGGAGACAAGGGGAAATTAACTGTCAACTGTCAACTAACTCCTCACTCCTCACTTTTACACGTAACTAACCCGATTCATAAAACCTGCCATCAAGTTAATTTCGGTATGTACACTAGCAAATTTATCTGCTAGTTCCTCAAAGGTGATTTCTTCTTTACCTTGAGTTCCTACTAATACTACTTCATCACCCCATTCTACTGGTTCTGGAATATCAGTAATATCTACCGTGATGATATTTAACGATACTCGTCCAACTACGGGACAACGATGACCTTTAATTAGCACAATACCTTTATTAAATAACGAACGGGGATAACCTTCACCAAAACCTACTGGTAAGGATGCAATTAAACTATCCCGTTGAGTTGTAAATAAACTACCATAACCGATGGTTTTTCCTTTGGGTACTTTTCTTACTTGTGCCACCCTAGTTTTTACTGACATTACGGGTTGGAGTTCGGGAGGATTTTCAAAATCCTGGGAGGTTCGCACGCCGTAACAGGCTGCTCCGACTCTTACTAACTGGTTACTTTCATTACTTATACGTACTGTTGCTGCACTATTGTGAGTGTGACTTAATACCTTTTTGTCTACGTAATTACTTATGACTTGACGTGCTTTCTCAAATTGCTCTATCTGATAGTGAGTAAAGTCTAAATCTTTTCCATCGGAACTAGCAAAGTGAGTCATCACACCGACAATATCAATACCCGGTAATCCACAAACTTCTTTGAGCTCCTCTATTTGATTGGAAAAAAAACCGCTTCTACCCATTCCCGTATCGATGTTGATATGTACGGGATTCTTTTTACCGCGCTTTACTCCTGCTTCTGAAAGATATTTTGCGACTTCAATGGTTCCTATTTGTTCTTCAATGTTCAGTGAGTCGATGGATTCTTGCAATTCTTCAGGTAAACCCATTCGTAAACGCAATAGTTTTACATCCAAACCCAACTCACGAATAATTGTTGCTTCCGGATTAGTACAAATACCGATATAGTCTGCACCTGCTACTACTGCTGTAGCTGCTAATTGCTGCAAACCATGTCCGTAAGCATTAGCTTTCATGACTACACACAGTTGAGCAGGCTGAACGCGATCGCGAATATACTTAATATTACTTTTGAAATTATCTACTGAAACCGTGACTTCGATATGATGCTGATTCATTTGGATGAACTGAATTCCCTCCAAGGAAATGCTGAATCAAATTATCATATCGATTTTTGGCTACATTTCAGAAGTAGAAATTAAACATTTAGTAACTTACGGAATGCTTGTTTATTTACTTTTATCAAAGAATTTTTGCCAAATTTTATTTGTGTTGAGAAGAAATTTTTAATAGTAGGTAATCAGTAATAAAAACTATTACCAATTACCTGAAAATTGATGAAACTAAATTTCGGCTACAGCCCGTTCAATTAGCCTTTTAGCAAGGGTTTGTGTGCCTGTATGCTCAAAATAGTTGGTGCTGAGGTCGAGGAAAGCGGCGAGATAATCTAACTTATCATCAGCAAAATCAACAAAACTACTCAACTTACTTGTGACTTTTTGAGGAGTTAAATTATTGGAAGATACAGTGTCACTCATCCAGCCTTTGACAGAATCAAAACTGGAACCGATAAAGTTAAGTTTACCTTCAGAACTATTACCAGGAATTGCATCGTTCATCTGCTTGAATGTGGAATTATCTTCTAATTCGTTAGGATTCATTCCATTGAGTGCAGATTGAGCTTGTTGGATAAAATCTGGACCAAGAGGAATCAAACCATCAAGGCAGATTAATCCTACCATACGAATATAGGATTCACCGCTGTATTCACCCAAGGAAGCGACAAAATCGCCAATGCTATCTCCAGGAATACCGTTGATGCTGCAAAAAGCTAGTAATTCAGCAATTAATTTCAAAGATAAATCAATAGTTTGGGCTTTATCCGCTTTGGGAGTAAATCTGTTAATTAAACCTCCAAACAAAGGAATTTTTCCACTTACTTTATTAGCTAAAGCCGCTGCACCCAAAGCTTTATCAGTTCTGTCAACGGTTTGGTACAGCCATAAACCTTTTTGATATCCTTGAGAACGGTCATTATAAAGATAAATTGCCCGTTCTCCAATGGTTTGTATGAGGCTTTCGTCAGTTTCGCCAGTGACTTCTTTAATCGTATTGACAAAACCGACTGTATTTTTCCAATGCCCAGGGGTAATAGCATCGAGTGAATTTAGCACTGAAACGGTTAAACCACTAGTTGGTAATTCATCAACCAATTCAAAAATCGATTTGCTCACGATAGTAGGCTCCTTGATTACTTAATTTATTGCTGAAAAAATGGATGGTGGACAGTTGACAGTGTACAGTTGACAGTTGACAGTGGAGAAGGGACTTCCAAATAAAAAAAGATCCATTTTAGTGCGAGCAAGATGCTCGCACTACGTTAATTGGATAAATTATTTTTTGGAAGTCCCTAAACAACCAAAAACTAATAACTGTCAACTGTCAACTGTCAACTATCAACTGTTAACTATGCTTTTAATCGAGATAAACCGCTAAGGTTAAATTTCTTCAGCCAAGCTTCTCTATCGGTAGCTGTAAAAGAAGGGCTGCGGGACAATACTTTTACTTGATAACGATCGTTAACTAAAATCGCTGTCTGGGTATTCCCAACTTCTACTGCTGGATAACCAGAGATTTGTTTGGTGCTATTAGAGAATTTCGCTGCTGCTCCAGGTACGCTGATGGTGTCGGAAATCGCCATTACTGCCACTTCTTTACCATCTTGTTTCAACTTCGCTTCAGCAAAACCTTTCTTCTCTTGAGTAAAAACTCGCTGATAACCGTCTGATGCTTGTGGGAAGAATTTATTAAATTCACTACCTTGAGTTGCATCTTTAGCAACCGCTTGTCCTTTCTTCTGCTGAGTACTTTCCTGCTGTACCTGATCGAAACGTCCTGGTGCTTGTTGAGCGCAGGCTGTTGTCAGTAATACAATCGAAAGAAGTAGGGCTGCTAATATTTTATGCACACGGGGAAAATTCATCTTTTACTCCTAATTTGTAATTTAAGTTTGACCGAATAAAGTATAAAGGATTAACAATTTATACTTTATAACTGATACTTTATGACTCATCCTTTATACTTCATACCTGAATAAACAAAAATTACTTTTTGATCACGTTTGAGTATGTTAATCAACAGTTAAACTTCTTAACCAAAGAATTTTCGATTTTGACAACTTCACTAGAATCAATCCAAAATCCAAAATCCAATTAACCTTTATTTATTAACTGTTAATTTCGATGAGCTATAACAGCATAAAACGGGTCGCCACTTCCCGCACCTAACCACTGGAGGAAATTTGGTGCTGAAGATTGATTTATGATTACTTCTGGAGGAGTAAATCCGGGAATCGATTGAAAATAACTTTTAACCAATTCGACTCTACCCCTTTCACTACTATCGCGCCATGCTTGAATGGCTTTTTGATAAAACATTCGGTTGGAAAAGCTGATAATTGCTATACCACCGGGTTTGAGGATGCGGTGGATTTCGGTAAATATTGCTTCCGGATACTGCAAATATTGTACGGAAACACAATTGAGAACAGCATCAAATTCTTGGTCTTTGAGCGGTAATTTGGGATTTTCGTTAAGATTTTGGATAAAGTAATTGTCAAATTGAGGATTACGTGCTAATTCTTCAGAATTCATTCCGTGTCCTTCAACATGACTAAATTGGATTTCATCTGGTAAATGAGACACCCAACTACTCATCATGTCAAAAATCCGCGTATTGGGTTGGAGACGTTGACGGTATAAATCTGTAAGTTGCTGAATAAAGCCTTCGTCTACATGGGTAACAAAACGAGGCAGTCCGTAAAATAACTTATCATCGGTGTCATCCAACTTGATGCGTTGATTTGGTCGAAGCATTATAAAATTCCCTGGTGTACCACTTTACATATTTTAAAAAAAGATTTGACAATTAATTTAATTAAGTTCGTTATCTGCAATATTTACTAATCAAATGTTATCTAAACTAAAGTTCTCTTTGATTAAACTAAATTTTTTCACTTGGACTGTTTGTCCTTATTTAAGTTTATTAGTTTGGATATTTCCACTATTGTTACCAGGTATAGAAAATCATAGTTTGATGGCTCATGATGAGGGACTTTATGCTTGGCGATCGCGATTAATGTATGATTCGGGAGACTGGATAAATCCTTGGAAAAGTCCCCATCATAAAACACCGGGTTTCTATTGGTTACTTGCTGTTTCTTACAGTTTATTTGGTATTAGTGAAATTAGCGTTCGTTTACCAAATATGATTGCTGGTATTTTGAGCGTTTTTATGGTATATGAAATAGGCAAAATATTATTAAATAAAAAAGTTGCTTGGCTTGCGGCTGCTATTTTGAGTGTAGAGTTTCTTTGGCTGCAATATTCTCGTTTAGGAACTCCAGATGTACCACTGGTGTTTTTAATCCTTTTAGGAATTTTTTCTTTATTAAAAGCAGAATTAAATTTTAAACATTGTTATATTTGGGGTTTGATTGCTGGCTCTAGTTTTGGTTTATGTTTTTTATTAAGAAGCTTTATGATTTTTCCTCCAATAATAGCTTTGTTGCCTTATTTAATATTACAGCATCGCCGTCATCATCATTTAGCAAATCCGATGTTATATCTAGGATTGTTTTTAGGATTGTTGCCGACTATAATTTGGCTGAGACTTAGTTTTTTACGATTTGGTGATGATAGTTTTACACAATTAATAAATTTTGTTATCCAACAAGGTTCAAGTGAACGCGAAAATAATAACTGGATTTATTATTTTTGGCATATTCCAATTTTAGCTTTTCCTTGGTCATTTCATTGTTTATTAGGTACAGGTTTATTAATTAGAGATTTTTTATCTAAATATAATTTTAACTTTGCGGAAGAAACTAATAGTTATAATTCTAAAAATTGGCAATATTTTGGTCAAAATAGCGAGCAATCTGGAAATCAAAATAGCGAGCAAGATGCTCGCACTACAAAGAAAAATTTATTATTGTTAATAGTATTTCCGCTGATTTTATTTATCGAATTGAGTATTTTTTCAACTCGTTTATCTCATTACAGTCTTGCAATATATCCTTTTATTGCTTTACTTGCTGCGGTTGGATTGAATTGGCTGGGAAACATTTGGGATAAAGAAATCAAAGAAATAAAAAGACAAATAGAAACACAAAATATATCTTTATTTTCACCAATACGTTTATCGTCAACTCGTATTTTGCAAACTATAAACTATATCTTTGCGATACTGGCTATTTTACTTTTATTAGGGAGTGTAGTAATTTTTGTAATTAGCGATAGCGATGGTGAAATCCGCAATTATGCAATCATTGGTTTAGTATTAGGATTAGGCTGGTTAACTTTACCTTTAATTTGGGTTGCTCGTTGTCGCTTTGGTAAAAATTTGATTTCAGCCCGTTATTGGATAGCAGCTTGGTTGATTTCCGCTTGGTTGACTTTGGCGGTAACTGGTAGTTTCGGTTTTTTAAGTAACTATAACCCAGACTTTCAAGCATTTTTACAGCAACCTCAAATTGCTCAAATTTTGCAAAATTATCCGATTAATTTCGTTGATGTTGATGGTAAAACTGGAGTACTAATCAATTTTTACACTCCAAAACATGGAAAAAAAATAAATCTCAATCAAGTGTCTCAACTTCCGATTCCTAGTTACGCTTGGATACCCGAAGAGCAAGTTTCAAGAATATCGCAACCCCATCAAATTATTGGTGAAGTGCAGAATTATCAATTGATTAAATTAAATTAAATTAAATTAAAAACTCCGCGTTACTCCGCGTAAACCTTTGCGCTCCTCTGCGTTAAATAGATATTTAATTATTTAATTACCCTTAATCAACTCACCCAAAGCCTCAACTAATACTTGATTTTCCTCATCCGTACCAACAGTAATCCTTAACTTATCTTCCAACCCTTTCTCTGGAAAATATCTAATCCAAATACCTTCTTCCTTCAACCTTAAATACAAATACTCCGCATTACCTTGAGGAGGCTCAACTAATAAACAATTAGTATGAGAATCCCAAACTTTAAAACCTAATTTTTTCAAATCTATTGATAACTTATCCCGTGATATTTTAACCTTTTCCACACAATAATTCTTATAATCTTGGTCACGGATAGCAGCAGCACCGATAGCACAAGCAATAGCATCAATATTGTGACTATCCTTAACTTTATACAAACCCTGCAATAAATTAGGATTAGCAATTGCGAAACCTAATCTTATCCCCGCAAGTGAATATCCCTTCGATAAAGTACGAATAGAAATTACATTATTAAACTCTTTAACTAGAGATAAAGCATCACCATTACCAAAATCTACATAAGCCTCATCAATAACCAAAATACCAGATAATCTTGTTGCTAATTCCCGTAAATCTTTTATTGGTACAATATGTCCAGATGGACTATTAGGAGTAGCAATAATTGTTACTGCACCATCATTTTTTACTAATTCTTCTATCGGTAATTGATAATCTAGTGGATAATCAATTTCTGCTTTTTGGGATGCTTGCATTTCTACCAAATTACGATAAAGGATGTAGGTAGGCATAGGATAAACGACTTTTCTATCCGAATTCGTACAAGCGCGAATTATTAAATTCAACACTTCATCACTACCATTACCAACAATTATCCAATCAGCAGGAATATTCAAAACTTCACTAATAGCATTACGAAAATCGGTAGCAGAAGCATTAGGATATCGTCGTAACCATTCCCAATCAAAGTTTTGTAAAACTTCTTTCACTTTAGGAGAGGGAGGATAAGGATTTTCATTACTATTAAGCTTGATAATCTTACTACCCGATTTTGGCTGTTCCCCTGGAATATATCCAGTCATTGCATCAACTTCAGCACGGAAGAAGCTAGTCATTCGATTTTGGATTTTAGATTTTGGATTTTGGATTGTTCCCTCTTAAGAGGATGTTTTAACGGTTAAAAGTATTTACTAGAAGTCGCGGCTATACAAACAAAACCTGCCGTAAGGCGGGTTGTAAATTAATTAGTCCACGCAGGTGGACTTTGTTTGTGTAGATGCGGTTTAAACCGCCGGATAAAATATGAAATTAGATTTTTCAAATATCCTCTAAAAAATATTTTATTACTCAATCGCTAAATCGCGGAGAAAATAGAATTTATCGCTTTTCCAATCCGTACCTTTAATTCGTCCCAAATAACCCGTTAAAGGTGAAGAAAGTTCAATGAGAATTTCGTACATTTCTTGACGGGTTAATGATTGAGGAGGCTTTGAATAGCCATAAGCTCCATAAAGGGTTGCAACTTCAATGTATTTATCCCCAGTATTCTCTTGATGCTTTTTAACAATTTCTATTAAGTGCGATCGCAATTTAATTTCTTCTTCAACTTGTACTATATATTTTTCAACTTCCGTATCAGATTGTCCAGTTTTTAAGAAGTTTTTTAGTTTAAATAAATCTATTGAATTACTATATTTACTTTGTAATTTAACGAGTTTTTCTAAAGTTTCAGGATTAATAATAGCCATATTATGTACTTTTGCAGCATCTTGAAGTTGTGTTGTTGGTTCACCAGGACCGATAATTAATTTAGTTGCTTGCTTAAGCAATTCTGGGCTTTTTAAACGCAGCGTTCCTAAGTTTAATAATTGTACTGCTGTATTATTAGGAATTTTTTTTCCGGCTTTACATTCTCCAACTAATGGGTAAGGATGCGAACAAAACAAATCCACACCACCAGCACCACCTTTATGAAAATAATCAATAGTAAATCCTAAAAATTCTAAACTTTGACGGACTATATTTTCAAAATCTGTACCTGCTTGATAATTATTTTTGCCTTTATCTTGCTCTTGACTGCGGTTTCCTAATGCTGCAATGTTGTTTATCCAAGCTAAGTTGGAATTAGTATTATTTACCGTTTGTTGATTACTCCAACCTAAGAAGATATTAATATTTTTTTCTAATTGTTTCGCCGCTGGATTATTAATAGTTAAAGGTGATAAAACGTCTAGTAATTCTTCTAATTCTGGATGTTGTGGTGGTTCGAGTTTTTCTAACTGCTGCTTGCGAGTGGTGAAAATGTTATCGGGTAATACTGGGTTTGCGTCGGAAACTGTTAAATAATTAGGTAAACTGACAAATTTTCCTAACTTATTTGATTCTATTTTTAGTGATATCTCGTAAGGCTGAGATAATTTATAAAGACGTAAATAACATAGAAAAATATGCTGTTGTTGATGCAGTATTTTATCTAATGTATCTTGCGTCCAGATTGTTAACCGAGATAATCTTTCTAGAGATAGACTTTCATCAAGAATTTGAGTGAGTTCACATTTAGCCCAAGCTTGGATTGAGACTTTTTCTTCTATAGCTAATAAATCTACCGGATAAAGCGCAAATTTTTGTCCGGGACGAATAAACATCTTGGGAATAGCAGCAATAATTCGTCCTTGAATTAAAGCTGCAATATCGGAAGTAGATAAACATAATGCTGTTGAAATCGGAAGCAGCAAACTCATATTTAATCAACTATAGGTAGATTTAAGTCGATACTATCAGAACTACTATCAAAGCTTTGAGGAATACTGATTGGTAAATCATCATCAGTTAAATTGCTTGGTTGTTCTCCTGATGGTTCACTGAGTATTTCTCTAACTAAAGGATTACTAATTGCTATTTGTTCCTGTTTGATAAAATCAAAAATTTGTTCTTCAGTTAGCTCGTAACTTTTATAGTTACGCTGTACAAACCAAATAGCTAAAAGAGGTTTAATATCTTGGCTTTGCAACATTACCCATTCACCACCTTGATGATGCAAAAGTTGTTTTAAACATTTGTTGGGTATATATGCCCCAGAATTAATCTTTTTGGAGCGAACTAAACAACCGCGAGTAATATCAAATTTTTCATATTCAATTAGTCTTTTTAGTGCTGCTCCTATATACTTTCCACCGGATTGCTGAATGACATCAACACCAATTTTGACTTTGCTATCATTACCAACAATTTTGAAGTCAATATATCCTTTGTCTGCTGCTTTAGCTTGAATATCTTCGACTTCTTCAATCTCTATTCCTTCTAATTTTTCACCCTTTAAACTTGAGAATGCAAATCTAAGTGCTTTGGAAATTGCTTCTTCATCTTCCATTAATTCATCAATAGAAGCTTCAATATTGGTTAATTCGCTTTGATAATATTCTTTTACTAGATTCGATTTAGTTGGTGAATTGACAAAATTTTCTGCACACCACTTTAAAATCGACCTTATTGTTGGTTTACTCTTACCAAATTCTCTCAACTTATTTTCATTAAAAGGATAAACTGGGTTGGGTGGAACAACTTTATTTTCTTCGTAGAAAACTTGTAGCCACTGACTGACAATCGCCACAATATCATCGGCATTAGGATTATTTAACCTTAAAGGCTGTCTATCTAACTGCTCGCTAACTAATCGATCGATGACGGCTTCAACTTGTGGTAAAGTCCTTATTTGCTCGTTCCAAGTGCCAGGATACATTGCCAAAAGAAAAACACAACGTTTAAGGTTGTTGTATAAATCTTTTGCTAAATTTGCAATTAAGTGTGCCGAGAGCAAACCATATTCATTCACTTCAGTATTATCTAATTCATCAAAGCAAATTACCGGAACTTTGTAATCACTGATAATATCTAAAATCTGACGAACTGTTTTTAATCCTTCCGCTTCTTTATCATTTTTCTCGTAATTGGGTAATCCCATTACTTCAGCTTGATTTTGAGTTAAATCCAATCCAGCCAGCCAATAATTAGCATAGTTAGTGTGGACAGAAGATAGCGTCCATAAAATTGCTTTTATCAAATAAGGATTAGTAATATCGGGTTTATTTGGAAGAATAAGTTCAGTTAATTTATCAACAAATTTAGTTGAGTATTTTTTCAAGTATGTTGGGTAAATATTCTGAATATATTGTTGTGGTGTATAATCCCATCCTCTAGCTTCATTAATTAAAGCCGCTGCGATTTCTTGCCACTGCATTACATTTTTACTACCATGCGCTCTCAAACTAGAAGCCAAAGTTTGCAGAAATTCGTATTTAATCTGATTTAAATTATCATACTTGC
This sequence comes from Rivularia sp. T60_A2020_040, assembly GCA_015272215.1. Classification (GTDB taxonomy): domain Bacteria; phylum Cyanobacteriota; class Cyanobacteriia; order Cyanobacteriales; family Nostocaceae; genus Rivularia. The sequence goes on along the minus strand of JACYMD010000101.1, from coordinate 39,909 downwards.
CCATGTAAATAAAGAATGCATTATCTTCTGTCTGCAAACGATGTCTAATTCGACTGATAATATGACTTTTACCTGCTCCTTTTTCAGCGATAATTGTAATTCCTACAGTTTCACGTTCCCCTTTACTAACTTTATCTACTGCATCAAAAACAGCATTGGAAGCATGAGCATTAATTGAAGGGACATCGGGAAAACTTTTTCCCCATATTTGTGATGAACGGACAACAATATGTCCTGCGAAAGGATTTTTATTCCTAATCAGTTCATCAATTGAAGATGTGTTATTAATCATGTTTTTTTAACATTGAATATGTGAGGAAAAAAATATTTAGCTTTGCAATTTGGAAGCGTAGCAACGCAATCCATCTAATTCAGTAGTGATAGAATCTTCTATTTTGTCCGCAGCACTATCTTCTACACTTCCACCTTCGAGTTGAAAAATATCCTCTGCTTGCATCTCTAACAGCCACTCACTGAACTGTTTACGAGAAACGCGCTCGCCAATTTCTCTCCTAATCCTGTAAATTGGCACCAAGTTATTGAAGTTGTAATCTCGGTTCAAATTCTCGTAAACCTCAAGGGTAGTTTTCTCAAACTCCTGATAAGACGCAATCGCATTATTTAAAGATTTTCCATTTTGCGGTGCAGGTGCAAAATTAGCACTACTCTCAACCTCTCCAATCCACCTCAGCAAAGCATTTGCAGCCCAAGTTCCGACAATTGTCCCTTCAAATCTAAAATCATCACTTTTCAAGCCTTCACCGAGGAGTTCTAAACCCTTGGGAGATTCTAAAGAAAATCCTTTTTTGGAAATTGCGATCGCGTTGTCTTTCTCCAATTGCTGGAAAATTTGGTTATAATCTGCTATTTTCTTCCCTTTAGAGACAATTCGCTTCCTAATATCTCCTTTTTTTACTTCCTGCTTCGTTCCCCCTAATGCCCACAAAGCCAGTAGAATACGAGTTTTATTTGTGTCAGTCATTATTTTTACTTCTATATTTTTATACGTATTATATATTACACTTAGGTTATCCTATTTAACCGCTTTGTTGCAAAAAAGTACTTAAATATATCTAATGCATTCAATATGGATAAATAAATATATTGATAATGGTTTAATTAGTTAAATAGAGTTAAATAATTAATCAGCAAAATCTACAAAATACAACAATCCAGGGCGAAAATGCACCCAAATTCGCCCGAAATAAGCACTGTTTAAACATTGCATTCAATCGTGTAATCTGCGTTTCTTTATCGTTAAAAATAGCGTGGTAGATAATAATAAAATTATCCGAAATAGAGGTTTAGATGCACACAATACCAATCGCACAAAGCACCAACTTGATGAGAAAATAATAGCCAAAAACTTGCCGAGTCATCATATCGATCAAAAGCAAACTAAGATATCTATCTAACCCTGGTTATTTCATTAGTTTGCTTTATATTCGTCGCTTTTCCGAAAACCTACAGCCTTCTTTACCTTCAATTCATTCCTAACTCATCACACAGTTAATAGGGAACACTCTGAACACATTCACACCGTTTGATAGTTAAGCTGCAATTTCTGATTGCTCTACCGTAGAAACAAATGCTGCACCGTTGATTTCTCGTATCCATTTAAGCAACCCACCAACAAACTTACTTGCAACTTTACTTCCAACTTGTTTTCCATAAAATTGAAAATCAAGAGTTTTAAGTTGTTCATTCAGCATCTGTAAACCTTTATCGGTTAACTGAACAGTTTCAACTTTACTTTTACGCTTACTGGTAATAGCACCAGCTTTTTCTAGCTTTCTGAGAACAGAAGTATAATCTCCTGCTTTCTCATTTTTGCGTTGTACACTACCAGTTACTTCTGTTGTTTTAACTTCAGTTTTTGTTCCTCCTAAATCCCACAAAGCTAAAAGCAACCGAGTTTCATCTTGATTTCTCTTGGTTGTAACTTTCTTAGTAGTAGTTTTAGCTTTGGCAACTGAAGTCGTAGTAACTTTAGTTTTGCTAGCAGCTTTCTTGATAGTAGTTTCAGACTTATCGATGCTAGTAGATACAGGTGTTTGTGCTTTTACCTTTTTAACAGTGCTAGCGGGTTTTGTTTTACTAGCAACTTTTGTCGTAGATTTAGCTTTTTCTACCTTAGTAGTAACAGCAGTTTTTTCGACTTTCTTAGTAGAAGGTTTCGCTTTCTCTACTTTGGTAGTAGTAGCAGTTTTTTCTACTTTCTTAGGAGAAGATTTCGCTTGCTCTACCTTGGTGCTAGCAACTTTCTTTGTTGTAGCTTTAGCTTTTTCTACGATGGTGCCAGTAGGTTTGATTTTACTAACAGCCTTTTTATTTGTATTTTTTACTTCAATTTCCGGAGCATTATTGGAAACGGAAGTTTCTTCTACAGCTAAAGTTTCAGACTTCGGTTTTTTGATGCTACTTTTGACTTTTGCTTTGCCAGTGCTAGTTTGAGCTTTAGCCTTGGAAGCAGAACTTTTAGACTGAGTTTTCTTACTCTGCAAACGACTTCTTCTTAGTACCATTGAGGGTTAAATTTAAAGTTAATAATTTTACTTCACTATCTACAATAATCTAGTCATCAGTGTTTTCGGGGTATGATAAACAACATCAGGGCATTTTATATTAATTTCTTTAAACAGTATTTTTATCTACAAAAAAAACGACACTTAATCACTAAGTATCGCGTTTGTTTATATATTTAAATCCTCAGAAGGTATATCTAAAAGCCTCTATAGCAAGGAACATAACTTCATTAGCAGGCTAAAAGTTATTTAAATTCTTCTAATTGATCCATACGTAACCACATATTAGGTGTAGGCACTTTTCCGAACTTCACCAAAGCATAATCACCTTTGACATCCAAAATCTCCCCTTCACTTTCAAACAGATAGGAGGGAAAACGAGAATCACTCGCTTGCGCTTCCAAACTATTTTCCAGCTTTTCGCGGATAGCACGAACCATCGCTCCTTTTTTCACAGCCATAAATGTTCCCCTTTAATAAATTCGATTATTTTTACCCAGAATTGTAACTCGCTTTAAAGGACAATCGATTTTGGATTTTAGATTTTGGATTTTAGATTAATGTCTTTTCCTCTTACATTGGAATTATTGAACATCTGTGTTTCAAAAACTCTGTCTCCCTCTGCGTATACCTTTGCGCTCCTCTGCGTTCAAATACATACAGCATATTTCATTTTTATGAAGCATTAAGTCGGGGGCTGATTTACTTTTTAACTTCCCCCCATCTCCCCATCCCCCCATTCCTACTTCTGACACTGCGGACAAAAATGACTGGATCTTCCTGCTAATTTAATTCGTTCGATGGGATGGCTGCAAACTCGACAAGGTTCTCCCGTGCGATTATAAACCCAAGCCACATGAGCATAGTTACCATTTACGCCTTTTACATTGAGGAAATTACTGAAGGTAGTACCTCCAGCTTCAATACTGGTTTTTAAAACTTGAATAATACTAGAGTGAAGACGCTCTATTTGTTCTAGTTGCAAATTTATGCACAGTGTTTCTGGTCGTATTCCACTCAAAAACAATGCTTCATCTGCATAAATGTTACCCACTCCTGCCACTACAGATTGATCTAACAAACCTGTTTTAATAGCGCGACGGCGATTTTTTAGTTTGTTGGCAAGATACTCTACAGTGAATTCCTTTGAAAAAGGATCTGCTGCAAGTTTTGCTAATCCAGTAATAATACTTTGTGTTTCTACCTTTGGAGGAACCCACCACATTTGACCAAAAGTACGTTGATCGACGAAGCGCAATTCCCATTCCTCACCAAAGAATAACCTCACCCGCGTATGCTTGTGCAAAAGTTGATCTCGATGCAACCACAACAATTGTCCAGTCATTCGTAAATGAACACCCAGGGAGGGGGAGAGGGAGAGAGATTTTTCTTCCTTGTCCCCTTGTCCCCTTGTCACCTTGTCCTCTTCTACCATGGAAGTAAGTTCTGCAATCAGATACTTACCGCGACGATGCCAAGATACTATTTCCCTTTCTTTAATACCGTTGAGAAAATCCTCAGCAGAAAACGGGTAGGCAATAGTGCGATCGAGCAACACATCACCTCCCGTAATTTTGCGTTTCAGGGTTAATTGATTTAAACCCCGTCGTACTGTTTCAACTTCAGGTAATTCTGGCACAACCTAACGTGATTCGGTTCCTTGATTTGGAGTACCTTCTTTTTGAACGTTAGCTTCCGCAGATTCTGGCTGAGCGGTTGTCTTGCCAGTAGGTTGGGTACCTTGTCCAGTTTTACGGATACCTGGTTCTATCGGTGTTTGCTTGCCACCAGAAGCTGTAGGAGTAGATTTTTTGCCTTTAGCTGAGGGTGTTCCAATTTCAATTAACTCATCTTCTGCAAAGTTATTGGTGTTGATACCGGAGTAATTAACTTTATCGAAGCGAACAATTACTGGATAGATAATGCCGCTTTTATCGACAGTAGCCACGGTTCCTACATCTTGATACCAGTAGGATTCCCGGCGGAGAACACGTACTTTAGAACCACGTTGAACCATAATCGAATATCCCTCTTTAATTGTAAGACTGCTTTTCATGCAGGGCTGATTGATTTCACTTTACAACTTGAAGGTCTCCGCAAGAGGGTTTGTTAAGTTATTTGTCTAGAAATATTTAAGTTTGTTGTTAGTAGATGGTGGTTAGTAGATGGTTGTTGGTGATTCCCAATTACCAATTACCAATTACCAATTACCAATTACCAATTACAAAATGCAGTGTCTCACCCCCTTGACAAAGTGGCATTTATGAAATAAGTTTTTCGCGAGTAGTCATGAATAAATATTTATGAAATATTTCATGATTTGGTCAATACAAAAACACTTCCCTTGTTTCCTCTGCCAATCCGCAGATCGCGATCTAGGTAAGTAATGTCTAACCATCCCTGCTGTTCGTTATTTGTAATCGGAAAATCAATTGGAAAAAATTTCTTTCCCGATTCAATGGCTTCGATAAAACTTCCTGGATATTTGTAGTTTAGTAAACGTTGTAAACCGATTATTGAACGTTCAAACTTGACTTGAACTCGATTCCGGGAAACTGTTTCAAATTTTGCAACGGCGCAAACTAAGCCTTCAAGAAATGGTAGACCATTTATTTCAGCAATGTTATAAATGCTATTTGTTTTTACTCGAATACACTGATAAATTTTATTTAGATTGGCTAGCGGTATGCGGTTAATATTTAATAACTCTGAACTAGAGGTATATAGTAATCGCCAGTTACCGTCTAACAATTCGCTAGCTTCTAAGGGGTTGGGTGTAGGGTTTAAATCTTCTAAATAGGCGATCGCCGATAAAATAGCTTGTTTATCTGTGTCGCTCGCCTTAATACCAAGATTTTTTCCTGCAATTACTTCTAATAAAGCAGTTTTTCTCATCCGTGCTATAACCTCATTTAGGTTTACAAATTCAAACCAAATTAAAGATGCCTATTCTTATGTGTATAGCTCCATACAAAAACGAAATGTAAGGAATATATAGCTACAACCTGAAGCAATCTTAAAGAAGGAGTTTTTTAGCCTGGTTTCTCAACAACATAGTTGAATGAATAACTAAAATCTCCTGTATCAAGTGATAGACTCTTAATGTCAAGTTAGTTCTTTACTCTTTTTATTATCGTCTCTATGTTAAATTCTCCTTTATATGAAGTTCCCCGTAGCCGGAGAGCATCTGTAATTCCATTAAAACAAGAACCGTCCCTATTGGACTGGTTACAAGCAAATGGACGTTTAATATCCCGCGATCCAGTAGAACCGCAAGTGAAAGAGCAAGAACAAGACATAAATTCCTTGATGGGTATTGAGGAAGGTGTCGGGGATTACGAGTTCGATGACGATGACGATGACGATGATGTAATCCCAGATGAAGAGTAGCTCGTGAGGACGGAAATTAGCACAAATAACGTGCTGAGTGTGTGTGATTTTTAATTAGTGTGGAGTGAAGGGAAATTTCCGTGGACGCTAAATTATCTCCAAACCAAGGTTTGAACCTGAGTGGTATCCGTTTGGTTTCTTTGTTAAGTATAGGACTAGGTACAACAGCACTAGTTTTAGATGGAGTTGCTTCTCGCTCTCCCTGGCAAGGAACCTCTTTAACCCTACCATTATTGATATCGGCTTTGATTGCTGCTGGATTGGGCTTTTGGGCTGTTCCTTGGCTACAAAGGCTTAAGGCTGGTCAAATTATTCGTGAGGATGGTCCCCAAGCCCATTTAAAGAAAGCCGGTACCCCTACAATGGGAGGAATATTCTTTGTTCCCGTTGCGATCGCGGTTGCTTGTGTCTTATCCGGTTTTGCTGCCAAAACTCTTGCGGTGTCAGCTTTGACATTAAGTTATGGGTTTGTGGGTTGGATTGACGATTGGCAAATTCTTCGTCGTAAATCGAATAAAGGTATTTCACCTAAAATGAAGCTGGCTTTACAAGTTGGTTTCGCAGTGGCTTTTTGTGGCTGGTTATTTATTAGTCAGCCTTTGACGATTACAAGTATTGCTTTTCCTTTGGGCTTTTCCTTGCCTTTAGGGTGGTTGTTATTTTTGCCTTTATCTGGCTTCGTAATGGTGGCAGAAAGTAATGCCACAAATTTAACTGACGGTGTTGATGGTTTAGCGGCTGGTACTGCTGCGATCGCATTGTTAGTATTGGGTGCGATTGTTTCACCTGCTTCACCCGAATTGATGGTTTTTTGTGCATCTTTCAGCGGTGCTTGTGTGGGATTTCTAGCGCACAACCGCAACCCAGCACGGGTGTTTATGGGTGATACAGGTTCTCTAGCGTTAGGTGGAGGAATGGCAGCAGTTGCCCTGTTGTCTAATACTTTGGTCGCGCTGTTTATCCTGAGCGGTATATTCTTTGTAGAAACGCTTTCAGTAATGGCACAGGTAAGTTACTACAAAGCTACAAAAGGACCAGATGGTAAAGGTAAACGATTGTTCAAAATGGCACCTTTACACCACCATCTAGAACTGTCTGGTTGGTCTGAATTGCAAGTAGTTGCCGTATTTTACATTATCGCTGCAATATTAGCTGTTGTAGCTTTTGTAATTACTAAAATGTAGGTTTTTTTGAACACAATTGAATAAGTTTAATTTGAAGCATTAATTTAAACAATCCTTGCGTATAGTGAGGATTGTTTTTCAATTAAAGCAGTTACAAAACCGATACTTTATAGCAAATTTCAGTTGAGTTCAATACACTAAAACCTCACCCCCTTCCCCTCTCCGTATATTAGGAGAGGGGTGCCCGGAGGGCGGGGTGAGGTAAAATTTGTATTGCACCCAAGTGAAAACCGCTATATTTTTCGTAGGGAATATGTCGGGTTTTTATGGCAATTTTGTGGTGTTAGGGATATTGATTGTAAAAACCCGACTTCTCTAACTCCGGTGGTACTACTCCTATCCCGCTGAAAAATGACCTATTCCTCTTTACCTCTTGCCTCTGTGTACTCTGCGTCTAGTAAGGTTTTTTAATCATTAATCTTCTGCCGGGAAGGGAGTAACTCTTCTAATCCAAAATCTAAAATCCAAAATCTAAAATCCTATAACTTCTAACTTTTAATCTGTCCAACTAAATGAATTAATTCGGGTACTATCAACTTTTTCATTGCTAATTCTACAGCATTGCTAGAACCGGGAAGAGAAAATATTAATTTCTGTTGATAAATACCAGCAACAGCACGAGAAGCGATTGCTCTGGAACCTATTTCTTGGTAGCTCAAATAGCGAAATATTTCACCAAAACCAGGTAAGGTTTTGTCAAGTAACTTTTCGATTGCATCGTAGGTGGTATCTCTCGGTGCAATACCAGTACCACCATTGAAAATTACAGCATTTAACTGTTTATTTTCAGTTAATGATTTTAAATATTCTTGAATCTGTGTTGGTTCGTCTTTAATAATTTTGTAATCGGCTACTTTGTGATTATTATCTGTGAGTAATTGCTGAATTATTGCACCGCTTTTATCGGTTTCGATAGTACGAGTATCGCTGACAGTAACAACTGCACAATTAACAGTTTGATGATGATAATTTGAATCTGGGTGAGGTGAATGCGACATATATTACAGGTATTTATCTTAAAAACCCGACTTCTAATGATTGGGTGAGGTGAGAAGTCGGGTTTTTATAATACTTCTGTTATGTTACAGATATTTATCTTAAAAACCCGACTTCTGATGATTGTGGGTAGGGCTCCATCTTACGATTTTTCTAATCCCAGGTCATTTTTTTGAGCATAGCGTTCCATAAACCGCATAAAACGCTCCCATTCCTCAGCAGATTTCATTAAGTAAATTGCTTCTAAGGCTTCTGCTTTACCGTTGATAAATTTACCTTTAACTTCACGGGTAACGATTTCTCCTTCTTCGTCAACCATGTACATTCCAGTAATTTCATCCGTGCTTCCTTCATCTAAAATTTTCGGATTTGTAAAAATAAACGTTGCAGTACCGCTATCTCCACTACGCGAACGTGTTAAACGCACTTCTGGAATAACTTCTTCGTTGACACCTCTGGAAAATTGTATTGTTGCCATGATGCGTGTAGTCTAAAATTTTGTAATGGTTAAACAATGATTATCTCATCATTTAGAACCAAGGTGTAATATTAAAGTAGCCATTTTAAACTTCTTTATAATTACTAATTGTTTGACTTCGTTCTTACCCACCTGGGACTGCAAGTCCCAGTCTGATAACACAAGTCCATTAAAATGAACTAAAAATATTACATTTTTATGTTAGTAATATTTTTCTTGGTATTTTTATTATGTAATTAATTATGCGTGGGTTGCGATATCTGATGTAAAGGTAAATAAATATGGTAAATAAATATCATTAATTACTTAATATGGCTAACGCCAAGCTCTGTTAACAGTAAAGTAAATATCATCAAGTACTGGCAAAATCGCAGAATCTTTGTGAGTTTAAATGTGATTTGAAATTTTGGATTGAAAACCAACACTAATATAGCGGTTTTCACTTGAGTGGAATACAAATTTTACCTCACCCCTCTCTTAGCCACCCCTCTCCCTTATCAAGGAGAGGGGAAGGGGGTGAGGTTTTAGTGTATTGGACTCAACTGAAATTTGCTATATTACATTTTTCGCTAAATTCTCAGTGCATTTTAATGGATTTATGCTTTTAGTCTAGGACTTGCAGTGTCAGGTGCTTATGAATCAATCGGAAATCTTCCCCATGCAAAAAACCGGGCTTGCGAACAAACCCGGTTTCTAAAATTTAAATCCAAGCAACTCTCAACCAACTAATAAATGTAACTTATCACCAACAAAACTTACAATACGATGGCTGATGGGTAAACTATCAATTACCATACCCAAACACAATAACATCATGTAAGAAATGGAATAAAGAAACATCCCTTTAGCTAAACTACGATCTTGAGGATTTTGTAATAATTGCCACGCTTTACGAATAAATACTGCTCCCAAACACAAGGCAATAGTAGCGTAAATAATTCCTACTGAATGCAAGGGATAAACTAGTAAAAACGTTGCTGCGACTGTTACAAGGGTGTACCACCAAATTTGCCAAACCGTTGCTTCTTCACCTGCAACTACTGGTAACATTGGTACCCCGACTTTTGCGTAATCATCTCTAATCATTAAAGCTAGAGACCAAAAATGTGGTGGAGTCCAAAGAAAGACAATACCAAATATTAACCATGCAGTTGGACTTAAAGTACCTGTTACCGCTGCCCAGCCAACTAATGCCGGAATTGCTCCTGCGGCTCCCCCAATAACGATATTTTGAGTGCTGTTGCGCTTCAGCCAATGGGTGTAGATTAACAGGTAAAAAACAATCCCAGACATCGCTAATAAAGCAGCTAGTAAGTTAGCAAAAATACTTAGTAGTGCGAAAGAAATTACACCTAAAACAACCGCAAAAATCAAAGCGTCGCGGGGTTGTACTCTACCAGAAGGAATAGGACGATGGCGGGTACGCTCCATGTCATAATCAATATCGCGATCGTAAATACAGTTGATTGTCTGGGCGCTAGCAGCGGCTAAAGTACCACCAGTTAGAGTAACCAATAACAATATAGGGTCTACTTCTCCAGAAGCAGCTATCCACATACTTCCAGCAGTGGTAATTAGCAACAGAGGGATAATCCGAGGTTTAGTTAGCTGGTAGTAACTTTGAATAACCTGTAAAAATGTAGAGTGGTGACGAGAGACATTTGTCTCAATCATTTTGGTAATGGTTCCTTATTTTTTAACAATTTATATGCTGTTCTTGCCTTTGCAAGCTGTTAGCATCGAACAAATCAGTTGACAGTTGACAGTTGACAGTTGACAACTAACCACCAACCACCAACCACTATCTAGTAACTCCTAACTTATATTGTTTGTTCACTTGTAGCAGATGAATTCAGTTCTTGTTTGTAACCTGAAATACTACGAGTATCCATCCAATCGCGTACTGCAAGAACTGTAAAAGCAACTAAGGTACCTAGTAAAGAAGCTCCAATCAATTGATGAGTAACGGTTAGAAGTTCTACTTGTAGGTGTAAGCGATAGGTCGCGAATCCTAAGATAATCTGTAAAATTAATAACCCACCTGCATAATTTGCCAGTTTTCGTAAAGCTGGATGTAGTGCTGGTGTGCGCCGCGATATGAATACCAAGGATAATATTGCCAAAGTTGGCGGTACCAATCCGAAAATATGAGTATACATGACGTTACAAAGTTGATACCCTGTAAAGCATTGATGTAATGCCCAGCGAGAACCGACTAAGGCACCTAATAAACTTTGTAAATAAACCAAAACGCTAGCAATTAAAGATATTACAGGTAGCTTACCAACTGTTCCTGTGGCTTTGTAAGGTGTAAGTGCCGTACCGATAACCAGCAAAGTTATGAAGAAGAACAATGCTGTTCCTAAATGAGCGGTAACGATATCAAACCGCAAAAGTTGAGTGACGGTGAGTCCTCCCAAAATGCCCTGGAAGGCGATTAAAAATAGGGCAAAAGTAGAAGCCCAAGGTAGCCATTTAGGTAAGGAACGACGACTCCACCAAGACATAGTGACTAGAACTATAGCGCTAACACCAATCAAAGATGCATCCAATCGATGAAACCATTCTAGGAAAACTTGAAAATTCATTTGTTTGGTGGGTACAAGTTCCCCATAACAAAGCGGCCAATCGGGACAAGCGAGTCCAGCATTCATGACACGGGTTGCGCTACCTATCGCCATTAAAATCAAAGTCGCGATCGCCATTTTCCATACAAGCTTGCGAATTCGGTCTTTTGGTAGTTGTTGCTGTGTCGTTGCAACTTGGTTTTGTGGTTCTAAAACAAATTGACTCATCAACTTTACCTTTTCTTATGCCCGAAAACCCGAGCTACGAAATTTCTATAACTGAATCAATAACAATTCATCTCCACACTAGCGCAAACGATAAATTTGGACAGAAGTCTTTTACACTTATACTCTTGATCGAAAATAGGGATATGAGCGAAAGCTTTAGAGATTTTTTAGGTTGTGAGCAGTTGACAGTGGACAGTTGACAGTGGACAACTAACCACCATCCACCATCTACTACCATAAAAAATAATAAAGATTTTTACTTATTACACCCAATGCCAGTAGCGTGAACTAACTTAGTATGTGAGTAGTTCTAAATAATCTAGTAAAGCCGTTAACTATTATCAACCGTGAATATTCCAAGTACAATCTGGACGTTATTAATTGGTGTTTTGCTGACACTAACGAGTCTTTGGTTCGGTCAAAATCATGGTCTACTACCTACGGCAGCTTCAGATGAAGCCTTTTTAGTAGATGGCTTGTTCAATACGATGATGACTGTTTCTGTGGGGATATTTCTCATCGTTGAAGGAATTTTGATTTTTAGTGCCATCAGATACCGTCGTCGCAAAGGTGATGATACGGATGGTGAACCTGTTCATGGGAATGTACCGTTAGAAATTTTCTGGACTGCAATACCAGCGATCATTGTTTTCGGTATTTCTGTGTACAGCTTTGATATATACAACGAAATGGGCGGGTTTAACCCCCATGCCGCTCATGAATCTCCGATGACACCACAAGCCACATCAATGCCTGGGGCAGCGATTGCAGCAACTTTGGACGATTCTTCAGAAATTAGAAATATCGACCAATTGCCTCAAAAAGAAAATGCTCCCGAAATGGGTATAGTTTCTCCTAGTTTGGGGGCTACTCCTGAAAATGAAGGCACAGAACCTGATTTGGTGGTAAAAGTGACTGGTTTGCAGTATGCTTTCCTGTTTAACTATCCTGACAGTGGTGTTTTTTCTGGAGAATTACACCTTCCCATCGGTCAAGAAGTTTTACTTGATATGGCTGCGAATGATGTAATTCATGCTTTCTGGGTGCCAGAATTTCGTCTTAAGCAAGACATAATTCCCGGTAGACAAACACAACTTCGTTTTACACCCCGAAAAGCAGGTGATTACAAACTAATTTGCGCCGAACTTTGTGGTCCCTATCATGGTGCTATGAATAGCACAGTTGTTGTTCAAACACCACAAGAATTTGATAATTGGGTGAAAGAACAGCAAGTTGCCAGCAAAGAAACATTCAATCGAGCAGTTGCGATTAATCCACAAGAAAAATCAGCAGATGAATTTCTTGCTCCCTACACCAATGAAATGGGAATTTCATCAGAAATGTTGCATCAAATTCACAAGTAGTGGATGGTGGACAGTGGACAGTTGACAGTGGACAGTTGACAGTTGACAGTTGACAGTTGATAAACAACCAACAATCAACAACCAACAACTATCAACCAACAACTATCAATTCTTAAACAATAAAGAATTTTTATGACACAAACACAGTTGGAACAAACCAGCCATCAGGCTGATACTTCACAACATCGTCAAAGGAAATGGTGGGAGTATTTTACTTTTAATACTGACCATAAGGTAATTGGAATTCAGTACTTAGTTACTACATTCATTTTTTACTGTATCGGTGGTGTAATGGCGGATTTGGTTCGCACGGAATTGCGAACTCCTGCTTCAGACTTTGTAAGTCCCGAACTTTACAATGGTTTGTTTACGCTGCACGCGACAATCATGATTTTTCTGTGGATTGTGCCAGCAGGTGCGGGTTTTGCTAATTATCTGATTCCCTTGATGATTGGGGCTGAAGATATGGCTTTTCCCAAACTAAATGCTCTGGCTTTTTGGATGGTTCCTCCTTCTGGGGTGTTATTAATCAGCAGTTTGATTGTTGGTGATGCACCGGATGCGGGTTGGACTTCTTATCCTCCGTTGAGTTTAGTTACTGGACAAGTTGGTGAAGCAATTTGGATTATTAGTATCCTGCTGCTGGGTACTTCGTCGATTTTGGGTGCCATCAATTTTTTGGTGACTTTGTTAAAAATGCGCGCTCCAGGCATCGGTTTTTACCAATTACCGCTGTTTTGTTGGGCAATGTTGGCTACCTCAGCCCTGGTTTTAATTTCAACTCCAGTGTTAGCAGGCGCACTAATTTTACTTTCTTTTGACTTAATTGCCGGAACCGCATTTTTTAACCCTTCTGGTGGTGGTGATCCGGTAGTATACCAGCATATGTTCTGGTTTTACTCACACCCTGCGGTTTACATTATGATTTTGCCTTTCTTTGGGGTAATTTCGGAAGTAATACCCACTCACTCCCGTAAACCGATTTTTGGTTATAAGGCGATCGCCTATTCTTCTTTAGCAATTAGTTTTTTGGGTTTGATTGTTTGGGCGCACCATATGTTTACCAGCGGTATTCCTGGTTGGTTGCGGATGTTTTTCATGATTACTACCATGATTATTGCCGTACCTACTGGTATCAAAATATTTAGTTGGTTGGCGACAATGTGGGGTGGAAAAATCCGTTTAAATAGCGCGATGCTTTTTGCAATGGGATTTTTGGGTATTTTCGTAATTGGCGGTATCAGTGGCGTAATGTTGGCGGCTGTACCTTTTGATATCCACGTCCATGATACTTATTTTGTAGTTGCCCATTTGCACTATGTGTTATTCGGTGGTTCGGTACTGGGAATTTTTGCCGGTTACTACCACTGGTTCCCCAAAATTACCGGACGCATGGTTAATGAAACTTTGGGTCGGATTCATTTTGCTTTAACAATCGTCGGGATGAACATGACTTTCTTACCGATGCACAAGTTGGGTTTGATGGGTATGAATCGTCGTATTGCTCAATATGACCCGAAATTTGCCGCTATCAATGAAATTTGTACCTACGGTTCCTACATTTTGGCGGTTTCTACAATACCTTTCATCATCAACGTGCTTTGGAGTTGGAGGGCTGGGAAAAAAGCCAATAACAATCCTTGGGATTCCTTAACGTTGGAGTGGATGACCAGTTCACCACCAGCAATTGAGAACTTTGAGTCACACCCATTTTTACTTATCGGTCCTTACGAATATGGAACCAAAAGAGCCAAAGAAGTTGTAGCTCTATCCCATACCGATGACCCCTTTGGTAATGCTACATCTGGAGCCCCACAAACCAGGGATGACGACGAATCATATCCGGCGATCGCAGCGGAAGCGGCTGGGTAAAGTTAGTTAATTACTGACAAAAGTTGAAGTATCAAAAAGCTTTATACTTCAACCCAATTCCCGCAAAAACCTCACCCCCTCCCCTCTCCTTAACCCAATTCCCGCAAAAACCTCACCCCCTCCCCTCTCCTTACTAAGGAGGGGTGTCCGAAGGACGGGGTGAGGTTCCACAAAATATTCCTACTCAATCAAAAATTTATGCAAAGTCAAGCAATCGACTCAGCAAAAGCAGAACAAAATCACCATCATGCAGCGACTGTAGAAGCACAACACGCAGCACATCCAGACCATCGTCTTTTCGGATTAGTTGTATTTCTAATCGCTGAAGGCATGATTTTCTTGGGTATGTTCGGTGCATACTTTGCCTTCCGTTCTACTTTAACTGAATGGCCTCCCGCAGGTACTCCAGAGTTAGAATTGTTACTTCCTGGTATCAACACGATAATTCTAATTTCTAGTAGTTTTGTGATTCACAATGCTGATACTGCTATCAAAAAGAACAATGTACGGGGTATGCAAATGTGGTTTGCAATTACCGCTGTGATGGGAATTATCTTTTTATGCGGTCAGATTTACGAATACAAACATCTGGAATTCGGTTTAACAACCAATTTATTTGCTAGTGCATTCTACGTGTTGACTGGTTTCCACGGTTTGCACGTTACTGTGGGTGTTTTAGCGATATTAGCTGTATTATGGCGTTCTCGTAAGCAGAATCATTACAGCGACAAACATCATTTTGGTATCGAAGCTGCTGAATTATATTGGCACTTTGTTGATGTAATTTGGATTATCCTTTTTGGGATTCTGTACTTACTTTAAGTATTTTTTGTAGTTCAAATATTTGATTTTTAACCTCCTAATTGGGGGTTTTTTATTTTGGAATGATATTTTTTAACGCAAAGGTACGCAAAGGTACACGCAAAGGTACGCTGAGAATAATTCGACGATATCTTGTTAAGCTTTATTATTTTTCGTTGCAAATCCTTTATTTAATGGATTTAGCTGTTTTAAAATTTTATGGACATAAGTTAATCGGAAAAATGGCTTTAAAAATTATTCAAAGTTTTGACAGTAATTTCACTTTAGAACCACAAGCTAAAGCAGATTTATTTGAATTGTTAATAAATGAAAGCTTTTTAAAACAAGTTTGTCAACAGTCAAGTTGTGAACAAGTAGAATTTACCGAATTACTATTTCAGCCGGTTCCTTATAGTAGCGCTACACCCAAAGGAATGCCAGCAGAATTTCAGAAATATCACGAATCTGAAGAGTATGTGATTTTAAATGTACCACCGAATTTTATGTTTAAAGCCAAGATTTTTAAACCAAGTCGGCTATGTGCAATTTATCAAAAAATTGATAACTGATGGTGGTTAGTTGATAACTGATAATTGATACCTGACAACTGATAATGACTACAGAAATAAATATTCCTTCTTTAAATAGTTTAGAATTTATTCCTTATATTGATGATAATGGCGATTTACCCGAACAATATCAAGGAAAAATTGGTGTTTATGCAATTTTTGATCAAGATAAAACGCTGCAATTTATCGGTTATTCTCGCGATGTTTTTCTCAGTCTCAGACAACATTTAGTCCGGCAAACACAATATTGTTATTGGGTAAAAGTAGAAACTATTGAACGTCCCAGCCGTACAATTTTAGAACAAATTGAACAAGCCTGGATTGCGGAAAATGGTAGTATTCCTACGGGGAATGGAGAAAATAAAGAGAAATGGGTATCTCCTATTGATGCAAAAGCTTTGATTACTGCGGAAGAACAAGCTAATTATGATAATCCTGTCAATGATGAAATGACAAAGATTAAAATTATCAAAAATGTAGCGCGACGAGTTGAAGCGGATATTTTAAAACAGTTAGAAGCACGGGGTTTACAAATGCAAGTAAGATTTAATCCTAAGTTGAAAGAAGAAGGTTTATTAGATTTGAAATCTTAGAAAGTTGATAATAATATGGTTACAACCAGTTCTTCTCTACCTCATAAAATTATCGGTGTCGCAGTAATTTGGAATGATAAACAACAGATTCTAATCGATCGCCGTCGTCAACAAGGAACGATGGGTGGTTTATGGGAGTTTCCTGGAGGCAAAATCGAACCAGGTGAAACTATCGAAGAATGTATTAAACGAGAAATTGCTGAAGAATTGGCAATAGAAATTGAAGTTGGCGAACATCTCATTACTATCGATCATACTTATACCGATTTACGAGTTACTCTCACCGTACACGAATGTCACCACATTAAAGGTATTCCCCAACCATTAGAATGTGATGAAATTCGCTGGGTAAAGTTGGAACAATTGGAAGAATTTAATTTCCCGGCTGCAAACGTGCAAATTATTGCGGCTTTACAGCACAAAGTAATCAACCGCTAACTGCTAACTAATTGAAATATATAATTTACCCATTACCAATTACCAATTACCAATTACCAATTACCAATTAATTCGGATAAACCGGCAGTATAAAGTGAAACCTAGCTCCACCATTAGGTGCGGTATCTACCCAAATTTGACCGTAATGTGCCAGGATAATTTTTTGACATAAATTTAAGCCAATACCGTAACCATCTTTAGCTTGATCTCGTTCTAAACGAAAGTGGTTTTCAAAAATGCGATCGCGATTTTCTTGGGGAATACCCGGGCCACTATCACCAATGCTAAATTGCACTTTTTGATTGGTACGATGCAAACCGGCAATAATCAGCGTCCCTTTTGGAGGTGTATATTTAATCGCGTTGTCTAGAAGATTTATCAGTACTTGGCGTATGCGTTCGGGATCGGCATAGACGTATGGTAAGTCTTGGGGAATGTCTTTTTTGATTGTTAGGGATTTGGCTTTACAGGATTCGCTTAATTCTTCGAGTATTTCCAGACAAAGATTACCTAATGCAATTTTAGTCGGCGATATGGGAATTTTTGTATCATTACCGCGTCCGACTTGTAAAAGGTTGGTAATCATTTTTTCAATTATTTTGGTTTGAGTGCGGGCGTGATTAAGTACATGAGCGGTTAATGTTGGTTTTAATCGCTCAAATTCGCCAGTTTCGCAATTGAAATTAGATTGTAAAGTATCTATGGCGATGATTGCTGCGGTGAGGGGGTTGCGGAGATCATGCGCCAACATTGATATAACACGTTCTTTAAAAAGCAATTGTTCTTGAAGTTGCTGTTTTTCTTGTTTTAAACGAAACACTTCATCAGTAAGCTGAATGATTTCGGAAGAAATCGCTAGGGAGTTTGTGGGTGTTTGAGATTTGTTAATATACCCATCACTAAAATCATTTTCTGGAACTTTTTGTAATTCGTGCTGTAATTGTAAGTAAGATTCTATACTATTTTGCCACCGCGACCACCAGGTTTTTAGTTGAGAAACTATATTACTACCGGCTAATACTTGTCTGGGTTCTGGATGAATCTTGACTAATGCTGGTGTTGCTACGAGTTTGAAATGTTCTGCTAAATGGGGCTGCTCTCCAACATCAATAACTTGAAGGGATAAATCATGTTCAAGCTGCAATTGTTTGAGATAGGAGCGAATCTGCTGTACTTGTAGTCGGGATTTGGGGCGTTCATCTACAAATAGTAACAGTTGTAAGGGGGCTTCTGAATTAATCAGCGGTTTCTGAGAAGCTTGCATCAAATCTTTTCTCAACACTGGTAACAAACCGTTATCGCTTTCGGTGAAAGTACAATGGACTGACGAATGCCGTTAAAATAGTTGTTTTAATTCTATTTTAGGCTTTTCATACTATATTTATGAGATTTTTGACATGAAATACACTTTTTTGAGTTTTTTGCTGCCTTTTTGTTTGTTAGCTAACATTGAAAGCGCTTTTGCTGGTGAGGCTGATTGGCAATCTTCTTCAAATCGCGATCGCAAGTCCACTCAAGCTGAAAGCTTTGAAATGGTTTCAAGAAGGTTGGTGACTCAGCAGGTAAATTTGATTTTTCGCATTGAACAAGCTTTACAAAACCCTGATTCTAACAAAATGCGAGCGGTGGGAGGACAACTAGTTACTCAGACTGTAGCAGTAGAAGGTTTCCTCAAAAGTCGCCGGTACTCCGCCGATTCTCGGCGGAGCCTGCGGCGACCGGCGTTCCCCGGTCAATATGCTGATCCCCAAACTTTGTGCAACCAAAATCAAGGTTCAAGTGTTCCTATTGATTCTATACCTCTTTTAACTGCATCGAATTTAAAGATTTATTGTTCTTTGTATAATTCGAGCCGGGAATTGTCAAAACTTACCCCAATGTTAGATGTACTTTTATCTCGACGTGGTGAATTAACTGTAGTCCGAGAACTACCTTTAGTTAGTGGAGAAAAACAATCCGATTTAGTGCTGCCGATGTCTCCTGTCAGCCGCCCCAATCTTCATCAACGGGCAACTCCTCATGCTATTTTAGAGCCTGAAGTAGATCATACTGCTAAGGTTTATGTTGGTAAAAGTAGAAAAAGGGCAATTTCCAATTACGTTCCACCTGTACAACCAGCGATTAAACCACCATCCACAGCTTTAACGACTTTGAAAAATGCCGAAAAGTTTTTAGCAACAGCAATATCTGAATTTCCCGATGCCAATAATTTTCACAATCCCCGAAAAACTGCTGCGGAATTAGACCGTTTGACCTATGATATTTACCTCCCAGAAAAGCAACTTTACCAAAAATTGCTGTCAATGCCTAATACGGGTATTTTCCGCGTACTGTCATCTCAAGCTGATGTTCGTCCCTTGAATACTGTGGAGAATCGCTCACAAAAAAACGTTCTTGGTCGCTATCCTTTCCCGGTTTTAGTTGAACCCAAGGGTGACTTTATGCCTAATTTACCACTTCAAATAGTAAAAGGGAAGTTTCAATTATTGCCCCAGGGAGTAAATTATGGCTTTATTACAGAGGTTGGGGATATCCCTTTAAATCAGTTGGATGCCAGTTTACAGGCTGTTGCTCCCGAAAAAAGAAATATTTTTATTAATTATCAGCCTCCGAAAAAATTAAATGCCTTACAAGCAGAAAGACAAAAAATTATTACCGGAAAACACCAATTTTCAATTGCTAATCAACCAATTTTAAATATGGTTGACGCTAAATTAAATAATACTTATTTAGTGCGTAATTTGCAGTTTCAATTACCAGAAATCATCGCTAATAATCAACCGTTGACAAGAAAACAACGGCGTTATCTAGACCAATTATTAGAAATGCAAAGTAGTGATGTAATTGTTGCTTTTCGACTTGTCAGTCGTCGTACTGATGGTACTTATACGATTATTTGGCGAGTTTTACAGGAATTTAATGACCCAAAAATTGATGATTTGGATGATTATCTTCAATATCAATAAAAAGGGAAGAGAGAATAGGGAAGAGTTTTACGCCTGTTGTTGAAAATTTATTGGAGTTCAAGAAATGCCAAATGTAAGGAAATTCAAGTATTAATTCATATTTTCTTACTTTTTTCTCTAGACTCCAGAAGTCGGGTTTCGTGGAAGTTAATTCATCTCTTGCACCATCAAAACTCCTAACTCAAAATAATTACTGATTGTTTGACTTCATTCTTACCCGCCTGGGACTGCAAGTCCCAGTCTAATAGCAGAAGTCCATTAAAATGGACTAAAATATTACACTTTTATTTTAGTAATATTTTTATTTGTATTTTTGATTATCTAGTTAATTATGCGTAGGGTGCAAGATGTGAGTTAACCGACTTCTTACCCCACTAACCCTATTCCCTATTGGGCGTTGCTGATTTAATGTATGAACGCGATTATATGTGATTTAAAAACCTTGTAGAGACGCGAACCCTTGCGTCTCTACATTTCCAATTCACACCATGATTCAGCAACGCCCCCCATTCCCCATTCCCTCTTCCCTCTTCCCTATTGCCTCTTCCCTCTTCCCTTTATTAAATTACTTGCAAAATATTTGCTTTGTTGCTTCTAAATTACGAATTGCGGCTTCTGCTGCTTCTAAATCATAAGGAAATGGTCTTCCACGGGTAACGTAATCGAGTTTTTGCGGTTCTCGATGACGTAATACAGCGTTTACAATCACACAGGGTTCTGGAGTGGTGTTAATTGCTCCATGGAGAACTCCCGGTGGAATTGTTACTACTGCTGGATATTTTTCACTTAAGGGAATGTACTGGTATTGCTTGTTGATTAAAGTAACTAGTACAAATCGACCTTTAACTACTAATAATTGATCGGTTTGTGATTTATGTACGAATAAATCATCTACTGTGTTGGCTGGAATCTGTACCAACATGGTTTCGTTACTAGCTTGAGGGGTGAAAAATTGAGCCATCCCCCCTTTTATTGATTCTAAATAGTGGATTTGAATTCCCCTAATTTTACTCATCATAAAAATATTGCTAAAAAAGCATCCTAAAAATTGAATAGTTAGTTCAATCTAAGATGCTCAGTAATAAAAAAATGTTGTAGATGCAACAAAAGTTACCAAAATATGGTATTTAAACGTAATTTATCAGCCGATAGAAAATTTTAAACTACTCGGTTGTGCAAAATTACCATCTATGACTACACCGCGTCCGTTGGCGTGAAGATGTCGCAATATGATGTAAATCGACTCGATGTCCTCAGAAGCACCTGCTTTACTGGCAATTTCTTCTAAAGAAAGGGGATTTTCTTCTGCTTGTAGAACGGACATCGCTTGTTTTTGCAATTCTAAAATTGCTGCTGCGGCTTTTTTACCTGCTTCTACACCCGGTTGGTGATATGCATTAACATTCACTAAGCTGGCGTATAAACCCACAGCGCGTTCATATAAAGCAATTAACGCTCCTACAGTTCGAGCATTAACTTGAGGAATTGTAACTGTAATTGAATCCCTTTGGTTATCGTAAAGGGCTTTTCTAGTACCTTGAAGAAAACCAGAAAGATAATCACCCGACGTGGTTCCCGGTTCAACTTCTAAAGAGGAACCTTTTCTATCTTCTAAAACTTCAATGAAGGTAAGGAAGAAGTTAGCAACCCCATCGCGCAATTGCTGTACGTATGCGTGTTGATCGGTTGAACCTTTATTACCGTAAACTGCAATACCTTGATGGACAATGTTACCATCTAAGTCTTTTTCTTTACCTAAAGATTCCATCACCAACTGTTGCAGATAGCGGCTGAATAAAAGTAGGCTGTCTTTATAAGGAAGCACAACCATATCTTTTTCACCGCGTCCGTTACCGGCATAGTACCAAGCTAAAGCTAACAATGCCGCTGGGTTATTTTTAACATCTGGGACGCGAGTTGCGTCATCCATCTCTTTAGCTCCGTCGAGCATTTGACCAATGTCAATTCCTTGTAATGCTGCTGGAACCAGTCCTACAGCCGACAATTCCGAAGTCCGACCCCCCACCCAATCGTACATCGCAAAATGTGCCAGCCAGCCTTCTGATTCGCCGATTTGACTCAGCTTACTACCTGGCATGGTAATGGCGATCGCATATTGGGCAAAGTCTAGATTTTGCCCAGAATAGGCTTTCTTGACTTCCAACATGGCGTTACGCGGTTCCGGTGTTCCTCCAGATTTGGAAATCACCAATACCAAGGTACTCGAAAGCCGGTTTCGCAGGTGAGTTAATACCCGATCGATTCCTGCGGGGTCGCTGTTATCAATAAAATGAATTGCTAGAGGTGGATAATCTGTAGCTAAAGCTTGAGCTACAAATTGAGGACCGAGTGCAGAACCACCAATCCCAATTGAGATTATATCGGTGAAGCGAGGAGCTTTGGGAGGATGAATCGCACCCGTGTGGATTTTCTCAGCAAATACTTCTATTTTCTCAATATTACTGACAATCTCTTGCGTTAATTCCGGCGTTGGTGCCAAGTCGGGATTTCGCAACCAGTAATGTCCAACCATCCTGTCTTCATCGGGATTTGCGATCGCCCCTTTTTCCAACTCTGCCATATCGGCGAAAGCTTGATCAAATGAAGGAACCGACTTCGCAAAGAAGTCATCATCGAAGCCCATCCGGCTAACGTCTAGGTAAAAACCTAGTCCTTCATGGAAATATAGCCATTTCTGGTATCGTTGCCAAAGTGCCGTAGCATCCATAAAGAAAATCTCAAGTCACGTTATTGTCACAAACAAGTTTAAGCTAAGGTTCCAATAATCCCTTGTCAACTTATACAGTTTTAAGTGTTTACACATCTGCTCTCCTTAAACATCTGGCATAAGGATGAGTTGCAAACTTTTCACCCGAACAAGCCAATACTCAATCCCAACCAAATAATTTCCAAGTACAAAACCGGGGCAAGCATTGTGTTTCCGCTAAAGTGTATACTCTCTCTCAATTTTTTTCTAGTTCATTTTGATTCAATTGCTCAATTAATTTTTGGATTGTTTCACAAATTTTCGTAATTTTTCTTAACACAAAAAATGGTTAAGAAGTATTAAATCCTAAATATTAAATTCTCAAAATCACAGGTTCACCCTGAGAACTAGTTCTGGTTTCTGATTCCCAAGCTCATGCTGGGAACTAGAAAAAAGTTTTCTTACAAATCCGGCAATAGTTAACAGTTATACCGCTCTCTTAAATAGATACGGGTAAAATGTTGATGAATTTTTTGACTGAAATATTTGCTTCTACAAGGATTTTATCTGGAAATCAATTGCAACGACTGTAGGCTGTAACTTTCCTTTACAACTGGGGGATTTCGGCGACGATGTGACATAACTTGTATGAAACATCTGCCTTAAGGTACTATCCCTGAATACACAATCATTGTAATCAAAAAAAATAATGGAGAATCGGATTAAATGCACAAACCATTTTTAAAGCATCGTTGGTTATTAACTCTATTATTATGTTTGATTCCCACTGCGGTTTTTGCTGCTGATGAAGCTGCTGGGGAACCTTTACTTAATTCCCTTGATGCTGCTTTTGCTCAATTTGTCAAGGGAATATTTGATGTGATGTTTTTCAGCATCGGTGGTTTTCCCTTAATCGTTTTGTGGCTGATTTTTGGAGCGGTTTTTTTTACTATCCGTTTGAAGTTTGTCAATTTCCGGTTGTTCGGACACGCAATTGATATCGTTCGTGGAAAACACGATGATCCTAACGCTCCAGGGGAAGTTTCTCATTTCCAAGCTTTAGCTACTGCTTTATCAGCAACCGTCGGACTTGGGAACATTGCTGGAGTTGCGATCGCAATTAGTGTAGGTGGCCCTGGTGCAAGTTTGTGGATGACTCTGGGTGGTTTGTTGGGGATGTCTAGTAAGCTGGTTGAATGTACTCTCGGTCAAAAATATCGCATCATCAAGCCGAATGGTAAGGTTGCCGGCGGACCGATGTACTATCTTTCTAGAGGACTTGCAGAAATCGGTTTAGCACTATTAGGTAAAGTTTTAGCAATTCTATTTTCTATTTGCACTATTTTTGCGGCTTTCGGTGCGGCAAATATGATTCAAGTCAACCAATCTTATGGTGCAGTTAAAGCAGTTTTTCCGATGATATATCCTTGGGTTTACGGTTTAGTTCTGGCTGTATTAGTTGGTTTGGTAATGATTGGTGGTATCCACCGGATAGGTAGAGTTGCAGAAACTTTAGTCCCAGTAATGTGCGTGCTTTATGTAGTTGCTGCATTGTGGATTCTTTTGGTTAACTTTACTCAAATTCCTGCTGCTATCATCACTATTTTCCAAGAAGCCTTTACTCCTCAAGCGGTGGAAGGAGGAGTTATCGGTGTAATTGTTCAGGGTTTTAGACGCTCTACTTTTTCTAACGAAGCGGGAGTTGGTTCGGCTGCGATTGCTCACTCCGCAGCAAGAACAGATAGACCAATTAAAGAAGGTTTAGTCGCACTTTTGGAGCCATTTATCGATACTGTAATTATCTGTAATATGACGGCTTTAGTAATTGTAATTACCGGCGTTTATAATAATCCCGAATATGAAGCAATCAGAAAAGCTGGTGAAGGAGCGGCTCTGACTTCTGTGGCTTTCGGTACTGTAATAGGTTGGTTCCCTATATTACTTGCAATATCAGTATTTTTATTTGCTTTCTCAACCATGATTTCTTGGAGCTACTACGCAGAGAAAGCTTGGGAATATCTCTTCAGCGAAGGTAGTTTGATTGTATACAGAATATTATTCATTGCTGCGACATTCATCGGTGCGATTGCAAAACCTCAATCGGTAATTGATTTCGGTGACGCGACATTTTTTGCAATGGCTTTGTTTAATCTATTTGGAATGTATTTCCTCACCAATAAAGTGGTAGAAGATTTAAGCGATTACGAACGGTATCTTAAACGAGCAAAGTTGTAAAATATTTGTAGAGACGGGGCGTATTGCTACGTCTCCTTTAATAGTTAATTACTGCTACTAACGCATCCTAAAATCAATAAATCTCACGTTACTCTTAATTTCATGCTTTCTTAATTCCTGAATCTGAGCATCTCTATGGGATATCGCTTTTTTTATAAACAATAACTGTTTTTCTAATTTCTTTTGTTTAGCTACAGATTTTCTATATTCAATGGCGACAATGCTTACTAAACCGAAGGTTAGACTTAATGCTGCTCCGACTCCAGGAGTGATCAAATCTTTAACTTCACTGTAAACAAAGTCTTGATTATCAACTTTAATTTCGATTCGTTCGGAACCGTATTCAGCCAAAATCATCAAAAAAATTGCCAAAATCGTACTCGAAATCGCAATGGTTGGTAGCACCATCTTTTTTAACATTATTTTTACCTTTATATATCCTAAATTTCACAAAGTAAGTTCTTGGATATTCTTCATTCGTGATAATCAAAGAAACCTATTAATAACAACTTAATAATTTTATGAATATAATTTTGTGTAATTTTGATAAAATCTTTACTTAATTTTTTATTGCTTTGATGAAATTATCTTTCCTTAACCGTAGAAATACTCAAGCTTCACGGTTTCTTAATATTCCTATTTTCAGGTTAAAGGTTAAAGGTTAGAGGTTAAAAGTTATAATTTACGAACTAACTACTCTTTAATCTAGATTAGAGAGAACGGGAGTTAGTAGTTTATGTACTTTGTCCCTTGTCTCTTTACCTATTTTCTGAGTTCAAAATTCGCTCATACAAGCTGTATTTATCAGATTCAGCATCTTGAATACATCCCATTTTCCTCGCGCATCAACCGATTAGCGATTAATTCCTTACGTAAACTTTCGGAGTCTGGATAGTAACAGTTGAGAATCTCATTTACTCCATCCTCCGGGTATTCTACTCCCATTTCAAATTTGTCGATTACCCATTTGAGAATTGTTAAACGCTTCTTACTACTATTAGGAATTTCTTTGAGATATTGTCCCGAATCAGAATTTTGAAAAATCCCTTCGACATAAGTATTTAATACTTTAGTTTCCCAGGTTTTAAGATTCACATCATCAGCAAAAGAAGCGATTTTTTCCGGCTTAAACACTTCCTGCGTTATAGTTTGCAAAACCTTTTTATCTAATTGATAAAAATGAGTATTACCTTCCGGACGCATTTTTACTAATTCCAGCTGCTTAAGTTTGGTTAAATGATGGGAAATTGTCGGTTCTTTTAGTTCTAATAACACTGCTAATTCTTCTACACTGCACTCCTGGCTTGCCAATATACCAATTATTTTCAGTCTACTTTCATCTGCTAATGCTTTAAAAAAACGCAAGATTTTCTGCAAATTATCATTTTTCATTTTCTGCCGTAATTGCCTTTGAGGTCTATCTAATTAGAACTAAGTAAAATCAAATCACCACTTTTTAATGTAGCAAAAACAATGTTTTTAACTTGTTTTTAATACAAATTAATTTTGAGATGTTTTTGTAAAAAAATGATTTTGTTTTTTTACAATTGGCTAAAATTGACTATAAAAAGCATTGTATAAGTAAGCATTAATAGAATACTAATTATAGTCAAGCTGAGTAGTTAACTTTTCGAGAGAAGAGATTTACTTGTTTTGAACAAGTATCGGCTGTATAATAATTATCAAATTTACAGCTTAAGCTCCTAAATTAAAACACTTCTAGAAAAGTTAATTCATAAATTAGTAAATTATATTTGAATCAGAAAACTAGATGAATATTCCAGCTATAAGCAATTTAAAATATATAGATTAAAAAATTAAAATTAAAAATATGATTAGCAAAATCAAACGTCAGTAACCAGCCATGCATAGTTACTTGATTGTGTAACACGTCAAAAAACTACATAGTAATACGATACAACATTATTAATAATTTTTACATCTTTACTCTTATTTGCAATATCCTTTAAGAAGGGTATTTAGGAAATTTCATCTATCTCTTTAGATAGATATCTACATCTTTTTAACCCTTCTACCCACCAAGTCCAAAACTGTCAGTACCCCAACCAGGAGCTTTTTTCGCAGCGGTGAGGACGAATGCGGCTAAATTTTCGATTTGTTGTTGAGATAATATATTGGGCGTAATTTGGCGACACCAAAAAGTTTCTTCGCTACCATCATAAGTCATGGGTTGCCGCATATAAGATACTAAGGCATTGATATTATCACGGGGAGGATTAGCACCTTTAAGTGTATCCAAAGCCAGAGATTCTAAAGGATTAGGTAATGTTGAACCACCAACATGACAATTAATGCAGCTATCTTCAAAAAATCTTTTACCATCAGATAACTCTAACGGTGAAAACTTTTTTTGTATGCCTTGTGCATCTAATTCTAAAGCAATAGGTTCCCTAACTCGTAAATAACGTTTTACATAAAGGTCTATTCCTGCAGCTTGTGTAGGTAGACAATTAGTCGCAACTATTAATAATACAGCGACCGAAAGCAATAAAAGACGATTAAAAAAGGAATATAGCATTTTATTTTTAGATTTATTTGATATTGATATTAATATTGATAATTTGGCATTTCTAAAATATTTATTAGTCCATAGTCAGCATTCTAAAAATTGAAATACTAACTATAGACCAATAACTAAGGTTTACTTATCACTCAACTGTCGAAGATTTAATAGTAAATCTTACCACCACCCCATTTTTGACCAACAATTTTAGGTTGTAAGAGAATATATCCAGCGATTGCTTCTAAATCCTCATCGGTCAAATTTCGCATTGCTGTAAAAATATCCGCACTCTTAATGCTGGGATGCAATTCAGAAATTTCGATCTCTCCATCATAGGTAGTAGGATTTTTCATATAGTCTACCAAACCTTGGATATTATCACGGGATGGGGTTGCTAATGCCAAAGCTTCAGGCTCTAATCCTACGTTTTGGTTTGTCTTGGTTACACCGCCAGCATGACACTGAGCGCAAGCGTAATTGAATAACCGTTTACCTTCTTTAACTTCTTTTAAGCTGAGTAGATAGGTATCACCTTGTTCATTCAAGGTTACAGTGCGAGTCGCTTCGTCAAGTTCTACAGAGTAAGCACTACCGACAAACATCTGAAAACTCAACAACACACTAACAACAAAAATGCCAATTAGTTTTTTTATCATGTTTCCCCTCAAAAATTTTAATGCTCAACACAGCAATAAGATTAAGTAGCCGTAATACAATTATCACTCTAAGCGTGCAATTTGTTGCCCAAAGTACTTTTTCAAGTTGTGAAGCAAATGGGAGGATGGGGAGACAAGGGGATGAGAAGAAATTAACTGTCAACTGTCAACTGTCAACTGTCAACCTTTCGTTCCTGTGAAGGTGACGCTTTGGATAAAGTATCGGTTGAAGAAAGCGTAAATAACTAAGGCTGGTAGGGTAAATACCATTGAAGCCGCCATAATGTAGTTCCAGTAGCTGATATATTGACCTTTGAAGCTGTTTAGTCCGAGGGGTAGAGTGAACATTTCTGGATCAAATAAAATCACTACCGGAAGCAAGAAATTATTCCAGCTACTCATGAAAATAAATACTGCTTGGGCTGCTAGTGCTGGTTTTGCTAGGGGAAGTACAATATGACGAAAAATTCCAAAGGTATTTAATCCATCTAGTGCCGCAGCTTCTTCTAATTCTTTAGGAAAATTAACGAAAAACTGCCGCATCATAAAAATAAATGTAGCGTTTACCATGTTGGGAACAATCATTCCTTGGTAAGAGTTTAACCAGCCAAAGGTTTTTAAAATTAAAAATGTAGGGATGAGTGTAACTTGTATTGGTACAGCTAATACTGTCAAAATCAGAAAAAACCAAAACTGTCTACCCCGAAATCGCAGCCTTGCCAAAGCGTAACCTGCCATTGAGTTGAATAATAAGTTTAATATAGTAACCGCGATCGCAATAATTACACTATTGAAAAACCAACGTAAAAATAATGGTTCTTCGACAAATATTTGCTTGTAATTATCGAGGGTAAAGTTATTCGGTATAAAATTTGGTTTGCCTGCGACTATTTCTGTTAAGGGTTTAAAGGATGCTGAAAGCGCCCATAAAAAAGGAATTAGAGTAATAATTGCATATGTTGTTAAAACCGAGTAAAGCAGTATATTTAGCCACGAATAGCTGGAAATTATATTTAATTTATTTAATCTATTCAATCTATTTAATCTATTCAACTTTTTTCGCCTCCAAACAGTCGCCGTGCAATTAAGGTTATGGTGATAATTACTGTTGCTAAAAGGAAAGCTAAAGCCGCTGCATATCCCATTTGTAAGTTACGAAATACTGCTTGATATATTAATAAAACTAAGGTTAAAGTAGCGTTATTCGGTCCACCAGTTCCTTTGGAAAATATGTAAGATTGGTCAAATAATTGGAAAGTACCGATGATTCCCATTGCAATCACAAAAAAAGTCACAGGTTTAAGTATGGGAATAGTAATATAAATAAATTTATGCCATCCATTGGCACCGTCTAATTCTGCCGCTTCGTAAAGGTAATTGGGTATATCTTGTAAAGCTGCCAAATAAATCACCATGAAAAACGGTGCCGTTGACCAAATATTCATGATCATAATGGCTTTGAGGGCAACTGCGGGATCTCCCAACCAGTTATATGTAGGAAGTCCAATCACACTTAAAAAATCGTTGAGTAACCCATTGGTGTTGTATATCCACATGAATATCAACGTCAACACTGCCGAAGAAGTAACTGTGGGTAAAAAGAAAAGAACCCGCCACCAACTTTTACCGCGAATGCCAGAATTGAGGCTGACAGCTAAGAATAAAGCCAGTACAGTTTGTGAAGGTACCACGATTGCCACGTATTCAGCTGTATTTCTCAGAGCAATCCAAACCCTTTCGTCTTCTATTAACTGGCTGAAATTACGAAAACCAACAAATTCGTATTCAATACCACCAAGAAGCTGTACTTTTTGTAGGGAAAGAAATACAGCGTAAAGTATGGGTAGTATCACAAAAGTTCCCAAAACCAAAATACTTGGTGTCAGGAAAAGATATCCAGCTAAATTTTCTGTTTTACTAACCGTAGTTTTGGGATGCCGACTAGTTATTTGCTGCAACTTGAGTCAACCTTTTATTTGTGCATCACAGAAAATTGTAGCGATAAGCGATGCATATTAATAGTTAGGAGTTGTAGAGACGTAGCATTGCTACCTCTCCACGGTAGCATCGGAGTTCATAATTATTATAATTATTCTAGTAATTATTCTAGTAATTATTCTAGTTGCTGCGCTTTCTCCGTTTATCTTGGAAATTTAGTAAAACGAACGATTTTGTAGTTCCGCTTGGGGTGTAAAGCCTTTTTGTTGTAAGCAAGTTTTGAACTCAATTTCTGATTCGCTTAATTTGGGGGTGTCTGTAACGTCAAATATCCTTTCTAATTGATCGTTTTTCATTTCTGCTAAAGCATTTGCAAATCTACTGCTTGCATCTTGATTTTGAATGGTTATTTTTGCGGGTAAGCAAGAGGCGATCGCCTGAATACGTTTGTTGTTTTCAGTAGCACTTATTACTCTAGTGGATGTATCAGCGGCTTGGGCGTATGGTACAATTACTAACCAAATTGTTAGGACTAGTAAGCTGCACAGAAAATAATTTCCTACTTGCTTTAATAGTTGCTTTAAGATTTTATTGAAGTTCGTCATTGTTTGTTTTTACCTAATTAATTTGCTTGATAATGAATGTATTTTAACTGATTTTTTGCTTAATTTACTCGATTTTGAAGTAATAATATTTAGTTTTAGTCACCGATGAATAAAAATCAATACACTTTAGTTAAGAATATAAATTAATTAACGCAAACAAAACAGATCAACTTTTTTGGAGGGGGTTTGGGGGACGCAACCGTCACCCAATCGGGGGTTTGGGGGAGAATCCCCCAAGTCTTGGTTCTCAATAAATTGATTGACGGACAACCTTAACTTAACCGTATTGGAATAAAAATTATGATTTTTATAGCTTGATCATACAAAAAACTAGTTTATATATTTATATCAAGAGTTTTTTAAATCAAAGATTTACTAAAAGATTTACTAAATTTAGTACTATTTATTTAGTTTGATTTTGATTGTGTTAAATTGCTCTATAATTTGAGGTTAATTTAAGGTTAATTTGAGAGTAAATGCTATGTCAGTGCCTATCATATCATCCGAAGAAGACGTAAATTCCCAAAAATCTCAAAATTCTACTTATAAAACTCAGAAAAAAGCAAAGTCCTTACCTTCAGGGTTAATTATCAAACTGGGAAAATTTGTCTGGACAACTATGTGGCAAATCATGATGTCCAAGCTGGCACCGAGTAATTCTTCGGGAGAATATATCCGTCCTTCAAGTCAGTTTCGTAATTCCATCAGCAGTTCATCCAATAATCTTTATCAACCAGAATCGGGACGTTATCGCTTATATGTAGGTTTGGGATGTCCTTGGGCTCATCGAACTTTGGTTGTGAGAGCGTTGAAAGGACTTGAAGATGCTGTAGAAGTATCGATTGTTTATCCTTCACCCGATGAAGGAATTTGGGTTTTAAATAATCCTGAAGAAAATTGTCGCACTGTTCCAGAAATATATCAAGTTGCACAACCGAATTATCAAGGACGTTGTACGGTTCCGGTATTGTGGGATAAGCAAACAAAAACGATAGTCAATAATGAAAGTGCGGAGATTATTGTGATGTTAAATTCCCAATTAAATGAATTTGCAACTAATCCCCAATTTAATCTTTATCCAGAAGAATTAAAAGCAGAAATAGAAGAATGGAACGAAAAAATATATCATGCTGTAAATAACGGTGTTTATCGCTGTGGTTTTGCTCAAACTCAACAAGCTTATAATAAATGTTGCGAGCAACTATTCACGGTTTTAGATGAGATTAATCAAAGGTTAGAAAACAACAGATATTTATGTGGCGAAAATTTAACCTTAGCCGATGTGCGTTTATTCACTACTTTATTTCGTTTTGATATAGTGTATTACAGTTTATTTAAATGTAATCGCCGCAGAATTGCAGATTATACAAATTTAAGTGGTTATTTACGGGATTTATATCAGCTTCCCAGAGTCGCCCAAACTTGCGATTTAGACAGCGTAAAGCAAGATTATTATGGAAATTTGTTTCCACTGAATCCCGGAGGTATAATTCCTTCTGGTCCCGATATTTCTAATCTATTGGAACCTCACGATAGAGAAAAGGTTAAAGGTTAAAGGTTAAAGGTAAGAGGCAACTGATAACTGTGTAAATGGAAATTATATTTGTAAGTAAATAAACACATATCCCATAAAAAATATACTACCTTTATGGTGTGTCTTGGTGGAAAGTGAGGAAGATTTTACGGGATGGATGGATTGTCTTTTTCTTGGGGAAGAAAAGTTTTAACTGTTTGCGTGCGTGTATTAACTGCTCTGACTATTGCTTTTGCGGTAATATTATTAGTTTACCGATTTGAAAACTGGTCATCTGTTAATTGCGATAATCCCGAATCAATTTGTTCTCAAGTATTTTCAGTAGTTCAAGTAAAATATGTTCAAGGCTTTAGTATATTAACCGCAGCATTTTTATATGTTTTAGAAAGTCCAGAACGGATCAGAACAAGAATATATGAAGCATGGCAAGTAATTGATAATGCTGCTGCTGCCAATGTGTCAACTAGTTATGCAAGAATTCGAGCCTTAGAGTTTTTAAAAGATTATAGTATTTCTCTAGAACGATTAAATCTGGAAAAAACAGATTTACAACAAATAAATCTTAATCAAGTCAACTTGAAAAGTGCAAACCTCAGTTATGCTGACCTTAGAGGAGCTAAGTTTAAAGGTGTTAACCTTTCTTTTGCTGACCTTAGTGATGCTGATGGAAGTAATGCAATTTTTAAAGGGGCTAAATTTAACAATGCTAATCTTGAAGGTGCAAATTTCAATAATGCAGACCTCAGAAGTGTAAACTTTAGCAATGCGAATCTCAGAAGTACTAGTCTTAGAGGTACGCTTTTGGAAAATGCTACTTTTAAAGATGCTGACCTTAAAGGTAGTTTATACAACGAAAATACGAAATTCCCTGAAGATTTTAATCCCGATGATTATCAAATGTATCGTATTTCTGCCGATGCTAATCTTAAGGATGCTAATCTCAGAGATACTAACCTTAGTGATGCTAATCTTAAAGGTGCAGATTTGACTAATGCCGACCTGAGAAATGCAGACCTTAGAGGTGTAGACCTTAGAGATGCCAAACTGATCGGAGCTAATCTTAGAGGTGCTGACCTTCAAGATGCTAAACTGGCTGGAGCGCAACTTAAAGGCAGTTTATACAACGAAAAAACTAAATTTTCTCAAAATTTTACACCAGGAAATCATCAGATGTATTTGATTTCCCCTAACGCGAATCTCCAAGATGCCGACTTAGCAAATGCTCATCTTAGCGGAGCCCATTTAACTATTGCTAATTTGAGAGATACTAATTTAGCTCGTGCTAATCTCCGAGGTTCCAATCTGAGCGATGCTGATCTTAGAGGTGCAAATTTGACTAGTGCTAATCTTAGAGGTACCAACTTGATTCGTGCCGACCTTAGAGGAGCATATCTTAAAGGTTGTTTATATGACGAGAAAACTAAGTTTCCGCAAAATTTCTCGATTAATAGTGTTAAAGCTTATTTAATTGCTGCTAATGCTAATCTTAGTGATGCCAATCTTCGCCATGCAAACCTCAAAGATGCAGACCTGAGTGGTGCGGATTTAACTAATGCAAAACTCAATAGTGCCGACCTCAGAAATGCAAATCTCACTAATGCTAACCTTGATGGTGCCAATATTAGAAATACTAACATTAGCGGTACCAACTTGACTAATACTCAAAACTTGACTCAAGAACAAGTTAAATCCGCTGCTAATTGGGATAAAGCAATATACGATGAAGAATTTTTGCTGGTATTAGGTTTACCATTAGAAGAATAAACTCAGCAGCAAACACAAACTATTTCATCCCAAAGTCCAAATCGGTGTAGGATAACAAAGACAAATATTTTTGGTATATACTATAAAAAATGCGCTTTGAGTGGGACGAAAATAAAGCTGAGTCCAATTATTTGAAACACGGTATTCAATTTGAGGAAGCTGTAACAGTTTTTGCCGACCCCTACCTCATGTTCACGCAGGACTCTAGCCATTCTCAAGGAGAAGAAAGGGAATGGGCAATTGGTGAAGCAGAAGATGGCTCAATTGTTGTGGTTGTTTTCACCATGCGAGGTGAGCGAATAAGAATAATTAGCGCAAGAAAAGCCACAAAAAGGGAGTGTCAACAATATGAGTCAGGAATCTGAGTTTCCTTTTGACATAGCAAGACGAGTTACATCAGAAGAAAACCAAAAATTCAGAGATGCAATCGCGAATCAGTTTGGGATTAAACTAAGGAAGCGTGGAAGAGCAACTAAGGATGAAGAAGAAAAGTATGAACCAATTTCGATCAGATTTCATCCTAAAATCATAGCCTGGGCGAAACAAGAGGCAGAAAAACGAGGTATAGGCTACCAAACGGTGATCAATGAAGCACTTTTGGAGAAAATAGGCAGGTAGTAGGCAATGGTTTCACGGCTACGCCAATTTAGGTTTTGAGGTTAAGTTAACAATCAAGCGAAGTGTCACAGCAACGGCAATAAAGGGGGAAGAAAATCTAGACCCCTTTTTGCCTCCCCTACAATCAAAATATGCCAATTGCGTAAGTCCTAATCCATTATTTAGTTATCAATTATTAATGTCTGAAATATTGGCTATAATTCCTTAACTGCCGCTACTATTTTAAAGATTGGATATGAATTGGAATCAATTGTTACAGCCCGATTTAACTCTAGAAGCTTCTATATTAAATCTGACACCAGAAATTATTCAGCAATACGAACTTAAGGGACTGGTTTTAGACGTAGATGAAACCTTGGTTCCTGTAACTGTCGCCTTCGCTTCAAACGAACTCCTAGATTGGGTGAATCAAATTCGTCCTTTGGTCAAGATTTGGTTGGTAAGTAATAACATCAGTGAAAACCGAATTGGTTCCATTGCTCGTTCCCTTAATTTACCTTATTACCTTGGTGCTGTTAAACCTTCACGACGCAAAATTAAACAAGCACTAGAGCAAATGGACTTACCTGCACATCAAGTTGCCATGGTTGGCGATCGCCTTTTTACTGATATCGTTGTCGGTAATCGTCTGGGTATGTTTTCCGTGTTGGTTGAACCTATTATCCACCCCGATGCGGCAATGCGTTCTCATCCCATCCGTAATTTTGAAGTCTGGATATCAGAAATTCTTGGAGCCTCTATTAGTCCGAAAAAACGTCGAGTTAAAAATCTCGACAACCCTTAAATACCTAAAATCTAAAAAAAATCTTAAAAAATAAAAGTAACCTATCTAACAGATGTAAATATATATATAGATAAATCGGAGTCAGCCAAATAAAGACTCTGAACATAATAAATAAAATACCATTATGTAAAGCGTCAACCTTCACTCAATCGAGGGATTGGCGTTTTACGCTTTTAGCTATTTGTTGCGAATCTAGTTGCTGTTATCTTGTGTTTTATCTTGAGACCAAAAAAACTTCTGCACAAATAACTAAACTGCTCCCAAGACGCTCTATAATTACCTCTCATCTCTCCCTATCTCTTTCCTCTGCGCTCTTTGCGTCTCAGCGGTTTTTAAAATCGATAATCTTCTGCTGAGAAGCGAGTATTAACAAAAATGAATAAAATAATTGTTGTTAAAATTGGCACTTCTAGCTTAACTCGTCCCGAAACCGGACATTTAGCACTTTCTACAATTGCGAGTTTGGCTGAAACCCTTTGTAATTTGAGACGGAATGATTATAAAGTAATTTTAGTTTCCTCTGGTGCAGTGGGTGTAGGCTGTGCGAGACTGGGTTTAAAGGAACGTCCCAAAGCAATTGGAATTAAACAAGCAGTTGCAGCAGTTGGTCAAGGAAGACTAATGCGGATTTATGACGATTTTTTTACCAGTTTACAACAACCCATAGCTCAGGTTTTGCTGACTCGTACCGACTTAGTACAGCGCAGCCGCTATCTGAATATTTACAATACTTTTCAAGAATTATTAAAACTTGATGTAATTCCAGTAGTTAATGAAAACGACACTGTTGCGGTAGAAGAACTCAAATTCGGCGATAACGATACTTTATCAGCTTTAGTAGCTAGTTTAGTACGGGCAGATTGGTTGTTTTTGCTTACAGATGTAGATCGACTTTATTCAGCCGATCCTCGTTTAGTACCCGATGCTCAACCGATTGCATTAGTAAGTAATATCGAAGAATTGACTAGATTGCAAGTAGAAACAGGTTCATCCGGTTCCCAATGGGGTACGGGTGGGATGACAACAAAAATTTCGGCTGCGAGAATTGCTACCGCTGCTGGTGTGAGAACAGTAATTACCGAAGGTAAACAACCGAATAATATAGAAAAAATATTGCAAGGTGAATCTATCGGTACCCAATTTGAACCACAACCGCAACCAACTTCAGCTCGTAAAGGATGGATAGCATACGGATTAGTTCCAGAAGGTAAATTATATTTGGATGCGGGTGCAGTAATTGCAATTTCTAGTGGAGGAAAATCGCTTTTAGCTGCTGGAATTACAGCAGTAGAAGGAGAATTCGAGCAAAATGAAGCGGTGCAATTGTGCAATCAGGATGGTAAGGAAATTGCCAGAGGTTTGGTTAATTATAATAGCAGCGAACTCACAAAAATACGCGGACGACGTTCAAGTCAGATTCCGGAAATTTTGGGTTATGAAGGTGTGGAAACAATCGTACATCGGGATAATTTGGTGTTGATTTAATTGAATTTAATTAAATTGAATTTAATTGAATTTAAAAAACATTAGCAAAAGTATTCTTGAGAAAATCTCAGAATTTATGCAATTGAATTTGAAAGTTATTCACTAATATATACGGGTTATATCTGTACAACTTACCTAGGGTAGATGTGAGTGTAACTCATTAAAGATTAAATTATCTTTTGTAGCTTTTTCATAGCTCTAATGCTTACTCAACAAAGTTTAAAAGATGTCTTTTATTGCCCAGAAGAATCTGAATTCTACTCTCAATGCATTAAAGAATTAGTACTCAAACAATGCAATAAATCTGAAATTATTGTCGAATTTGGTTCTGGTGATGGTTCCCCAGTGATTAATTCTTTACTTGAAACAAAATTCTCAGGTAAAATATATGGATTTGAATTAAATGATTCAGCTTACAAAGTAGCTAAATCCAACCTTCGTAAGTACGAATTAGAGAATAGATACACAGTCAAAAATCAAAGTTTTTTTAGTACGTTGATAGCTAATGCTGAATATCTGATATCAAACCCGCCCTATCTTCCTGCAATAGATAATAAAATTTATCAGCCTTTATTGCACGGTGGTATTGATGGTTCAGAAATTGCCAGAAAACTTCTGTCTTTAAATTATGAAAATGTATTGCTGATGGTGTCGAGCTATTCTAATCCCCAAGGATTAATTGAATATGCCATATCGAATGGTTATTCTACTGCTAATTTTATGATTTCGCCTTTAAATTTTGGTTATTACAGTTCCGAACCAAAAGTTAAAAGTGCTATTGGAGAAATGCAAAAAAAAGATATGGCTTTTTATTCAGAAAACATCTATCTTTTGGCTGGAGTTTTATTTACTCGCAATCAAATGACGGTTGATTTATCTTCGGAATTAATTCAGATAATGACTTCGCTTTGACTACAAAAATTACAGAAGTCGGGTTTTTATAAAGGTTATCTGAGATTACAGATATTTATCTTAAAAACCCGACTTCTCACTTTTATAAAGGTTATCTGAACGCGATTATGTGTGATTTAAAAATCTTCTTGTAGAGACGAGATATAATATCGCGTCTCTACATTTTTAATTGATACCACGATTCAGCAACGTTAAGCAATTTTATCGGCTTGTTTTACTGCTTGGGTAACTGCTTTACCAGCACGACAACTTAACAACTTTTGTTGTTCATAACCAAGCAACATTTGCCAAGCATCCGAGGGATATTTATCAACAAGAGGTAAGGCTACATCATCTAACATCCATTTTCCATGTAGTTCGTCTACTTTGATATGGATATCCCAATAACTCATGGCTTCTGTTGATAATCCGAGTCGCTTTCCTGCTGCTTGATAGGGACGAAATCCCGATGGTACGGAAAGTTCTCCGTACAAAAGTCCACCGATGTAACGCAGAAAATAACGTTTGCGTTCGCTAAGCACAAAGCTATGATTGATGATTGCTAATAATTGCCAAGGAACTAAATCAAAGTATGCTTCCGGCTGAGTTTCCATTCCTAATTGTTCAAGCATTGTTGTAAAATGAGACGAATGCTTGCGACTAAGACGACCTCCACCGTATTCTTCTACTAACAACCGCGTTAATACGGCATGAATTTCGTTACCTACACCACCCAAAGTTCGAGAAAGTTGACTCGCTTCCACTAATCCATCCAGAGAGCCAATTGCTACTAAACGACGATAACCACTCATAGTCAATTGGTCGCGGTAATATAGATTATCTTCAGATAAAGGTGGTTCTATATCGGCTGCAACTCTTTGGGATAGCCCTTGTTTAACATCTATTCCTTTAAAGGATTCTATATCAAGTTGGGCTATTTCCCATTGTTGCCAAACTGATTCAATTCGATTCCGTAGCTTTTGTAGGTAAAAAGAATCTTCGTTGATATAGCTTTGTAAATCATCGTACCAAAACAGCTTCAACCGATTGATGTGATAGAGTATCCTTTGCAAAAATAAATGTGCAGCATCATTCCCTGTTGCTGTTTGATAAGCTATTGAGAGCGCAAAGTTAATAGTTTTTTGAATATTACTTACTACTGAATGCAATTCATCTACACGCTGATCTAAATCTTCCTGCTTCAATAGTTTGATAAACTGTTTTTCAGCTTCATCGTAGTTGATAGCTGTTGTTTTTGTGTCAACGATTGGAAGTACAGTATTGCTATGCATTG
The DNA here is from genome assembly GCA_015272215.1 of Rivularia sp. T60_A2020_040. Classification (GTDB taxonomy): domain Bacteria; phylum Cyanobacteriota; class Cyanobacteriia; order Cyanobacteriales; family Nostocaceae; genus Rivularia. Next base: position 903 of record JACYMD010000101.1, on the reverse strand, counting down.
CAAATTTTTCTAGTATTTACTCCTTTTGCTGCAAAATCCCATTTATTGTTCTATAAATAAGATTCTATAAATAAGGGCTTATCCCAGGATGAAGCGAACTGATAAATGTCCAAGTTGCCATGTATGTTCCAGCATACAAATTGGTATAATCAGCATTGCTATCTGCAACAAACCAGTCGGGTATAGTTTTTTGCTGTTTAATTCTTTGATCTAAGCCGGTAAGCAATGAAATATTCTCATAAACTATGTTTCCGCGAGCCTTTTCTACCATTGATTCCACTGAATTTTGCAACAATTCGCCGCGAGCAAACAAGGTATGAGAAGAATGATTACCGTAAGCAAAAGGCACAATAATAATTAAGTAACCTCGATCGCTGAGCAAATTTTGTAAACAAAATTTAATGATTTCTTGGTCGTCTTTTTTTTCTAAAGTGTTTTTATCGGTGCTGTGAAATAACAACCCAGCAAGAACAATTGCATCAAATTTTTGGTTTTTTTCAACCATTTGAGGCAACTTTACCGATAAATCCGCAGTTACAAACTTATTTTGAGGAAAAAGCTTTAAACAACGTTCAATTGCTAACTCGCTGTGATCAATACCTAGATAATCGCAACGCTCTGGTAAATACTTACATAAAGCTGCATTTCCACATCCTAAATCTAACAAAGAAAATGATTCTGGGAAAGCGTCATTTAAAAAACAAACGGTCGGTTTATATCGGGGTGTATTTTCAGGTGACTCTAAATAAGAATAATAATCATCTTGAAAACGTTCTTCTTCAGATGTATTTCGATCTGGTGGGGCTTGTTGCATGAGGATTATTATTGATCAACAAAGTTATTATTAACGGGACTTAAACAATTATAAGAGCAAAAATAGGTTAGAATACTTATGTAGCAAAT
>JACYMD010000117.1 GCA_015272215.1 Rivularia sp. T60_A2020_040 | reverse complement strand
TCGATCTGTTTTGTTTGCGATAATTAATTTATATCCTTAACTGAACTGTATTGAGACTGTAGTCACGCACCACAGAGTTTCTAGCCCTACTCCTTCAACCATTGTCGTGACAATAGTCACTCTATTTTAAGACCTCGATCGCAATATATTGATTCGCTTCTCACTGAGTTTAGAAAAAAGATGAGTTATAACTGAAGCAAAAATACGGATACGTCTATAGTTTGCTCAGGGGAATTATATGTGGGAGAAGCTTTTGGTGTCGATTGGGTTAACATTTACCCTGCATTTATGTATGCAAGTGGGTTTATTCTCTCTTAGTCACAATATCCAAGAAAATATACCAACCGAAACTTTTTGGGTTTTGGCACAAAAACGCGATCGCTGAATATCAGTTTTGCGTTATTTATTGATAATTACAATAGTTAATATAGCAATTATCGGTTGAAGGAAGTACATCCTACAGCCGAATCACAAAACCTCTCCCCATATCGGAAGAGGATTTAAGTATTAGAGTTTTTACTGAGTATTTTTATCGTGATAGTATTATTTTTTCTAGGTTAAGCTGGGTAGTCAGGAAAATATACTACTATCGAGTTACTTTATATGAAAAACCAATTTGCGATCGCAATAGTTGTACTTGTTTCGACTTTCAGTTTGAGTAGCACAGCCCAAGCAGCAAAATCGGAAGACGTGAGACAGTTGTTAGCAACGAAAAATTGTCAGAATTGTGATTTGAGCGGTGCTGGTTTGGTAATGTCGGATTTATCTGGAGCGGATTTACGGGGTGCAAATCTCAGTGGTGCAAATCTCAGCCGTGCAAACTTGAGCGGAGCGGATTTACGGGATGCTGATTTGAGTGGTGCTAGTTTGTTCGGAGCTAATTTGAGCAGTGCTAAACTCAGTGGTGTAAACTTATTAGGTGCCGATTTACGAAATACTTATCTTGTAAATGCACAGTTGACAGATGTCGATGTAAATACCGCTAATTTACAAGGAGCAACCGGAATTAGCTCAGAAATTGCCAATCCAGAGCAATTCTATGCTTGGGGTGTAGCTTCAGCAGAAAAAGGTAATTTACAGCAAGCAACCGAATATTTCAATCAAGCCATCGCAGTTAAACCCGATTATGCAGGAGCTTATTTGGCTCGTGGGATTGCTCGCTATCATATGTTAGACAGCAAAGGTGCTTTTGAAGATGCTCAAGTTGCGGAAAAATTGTTTACATCCCAGAAAGATACTACTGGATTACAGACAGCACAGGCTTTTATTGTAGAAATACAAGCACCCGTAGAAGGAAAAGTACGTCCAGCTAAACCCACTTTAATGGATTTTGTGGGAAGTCTTGGTTCCGTCTTACTTCAGTTTTTACCGTTTTAAGTCGCGGGGATGGGGAGACTTTCGGGATGGGGGGATGGAGAGATGGGGAGATGGGGGGATAAGAGAAATTAACTGTCAACCATCAACTGTCAACTGTAAAATGTCTATTTCTGATCAATTGTGGAAAGATAATTTCGATTTAGCTTCATGTTGTTTGCAGCATCCTTTTGTTCGTGGAATTGCGGATGGAAGTTTAGAGCGGCAGAAATTCGCTTATTATGTCGGACAAGATGCTTTCTTCTTGGAATCTTTTGCTCGTGCTTATAGTATTGCTGCTGCTAAATCACCAGATTTTGCTGTATTCACTACGTTTCATCATCTAGCTGGTGGAGTATTGGAAGAATTACAGCTACATCAAGGTTATGCTCGTGAGTGGGATGTAGATTTACAAGTACAGCAACCTGGTAACGCAACTCGTCGCTACACAGATTTTCTACTCGCAACTGCTTGGGGTGGTGATATTGGTTTGATTGCTGCTGCTATGTCTCCCTGTATGGCTTTATATGCTTTTTTAGGCACAGAATTAGCACGGGATGGTATTCCAAATCATCAATATGCAGATTGGATTCGTACTTATAGCGGTGCGGATTTTCAACCTTTAACGGAACAATTAGCAAATCTTCTTGATACTTATACAACTAATACCGCAACAGTTGCTTCCGCTTATAGATATGCAATGTCTTGCGAATTAGACTTTTTTCAAGCAGCGTGGGAAGGAAGTTAGGAATTAAGAGTTAGTTTTGTAGAGACGTAGCAATGCTACGTCTGTATGGGAATTAGGAGTTAGGAGTTTTAGAGACGTAACATTACTCCATCACATAAGTCTTGTAGGGGTATTAAATAGTCCTATTTATAGGACTTTTGTTATTAGACAGGGACTTGTAGTCTAAGAGTGGATTAGATACTTAAAATTTTAACCAATCCGCTATTTCATTTATCAACCAATAACGTTCTATAGTGGATAAAGGAGTAGTAGTAATTTGTTTCTTATTAATTAATTCAATTGTTACGCCCATCGGTGCTGAGGCTACTTTCTTATTCTCTTGATAAATCTCTCCAATATTTTTATTTTTACCAGTTTTTCGCCAAAAACAAAACCCGAATAATTTCCATTTCACTTCAAAGTTATCGTGGTCAAAATACAAGTCTGTATGTCCAAACAATAATAAAAAAACTACTGAAATTGGGAGCAATAGCGAAAAATAAATAACATTTGGAAAATCCAAAAAACCATAAGTATTAATTATAATATTAGTAATTTGGGGTAACAAAGCGACAACAAAACCCATTAAATATAAAAAACGGAATGATTTACCTCCACGTCTAGGAATTTTAATTTCAAGATAGTTAGCTGTTTTTTGCAGTTTAATTTTACTACCTTTTGGTTTATGATTTGTAATAGCAGGACTCAATGTATATTTGTTTTCGAGAGCGGTAATTGCATCATTTGCGGAGCTAATTCTATCATTAATATTTGGTTCAGTAAGTTTACTAATCCAATTAACGGGACTTAAACAATTATAAGAGCAAAAATAGGTTAGAATACTTATGTAGCAAAT
>JACYMD010000077.1 GCA_015272215.1 Rivularia sp. T60_A2020_040 | reverse complement strand
TAACTACATTTCAATAGCATATTATCATGTCATTTTTCTTGCGTTTGCCCTGGTAGCGTTAATAACTAAAATTATTTAAATTGAGGTAATCAATCTTTTCTTTCTCATTCTCTATTGCCTTAATATCATATGAACGATTCAGATAATGAAAATCTTTTAGCTAGATTAAATAATCTTGCCTTAGTTCGCTTTTTACTTTTCTTTGCTTGCGGTTGGGCAATTGTACAATTAATAGATTATTTTCAAGCAATCATTGTAATTTTTACTTTTGCGGCAATTTTGGCTTTTCTACTCAGCTATCCGATTGAATGGTTAAAACGTTTTGTACCCCATACGGTAGCGGTTGTTTCTGTTTTCTTAGTTAGTATCGTAATTATTGGTGGTTTGGCAATAACGGCAGGTTTAGGATTTTTATCTCAAGGACAAAGATTAGTTGATAGTGTAGCGACTTTTTTAAATTCTTTAGTACCTTGGGTAGAACAATTAGAACAAATTCTCAGGAACCGAAATCTTCCAATCGATTTAACTTCCTTAGAACAATTATTAAGAGAACAAGCTGTTGCTAGACTAATTACTGTTTTGGAACTATTTCAAGGTTTTATTACTAATTTTGTAACTTTCATTTTAATTGCTGTTGTTGCTTTTTTTATGCTGCTTGAAGGAGAACAGCTTTGGCTGTTTATTTTGAAAATTATCCCCAAGCCTCGACGTAAGAGATTCGTGATGATTATGAAACGCAGCTTTCTCGGCTTTTTTCGAGGTCAATTATTATTAACATTATTTTTAACAATATCAACTTTTATCGTTTTTGTAGTCTTAGGAGTTCCTTTCCCTTTAGTATTATCTGTAATAGTTGGTTTTCTTGATGTGATTCCGGGTATTGGCGCAACGTTAGGAATCAGCGTAATTACTTTAATTGTATTATCTCAAGGTGTTTGGTTGGCACTAAAAGTATTAGCTGCTTGCATTGTACTTCAGCAAATTCAAGATAATTTAATTGCACCTAGAGTAATGCAAGGTGCGCTGAATTTAAATCCTGTAGTAGTATTTTTTGCCTTATTAATAGGAGCTAGAGTTGCAGGCTTATTAGGTATTTTTATCTCTATTCCAATTGCTGGAGTCATAGTTTCTTTGTTTGAAATTGATGAAATGAAAGCTGAGATTTAGCTATTTGGTTTTAGATTATAGATTTTGGATTTTAAATTAATAATTTGCTATATATTAATTATTGAAGAATAATTAATGACTGATGACTAATCAAGATTTAAGAGCGCAATTGGATGAAATCCTTGATGAATCGGAATGGGGATGGTTAATTCCTCACGTACAAAGAGATTCTGTAATTGTAGTAGCAACGGAATTAGATTTGTTAGATGTGGGAGAAGCTATAGCTAGCGATAAAACTTCACAGGTGCAAAATTGGATTGATGAAGCCCTAATTGCTAAACCTTCACCAGTACAAGTAGGAGAATGGAATATGCAAAGAGAAAAACGTTTTAATACTTTGATTGTGCAGCCTTTTGTGCTTGTTCAAGAGAAAGCTGTTGCCTAACTTGTTACATTCTCTTAAAGAATTAATCACAAGGATTTTTCGCAATATATCTGATCTATTTAAATCCCCCTTTTGCTTTTTACCGAAAGGGGGATTATGTTATTTGATTATTTGATAGCTGTTCTTATTGCTTTTTAAAAACCGTGAATTCAGCTTTAACTGATATCTGGTATACGCATAATTAACTACATAATAAAAAATCAAAATAAAAATAGAAATAAAAGTTACGTAAAATTATCATATTTTTAGTTCATTTTAATCTACTTTTGCTATCAGAATGGGGTTTGTAACCCAGGTGGGTAAGAAGGAAGTCATTTCAAAAGTAATAAATATCATAAATTACTTTTGTTGATAATTCTTTTCAACATCCAAACCAGTAGCAACCCAAACAATAGATCTTACTCCATCACGAATAGATTTTTCAATTGGTTCAGAATTACTTTGTGAAGGAACAGATACTGTTTGAAAGTCAATTCCCCGACTACCTAAAACTATCTCGCCTACTACACTAGCACGACGCATATGATAATCGGAGGTCACTAAATACAATCTCTTAATTCCTCTTTTCTGTAAATCATCTACTAAAGTTGTAAAGTTTTCTACTGTATTACTAGCTCGATAGTCTAAGTACAAACGTTTAGAATCAATCCCAGCTTTGCTAAATACTTTTTTTGTCGCACTCGCAGGGCTACCTCCCGAAATCCAAATCGGTAGGTTGGGATATTTACTTGCAAAATCTGCTGCAAATTTTTCTCGTTCTAATCTTTTTGTTGAACCTCCTAAAACTAAAATTGCTTGTGGTTGTACAAATACATTTTGAACTTTTTTATAACCCCACAACAAGGTTAACGGTAGGATTAAAAGCATTAACCGAGAAGAAATTCCTTTGAAGAGCATTTTATTCAGGGCTTTATTACTTAAATTATCTGGAGAGGAATTTTTTCTCAAACAATTTAAAAAAATCTCGCAAGCTATACACTGTTAATAATTAATATGTCCAACAAAATATAAGTATTTTGTGGCAAAATGCACAGGGGGTCAGACCCCTTTTTTAGCTAGTTTTGATCCCAAAAGTTGTATCTTATGGGTATTTTAACTAGTTTCAATGTATTTTATCGCGCTAGAGATTTTTTTACGGCAGATGCTTTTTTATATGATTTTGTTTTACTAAAAGAATCGTATACATCTAAGTTATTTCTTTAGTGTACACGAACCCTCTATGACATTGTGGCAGTAAGGAATACCAGATTCCATCAAAGATTTTATCTGTTTTGGGGGTTAAATAAAAAGTATGTTTAACTACTTTGTGTTATTTTTTCTGATTTTTCTTTGAAAAACGGGACTGGCAAGACTTGAACCTGCGACCTAGCGCTTAGGAGGCGCTCGCTCTATCCAACTGAGCTACAGCCCCAATTGGTTATTTGGTATTATCTTATAATAACATTTTTAGTAGTTCTGCCAGGAATTGTCCCAAGGTTCACCCCCTGTTTCTAATCCACATAGATTGCTGGTTGCTTTCAGGATAGTTTTGGATTCAATACCATTTAATTCGCGTAATTCTAAAGTCAATTTTCCCTGCATGGTATCGCGACAAGCAAATATTAAACCATCTTCAGTCGGCGCACGCAATGGAGTACCTTGTTTATCGGTAGTTCCTGTCAATTCAATTTCATATTGGGAATTACGAGCCTGCATTTGCCATTTTCCCCAAGGTTCGATATTCCAATTAACTTGGGAATTCCAAGGTACGAACTCGTAAAATTTGCCTTGATAATGCAAACCAACCATTGCCACAGATTCCATCCACCACAAGACACCACGTCTACCACCACCTGCGGTTAAGGCTAAATCTGGTTCGTCATCAAAACTATTACAATTCAACCAAAACCATTTTTGGGGAAAAGCACCTCCCCAATTCTTCTCGCTATAAGCTGGTGCGTCGGTAAATTCATAGCGTTTACCATTCCAATCTATCCAACCGCTAGCCAAACCGTGGGCTACCAAAATTTGCCATCCTGGTTCAAAAATCTGTAAAAAAGATACCCAACCTGCGGTTGATTGCTGAATGCTGTCTCGATTTCCCCAATAATATACTGGCTTTATTTCATACTCCCAACGACAGTAATTACCACTGCCTGGGTCGTGAATTATTCCTTGATTTAAGGTTGTTGTAGCTTGATAACCGGATTGAATGTAGCTAGTAAATTCTTCTGTTCGTAAATAAAGCGGTCGGCTTTTTATACTCGTTTTACCCCAATGACCTAAAGCTAAATTATCTTTAGAAGCCCAAAACTTATTTACATCGGGGAAAGTACGCAATAAATATTCATCATTGGGACCGAGAATTTGTGCTGCACCACCGCTGTAAGGTTTTCCACCTATTGGATCTTCAATTGAGTACATAAAAGCAAAGGTTTGATTTTCCTGCGGTAAAGTTACACGGTAATACCAACCTTCAAAAAAACGGCGATCGCTATTGTCCCAATGGTAGCCGCTATGAGGTGTTTGGGTGGAGGAAAGGAGGTTTTGAGGAAGATGCAGCATCATAAGGTGAATAGGGAAGAGGGAAGAGGGAATAGGGAAGAGGGAAGAGGGAACTAGGTTAATACATAAGATGGTTGTTTTGTACAGTGCCTAAGTCCTAAAATATTTCAGCAAATGTTACAAGAAGTTACTAATAATTACAGTGAGTAAAATCAGGTTTATTTTACAGAAAATGGATGCTAATTTAATAAATAAGACACAAGACAAGTTGTAAGTCTAACAACAAATCTTTTGATTGGAGTTTGTGTCTCCCACTCTAATCCGGTCGCAATAGTTTCTCTAATGTTACATCCAGTAAATGTTGTGTTTTAGTCTTTAGTCTATCGATGAATGAATTTGGAGGTTTTAGGCAAGAACGGATGTACATAAGATGATAACTTAAGATGGAAATTGCGATTACTGTTCACCCTGTTTTTAATTAAATTAATTCTAATCCTTAACCTTTCTCAATCTACCAACTATTTAATAAACCGTCTTTAATTACTGACATTTGCGGTCGTAATTAGAGGCGGTTTTAAAAGTTAAAGATCAACTGTCAACTGTCAACTGTCAACTAACTCCTTACTCCAAAGTAATCACAGTTACCTCCGGGGGACAAAACAAGCGTCCTGGGAGATAAGTACCTAAACCACGATTAACGTATAATTGATTTTTCCCGACTAGATGATACCCTTGAGCCCATTCCCAGTGTCGGAGAACCTTAATATAGTCCGATCGTAAAAATGGTATAAATCGCCGTACTTCTTTGGGAACACTGCGAATAAGTTTTTTATAATATATGACTAAAGGACCAATATCGGGAAGTACAATTTGTCCGCCGTGGGTATGACCTGATAATTGCAAATCGACTCGCCATTTTTTCAATATTTGGGCTGTATCAGGATTGTGTGATAGAACGATGCGTGGTGTTGCGTCGTCTAACTGATTCATTACCGATGCGGGATTAAATTCTTTTGACCAATAATCAGCTAGTCCAACTAATGGTAATTTTTTGCCTAAAGGATAAGCAATTTCATTCCAAAGAACCTTAATATCGATACTTGTCAGAGCTGCTGTAACTTCTTTTTTGGCGTTGCGGTAACATATATCATGATTGCCGAGTACAGCATATATACCCAGACGAGATTGTAAATGCTTGAGTTTTTTTACTAGTTTGTATATTGGCGCGGGGTCATCAGTTATGTAGTCCCCAGTCAACACAACTAAATCCGGTTCAGCTTCATTGCTAGTAATAATGGCTTGTTCTAGCATTTCTGACGATAGCCTTAAGCCATCGTAATGTAAATCGGAAAGCTGTACTATACGAGTACCAATGGTAGATGCTGGTAAATTTTCTATTTTTACTGTAAGTTTTTCTACACTCAAAGGACCAGATAACAACCAATGCATAGCGCTAACTCTGCTCATTGTACCAGCGCTTTTAGTTTATCATCTGACTGGCGATCAGTAGTGATAGGATTTTAGATTTTGGATTTTAGATTTTGGATTTTAGATTTTGGAGTTTTTAACCTTTAACCTTACCTTAAGGTAATCACAGTGACTTCTGGAGTACAAAAAAAGCGTCCTGGTAGATAAGTTCCCAAACCCCGGTTCACATACATTTGATTGCTTCCGATTTGATGAAATCCCTGAGCCCATTGCCAATTTCTCACGACTTTGAAGAATTCTTTTTTGATAAATGGCATCCGACGGCGCAGTTTTCTGGGTATACTGCGAACAAAATTGTTGTAAGTAACGATGGCTGGACCGACACCGGGGATTACAATATGACCACCATGAGTATGACCGGACAGTTGTAAATCTACTCGCCACTGTCGTAATATATCAGCGGTATCGGGATTATGGGATAGTACTATACGTGGTGTTGCTGAGTCTAATTGGTTCATCACTAATTCAGGATGAAAATGAGGAGACCAATATTCAGCAAGTCCTACTAATGGTAATTCTTTGCCGAATGGATAAGCAATTTTGTTGTCAAGTAATTCAATTCCAATTTTGTTGAAAGCGGATGTAATTTCTGCTTTTGAATGAGCGTAATGTATGTCATGATTGCCAAGTACGGCATAAGTGCCATAACGACTTTGTAAATGTTTGAGTCTAAGTACTAGTTGATTGATTGGACTTGGGTCATCAGTTACATAATCGCCGGTAAGAACAACTAAATCGGGTTGTGCTTTGTTGCAGGCAATTATAGCTTTTTCTAACATTTTCTCTGATAAACGTAAGCCATCATAGTGAAAATCTGTCATTTGCACTATGCGAATACCTTGTAACGATGCTGGCAAATCTTGAATCTTAACTGTGATTTTTTCTACAGTTAATGGTCCGGTCAATAACCAGTGCATATAGTAATAAAGCTCATCACATCAATACTTTTAGCGTATCAAATTCCAGGATGAGTATTAGTATATTAAATTACTCACTATATCTAATAGTTGATGAAAATATCTAATCAATTTTTCACAGAAGTTTTTTTGAACAATTAGTAACAATTAGTTTAGATTGAATCAAACAATCAAATTATAAAGTAAAAGAATTTATCCAAATTACTACTTATTAAGTATTTCTTTAGTCAGAGTATATATTCGGCATCTATCTTAAGCCATAATACCTATTTATGTCGAAGGCAGGGTTAATTGAATGGTATGAATTGATTAAAAGTTAGGAGAAGACAATTATTTAGTAATTAATCAATTTATGACTTTTACGACTGAAGAAAAAAATAGAAAAGCTGTAGAAAAATTTCTGAGCTTTGATGCTGATACTCAATTGGCTTTACTATGGTATGGCTATTTAGATATCAAAGAAAATTTAAATCCTGTTAATCAAGATTCTGCACAGCAAACTGCTAAAGCTTTGTTTGATCAAATTCAGGCAATGCCAAAGGAAGAACAATTACAAGCACAACGGGATATTGTTTCTGGTGCTAGTAGTGATATTAGCAATGCTTACACAGCTTTAAGTTCTAGTGCTAAGCTTGATGTGTGGTTGAGACTTGCACAAGCTATGGAAGATGGTAGCGTTATTCAAGTACCACAAGATTATGAATTGCCATCTAATACCAATAATTTTGTAAATTCCATTAAAGAATTGGACTTTGAACAGCGAATTAATTTTATGCGTAGTGCTGTGATAGAAATGGGTGCAAAATCTTAGTTTTTTGAAGGAGTTAGGAGTTAGGAGTTAGGAGTTAAGAGTAATAACTTCTTACTTCTTACTTCTTACTTCCCATGTTTATACATTTATTGTAATTTCAAAAATTTACCAAAACTCAACTTGCTGTTTAACTTCTTCAATATTCAAATAATCGCTTGCAAAAGCTTTTCGTAATAAAGGATGAGGAATAAATTTATCATATTTTTGGATTTCTGGTGCTTCTCCATCTGCAACTAAATGTTCGTTGATAATACGTTGTTCGCATAAAGATAAAATTTCTGTTTTTAGTTGTTCAAATTTACCTTTTCCTAATTTTAAGGTTATAAAATAAGGATTGATACCACCTAAAGATTTAATTTCTAAAGATTCTCGACAAAAGTTATTTAATAATCTCTGTAAAGTATTGTAAGCAATGGTACCCATCCAAGGTAAAATACAACATTTACCTTTTTCTAATTTAAATATATTACTTTTATCTAACTCGAAATCTCTTGCTAATTGACGGGCTGTTTGCAATCTGTTTTTGGCATGAGTTTGTAAATATCCATACTCTATATCTTCTAATAAAATGCGGCGCATACGTTGCAATATTTTAGTATGAATCGTTCCGCTACCACCACGCCAAAAAATACTAGCTTTACCTTCAACTTGTTTAACAAAGATTGTTTTTTTGGCAAAATCTATGTCTAAAACTTCCCAGGTTTTTCCTGCTAAACCGAATTGACTACCGACATTAGGTATCATCACAATGGTACCAATATCTGTTGCATCTTGTTTAACATGAAATTCTAGAGTTTCGGGGAATACTGCGTAAAATTGAAATTTATTGACTATTTTTTCACCTGCTAAACCGATAATTAATTTACCTTTATCGGTTTTATTAATATGGTCAATACTAACTAAATAACGCAGTAATAATTTATAATCTTCCGATGAAATATTTTGAAAAGATGATAAATTTAAAACTTGATGAGCAAGAACAGATGGTGAAATTTGTTTGATTGCTGCTAAGGTACTCATTGTCTGATGATAAAGTAGACTGAATGGGTATTTTATTGGTTGAATGGGTTCAATCCATTTTTCTTCTAAATAAAGTTGAATAATCGCGATAGATTGTAAAAGTTGCCAAGGAATTTGTTGAGGAAGTGGTGCTTCTAAAGATAGTTGTTTTTCCGAACAAACAAAACGCATATCCGCAGGTTCTCCCCTTCTTCCAGTACGTCCCAAACGTTGCAAAAAACTTGCTATACTATCCGGTGATTCTAACTGAATGACTCGTTGTAGATAGCCGATATCAACACCAACTTCTAACGTCAATGTTGCAGCAGTTACCGCTGGTTTATCTGGTTCTTGCATCGCATTTTCCGCAGCTTGGCGCAGGCAAGCTGATATACTACCATGATGAACGTGATAAATATCTGGTTGGTTTTGGGTTGCAGCAATTTGACGTAAAGATGCGATGATAGATTCGGTTTGCGATTTATTGTTGGCAAAAATCAGACATTTACTCGATTTACTCAAATTAAAAATATATTCGTCGTAGTCAGTAATTTCTGAATTATCGGCTTTCTCAGGAACATAAAAATGTTCTAAAGCTAATTTTATTTGTCGCTTTCCTGCTTGAATTTCCGGCGTAATTACTCTTATATTTGTACCAGAACTTAGCCAATCTTCTGCCAGAGAATAATCACCTAAAGTTGCCGATAAACCGATTCTGCGGGGTTGATTTTTGGTTGAATTTGCGAGTCTTTCCAATTGACAAAGAATCTGATAACCTCTTTCGGTACCCATAAAAGCGTGAATTTCATCGATGACGATAAAACGAACATCACCGAAAAGTCTTGTTAATTCCTGATGCTTATTAATTAATAAACTTTCTAAAGACTCTGGTGTAATTTGGAGAATACCTGATGGGGTTTTTAAAAGTTGTTTTTTCCTAGTTTGAGAAACATCTCCATGCCAATGATATACTGGGATATCGGCTTCTCTTAATAAGTCGTTAAGGCGTTCAAATTGGTCGTTAATTAATGCTTTTATTGGACCGATATAAATTGCACCTATAGTATTAGCAGGTTTTTCGTATAAGTGAGTTAAAACTGGTAAAAAAGCTGCTTCTGTTTTTCCCGAAGCTGTACCAGCAGCTATTAATAAATGAGCATCAGTTTCAAATATAATTTCGCACGCAGCAGTTTGTATTGGCCTCAACTCTGTCCAGTTATTATGGTAAATGTATTCTTGAATAAATGGTGCGAGTCTATTGTAAGCATCACTCATAATTTTGATATTATAATCTGGATTGAAAATAGTCTAATTACTGCAACAAATTTAGTAACTTTTATTTTAAGCTAATTTTATTAGCATTTAATTACTTATTTTTAATTTAATTATTTAATCATTTAATGTTAATTTATTTAATTTATTTGTGCAGCCAAACATCTGGTTTTTGTTCGATATCTGCTTGTAAAAACAACAATTTTGCATAGAAGCTGGATTTATACAGAATAAGTCCGATGAATTTGGCTTGAGTTTTATTTTTTTTGAGTCAAAGTATAAATCAATTCAATCGTAAGTAACATAGTTGGCAGACAAAAATGCCTTATACATAGAAGATAGTTTACAGGGAAATTGTAATCAGCCGGGGAATCTATCATTGGTGTATTACAGATTAAGCTATACTTGTGCAGTGCTTTCAGTAATAGGCAGTTTTATGTAATCTATAAAACATCTTAATCAAAATAGCTAATATCGTTTTCAGTGTAAATTAAAACATTTAGACTAAATAATTATACATTGTAGAGACACAATGAGTTAGATTATTTCGGGTAATTTAGATACTTCTACAATAGTTAGTACTTAAAGAGAAGGAGTTTTGTTGATGATGGAATTGTTGTCAAATAATATTTTTGTCAGCCCTAAAGTGCAGTTAACATTTGTTTTTGGGATACTTAGCTTTGTCGCATTTTTTATTGGTTGCGTTTTCCCTCGTTTGATTAAATTTTTCTTAAGTCTATTTGTTTCTTCCGAAGTTGGTGAAAAAGCGGACAAATTATTGCAACCCTACAAACATTTAATTGGACTTACATTCGGACTGGGATTTTTGGAAATTGTCGCTTTATTTATCCCCATATTAGATGATTATCCCGCGATAGAAATTATCATTAGTTTAATTTTAACCGTAGAAGCTTGCTGGTTATCTTCGCGAATATTAGGAAAATATATAGATGACTATATTTTAGAAAGTGCTTTAAAAAGTGGTCGTCAAGCAAATAGCGAACTATTAGTTTTAGTAAAAATTACGGCTTATTTCGCAATAATATTTAGTGGAATTATCTTTTTTACACAAACTCACAAAATAAATATTTTTAGCTTACTAGCTAGTTTAGGAATTGGTGGTTTAGCAATTGCTTTTGCAGCTCAAAAAACCTTAGAGCAGGTTCTCGGTGGTGTTGTACTATATCTCGATCATCCTTTTTATATTGATGACTATATTGGCTTACCAGATGGTACATTTGGACGAGTAGAATCTATCGGTTGGCGTTCTACAAAAATTCGTACTTCTGGGAAAGGAACTGTGATGATAATTCCGAATAATGCCTTAACTCAAATGAATATTGAAAACTTTTCTGGAGCAAAAAAAGTTATTTCAATTCTTTATTTGAATTTTAAGCATCAAGTTGATCCTAAAGAACAAGCATTAATTGAACAGGTAGTTTTAACAAGTACAAAAGATATTTTTGGTCTGGATTCACGTAGCACTCGCATAGATTTTACAACTATAAATAAAAACGATGAACCAAAAAGTAAAGCTCAGGTAAGCTTGTTTATTTTAGGTTCTGGTAAAGTATCGATGGAATTACGTCGTCAACTACTTGATATGGCTACAGAAACTATTACTAAGAAGCTAAAAAGTTACGATATTAACTTTGACATAGAAGAACCGACTATCTATGTAGATGCTCCCGTTATAATTTAGAGGTAATTATGAATATTGTGAATGAAATATTGAAATTTATATTGCGAGAAGATATCCGTAGCTTAGAAATATTTATTTTATGCGTAATTGCTGCTTTTGTGATTGGAAGATACACTCCTATTCTAATTAAAGCAATTATAAAACGTTTCTTTACTCCACAAGTAATCGATATCTATGAAAAATTAATCTATATCAACCGTGAAGCTTTAAAATGGTCTGGAACCTCAATCATAATTTTATTATCTTTAGGATTAATTAGACAGTATCAAGGATTATATTCATTTTTAAATGATGTCGTACAATTAGCAGTTATCCTCAGCATTGCTATACTAGCTTCTGGTATTTTTCGGCAAGTAATTAGAACATATGGTGTTAATATTATTCGTAAATTAGGCTACCAAGCTGACGATTTACTGTTAATTGTTGAAACTATCGTTAATGTGACTATAGGATTTATTGCTGTTCTAGTTTTTGCTAATGACAGATTCAATTTAATTGGTTTAATTACTGGTTTAGGAATTGGTGGATTAGCAGTTGCTTTTGCAGCACAAAAGACTTTGGAGCAATTTTTAGGTACTATTGTTATCTATTTAGATAGACCTTTTGTAACAGGTGAATATATTCATTTACCCCCATCAGGAAAATTTACAGATAGTATTTATGGACGAGTTGAATCTATCGGATTTCGTTCTACAAAAATTCGTTGTTCTGGTAAAAGTACTTTGGTAATTGTACCTAATTCTATCTTAGCTAATGTAGAAATCGAAAATGTGACTCGTGGAAAAAAAGTCATGGTGTTGCTATATTTTGATTTTAATCAGAAGTTACTTGATAAAGGACAGGCTTTAGTAAGACAAGTAGTTGAAGAAAGTATGGAATCACTTTTTGGGGTAGAGCCTGATAGTACAAAAGTGGTTTTTGAAAACTTAATATTAAATCCTGATGTGATTATTCATGATAATTATTCAGATGATAATCCGATAGAAATTAATCCTTCAACAACAGTACTTGCTACGGACAATAATCCACAATTAGAACGTACAAAAGCTAGAATTACTTTCTTTCTTCTAGGTTCAAATCAAAATTCTTTTGAATTAAGAAAACAATTATTAAATATAGCCAATGAAAAGGTTGCTCATAAACTAAATACTTTTGGGATTGAATTTGTGATGCAAGAACCTAATATTTATATTGAAGCACCAGTGACTATTTAAAATTGGTAATTGGTAATGAGTAATGGGTAATTGGTAATGGACAATGGAGTCAAATAAATAATAACTGTTACTCATCAATTAATTACTATCAACCCTAGAGAAGTAGTAATGCTACATCTCTACAACTCCTAACTCCTAACTCCTAACTCTTAACTCTTAACCTTTCCCATTTTGTTGTTGTGAATGTCGTAGTAAAGCTTGCTCTAATTCTGATGATAGTTTGAGAGGTAAATCTCCACTACGTAGATGTAAATCTCTTTGAGGAAATGGAATTTCAATATGATGTTTTTTCAGGGTTGCTTCAATTAAGAAATACAAATCACTTTTAATTGATACTTGATTACTAGGTGCGTCTATCCATACTAATAGTTCAAAGTCTAAAGAACTATCACCCAAGCCAGTAAAAAATACTTGAGATTGAGGAATTGAAAGTACTTTTGAATGTTTTTTTGCTGCTTCTAAAAGTACTTCTTTGACAAGATTTACATCAGAATTATAAGAAACTCCTACTGGTATATGAATCCGAGAAATCGGATTACGGTGACTCCAATTAATTACTTCGTTTTCCAAAAAACGCGAGTTTGGTACAATAATTGAAACTCTGTCTAAAGTCCGAATCACGACACTACGCGCTCCGATATGTTCTACGGTTCCCATATATTTTCCAACTTCAATAAAATCACCTACTTGAATTGGTCTTTCAAATAATAATACAAGTCCGCTACCAAAGTTTTTCGCGATATCTTGGAAACCAAAACCAATACCAACACCCAAAGCACTCGCTAAAATTGTTACAGAACTTAAATCAATTCCAAAAGTTTGTAAAAGGATAATAGAACCAATACTTATTAATGTATATTTAAAAATAATTGCAATTACTTCCTGCGCTCCTTGACTAATTTGCAGTACTTGTAAAATTCGCGATCGCAATATATTAGTAACCGCACCAGCAATTATAATTAAGCCCAAAAAGAAGCCAATTAAAATTAAAATACTGGTAATTGTAAATTCTTTAAAAATTGGCGAATTTAAACTTGACCATATACTACCAGCAATATCAAAACTCCATCGCCGTGTTAAGGGAAATAGATTCGTAATATAAAGTATTACACTTGCCCAAAGTGCTGTTCTCGTTAAGATTAAAGTTGCTTTTAATAATATATCTAAGCTCTTTTGCTGTTGATTTTTATCAGAACAATTTTCGGAAGTTACTAACGGGGAAATATGACGCTGCAATTTGTCCCATACTTTACCTAAAACCCAATGCAGTGCAATTGTTAGCACAACAAGCATCAAACTTAATATTAATGTATTACGAATAAACTCTTCACTTCTTTCTTCTCTAGCTTGATTAATTTTTTCTCGAATTAATTTTACCCAAATATCAGCTTGTTCATTAGGATTTTTCCCCGAAACTACATCATTTTGAATAACGGTAAATTGAGCATTTTCACCAATTTGGATTTCTGCTATATTAGTGCCTTCTTTAACTTTTATTTCGGGTGGATTTTCAGAGTTTACTGCATCTTGAAGGATATTGTTAATAATCTCAGCCCTTTGTTTAGCTGAGTTTTCTTTAGTACTACTAACTTGAAAAACTTGTCTACCATCAATGTCTACAGGAGCAAATTCGTTAGACTGCGCTATGGCTGGTAGAAGTTGTAAGCTAAGTACAAGCATCAAGATTATTATTGCTGCTTTTACTGTTTTAAGATATTTATGACTACGTAATTTCAGCTTATTTTTCATATTTACTGATGCTATTTAAATAAAAAAGTAGGGAACAATACAATTTATTGGGTAACAATATCTACAGAAAATAATAATCTCATATATATGAAAAGCATTGTTCAATAATGACATCAGTCTTTAGCATAGACTTTTTTATTTTAGATTAAAGTATAAAAAAATTATGATTTGGGTACAGTTTCAAGTCTAACAATTGTCTTCTTATTCCTATCCTCTTCACAATCTCCTCATGCTTCTTGTACAAATTTACTCTTGCTTGACATCCCAGTGGAGTTAAACTAGCACGTAAAACTGTACTCCATAGGTAAAAATGAGCCTCTGTATTAATCCTCTGTGTCAAAAGCCAATCAATCCCGATAATACTCTATTTTGTTTTGGCTGCGGTTCGGAATTACTCCTAGAAGGACGTTATCGGGTAATTAAAGAACTTGGTGGTGGTGGTTTTGGTAAAACTTATGAGATTATTGAAACACGAAGCAATACGAACAAGGTTTTAAAAGTTCTGATTAACAATCATCCTAAAGCTGTGGAATTGTTTCAACGGGAAGCGGAGGTTTTAAAGTCGTTGAATCATCCTGGTATTCCCAAAGTCGAATCTGACAGCTATTTTGTTTATTTTTCTAGAAGTAGTACTGAACCGCTTCATTGTTTGGTAATGGAGAAAATTGAAGGGTTAGATTTGTCGGAATATATTAAACAACGAGAGCAACGTCCGATTAATCAAAAATTAGCAATTCAATGGTTAACTGAAATTGTAAATATTTTACAACAAGTCCACAGTCAAAACTTTTTTCATCGCGATATTAAGCCATCAAATATTATGTTAAGACCAAATGGTAGTTTGGTCTTAATTGATTTTGGTAGCGCACGACAAGTTACACAAACTTATATCGCCAAACAAGTTCAAGGACAAGTTACGGGAATTATCAGTGCTGGTTATACTCCTTCGGAACAAATGCACGGACAAGCAACTCAACAATCAGATTTTTTTGCTTTAGGACGTACTTTTGTTTTTCTCCTGACTGCAAGGGAACCGGGTGATTTTTATAATGCACAAACTGGGGAATTAAAATGGCAAGAAGCTACAATTGATGTCAAACCAGAATTTGCATCGCTGCTCGACCAAATGATGGAACATTTACCAAATAAAAGACCTAAAGATACTGAAGAAATTTTAGAAAGAATAGCAGAAATTAATAGTTATCAACCAGTTAATCAATCACAAGCAAAGATTCCACCTACAATTATTACAAACAATTATGGAGTGATAGCAAACTCTCATTATATAAGTTTTATGAGAAGATTTTTCGCTTATCAAATTGATTTGATATTTTTATTAATTACAAGTACTTTTATCGGTGTTTTTCTCAGTTCTATCTTGGGGGGTTTCAACTCTGATTTTTTTGGGGAAACTATAGCAGCAGGATGGTTTGGGGTATCGGGTGTGATTCCTGGTGGTGTATTTTTGTTTGTTCCTGATATGTCAGTTATAGCTCAAATTTCTCTAGTGATAAATTTAATTTTTAATTGGCTTTACTTCACAGTTTTAGAAAGTTCTCAACTCAAAGCTACTTTAGGAAAATTACTCTTAGGTATTCAAGTTACCGATTTAAATAATCAACAAATATCCTTTATGCAAGCTAACTTGAGATATTGGAGTAAATTAATTTCAATTGTAATTTTAATGATTGGTTTTATGACAATTATGTTTACTCCAAAAAAGCAAGGTGTTCACGATATGTTAGCTAAGACCACAGTTATTAAAAAGTAATTTATAGGTAATTAATTTACTATTAAGCTACTATAGTTCATATCACGGGTTTGAATAAACTATTTGACAGTTGACAGTTAACAGTTGACAGTTATTATTTATTTCTCCCCATCCCCCCATCACATCTTAATCATGTCTGAACGTCCCATCTACCTTGATTGTCATTCAACGACACCCGTTGATCAAAGAGTAGTAAATGCAATGCTACCTTACTTTACCGAACATTTTGGAAATCCTTCAAGTATCGGTCATATTTATGGTTGGGAAGCGGAAGCTGCTGTTAGAAAAGCGCGGGAAATCATTGCACAAGCTATTAATGCAACTCCCGAAGAAATCATTTTTACAAGTGGTGCAACGGAAGCGAATAATTTAGCTATTAAAGGTGTTGCAGAGGCTTATTTTTCCAAAGGTCAACATATTATTACTGTACAAACGGAACATAATGCAGTTATTGATCCTTGTAATTATTTAAAAACTCTTGGCTTTGAAATTACTTTTCTGACTGTACAAAAAGATGGAATTATTAATCTCAAAGATTTAGAAAAAGCCTTTCGCGATGATACTATTTTAGTCTCAATCATGGCAGCTAATAACGAAATTGGCGTTTTACAACCGCTAACAGAAATTGGTGCAATGTGTCGCGAACATGAGATTATTTTTCATTCAGATAGCGCTCAAGCAATTGGTAAAATTCCTTTGGATGTGCAAGAAATGAATATTGATCTAATGTCATTAACAGCACATAAAGTCTACGGTCCAAAAGGAATCGGTGCTTTATATATACGTCGTCGAAACCCCAGAGTTAGCATAGCTTCCCAGCAACACGGTGGAGGACAAGAACGGGGTATACGTTCGGGTACATTATATACACCACAAATAGTTGGATTCGGTAAAGCGATAGAAATCGCATTAGAAACCCAAGCTACAGAAAACGCACATCTTACTCAACTTAGACAAAGTTTATGGGAACAGCTTTCCCAATTAGAAGGAATTCATCTCAACGGACATCCTACCCGAAGATTAGCAGGGAACCTGAATGTTAGTCTTGAGGGAATAGACGGTTCAGCATTACTATTAGGATTACAGCAAGTAATGGCAGTTTCTTCTGGCTCAGCTTGTTCATCAATAAGTACCGCACCTTCCCACGTTTTAACAGCATTAGGTCATTCGCAAAAGCTCGCTTATGCTTCCGTGCGATTTGGTATAGGAAGATTTAATACACAAACGGAAATCAACCGAGTTGCAGAACATTTTATTTCCACAGTTGAAAGTTTGCGGAAACAAACTTTGATGGTTTAGATGTTTATTTCGCTGAGAAGTCGGGTTTTTTGGCTTAACTAGAATGGCACGCTTGTTAATATGTAGTCTTTGCCCTGGCTGCTTCCCAGCTTCAGACTGGGAACGAGATTAATAGTTGTTGGTTGTTATTTTCTGCTATCCACTAACCATTAACCACCATCCACTATCAATTATTTAGCAATTCATCGCGCTTGCAAAACAACTAAGGTCATATCATCGCTGTTTTGTCTATCTGCACCGATGAATTGCTGAATTTGATTAAATAAACAATCAAGAATTTCTTGTGGTTCGTTGTAATACTTACAAGCGTTGCTAAAAGCAATGATTAGGTTTTCTTCATCAAAACGTTCACCGGAAGGAGAAGCCGCATCAGTTAATCCGTCAGTGTAATAAATAATTGTATCCCCTGGCTCTAAGTATGCTTGATTGTTTTCGTACTGACTGTGAGCTTCCAAACCAATAAGCATTCCATTTGTATCCAATCTACTGACGGTTTTTGTCGCAGCGTGCCACCACAAAGGAGGATTGTGTGCCGCATTACTATAGGATAAAAGCCGCTTTTGCGGGTCGTATTCCGAATAAAATAAGGTAATAAAACGGCTGGAATTGTCCAAATCTGCATACATAACTCGATTCAAGTTTTGCAGAATTCGGGCAGGGGAATTCAGGTGTAACACTTCACCTCGTAACATTCCTCGCATCATTGTCATGATTAAACCGGCGGGTAC
This sequence comes from Rivularia sp. T60_A2020_040, assembly GCA_015272215.1. Lineage (GTDB taxonomy): Bacteria > Cyanobacteriota > Cyanobacteriia > Cyanobacteriales > Nostocaceae > Rivularia. Next base: position 6,438 of record JACYMD010000077.1, on the reverse strand, counting down.
ACCTTTACCCATCACATCACCAATTACCATAGCCCAGCGATTGGTTTCGATATTATCCCCGTCTTTTGCTTCGGCGATCAAGTTATGGTTGGTAGGGATAAAATCATAATAATCTCCCCCCACTTGATTTGCTGGTTTACAGCGAGCAGCTAAAGCTACACCAGGAATATTTGGGCATTGACGGGGTAAAAGTCGGCGTTGAATTTCCGCGCCAATTTCTAATTCTTGATCGAGACGTTCTTTTTTACGTAATTCTACACCCAGTTGGTCGTTTTCAATTGCGACTGCGGTTTGATCGGCTACCAAACGTACTAACTTTTGTCTGGTTTCAGTCCAAGTATATTCGGGATCTCTACTTAAAACGTATAACCATCCACGTTCCTTATGTTTAACCAGAATTGCAGTACCAAAAGCCTGCATATCTGGTCCCAAACAACGATGCATCTGAGCATCTAACATACCAGTAGTGGTTGCCAGAGGTGCGGATATTGGTAGCGAAATTTGACTGCTAGCGGCTTCTAATGCCTTACGTATATTTTTGCGCTGGCGGCTATCTTGCCAATGTAGTTGTTCTAATCGAACTTGACCATTTGGTTTGTAAAGAAACAAAGCGCTACCGTCGGCATCCGTTACTCTAGTTGCCATCAGCGGTATTAGTTCTAAAAACTGATTTAAGTTATTGAAACTTCTCAGAGCAAATCCCAAGGATGAAAGTAAATCTTGGATTTTGTTCTGCTCCCGATGTAGCCGTGCCACAAGTTCTTTGAGTGCCACGACTGGAGTGACATCTGTTGGGACACTGTTATTACTATCAGCTGGTTGGGAAGGCAGGTGAGACACAGGCTATTGTATTATATTGCTCTTTTTTAATTGACTAAACTTTAGATGATTGATACAGCAAACAAGACGAACGGAAAGAATAAACCATATTTATATAAGGTTTATCAGTTTAGCAAGAGTAGAAAGACAATTAGAGTAAATTTTATAACTATTTTTTTGTGTGATTTGTTTTTTTGATTTGTATAGATTTCTTGTTCGCAATAAATTGGAGCCAAATATCAATTTGTCTCCCGGCGGAAATATTTTTATCTCATCACAAGTCGTTAATCTTTTCATAAATTTATGATCAAATCATATACCTTCAGACGTAAAAAATATACTTGCTAACTAAGAGCAGCAATTGGGGTTTTTTCTAGCTAGTTTTGGCTATGACCATTGGAGGGTGAGAGCCTTTAGGGGTGAGAGCTTTTATCTGAATTTTCGTTGTTAAAAATCAATTAATTAAGATGTTAATAACAGTATGACAAAAAAAAACAAATTTACGTATCAAATCTAGGGAAAGTATACCCTAAGACCTTTAATTTAAAACTTAGTCAAGATATTTTTTTGAATCATGATGTTTTTCCTCTTAATTTTTTATGGGGATATGTTCCTAGGTACAGTTAACAGACATAACTATAATCCAGCAATATTTATATTTATATTTATATGCTGTGTAAAAATATAATGCTCACCAGTTAGTGGGGAAGATAACATATTCTCAAGATAATTTGCAATTATCGGCTTGTATGAACAAGGGAAAATACTAGGACATATAAATAAATATGGTGTTCTTAAGGGAATTTCCTAGAGCGAATTTTCGCATCTAGTGTAAGACTATTTTGGGATTATTGCCCGATGTAGCCGATTAACAGTAAATAATTTCCCTTTGCTCAACCACTAAGCAACGCTTCTACAAACTCGTAGCTAGAAAAAGGACGTAAATCTTCAATACCTTCACCAGCACCGATAAAGCGAATGGGTAAACCTAACTGTTGTACTACCGCTAAAGCAACCCCTCCTTTAGCAGTTCCATCAAGCTTGGTTAAAACTACACCGCTAAGTTCAGCAGCTTGCGAAAAAACCTCCGCTTGTCGCAATCCATTTTGACCTAATGTAGCATCTAGAACCAACAGTGATTCTACTTTGGCATCAGGAGCTTTTTTATTGATAATTCGCCGGATTTTACTTAATTCCTCCATCAAGTTTTTCTTATTCTGTAATCTACCTGCGGTATCTACTAGTAATAACTCGGTTTCTCGCGACTGAGCTGCTGCTATCGCGTCAAACACAACTGCGGCTGGATCTGTATTTTTCCCTGGATTCGCAATCACTTCAACACCGCTTCTTTCTCCCCAAACCTTAACCTGCTGTACTGCTGCTGCCCGGAAGGTATCTGCTGCACCAATCAAGCATTTGTAACCCGATTTATTTGCTAAATGAGCAATTTTACCGATAGTAGTAGTTTTACCAGCACCATTCACCCCAGTCATCAACCAAATATTAAAAGTTTCTTTTTCGGGAGTAAATGAAGCGAATTTGGAGGATTCTTGTAGCGGTTTATCCAAAATATCCCGCAGAATTTTTTTAAGATATGCAATACCTTCTTCTGGTGGTAAAGCTTCTTGACGCAGTTTTTCCTGCAAAGAATTAATAATGAAATCTGTAGCTTCCACACCGACATCGGCTTGCAGCAACAAAGCTTCAATTTCTTCTACCGCATCCGCATTTAAAGGTCCTTTACCAACAATTGCTTTAAGCTGGTTAATTAAACTACGACGAGTTTTATCTAAACCTTGTCGTAATTTTTGTAGCCAAGTAATTTCTTCAATCGAAACATCTTCCGCACGTCTACCTTGCGCTGCAAGGACTTCTGTTGACCATAAAAATCCTTCATCAAATGCCAGTTCCGATATTTGCTCAAGGTCTTGATTAGTATTATCAGCTACTATTCCGGTTGATTCTATCCGTGAATTTTCTATATCGATGGCACTAGCAATAAGTCTTTCCTGCTTAGCTTCTCGTTCTAAAGCCGCTCTTTCCAAGAAAGATAAATTAGCAGGTGCTGTTGGTTCGGATACATCTTCTGTTTCTACTTCAGATACTATATCTTGGCCTGTAGCATCTGCATCTGATGTTTCTACCGCTGAACTATTAGTTGCAATAGTTTCTTCTACAACTTCTTCAGATTGGGTAACAGTTTGAGTTAGTTCTTGGGGAGATTCTGTGACTTCCTCAGATTCGGTAACAGTTTGAGTTAGTTCTTGGGGAGATTCTGTGACTTCCTCAACACTTATTTCAGATGTAGATTGCTCAGTTGAAGCAGTTGTTTGCTGCTTTTCCTGAATATTTTTATAGGCAGCCTTCGCAAACGCTAACAAATCAGTCGCTTCTGCTGGAGGAGATTCTGGAGTTTGCGTTTCGGTTGATTTTGTAATTACTTCTTTTTCAACAGCAGTTTGCTCTTGCTTCTGTTCGGAAGAAGTATCAGAAGATTTGTTATTTTGACGACGGAACCAATTAAAAACCATTGCAGCTGATAACGTAAGTTATTAAATAACTATGAATCTTGTTAAAGGTATGCATATTGAAGGTTAAAGGGTCAAAGGTATAATAACCATTAACCACCAACCACTAACCACCAACTCCTAACTCCTTTTGTTGATCGGTGACTTTGCGTAAAACACCATTGATAAATCGATGTCCATCTTCTCCACTGTAGCGTTTGGCTAGTTCTACCGCTTCGTTGATTGCTACTTTAGCAGGAACATCAAAAAACTCCATTTCTCCTACAGCGATGCGAAGAATGTCTCGGTCAATTTGAGCAAGACGCATTACTTGCCAATCTACTAAAGCAGCAGATATTTTATCATCTATAACTTGACGTTCTGCCGCGATTGTTTGAACAAGTTGAATGGCATATTGTCGCACGTCTTTATCTTGATTGGCTAGCTGGATCAATTCTGGAAAATCGAGGGTAGCAGCCAACTGATTTATTGCTGTCTGAGTATACCCAATTGCCTCTTGGAGCATTGTTCTAGCAGTATTTAAGTCCGCAGCGCGAGTTTGACTGGTTAAAATACGATCGTTACTGCGCTGTAATTCAGCAGAAGCATTTTCTAAACTATCTTGTACTTCGGCTCTTAAAGTACGCACTGCTCCAAGTACTAATTTGGGTAGTTGATCTTCTGTTAATTTTTTGGGATTTACAGGTATTTGAGAAAGGCTTAACAGTGCCAGTTCGCGGGCAATTTGACGGGGTGGACGACGGTCTTGCATATCATTCTTAATATAATTCGTAATCGCACTGGGTGCCGCCGCAAGACGGCATATCGTAATTCAGCTTCAAGAAATTTAACTTGCGTAAACTTGCATAAATATTATCCTTCCTCAACAGGTATTACTTGTCGCTTTTTCTCTCGTGATTCGAGTTTGCGTTCTTTGGGAATTTCTAAAGAAGGTAGAGGTGCTGCTTGAGAAACAATACCCCCAGATATTAATATTTTGAACGCTTCTTCTATGGACATTGATAAATTGACCACATCGTTTTCAGGAACCACAGCATACCATCCCGTTGTCGGATTAGGTGTGGTGGGAATAAAAACGCTCAACATCGCTTCCGGCATTTTGGCTTGAATATCGCTGCTGACAGCACCCGTAACAAAGCCTATCGCCCATATTCCCGGTCGAGGATACTCTAACAAAATTACACGACGAAATTTACTGTTGGTATCTTTTAATAATGTTTCTAAAAGCTGTTTAAGTGTTTTGTAAATCTGTCCGGCTAAGGGAATTGCTTGTAATAAGCGCTCTCCAAAATCAAGTAACCATCTTCCCGCAATATTGCGAGCCATTAATCCAATCAAAAAAATACTCAGTAGTGGTACTGTAAATCCCACCACGAAGTTCAAAAGATTAATCAATAAAGGATGTAACCCTTCAAAAGGATTTAGCTGCTTGGGTATCTGGGTAAGAAAATTGATTACCCAAGTAGCAATAGTAACTGTTAACCAAATAGTGGTTGCTAAAGGAATTATTACTAACAAACCAGCAATCAGGTCATTCTTTAGGTGTTGCTTCCAGCTTTCGTAACCCAAGCCTTTATTCTCCTTAATGCGGCTAGTGGAGTTTCTGTTATTGCTATTCATACCAGCAAATTCGTCTTATTACTCTGAATATTTGCTTGAGTTTGTCTACATTATTAATACAAAAATACTATGGAAGATCAGTTTGGCATTTGATCCTAGACCCGATAATTATATTGCGACTTGTCTTTAATTAGAGAATATAAAATGGCTGGGTGACAATAGTTCGTTCGGGAGTAGGGATTAGGCAATAGTAAATCGAATGACTAATTATCCGGCTTGCGTTAACTTGCCAGACGACTAATTGAATATATTAATTTATATTAAATGTAACATTTTAATTAATTTGGTGCATGGCAATTGGCAGAGGTGAGAAGTCGGGTTTTTTATCAAAAAACCCGACTTCTGATGCTTTTCAGTTGGGTGATTCGTCGGGTTTTTATGATGATTCGGTTGTGTTATGGATATTTCTCGAAAAAACCCGACTTCTGGTGATTGTCTCCTAAGTCCTAACTCCGGTACAGACGTAGCATTGCTACGTCTCTACAACTCCTAACTCTTTTTCCCCTTCCAAGCTGGGTGTAGGGATGTGCTTCATTTCCCAGGCTTTGAGTACGATTAAGTATTCATAAAAGGCTTGCAGGGTACACCAAGCAAATCCAGCTCGTCCGTCTAAACAGCCTCCAAGCAGGAAGTACATATAAAAGAACCGCAGCAACGGTCTTCCTGGCATCCGTAATGATAAGTTTTTCAAAGCGCGACGACGTTCTACTTCTGTTTTACCGAATAATAAGTCCCGCCAATTAACGTTACCTTTTTCTAATTGATACAAAGTTTCTTGAGCTTCGTCAGTGGAATAACGGTTGTGTTTCTCAATCCATCGACTCAAGCCTTTACCGGAAGTGTAATGAGGATAAGTTTCTTTTAAAAAACTAGTATTTCCTTCACAAACTTCTCTCTCGGTATGACCATAATCTGTAAACCATACTTTACCGTGACGGAAAAGACGCAATTGGTAGCGAGGATATTGAGTACTGTGGCGAATCCAGGTATTCATAAACATTACCCGCTCGGCTGCGTAATAGCCAATGTAATCTGGATTCTTAGTTGCTTCCACACATTCGGCGAACAATTCCGGTGTCATCCGTTCGTCTGCTTCGAGAATATACACCCACTCATACTTCGGGGATATATTTTCTAACATCCAGGTTCGTTGTTTACCGTGACTTTCAAAAGCGTGTTCCACAACACGGACTGGATATTTACTCGCGATTTCCACAGTGCGATCGCAACTAATCGAATCCACCACAATAATGTCATCCGACACCATAGCTGACTCAATACAAGCAGCAATATCCAACTCTTCGTTATAAGTCAATATATAAATAGTAATCATCTATGAAAAGTTAGGAGTTAGGAGTGAGGAGTTAGGAGTGAGGAGTGAGGAGTTAGGAATTGGTAATTTTTACTTATAAACACGTCAACTGTCCACTGTCAACTGTCAACTGTCAACTGTCAACTGTCAACTGTCCAC
>JACYMD010000050.1 GCA_015272215.1 Rivularia sp. T60_A2020_040 | reverse complement strand
GATAACTACATTTCAATAGCATATTATCATGTCATTTTTCTTGCGTTTGCCCTGGGTATTTTAGGGTTGGGGGGAATAGGGAATAGGGAATAGGGAATAGTTAACAATAACTAATCATTGGGACTTAATATAAATTACCTAATTAATAAACTATTAACATATGAAGCACGTTCAACTAATGTTTTCCAAATTAATTGCTGTTGAAGACGCTGTTCTATCTGTCTAAATTCTGACCATACTTGATAACATTCTTTGCGAAGAAAAATCCGCCATTCTAATTGTACATCTTTGGCGCGAAGAACTCGATCAACAAATTCTTCTATCATAAAATAAGCATCAGTAGAAGGTTCACAAACTATCCGATTCAAAGCTGTTTCAGATTTGTCGGCTGCTTCTTGATGTAGTTTCTGTAATGTATCTAAAATCTGTTTTTCAATATTTAATTCCGCAGTTATTTCTTGTGTAAATTCTTTTGCAGGGGACAATAAAGCACTAGTATTCATATCCGGTTTGAGTTGATCGATATTAACGCGCAGCAGACGGATTACTCTTCCTGCATGGGAGACATCGAATTTATAAAGCTTTTGAAAACCGATTTTGAGATTATTGGCATTATCGGGAAGCAGATTATAAATTATTTTGAGAACATCAATTTCTTCTGAATCTACAAGTTCTCCTAAATGAGATTTAAGGATTTTAACAACTAAATTTTTGCGGTTTTCCAGTGAAAGCTGCATCGCTTGATCTAAATATAGAAAATGTCCTAAAAAAGTAGTACGAATTTCATGCAAAAATTCGTTATAAGCAGTATTATACGAGCCAAAAAGATGACGACGTTGTGCAATTTCTTCGCAAGTTGACGGAATTCCCGTATTGCTTCGACATCGTTGAATTGCATTTTCTACTTGTTGTGCAAATTCGTTGTCTAAATTATCCCGATTTTCTTTCAACTCTGCTAATAAATTTTCTAAATTATTGGTTAATTTACGCCAAAACTGAGCAAAAAGTTGTTCAAATAACAAATCACCATCACCGTACCGAGCTAAAGCACCGTTAGCTTTATCTAACTCAATACTGATATTGTGATAAAGTGCATCCAATTGTTTTTGATAAGAACGTCCATATTCTTTTTCAATAGACTCTACATTTGCAGCTAAATAATTCAGAATCGGTTCTAAAACTTGAATAAAAACTTCTTGAGAATTAGAACAATCAGCAATAATACACTGGGCAACTCGAATTGGTGTTTCTTTGAGTTCTGACTGTAACTTTTGACAGCGATAACCGTTGTCACCACCTTCTGCACCATCTTTAGTACGATTAAGAATCATAAAAGAACATTTAGCAAGAGGAAAATCACCCAAAGCATCGCGAGCAATTTGATATAGCTTTAAATATGCTTCTCCCCAAACAGCATTAGCTTCCGGTCTGCGAACAAATAAAATGAAATCGGCTTCCTCTGATAAAATTTTAATTAACCGTTCTGCTTCGATTAAATTTGTATCTCCTAACCCCGGTAAATCTAACAAAGAAATTTGACCAATATCCTCGTGAGGAAAAGAACAAGATATTTCAACTTCTTTAACTGCTAAATAATTAACAATTTTATTGCCGCTTTGATCGATAGAATCTTGAGTAACGTATAAGGGAATATCTTGCTCAGCAATCTCGATTGATGGAGATGCGAGTAAATGGCGATATTTAGCGATATTAGAATAATAATCTTTACGTAAATGCCCGTATCTGGCTTTGTCAAATTCGCTATTTTTCTTCTCTAAGGGTAAACCGGGGGGAGGAGTGCGAGCAAATTCTTCAACAGTTATGGATTTTGTACCCAAACCCAAAGTTTCGTAATAAGGAGCCAGCACTTGCTTACTAAATTCATTTGATGAATAAAAATGCACCTTAGCTACAGCTTGTGACAATCCCGGTTGGTGAACAATTTTGCTCAACGTACCCGTACAGTATCCTTCACTACCATCAGGAATTATTCGGTGATTAAGTCCGGTTAAACTTTGTAGCAAACGGCTTTTACCTTGTCGAGCATAACCAACCACTGCAATGTTTATTGTGCTGCGATGACAACGCGATAGCAATTTTTCTAGGGAACCTAAAAGGCGATCAATTTGATTAATTACCTCAAAATTAATTTCTCCCAAACGTTGAGCAGATGTAGCATCAACTCCACGAGCGAGAAATTCAGATTGATGCTGACTTAAATTAACTAGTGCTAACTTACAAGCTTCCAGATTTGCTTTGTCCTGTTCGATTTGACTACCAAACCTTTGCCGTTGTTGAATAATCGCATTAATACGTTCTGTTCTGTGGGTATCAATCTGGATAGTTTTCATGCAATCCAATTTTTGTAAAAATATTGCAAGCAGTTATAGCTTTCATGAGATAAAATCCCTTTCGGTCTTTGTGACGCTCAAGCTTTTGTAATGTTAATAGATTTTTATCGAGCCATCGTATGGTTGAATACACCTTTTTGGCAAAATGGCTTATGGAATTTTGTCAAGAAAAAGTAATTCATGATCATCTTCAATTTGGTAACAATCGCTAATTAATTGAAATTGCAGTGACGTGTCTCAACCGCAAGTTAGAAGCGGCGATCGCAAAAATTAGTTAATCTAATTGAGATACTTCACAATCGGGAAAAACTGCTGTGGTTCCAATTAGAGACAATAATCCTATTTCCATCACACCTTATGTTACTTATGGACTAATTGCTGTTAATGTCATCGCTTTTCTTTACGAATCGAGTTTATCACCCCAGTATTTAGACGGTTTTCTTCATCTGTTTGCTGTAGTACCGCGTGAATTAAGCAGCAGCTTCAGCGGAATTCCAGTAAATCAACCCGTTCCCGAATGGTTAACTTTAATTACTGCTCAATTTTTACACGGCGGTTTATTGCACTTGGGCGGTAATATGTTGTTTCTATGGATTTTTGGTAACAACGTTGAAGAAAAATTAGGTTATGTGAAATATTTGATTTTTTACCTTGCTTGTGGTATTTTAGCTTCCTTAACTCAGTGGTATTTTTCCCAAGGTTCGGCAATTCCTTCTTTAGGTGCTAGCGGTGCGATAGCCGGTGTCATGGGAGCATATATTATCCGCTTTCCCAAAGCAGAAGTTCTCGGTGTTGTACCTTTGGGGATATTCTTCCCTACTTTCCGAGTTCCGGCATACTTCTTTTTAGGGTTTTGGTTTGTTCAACAAGCTTTTTATGGTATTGCCAGTATAGAAATGCCTACCAATATCGGTATGGAAAGTGGTGGAATTGCCTATTGGGCGCACGCAGGTGGTTTTGTCTTTGGAGCAATCCTCGGACCTTTATTAGGTTTATTTAGCGACAAATCCCCAGATAAAGCTTGGTAATTGGGAATTGGGAATTGGTAATTGGTAATTGGTAATTGGGAGTTGAGACAATTTTCAACCAATAGTCTTTACCCATCACCCATTACCCAATTCCCAAATTTTGATATTTAATTAAATTATTTGTAAGGTGAAATGCTCTATACTTCGCAACTACAACCCCCACAGGTTATAGTGCAGTTATTAGTCACAATATAAAACACCAGTGTTTCCCCTTTACGACGAAAACCCAACAAGAATCACGCCTTTTATTACCTACGGCTTGATTGGTATGAATGTTTTAATTTTTCTTCACCAACTTTCTTTGGCAGATGGACAATTAGAACAATTTTTTCAACTATATGCAGTAATACCACAACAATTAAGTAGTAGCTTTGCTGGTGGAACAATTAATCAACCAGTAGCAGAATGGGCAACGTTGTTTACCTCACAATTTTTGCATGGTGGTTGGTGGCACCTGATTTCTAATATGGTGTTTCTCTGGGTTTTTGGTAATAATATTGAAGACCGTTTGGGTCATTTGAAATATATAATTTTCTACTTAGCTTGCGGTGCCTTAGCTGCATTGTGTCAGTGGTTTATTGGTATGGATTCTGCTATACCTTCATTGGGTGCTTCTGGGGCGATTTCTGGAGTTCTCGGTGCTTACATGATTCGTTTTCCTCAAGCTTTAGTTAGAACTCTTATTTTTCTAGGTATTTTTATTACTACCCTTAGAGTTCCAGCATGGATCATCATCGGGATTTATATTGTGCAAAATGTCATATCTGGTCTTGTTGACTTACAAAGAGCCGCTAATATGACTATGGAAACAGGTGGAGTAGCTTATTGGGCGCACATTGGTGGATTTGCATTTGGATTAATTTTAGGTCCCTTACTTGGCTTATTCAACGATGATTAGAGGTTAGTTGACAGTTGACAGTTGACAGTTGACAGTTAATTTCTTTTATCTCCCCATCTCCCCATCTCCCCATCCCCTTGTCTCCTTACCTCCCCATCCCCCCATCCTTCAATTCCGATGCACTCCTGTTGAATACTCTTCCTGATTCACAACTTCTGAGTCTTCTTCTTCAATATCTGAAATTGGTTCTTCAAAGGTTAAATTGACATCAGCACCGTTGATGACTACTCCTAATAAACCCATGTCAGATTCTACTAATTCATCAACAGCTTCACCCAATACATTTTCTTGAGTATAATTCGGTCGAGTTACCATAATCATGCCGTCGCTATAAGGATGAATTAGTAACGCATCGTTTGATAAACCCAAAGGTGTTGTATCTAAAATTACTAAATCAAACCGTTCTCTAGCATCTTCTATTAACCGTCGTAATTCGCTTGATTCTAAGACTGCGGCTGATTGACGTAATGGTCCCGGACTGGGTACTATGTATAAATTTTCGACATCTGGAACCAGACGAATGCATTCGCTGTTGGCATAATAACGCAGGGGTTCGATATTAGCATTGGCATCGAGATTTACCTTCAACGATTCACAACGAGATGGCGATCGCAAATCTGTTTCAATAATAATGGTACGTTTTCCGGCACGAGCGGAGGCGATACCCAAGTTATAAGCGCTTGTTGTTTTACCTTCCAAGCTACCTGTACTAGTAATTAACACTACTTTTACTTTTTTGCCACCGATGCGACGTAAATTAGAACGGAATTTTTCTAAGAACTCCATGTAAGGAGATTCAGGAGAAAGTACTACCGGAACTAATTGTGGATTTGCATCATTAATCGGCATTATAGGTAATTCTGCAAGTAGCAAAACTTCTCGCTGCTTGAGAGCGTTGCGAATATCTTCTTTGGTTTTGAAAGTACCTTCGAGAGAACCTAATAAGAAGATGACACCACCACCAATTAATAATCCTAAGAAACCACCTATACCTAAAGTGATTGGTATACTTGTAGCGGTTGATTCTTCCGGTATAACTACTGGCGGTTGAGCGATGGCTAAAGTACTGACGGTTTCTGCTTCTGCGGTTTTGGCATCGACTAATTTCGCCTGCATCTGATCATAGACGGCTTTTTTTAAACCAACCTGTTGCAATAATCGCGATCGCTCTAGTTGCTTATTCGGTATCAGCGCGTAATCTCGCTGTAACTTGGCTTGTTCTTGTACTAAATCAATTGATTGCCTTTCTAAAGTTTCTTGTTGAGTTTGTAAAGCAACCAGTTGATTTGCTAACTGCTGTCTGGCTGGATCTAAATTACTTTGAGCGCGCACACCGGAAACATTCGGTAGAGGAGCAAGCGCACCACCACCACCAACTACCTCGTTAGCACGTTCTTGTAGCAGTCGTTCATAAGCATCTTTTTGACGCTGCAACTGAATCATATTAGGATGAGTCGGACGCAAGTCTTTTCTGAAAACCTCCATTTGCGATTCAACTTGATAAATTTGACTGCGTAAATTGGCAATAATTGGATCTGCGCTCAATGCCGAAGAAGTATATGCTTGCTGAGGGTTCAATCCCAATCTTTGCTGTAAGCTACGAATTTGAGCCTCAATACCAGAAATAGTCAGTTTGATTAGCCTTTGCTGATTTTGGCTATTCGTAATAGCATTAAGCAAACTACCATCTTCAGCAGCGAGGATTGCCGGACGTTCTATTCTGTCGTATTGTTCAAGCTTCTTTTCAGCTTCTTGTAATTCTTTGTTAACAAAAGGTAGTCTTTCCTCAATTTTGTCGATAATTGCTTGTAATCGTCCGGTGTTAATCTCGGCGCTTAATTGTACCATTGCTTCCATTAAGCCAAGTACTGTTTGTTGCGCTCTTTTACCATCGGTATCTTGGTATTTAATACTAATAATTGCACCACTTAGCTGCCCGTCCGCAGCTACTTCGGGTACGCTAACTGCAACATTGCTACCAATTTGTTTTGGTTTGACATTAACTTTGGTTGCAACAGCTTCAATGACTTTATCTTGTAGCAAAACTTCTTTCGATAACGCCAAACCTCGTTGCTGAATTTCAGTACCAGTTGCGGAAAAACTCACTGGTGGACGGGTATAGGTTAAAGCGCCGGCAGATGTAAATTTGGGTGCTGGTTCTGGTTGTACGGCTAATATGGCTGAGCCTGCGACAACCAAACCAAAACTTGCCAATCCAATCCATTTGTATTTATCGAAAGCAATTAAATAGCGTTTAACAATCGGTGGAGTCATGGTAAAAGTAGATACAAACAGAATTGATGGCAAACAGTAAATATATCAGTTGATTTGTTGATTTATGTATATTGGTATTTAAAAACTAAAGGTTTCAAAAAAGCGCACAAAAGACTGAATATCAAAGAAAGGTCTAGTAGCATTTGAAAGAACGTTGGTAATTTTACCAATCAAATTTCGACCGACAATAATCACATCGTTATCTTGCAATGGCACATTTTGAGAAGCATCTCCTCTAAGTACCTTTCTTCCGTTTAGTTTCTGGGTAATCGCTCTACCTTGTTCTGGATCAAAGCGGACTAAGGCAATGTTCGTTAAGTCGGAGCGACCAACACTTACACTCCCCAAAGCATCAATAAAGCTGCTACCACTGGGTAAATTTTGGGTAATGATTGCGCCACTGGCATAATTGAGAACACGGACTCTAATTACAGGCTGTGCTAAAGATGAACGTGCAACTATATTACGGTCATAACCATCATCTGTACCGATTTCGCGGCGAGGAATAATTATGGAATCACCATCTTGTAAGCGTAATGAAGCGAAGGTACCACCATTCAATAAAGGACTGTACAAATCAATATTTTGCGAGACGGTGGAACCATCAAGCAATTTGCGACGTACTTGAACTTGTCGTAAATCCGCTGCGATAGTTGAACCTCCGGCTATCCGTAGAACATCAAGAACGCTCGGTTGTGGAGTCGCTACGGGATAAACTCCCGGTCTAATAATTTCTCCGGCAACATTTACTTGGACAAGTCGTGGCGATATCAAGGAAACTGTGACTACGGGGTCTACTTGAATCCGCTGTAAACTCAAACGAATTTTTTCTTGGGCTTCTTCTAAGGTTAAACCTTTTACGGAAACTTTTCCCAGTCGCGGAACTGTGATATTACCTTCTAAATCCACTTGGGTCTGAAAATTTAGTGGAGGACGTTGTGCAGCTAATGATACAGTAACGCTGGGTTCGACTACAAAACGATTCAAGCCAGCCCGAATTTTTGCTTGTGCTTGTTCTAAGGTTAAACCTTGCAGCGATACAGTTCCTACCAAAGGTACTACAACAGTTCCCTGTCGATTAATCGATGCTTGAAAGCTCAAATCTGGAAAACGCTGCACTATCACAGTAATTCCATCTCCTTCTCCCAAACGGTAAGCTCCCTGGGGTGGTTCCACGAATATAGCTACTCCATCACCCGCTCCTAACAGATATCGAGTAAATACAGGTGAAATTTCTCCATCGTCATTTGTAGGTAGCGGAGCTAAAAACTCCGCGTCGCTTGGAGGTGCCGGAATTGATTGAATAGAGTTGTTCTCTGGGGGTATTTGAGCAAAAGCAGGTTGGGAAGCTGTTACAAAAAAAACACTTACTTGAAGACTAGCGACGCAAAAAGCGTTGAATCCACGCATATAACCTAATCGAGTTCTAAATGTCTGTGCTTTATCAGCTTGAAACAATAAAAATGGCGTTAAGCGGTCTATTAAAAAAACTAAATACGTAAGAAAATTTTCGTGATATATTGTCTTTAAGTTTACATATCCAGTATACTTCTCTTGGTAAAAATACGGTGAATAGTCTCATGTAAATTTTCTACTTCCTTAACTCAACAGACAAATTCCAAAATCTGCGAATCAAGAATTAAAATTAAATAATTTAGTTTGCACCGTTTGAGCAATAGACTTTACTTGTTGCCAAGTTGTTTCTACTTGTCCAAAAGGCTCCATTGGAATAAATAAACTAACAGCAACCCACGGAACACGCTGCTTGTGCCACTGTGCTGACTGGTCAGCCCAAAACCAGTTTAAAGGTGAAAAATGTCCGCTGTTAGGCATAGCGTACCATTGCAATACAGCGAAACTTTGATTTTTGGTGGATGCACGGAAAAATTTCGCTTTTACCTTAGTTTCATCTTTTAGTTGTGGCTGTTTAACCGTAAATTCACCTTGCCGAGATTGAGCAATCTGCCACTCTCCCCATTGCATTCTTCCCCAACTATCAATTTCACTCCACTCTACCTGTGGTTGGTCTTTTGGTCCATTTTGAGGTAACAACAACAATATAGCCGTCTGCTTTTCATTCTCTTTTTCCATAACTTGCAAAGACCATTTACCCGAACCCAATTTCTGTTCTTGTTGTTGAGTAATTTTCCAGCCAGGTAATATCAAGCCGGTTTGACGCAATTCTTTCAATTCCCGGAGGTTAGTAATGGGTGGTGGTTCTTTCCATCGCCAATTGCCTTGGAGATATCCAGGTAATGCCCCTATCCCCAGTAGCAGCAATAATAGGATAAGGGCTGCTATCTGCAAAAACTGACGTTCTTTGAAAAATCGGGAAAGGGAAATCATTAGTCAAACAATTTTAGATTTTGGATTTTAGATTTTAGATTGACCCCATGAATCAATCCGGGTACTTTTACGATCAAGCAATGATTGGTCAAGTGTTAACTGCAAAAAACAAAATTGTACTTTTTATCCTGACGCTTTGAGTTCAGTAATTTCAACAGTACTTTACTTATTATGCGATATTCACAACAGAAATTTTACTGAATTTTCTCTTGTAAATCCATTGAATCTTCGGAAAAATAACTATCGATCCAATTAATTACTGGTATTAACGTCAGTAGCATCAAAGCGGAATATAAATCCCCACCCCAACTGTCGTGCAACCAATGAAAAGCACCATCTTGTCCGGTAGCATGAAAAAAGGTCAGTAAAGTATTGCGAATAATATTTGCAGTAACGCTGATTATCGCTGCTGTTGATAAAAACCAAATGCTTTTGCGTCGAGATGATAATGTCTCAGTCCAATAAAGCAAGATTAAACCAACGTACATCGTAGTAAACAGCATTTTTAAACCTGCACAGTAAGGTGCAACTTCTACGATGTATCCGTTTGCGTATATGTTAATTCCATCTACAACTACAGGTAGACCAAACTGATTGAGTATAAAACCAGCAGTTCCAGCAATAAAGCTTTGCAAAGGCAAAGTAAAAGGTGCGATTAAGTATGGTACTGAGTTAGGAGTTGCCAGCAAAATTAGTAGTAAAGGAAAACCCTGTAATTTAAAACCTGCAATTCCTTTTAACCACAAACACAATCCAGCCAATATCACCGGAAAAGAAAGATTTACCCATTCACCAACTCCGCTCAGATAAAAAATTCCTCCTATTACTAACAATATGCCACCCAAGAGATTACTTCTATTCGCTAATCTTGGCCATTTTTTCCGATTCATCCAAACTAGATAAGCCGCAAATGGAAAACCGATCATGCCGTGACTAAAATATTCGTGTTCTATACTAATATTCTTGTTTAGCCAACCGTCGAACCAATGATATATTAAAGGAGCGTAAAGCAGCCCCAAGATAGCTAATATTGCGAAATCAAATAATTTTGGTGGAATTGAAGATTTTGCTTGGTGTTGAGTTAACATAATTTCAGTTGATTTAATTAAATTGTCAAATTAAATAAAAATGCCAACAGTTAAGATATTTTAGATTTTATATCTAAATTTTGACTTTTATAATGTCTGTATTTAATGACGAATCAAAAATATCAAAAAGTTCCATTTTTAAGTCCAAATATCATTGAGCAAAATCTCAAATCTCAAGTTGGCTCCTGCTGAAAAATAACTAAGCTGTCGCGCATTTAATTTATATTTTTCTAGCGGGCAGGATGCCCGCACTACAAGATTTTATTTTAATAAAATTTCAATATACAAATTAAACGCTTTTTAGCTTAGTCCTAAAACGATTTATGATTTTCCTACTTTCTATTCCCAATTCCCAATTCCCAATTCCTAATTCCCCCCAACCCTCAAATAGCTTTTAAATATGAAGTAATTTCTCTTGTTTTTCACTTACTGTTGATGCAATCGCTGCTGCTACTTCTTTAACTTGGCTACTGGTTAAACCGGGATACATTGGTAAAGATAATATTTGTTTGGCTAGCTTTTCAGAATGAGGAAAGTCTCCGATTTCATAGCCTAAATCGCTGAAAGCTGGCTGGAGATGACAAGGAATCGGGTAGTGGATTCCTGTTTGAATTCCCACCGAAGCAAGTTTTTCTTGAATTTGTTCTCTTTCTAAAGGACATTCAGCTTCCACTTTGATTACATAAAGATGATAAACGTGTCCGTCACCACTTTGATTTTGCATGGGAATAATTCCCTTTGATTGTAAAGGTGCTAATTCGCGATCGTATTCCTGAGCTATTCTCAAACGTTGGGCATTCCACTCTTTTAAATGAGGTAACTTTTGATGCAGTACTGCGGCTTGTAAAGTGTCCAAACGACTGTTTGTACCTGATTCTACATGAAAATATTTTTGAGATGCTCCATAATTGCGTAACCGCACCATTTTTTGGGCTACTTCCTGATTTTTGGTTACTAGCATTCCACCATCACCAAATGCACCCAAATTCTTACTCGGATAAAAACTATAAGCTGCTGCTATTCCTAAAGAACCTGCTTGATATCCATCTCTTTGAGCCAAATGTGCCTGTGCTGCATCTTCAAAAATCAAGAGATTATGTTTTTCGGCAAAGTCTAATAATTCTTTGGGAGATACCATTTGACCGTACAAATGCACCGGAATAATTGCTTGAGTTTGTGATGTAATCGCATTTTCCGCTGCCCCCAAATCTATTAAAGCAGTGTTTGGGTCGCAATCGACAAAAACTGGTTTTGCACCGGCACGTAATACTCCAATTAAAGTTGCGACAAATGTATTTGCAGGCAGAATCACCTCGGCACCAGCACCGATATTACAAGCTTGCAAACCAAGAGCGATCGCATCGGTTCCACAAGCAACCCCAACTCCGTATTCTGCACCGCAAGCAAAGGCAAATGCTGCTTCAAAATCCCTCAATGCTTTACCTAATATAAAATCTCCCCGTTCTAATACATCTTCAATCGCTTGCCGCATTTCTTTTTCAATCGATTGATGCTGTAACTTTAGGTCTACAAAGGGAATTCTCACTTTTATATTATTCATCTAATCTGCAACCTCTTTAAATAAATATTCAAATTTTTTGACAACAGCCTGTTCTATTTATGACTAAATACTGAGAAATTAGCAAATAAAATATATAAAGTTTTTGTAAATATTACATGAAAACAATTTTATCTTAAGCTGCATTGATTATTTAAGTTGTGTTTGGCTATTTTTTATCTAATTTTGTCTTATTTTTATGATGTTTAATTATTTGATGATTCCCTCAAAAATTAAACGATTCATTGGTATACGATATTTCAAAATTATTTGAAGTTAGCTTTTGTTAGTATCTAGTTGGGGATATCTTATTCTGATTTTTACTGGAGATGATTGATATTTTGCAATCATTAAAAATAAAATTAAAATTGATTAATTCTTTTCAGTAATTTTACTCAAAATGTTTGAATTTATTCTAATTTAAATCATGATTTTTTAGTACCATTTAATTATCATTCATAGCCTTTTCAAAAAGAATGGCAACAGTGTATTTACGAAAAAAAATATCATCATTATAAAATTAAGTAGAGTCACGGTAATCATTTAAGATATTCAAAAATTACCTTTGACTACTTACTTTCTGGTAATTATTTTAGCCTAGATAAAATTGGCACCCAAAGTCATTTTATCTATAAACTCGGTACTTACAGCATTGATTAAGTAACGATTCAACTACTGAACTAGAAGCTTACAGGTAAGATAAATTTCCTGGTTGATAAAAAAAAATTTTAAACCTGTTTGTCTGAGGTGAATTTGGGGAATGCTTAGGAATAGTAAAGACCTCGAAACAACGGTTAGATGAAATACAGTTTCCAAGAAATATTAAGGTAGCAGTGGTAATGGTAGAGCCTCAAAATCAAATGTTTGCCCCGAAAGATGGTTGGTTAACCCCTGAAAATCAAGAGCAGCAACGTCTTCAAGCTTTATTGAAGCTAGGTTTGCGACAGCCAGAAACAATCCCGGTTTTTGAAGAAGCCACTCAAACTGCTGCTCACTTTATCGAAGCACCTATTTCGATTCTGGGATTTGTGGATAACGAACGTCATTGGTTCAAGTCAGCGGTGGGTTTATCCCGATTGGGACTGATGAATCAATTAGCACAAACTCGTCAATTATCACGTCAAGAATCTTTTTGCAGCCAAGTAGTAGAAAACGCGCAAATAGTGGTAATTGAAGATACTCGCAAGTTGGATAAAGCGGAATTAGTATCTAATAAGTTAGTCCAAGACTATGGAATTCGTGCTTATTTAGGAGTACCACTGATTGACGCAGAAGGTAATTGTTTGGGTGCGTTGGCTGTGATGGATTTAATTCCCCGCAATTTCACAACTCGCGACATCGAATTTTTACAAATCATTGCTCGTTGGAGCATGAGTGAATTTGAACGCAATCGATTACTGCAAGCACCTCCACTCAGAAATAGTTCTTCTAGAACAAATCACAACCTCCAAGAATCCAATACCTCGGAAATCAAAATCACTGCACCAGCTTTTCAAGACTCGGTTTTTACCAGTCAATTGAAATTGCAGCTTTTAGGACAATTAACGATGGAATTACGTACCCCCTTAACATCAGTGTTGGGTATGGCTAGTGTTTTGGGACGGGAAATTTATGGTCCTTTAACAACTAAGCAAAGAGAATATCTAGAAATTATTCAACATAGTGGTAGATATTTGCTTTCTTTAGTAAATGAGATTTCTGAGTTGGGGGCAATGGATGATACTAATACCGAACTAAATCTGGCTCCCGTGGATATTGAAATGCTCTGTCAACAAGCTATCAATACTTTAGAAGAAGCAGCAGCCCGTCGCGAGCAAGATATTCGTCTATCTATTGAACCTGGACGAAATCGCATTTTGCCATTAGATAAAGATAAAGTGCGGCAAATTTTGTATCACTTAATTTTTAGTGTGATTCAGCTTTCGGCAACAGGTAGTGTGGTGAGGATTCATGTTTCTTACAAAGAAGATGCGTTAAACCTGACTATTTGGGTTTCTCATCCTTGGTTAGGAGAAGGAATAACTGAAGTAGATCCCTATTTCCGTCTTGCTGAGATATCTTCGATGGAACTCGCATCTGATATCACCTCAACTTTCAAAACTAATTTAGGAAATCCCGAAAAAGTCATCAGTTTACCGAGCCGCAGCGATATTTTTCCCACAACTGAGAATATTTCTTCGGGTGGAACTGCTGTTGATGCATCCGAAGTTGAAAATCGATCGCATTCTGGTGGGGTGTCTCGCGAAACATTGGGGTTATTACTTAGCTGTCAGTTAGCAGAGTTACACGGTGGTGAAATTACAATTCAAGGTTCGACAGAATCGGGATACCGCTATGTACTTTGTTTACCGATAGAGGCGGGCAGTGCTGAAGCTGTGGCAGATGTATAAAATTGACTATACATTCTGGAATTTAACTTTTGGCATTGCTTGCTTGATCAACAATTTCTAATTAGTATCGACGGGAAAATTTTCGGATTATGGGTAATTTGTGATGAGTGATGGGTAAGCGGTAATAGTTAAGCAAAAAAACTGTACAAAACTATTACCCCATCAGCAACATTGGCAAGATTGACAATTAATTTTCTCAAATGCAATCTACCTTGTTACCTTTTTTGGACTAAGCACATTATTATTAGTCCAGGTTTTCGCTCGATGCTAATTAAATCAGGTTTTCCTTGTATGGATTTCTTTTGGCAACAATTAACTTTATCTTCCCTTCCCCTAAAACAATACATTACTACTAGCTATCTACATCGTCTTGTGGTGGGGCTTTTAAGCGAATGGCGACAAACTAGTATTTTACTCAAATGGGGTGACGCGATCGCAGTTGTGCTATTAAGTCTTGTATATATTCTGGCTCCTTTTGTTTCTAACGGATTAATTGGTTTACTACTTGTAGCTTGTGTCGGATTTTGGTTGCTACTAACTTTAGCTGATCAACCCGCATCTGCTAACGCTACGGGAATTACACCGATACATTTACTAATTTTCCTTTACTGGGGAATTGCGACTGTCGCAACATCCCTATCACCAGTAAAAAAAGCCGCATTTACAGGCTGGACAAAATTAACTTTATATTTACTGCTGTTTGCTCTTTGTGCTAGATTACTCAGGTCTGCTCGCGTTCGTTCTTGGTTAATTACCGTTTATCTACATATATCTTTAATTGTCAGCGTCAACGGTTTACGACAATGGTTTTTTGGTGCTAAAGCACTGGCAACTTGGGTAGATCCAACATCACCTTTATCTAAAACTACAAGGGTATATAGCTATTTAGGTAATCCGAATCTACTTGCTGGCTATCTGATTCCGGCGGTAATTTTAAGTTTTATTGCCATTTTCGCATGGCGTAGCGGGTTTACTAAAGCCCTAGCACTTACGATGTTTATTGTCAATGGTGCTTGTTTAGTTCTTACTTTTAGTCGTGGCGGTTGGATTGGTTTAGTAATATCATTTTTAGTATTATTCGTATTACTACTGTATTGGTGGAGTATCTATATGCCTGCTTTTTGGCGTGTTTGGTCAATGCCAATTCTTTTAGGAAGTTTAGCAACGGTATTTGTTCTGGCAATATTATTTGTCCCACCAGTACGAGAAAGAGTTTTAAGTATTTTTGCTGGTAGAGGTGATAGCAGTAATAACTTCCGTATTAATGTTTGGATGGCTGTGATTGAAATGATTAAAGACCATCCACTCATCGGTATTGGTCCAGGTAACAACGCATTCAATCAAGTTTATCCTCTTTACCAACGTCCTAATTTTACCGCTTTGAGTGCTTATTCAATTTTTCTAGAAGTTGCCGTTGAAACTGGTTTAATCGGTTTTGTTTGTTTTATTTGGTTGTTAATTGTGACGTTTAACTCTGGTTTCATACAGTTACGACGGTTGATGTTGGAACGAAATGCACAAGGTTTGTGGTTAATTGCAGGAATTGCGGCTTTAGTGGGTATGCTCGGTCAGGGTTTTGTTGATACTGTATGGTATCGTCCCCAAATAAATACTTTATGGTGGTTAATGGTTGGTTTGATTGCTAGCTACTGGAAACCATTACCTCAAAATCAAGCAAATCACCTCAATTCATCGTCTGCTCAAGCAAACGCAAATGCAAATTAACAATATTTAATTAAATAACTAAAATTTTGGAGACGTAAAGTTTTACGTCTCTACATATTGATGATTCACTCCACCAAATCATGCTCCATTGCAAAACGTACCAGTTCGGCTCGGTTACTAGTATCGGTTTTCCTTAACAAGCTACTAACGTATTTTTCCACAGTTCGAGGACTCAGATGAAGGCTATAGCCAATTTCAGCATTAGAAAGTCCATGTGTTAAAAGTTCTAAAACTTCTTGCTCTCTATTTGTCAGAGATTCATATAATTTAGTTGTTTCACTATCAGAAAAACCTGTTTGACTACTACGCTCTGCTTTTTTGAGATTTTCTTGTAAGGATAATTGATACTCAGATTGAATAATTCGACTTCGTTCTAAAAGATTATTAATAGCAGCTGCTAACTCTTCAAGTTCAAAAGGCTTGGGTAAATACAAATCGCACCCAGATTGATAACCCAAAATTCTTTCTTGTGTCTGGGTTCTTGCTGTTAACAAAATTACGGGTAACAAACGAAATTCCACTTTTTGCCGCACGCGACGCACTAGTTCATACCCGTTCATTTGCGGCATAATAATATCGGTAACAATCAAGTCTGGATGATGTTTATTCACCATCATCAAACCTTCTTGCCCATCGTTTGCCGTCATTACTTTGTAACCAGATAGTTCTAGATAGTCACTAATAGACAAACGAGTACCCAAATCATCATCCACTACAAGGATTTTAAAGGGCATAGACTTTACACCCCACAAGCATTTTTTAACTTCAATTTTTGATTTAATTGAGTACTATCGATAAATTTTACCTCCGCGAACAGTACTCTTACGTTTCATACTATGACAGCATCACCTCAGATTCATTTTCTGGTTTACTGAATTTATTAAAAAAATATTAAATCATTTGAATAAATTTTATATGAATTTTGTATGAAGAAATATTACTTTTATTGGCAAAATAATTGATTAAAGTATGCTAAATCAAAAATATAGTCAGAAATGCATCAAACCCTCTCTACAATCATACGTTCGGTTCTTGACATACTCGTCTGTTTAGAAAACGGCGGCTTTACGCATCACGACTCGTAAACTACAGCAGACAGGTTTTTGAGCTTAAATATCTGTAAAACAAGAAAACTGTTGTAGAAACCCGACTTTCGCCGAATATATTCTCAAGCAAAGGTGATTTAGATATCTACATAAAAAAACACATTACCTCAAAGTCACTCCAGGCAACATAAACGTTCGTATTGGTTCACCGAGCAATGTTTAATCGGCAGTTATTTAAAGTCTTTTTATCGTAACCTAATATTGAGGTTGCCCCTTTTAAAAAAGTTTAGAACGGTGACGATTCATGGCTTATTCCTGGTTTAAAGCATTTCATCTTGTCGGTATTGTAGTTTGGTTCGCTGGGTTATTTTATCTAGTACGTTTGTTTATCTATCACGTAGAAGCCGAACAGGAAACGGAACCCGCACGCACGATATTGAAAAATCAGTATCAAATTATGGAGAAACGGCTCTACAGTATTATTACCACACCAGGAATGTTAGTAACGATCGCAATGGCGATCGGTTTATTATCAACAGAACCGGAAGTACTAAAACAGCCTTGGTTGCACGTCAAACTTGCTTTTGTGGTGTTGTTAATTGGTTATCATCACTACTGCAAGCGTTTAATGAAACAACTAGCAGCAAACGAATGTAAATGGGGTAGTCAGCAGCTACGGGCTTTGAATGAAGCACCCACAATCATGTTAATTGTAATTGTGTTGTTAGCGGTGTTTAAAAATAATCTTCCTACCGATATTACGGCTTGGGGAATTTTCGGGTTAATTATTGCAACGGCTGTAACTATTCAGATTTACGCTAAAAAACGTCGTCAAGATAAGGAAAAGTTGTCGGCAGAAATTTCTCAAGTTCCTCAACAGCAAACCTAGAAAATTTGGGATACTTCGGCAAGCTCAGTACAAGCTTTGGATTGCTCGTTACCATGCTCAGCATGGTAATGTATTCATTTATCAGTTGTCAATTATCAATTATCAATTGTCCATCGATAAATCGCGGTGTATCATATTGATTTGTAGTTGACTGAATAAACTGTGTTTATGGATAGTCATACATTATTTCGTAACCGAGTTGCGGTACTAGCTACCATGCATCGCAAAGAGAGAGTTATCGCTCCAATTTTACAGCGAGAATTGGGCATTCACGTAATAGTACCGCAAAACTTTAATACTGACAGATTTGGTTCTTTTACAAGAGAAATAGAGCGTTCTGGTAGTCAAATAGAAGCAGCAAGATTGAAAGTAGAAAAAGTGCTTTTATTAACTGGTGAAAGTTTGGGAATTGCTAGCGAAGGTAGTTTTGCTCCTCACCCTCATTTTCCTTATATTTCATGCAATCGAGAAGTGATTATTTTTATTGATCAAGAAAATAATCTAGAAATTATCGGGGAAGAATTATCTACAGATACTAATTATAATCATGCAAAAATTACAGACATCAAACAAGCATTTGAATTTGCCGAAAAAGTCGGTTTCCCTGAACATGCTTTGATTGTCATGTTGAATGAGAATCCCCAAAATACTGACGAGATAATTAAAGGAATCAATACAGAAAAAGCATTACTTGAAGCCATAAATCATAGTTTGACAAAATCATTCAATAATACAGTACATCTAGAAACTGATATGCGAGCGATGTACAATCCCACACGAATGAAAAATATTGAAAAAGCTACTTATAACCTTTTAGAAAAAATTAATAGTCTGTGTCCAAAATGTTCAGCACCAGGTTTTGATATTATTAAACGTATCCCTGGATTACCTTGTGAATGGTGCAATACTCCAACTACTTTAACTAACACTGCAATTTATAAATGTCAAAAATGTGGGTTTATTAAAGAAAAATTATTTCCTGATGCTAAACAGTTTGCAAATCCGTCTCAATGTATGTATTGCAATCCTTAATTAGGAAGGAATTAGGAGTTTTGTAGAGACGTAGCAATGCTACGTCTGTATGGGAGTTAGTACCACCGGAGGTTGCGCTATATTTACCAATTACCAATTACCCATTACCAAAGTATATTTACTTACAATTTTCCAAAGTACCCGTTCGTGTACCCGCTTCATCTACGGAATCTTTAACTATCATCTTGATGTCTATGACAGAAAAGAATGATATGGAGAGATTCATGCTTCAAAGTTCAGTTCAAATTAAACAACCTACCTTAAAATTTGGTGCGACTGGAGATTCAGTCAAACAATTGCAAAAATTCTTAATCAAGAGAGTACCCGACGTTCAAAGTCTGGTAATTGATGGTGTATTTGGCGAAATTACTTTATTAGCAGTTGAAATATTTCAGTATCGCACGTTTTTAAAGCAAGATGGTATTGTTGGAGTCGTTACCTGGGAAGCACTTTACATCGGTCAGCGTCCCGATTTACCTTTGTTATATCGCGGTAGTCACTGCGATGATGTTGCTAAAGTTCAAAGGGTTCTCAAATTTTCTCCGTTTATTCGAGAAAGTTTAGGCTTTGACGGTTACTACTTTGACAAAATTGATGGTGTATTTGGATATCAAACTCAAGCAGCAGTTAAGTCTTTTCAAAACGATAAAGAATTAGTAATAGATGGGGTGATTGGCTCTCAAACCTGGGATTATCTGATGGAACTTGCAGCTTTGATTAGTCACTTTGGTTTATAGTTTTTGGCTTTAGCACAACAAAGAAAAGGAAACGGGGAGATGTTCTTTTTAGGGAATTGGGAATAAAGAGAAAAAAGATTTTTAGTTTTTAGTACAAATGTGGTAATAATAACTAATCATCCGGACTTGACATAAGCAGCAAAATGCTCTATTAACATTTTTATATGAAGCTGCAAAAAAATACACCCCATCAGCGTTAAGAAGTCCGGTTTCTAAGAAAAACCCGACTTCTATTTAAACAGGTTTTGTTGCATAATTAATTCAATCCAAAATCCAAAATCCAAAATCCAAAATCTAAAATTCCTGTGTGGACTTCCCTACACGCAAGCGTACATCGAACTATACGTTCGCGACATCTGTTAAAGCGTAATCAAAGATTATTAATTGCAGTTTCTGGCGGACAAGATTCTCTGTGCTTAACCCAGATGATGTTAGATTTACAACCTAAATGGGGTTGGTATCTTGGTATTGTTCATTGTGACCACAAATGGCGCGACGACTCGCAAGCAAACGCCAAATATGTCGAAAAACTTGCCGAAAAATTGAGTATACCTTTTTACTTAGAGACAGCTTCCCAACCCTTGAAAAGTGAAGCCGCAGCACGAAATTGGCGGTATCAAGTTTTCAGCGCGATCGCCTTTACAAATAATTATCAGTGTATTATTACTGGACACACAGCAACCGATAGAGCAGAAACTTTGCTTTATAATTTGATTCGCGGTAGCGGTGCAGATGGTTTACAGGCTTTAACTTGGCAGCGTCCCTTATTAAATCAGATTATGCTGGTACGTCCGCTTTTAGAAGTAACTCGTAGCCAAACAGGTAAATTTTGTGAAGATTTTCAATTACAAATTTGGTTAGATTCCACAAATCTTGATTTGAAATATGCTCGCAATCGTATTCGTCAGGAATTATTACCATATTTACAAGAAAAATTCAACCCAAAAGTAGAGTCAAATTTAGCTCAAACAGCAGAACTTTTACAAGCCGAAGTCGAATATTTAGAGCAAGCAGCCGATGAATTGCGTCAAAAAGCTCAAGTGCAAACTGACGAGCCAGAGAATTCTTTTACCCTTTTACGCTTGAATCGTCAAGTATTGCAAAAAGCCCCATTAGCCTTGCAACGCCGAGCGATACGCCAAATTTTACAACAAATCATGTCCAATGCTCCGAACTTCGAGCATATTGAAAAATTACTAGCTTTAATTACAGCACCAAACCGCTCCCAAACTGATCCATTTCCCGGAGGTGTTATAGCTGTAGTAGAGGACGAATGGATTTGTTTGAAAAAAAATAATTCAATTAATATTTAATCAGATATAAGTAAAAACTTGGCGTTCCTCTGCGTATACCTTTGCGTCTCTCTGCGTTAAAAACTATATAAATCGGGTTTTTAGCACAAGTATCTGTAAAAACTTGATAAATTTGCTCAAAACCCGACTTATAAAAATTATAGATGAGTAATCCTTTGATTAAGCCATTAAATTATCGAGAAAAGAACGCATCTGGGTAACCGCTTGCTGTTGGGAATCGCCACTTTCCTCTAATTGTGTCAAAGCTTCACTAATAGCTTGTAATTTGTGTCGCAAACCATCCAAAGAATCCTGTATTGGTTGAAGGGTTTCTTCATAAAGATGAACTCTCGCCCAAATTTGAGCATTTGCAGTTTGCAGGGCGGACAAGTTTTCCTCCATTGTCTGCAATTCTTGACGTTTAACATCTTGTTCTTCAGTTTGAGTGTCAATTATCTCCCGTGCTGCTTGAATGCTATGACGCATTTGCTCAATTTCAGCTTGTAATTGTTCCAGTTGTTGGGAATACTTTTGTCGCTCTCGTTCAATTTGATTTACTATCGGACTTAAATCTAATTGTTGACTTTGTTGGTTTGCTTGATTTCCTTCTCTGTGAGAGAGTAATGTTTGGTGCTGTGTGAGTAATTCCTGACGCTGTACCAAACTACGACGCTGACCGACTAAAGTTTCGTTGAGCATCTGATAACTGTCTTTTTCATCAGATAGTTCTTCTTCTAGTGCAGAACGTTGATCTTGAGAAACTGAGTTGATCTTTTCTTGCAATTCATCTATTGTTTGTTGCTTGTAGTTGAGTTCTTGTTCCTGTTCTTCAACAAAGCTGGAGTCAATATTTAATTTATGCTGCAAATCTTCAACTGTTTGTTTGAGTTCTGCTGTAGATAAAGATTCTACAATTTCTGTATCAAAATTGAGAGTTAAATTCGACTGAGTAGAATTATTATAATTTTCATTCCACGAGTTAAGCTGCTCGTGTAATTTTTCACGTTCGTGCAATTGCTCTTGTAGCATCTGTAAACATTCTTGTTTACTTTCAAGAGTCGCCGTATTTGACTTCAACTCTAATCTTTTTTCGTATAAAGAATCTTCAGCTTGCTGCAAAAAACAATTAGTTGTTTGCAACAACGCCGATAAACGCTCAACTTCCGCCAAATGTTCGTCAGCTTCGGCTTTTTGCTTTTCTAATTGTTGAAAATGAGGATTCAGGATAGATTGCTGAGTTTCTACCATCTCGAATGCATGATTGAGATGTTCGCGAACCTTTAAGGGATGAGTAATATTACTAGAGAGTTTTTCTAATAAATCACTGATTAACCGAGCTTGTTCCTGATCTAAAACCTCTCCCTGGTTAACTTCAGCGCTGATTTCTTCCAAGCGACGCTGTTCACCGCGTAAATGCTCCCAAGCACCCGCAAGCTCTTGACGATTGCGCTCGATTTCTTCCTGTAATTTTTGAATTTCCTGGCGAGAATTTTCAACTTCTTGAAGTTTTGCATCTACCTGCTGCGCTTCTTGTTCAATTTGTTGCACTTGTTCTTCTCGTGCTTCCAAATCCATTTCACGGCGGCTTAATTCCTGCCCTTGAAATGTTAGCGATTCTTTCCACTGGTCTATTTCCTCTTCTTTGACTTTGAATTTTTCCAATTGACGGGAAAAATTCTGCAAAATGGTTACTAGTGGACGACCAGCTTCTTGCAATCGCTGTACCTGACGAGTTGCATTCAGTTCAGCTAGCACAAGTGCGCCATCATTTAGTTTGCTAGCTTCTTCAGCCGCAATGACTTCCTCGTTTACCGTACTCCAATTCTGGTCTTTTCGTTGACAAGCCAGCAGTTTGAGTTCGGTTTTGGCACCACCACCGAGTAAACCACCCTTTTGTTTTTGTACTTCCGCTAAATACAGCACACCGCAAATCCTTATTGATGTACTTGAATGATTTTTCTTAAAACGATAGATAACGACATTATTAATGCGTTGTTAATCATTGCATATTGATTTTTATATAATCGACTTCCATCGTATTTGTACATTTTCTACTTATGAAGTGGTCAATGGCTACCGTATTATTACTAACTATCAACAGGATTATTAAGGAATATTTCGTTTAACTTGAACAAAAACACCAACAAATTAGAAACTTCTCTATGGCGATGGTAATCTTTTTTGCAAATCCTCAATTTTGATTGTTGCTGAGTTATAAATAAAAATCATCTAGTTGGTAAAATTTTTGTCTGAGTATTTTGATCTTTTTTGCTAATTATTCAAATATTTCTGTTAACTCTGGAAAAAATTGGACACAATGAACAAAGAATGTAAACTGGATAACAAGGAGTGCCTAGTTGCTAAATGCAGGGAAATTTAAGTGAGATTGATGTACGCAGTATCCTGCAATTGATTGAGTTGGGACAACGAACTGGGTCACTGTTTATTCAAGCTGATAATTCGTGTAACACTAGTAAGTTTGGTTACGGTTATACTGAAGAATCTTTGCCCCGGACTTGGTTTGTTTTTTTCCTCAACGGTCAAATAATCTACTCTCAAGAAGGTAATAGTACTGTATTCCGTCTTCGCGATTACTTACGGTACTACCGAATTAAACTGCAAGGAGAAGAAACACTTTCAAAAAAGGATTCTGATAAGTCATTGCCTGCACCCGAATACGGCTATTTATGGAGACTATTAGAGCAAGATATCATTAATCCGATTCAGGCTCGTAGTATTGTACACGGGTTGGTACATGAAACTCTTTTTGATTTATTGAGTTTGCGTCAAGGCAATTTTATTTTTGAGTCGGATCAACCTTTAGCCCCGCAACTGACTAGTTTGGAGATTGCGCCTCTTGTGAGCAAAATTTTCAAGCATTTACAGGAATGGAAGCAGCTATATCCCTATATTCAGTCTCCAGAGCAATGTCCTTTTTTAACTGACATTCACCGTCTACGTTCCTCTTTGGCTTCTTCTACTGTCGAGAAATTACAGCATTGGACGGATGGTAAAACTTCCCTGCGTCAACTCGCTCGCTACTTAAATCGAGATGTTTTGACATTAGCAAAAGCAATATATCCTTATGTACAACAGGGTTTAATACATATAGTATCGGACGATACCGTGCGATCTTTAACCCATGAACAAGAAACCGTGCAGCACTCCCAGAAAAACCAACAAGTCATAGTATGTATTGACGATACAGCAGCGATTTGCGAAAGTGTGAAGTCTATTTTACAACTACAAGGCTATAATGCAATCGCCTTTACTAATCCTTTGGAGGCACTCAATTGCGTTTTTCAACTACAGCCGCATTTGATTTTATGCGATATTGTCATGCCCGGTTTGAATGGTTACGAACTTTGTGCAATGCTGCGACACTCTAACGCATTCCGACTCGTTCCGATTATCATGCTTAGCGGCACAAGTAGCTATATCGATAGAGTTCGAGCAAAGATGGTAGGGGCTACAGACTATTTGACAAAGCCCTTCGAGCAAACCGAATTGCTATTGTTAATTAGAAAATATCTGGTTCGAGCCTCCAGTGCGATCGCTAACGTCGGAGAAAGCAGCACTTGTTGATTCAAGCAAAGATAGAGTAAAAATATGATCACGAACTGGAAATTAAGCTAATTATCAAAATACTTATTAGAACCGTGAATAAATAATTTTTTTAATACAGCACAATTCGGGGAGACTAGGGAATGTTCCTAATAAAGGGACATCTACATCGGGAGGTAATGAGACATTTATGAGTACAGTTCTGATCGTGGAAGATAGTATTGCACAAAGGGAGATGATTACAGACCTGCTGAGGGCGAGTGGTTTGTCAGTCACTCACGCTTCGGACGGACTAGAGGCACTACAGACAATTCAAAATATTTGTCCCGATTTAGTAGTGTTAGATATCGTCATGCCCCGGATGAATGGTTATGAAGTTTGTCGCCGGTTGAAGTCCGATCCGAAAACTCAAAATGTGCCGGTTGTGATGTGTTCCTCTAAAGGGGAAGAATTCGACCGTTACTGGGGAATGAAACAAGGGGCGGATGCTTATATTGCCAAACCTTTTCAACCCACCGAGTTAGTGGGAACTGTCAAACAACTGCTGCGAGGATAAGGATTAAAGCGATATGGATCACAAACCGGATTTTTTAGGAGGTGTCGGACAAGATCAGCTCCGTCCTGAATTAAATGTCGAAAGTAAGGACGGGGAATTACATTTACGGTTTTTCATTTTCTCGCATCAGGAGTTTGCACTACCAGCAACTGGTATCCGGGAGGTAATTCAATTAAGTCCTGACAGAATGACTCCGATTCCTAATGTTTCACCTTTACTTTTGGGTACTCTAAATTTAAGAGGTCGTGTGATTTGGGTAGCTGACTTGGGTCAGTTTCTTGGAGAAACAACTCCATTGAATACCGATAGGGCAGAAATTTCAGTGATTGCGATCGAAGAACAAGATACGATAGTGGGTTTGGCCGTTGAAGAAATCGGAGGTATGGACTGGCTTGATGTACAGCATCTAAGAGTGCCTACCAACGTGCCGGATACCATGGCTCCTTTTCTCAAAGGAGAATGGTTCATAGATACCGAAATTTCTCGGTGTCTACGGTTGCTCGACCAAATGGCAATTTTACGGAGTGCCCGGTGGGCTGGATAACCGAAAGGAGGCAAGAAATGGCACCAAGTATAGATTATACACAAATATATCAGCAGGCTTATAAAGCCTATGTACAGAAAGATTATCAACAGGCAGCTGAACTGATTGACCAGGTAGTACAGCATTTGACTGATGACCCCAATACCCATTTACTCAGGGGTCACATATATTATGTTTTACAAAAGTACGATGTTGCACAAGGTGAATATGAGGCGGTATTAAATTTAACGGATAACCCAGAAATTGTTGATTTTGCTCGTAATGGTCTGGAAAATATCAATAATTATCAAAATCAAATCCAATCAGATGTCCAAAGTCACGAAGTTGATCATGGAAGTCAAGATATAAATTTATCGGATTTTTTCCCCAAGGAAGAAAAGTCTGTCGATAATTTTTTGGATGACGATGTTAACAGCAATTCGGACAGTAATAACTTGACTTTTTCTGCTTTTAATCAAAATGAAAATGAAAATGAAGAAGTTACAGAGTTACTCAACGAACCTGCTTTAACTAGTCCATTTGATTTAGGCGATGATAGTCAGGTATTTGATGCAATACCGAATTTACAAGCAGATAATTTGAGTGATAATCCTTTTGCTCAAAATGAGGATGTACAAGCAGATGTTCATCAAAACGATGGAGAAATTTCAAAACCCGAACTGGAATTACCTTCTTTTTGGCAAGAAGATATAAGGGCAGATATTTCCCAAGATTCCGCTGAAGATTCGACTCTTTTATATTTAGAATCGGAGACAAATTTCCAGGAAAATCCCTTTGTACAAACTGAATTACCACCCAGTAACAGTTTACAAGAGGAAGATGTATTTTTCGAGGATAATCCGGTCGAAGATAGTGAAAGTTTTAGCTTGCCGAGCAAGTTTTTTGATGATGATTTGTCTCAAGCAGAATCAAAGCAATATCCGGAATCTCAAGAAAATTTACAAAATCAGGATGACAGTTTTGATTTAGAAGCATTTGAAGAAGTTTTTGGTACTGACGATTTTGCAACTAATAATGAAGAAACGAAAAGTATTATTAAAGCCAGCGATAACAGCAATAACATCGAATATTTAGATGAATTTGATGAATTTGATGATTTAGGCAATATTTCAGCTTTCGATTTATCTGCGGGAAATCCGACATTTTCTGATATACTTCCTCATTCTGGTTCGCTGCAAACTAATGGCAATTTGAGCAGTAACCACTCACAAAACTCTACTTCTGCTGGAATTAGTAATAGTAGCTCCGATGGTGAATTTGGAGACAGTATAGAAACCGATAATGCTCCTTCAGAGCAAAGGGATGCAGAACTCTTTAGTATTTCCAATTCCCAAGAAGCGGTTCCAGTTTTTACTCAGAACGATCGCAATAAAATAGAACCGCAAGTAAATGTCGATCAAGGAATTTTTGCGATTTTAGAAAATGCTCCATTGGAAACAAAACAATGGTTAACTGCGGGAATGGTGGGGATTACCTCCAGTGTAGTAGTCGCAGTTGTTAGTTTCGGCGCGACAAGTTTTTCTGCTCCTAACCAGCGGGAATCTATACGCAATACTGGTTGGGCTATGTCTTTAGCAGCAGGAATCGCCGGTTTTGTAACGGCGGGAACAATGGGGCATCTGACTCTCAAACAAGTTCGCCGTACCACCAAGGATTTACAAACTCAGTTTGATTGTGTACGTAAGGGTAATTTGAACGCACAAGCTACGGTGTATTCTGAAGATGAATTTGGGCAGTTAGCTGCTGGCTTTAATGAAATGGCGCGGGTGATTTTTACCACAACCCATGAAGCTACACGCAAAGCTCAAGAGCAGGAAGAAGCGAAAGAAAATTTACAGCGTCAGGTAATTCGTTTGCTTGATGATGTGGAAGGAGCAGCCAGAGGTGATTTGACGGTGCAAGCGGAAGTTACAGCCGACGTACTCGGAGCGGTTGCGGATGCTTTCAACCTGACGATTCAAAATCTTCGGGATATTGTTCAACAGGTAAAAGTCGCAGCCAGAGAAGTTACTAAAGGAGCGACAAATTCGGAAACTTTTGCCAGAGCTTTATCTAGTGATGCTTTACGACAAGCGGAAGAATTGGCGGTAACACTCAATTCTGTACAGGTAATGACTGATTCGATTCAAAGGGTAGCCGAAGCCGCTAGAGAAGCCGAAGCAGTAGCCCGCGATGCTAGCGAAATTGCTCTTAAAGGTGGGGAAGCTGTGGAAAATACTGTAGCAGGTATTTTGGAAATTAGAGAAACTGTTGCTGAAACAACTCGAAAAGTCAAGCGATTGGCGGAATCTTCCCAGGAAATTTCTAAAATTGTCGCTTTGATTTCTCAGATTGCTTCGAGAACTAATTTATTAGCTCTCAATGCCAGTATTGAAGCGGCTCGTGCGGGAGAATCGGGACGGGGGTTTGCCATTGTTGCCGATGAAGTTCGTCAGCTAGCTGATAAGTCTGCCAAATCATTGAAGGAAATCGAACAAATTGTCATGCAAATTCAGAGCGAAACCGGCTCTGTAATGACTGCAATGGAAGAAGGTACACAACAAGTAATTAAAGGTACAAAATTAGCTGAAGAAGCTAAACGTTCCTTGGAAAATATCATTCAAGTTGCCAATCGAATCGATATACTAGTACGTTCTATTACTACAGATACTGTGGAACAAACGGAAACATCTCGTGCTGTGGCTCAAGTAATGCAATCGGTAGAATTAACCGCTCAAGAAACTTCTCAAGAAGCCCAAAGAGTCTCTGGAGCCTTGCAGCATTTAGTCGGTGTATCCCGCGATTTGATTTCCTCCGTGGAACGTTTCCGAGTCGAAACTGCGGAATCGAGATAATTTTGGATTTTAGATTTTAGATTTTAGATTTCAGGTTATACAAGCAATTTCGCTATCAATTATCAAATCTAAAAATTCATAAGTAGTCCAAAATCCACCCACAAAAAATTATTCTTGCAACTTGATTAAAGATCAGAATAATCCAAAATCCAAAATCCAAAATCCAAAATCCAAAATTGATTATGCTACCGGAACAACAACAACGCATTTTAGGATACTTTATTGAGGAAGCAACAGACCACCTGAATACTATTGAGCAGGGGTTGTTAAATCTCCAGAGTACTCTTAATGACCCAGATTTAATTAACGAAGTTTTCCGGGCTGCTCACTCGATTAAAGGAGGAGCAGCAATGCTTGGCTTGAATAGCATTCAGCGTACTTCTCACCGTCTTGAAGATTGCTTTAAGGTCCTTAAGGATAGTCCGGTCAAAATCGATCAAAAGCTGGAATCTTTGTTTCTTGGGGTTTCCGATACTCTAAAAGTGCTATTAGAGCATTTGAGCGGCCCTTTTGGTTTGACGGAGGAAACTGCAAATACTTTAATGGCTGAAGCTGAACCTGTATTTACTTGGCTCCACGAACATTTAGAAAAGCTGGTGCAACAGTCTACTGGTGGAAATGGGGTTGTTGCCGACACTGAGAATCGTAAAATACAACAAAACCTAGAAAATACCGCAGTGTCTACTGGAAATAATTATCGCCAACTGCAAGCAGAAGTACTAAGTAAACTGCGGCAGATGTTGCAATTATTTAAACAGCCAGCCACCGCTGAAAATCGGCAAAAGCTATGTGAATGTACTGATTATTTAGCAGGATTAGGATATAAATTCAACTTATCTGCTTGGAGCCATTTGTGTCGTTCGGTGACAAAAGCGATCGCAACTGAAGAAAATACTTATCTAACTTTAGCCAAAATTGCGATTACTGAGATTAAACAGGCGTTGGAGCTAGTTTTAGCAAATCGAGAAAATCAAATTGTCATTAGTGAGCAATTAGAAGCATTAATTCCGGCTGCTGAAGTGGAATTTTTGGATATCAGCAATTTAGAGTTTGATCAACCCGACACGGAATTACTCGTAAACCCACAACCAGATAATTATTCAGAAGTTGCGGCTGTGGAGGCTTTGTATTTAACAGATCAGAATAATCAAGCCGATAGCGTTGAAGCAGAAGACAATATTAACAGTTTGTTTGAGTTATCTGACCAATTGGACGATAATGTTGATGATAGTGTCGATCGCGATGCACCGACAGTAATTCATGAATTAAATATTCACGGTCCAGAAGTAGGAGTATCTGAATTAAATACTTTAGCAGATTTATTTGCAGGAGAGTCTTCTGAACTTGATGAAAATTGGCAACAAGAGAAAATAATTGATCAAAAAATTGAGAAGTCACAAAAACGCGATGGCGATGTAGAAGCCAATATTGATCAAGCTAAAGATACCGATAGCGAATTTGCCGATTTTCTCTCGTTTGAACAGGAAAGTTCTCAAGATAACCCAACAACTGCGAAAGAAGAAATGACAATAGTGCAGTTGTTTGGTGAAGATTTTTCCGAATTAGATTTAGAAGATTTTAAAAATACTGGTAGTAAAGAGTTTGCGGGTGATGATTTATTTGCAAATGATGGTGAACAAGAAATTAATGATTTACTCGAACTTAGTTTCGATGATAATAATGATTACAATACTGGTGAAGATGAATTAGATTCGCTTTTTGATCAACCTGTTTCTCATAGTCAACAATCTACCGAAAAAACTCTTGATTTTGACGATTTATTTACAGAAGCTGCGGTGGATGAAGTCCCAGATATTACAGCACAAGAGGAAATATTTGATTTACCAAATTTTGAGGAAGTCGGTTTAAATACTTTATTTGGTGAATTTGAAACACCAAAAGAAGAAGAAGATTATAGTGATTTATTCGATGATTCTTCAACGGAAGTAATAGCAAATTTGGGTAATATTTGGGAAAAAACGGAAATCATACCTCATGAAGATGTCGCCAAAATATTAGAAGATAATTTGCTTGAAGTTAGTAATTCTCAGGTATCGGAAGCTATCAGCCCGGATTTGGAGTTGGAAGATTTAGAGGATAATTCCAACGATTCCACATTTTCATCGGATACTCTAGATGATTTATTGGAATTAACGTTGAGTGCTGAAAATGCTGATGATCGGGATTTATTGGTAACTGCTGAAGAAGATAATTTAAGTTTAATCGAAGTTGATAACCAAGATGTTCAAAAATCATCTGCTGTGGAAGATTATTTCCTTGCAACTTTCTCAGAACAAGATAATTTAAATTTACTTGAAGTCGATGATAATGATGTTGAGCAATTAGCGGTAGAAGATTTAATCGAAGAAGATTTATTTACAACTTTCTCAGAACAAGATAATTTAAATTTACTTGAAGTCGATGACAATGATGTTGAGCAATTAGCGGTAGAAGATTTAATCGAAGAAGATTTAATCGAAGAAGATTTATTTACAAGTTTCTCAGAACAAGATAATTTAAATTTACTTGAAGTCGATAATGATATAGATAATCCTTTTGCACAACCATCTCCAGAAATAGATTACACCGAATCATCTTTTGACTTGGAAATTGCAGCAGAAGTAATTTCCCATAAAGATTCATCACAAGAATTAGAAAAGATTACAACTAATTCCGAAGCACAATTAATTGATGACTTATTTTCCCAAGATATTGCTTTTGATGACGAAATTAGTTTACAAGCAACATCAAAAGAAGAAAAAATCACCTTTTTACCTTTTAATTCCGAGTCAAATCAGGAAGAAGAACTAAAATTTGATGATTTTTCTGACTTAGAATCCTTACTCGAACAGCAAGAATTTCCAGATGCAGAATTTGCAGCTTTAGAAGATTTACTTGTTTTCAATAATGACCAAGAAAACGATACACCCGTTGCAGTAAATACCGAAGATACCTCAACCATCAATGATGAATTCAGCGACTTAGAAAACCTACTTAAACAAGCGAATACATCCATACCCCGTACAAGTCAAAGCAACTCCACTTCTCCTAAAAATACTCGTAGCAGTAAAGGGGAACAATTAATGCGGGTGCCGGTGAAGCATTTGGATAACTTGAGTAACCTGGTAGGGGAATTGGTAGTCAATCGCAACACATTGGAACAAGATCAAGAAAGAATGCGACAATCCCTTGATAACTTGCTCCATCAAGTACAGAATCTTTCCGATGTGGGTGCGAGAATGCAAGAACTTTACGAGCGTTCGTTATTAGAAGCATCTTTACTCGCCAGTCGTAAAGATAACAGCGGCGGTGGTAATTATAATTTCAATACAGATAGGGGTTTCAGCGAATTAGAAATGGATCGGTTTACTCCTTTTCATACCCTATCGCAAGAAATGATTGAATTGATTGTTCGGGTGCGAGAATCAGCCAGTGATATTGACTTTGTGGTTGAAGATAACGAAAGAGTAGCGCGTCAGTTTCGTCAAGTTACTTCACAATTGCAAGAAGGAATAACTCGATCGAGAATGGAAGCGTTTTCTCAGGTAACAACTCGTTTGGAACGAGGAGTACGGGATAATTCGATTAAGTGCGGTAAGCAAGTGAATTTGATTATCGAAGGTCAGGATACTTTAGTTGATAAAATGATTCTTCAGTATCTAACTGATCCTTTGACTCATTTATTAAATAACGCCATTGTCCACGGTATTGAAACTCCTGAAGAAAGAGAATCCAGGGGTAAACCTGCTCAAGGAACAATCAAAATCCGCGCTTTCCACCAAGGTAATCAAACTGTGATTTCCGTCAGCGATGATGGTGCTGGGATTGATGCTGAGAAAGTCAAGAAAAAGGCAGTCAAGGTTGGTTTAATTACAGCGGAACAAGCAAAAACTATCTCGCGAATGGAAGTATACGAGCTATTATTCCATTCAGGTTTCAGCACTAAAGATGAAGCTGATCAACTTGCCGGGCGTGGTGTCGGAATGGATGTAGTTCGGACTTCTATCAGTGAAATCCGAGGAGCAATTACCACCGATTCCAGTTTGGGTAAGGGTACTAAATTTACAATTCGTCTACCACTAACCTTGAGTATTTGTAAAGCTTTATGTTGCGTTTCGGATAAAGCTAGAATTGCTTTCCCCATGGATGGTGTGGAAGATACTATGGATATGCCGGTTAAAAGTATTCGCGAAGATGCCGATGGTAAGAAATATATACTTTGGCGCGAGCGAAAACTACCTTTCCGTCCCCTCAAAGAGTTATTAACATTTAACCGTCTCTTGAGTCGCGGTATTGTTTACGGTGGTAACAGAGATGATGATATGATTTCCGTAATTGCAGTACGTTCGGGTAATACGATGATTGCACTGCAAATTGACCAAGTTTTGAGCGAGCAAGAAATTGTTATTAAGCAATTTGAAGGACCTGCACCAAAACCTGTGGGTGTAGCAGGTGCTACCATCCTCGGAGATGGTCGAATTATGCCAATTGTTGATGTGCTGGAGTTAATTGACATCTTTGAGGGTCGGACATCGAAACAAAGTACTGTTAGTCTTTGGGAGCAAAAAGATACTTTCATACCTGTAGAACCTGCGGATGCAAAAATTGACCCCACAGTGCTGATTGTTGATGATTCAATTACAGTACGCGAGTTACTTTCTCTTACCTTTACTAAAGCTGGTTATCGTGTAGAACAAGCCCGTGACGGACAAGAAGCCTGGGATAAATTGCGTTCCGGTTTACCTTGCGATATTGTCTTCTGTGACATCGAAATGCCCCGTTGTGACGGATTAGAATTACTATCTAGAATTCAGAAAAATCCCGATTTGAATAATTTACCCATTGCCATGTTAACTTCCCGTGGTGCCGATAAACATAGACAAATGGCAATTCAATTAGGTGCAAGTGGCTATTTTACTAAGCCTTATTTAGAAGAAGCTTTACTCGAAGCTGCTGTGAGGATGCTCAAAGGTGAAAAGTTAGTGGTTACTAGTTAGGGAGTAGGGAATAGTATTACTCCTATCCCGCTGGAAAATTACCTATTTCTCTTTACCTCTTTCAAGAAGCGTACTCTGCGCGGCAGTTGCTACAACGGAGGGAGCCTCCGCAACGCACTGCCTTGTCTCTGCGGTTTTTTTAACCAGTAATCTTCTGTCGGGAAGGGAGTAATAAGATAACCCTTATAAAAACCCGAATTCTCACCCCACAGGCTATTTCTGATAACTATTGGAAGACTGTTTAACAGCAGCTTGTAAAATCTCGACATCTTTGAGCCAAAACACTCCCCCACTTTGAAATTCTACACTCACAGTAAGGGATTCCGAAAATCCTTGCTTTTTAAAGTGAAATGGTACTTTACAAAGATGCCAAATGGTTGTACCTTCAGCCGATGCATATTGATTGGAAGTCCATCCAGCAGAATTTCTAGCGCTCAAGGTAAGTTTTGCAGGCTTACATAAATTTGCAGTCTTAACTTGAGCCTGACACAATAGCAAACATTCCGATACATTAGGTTCGGCAATTTCAAATAGCAAAACTTTTTTTTCACCGTAAGATTCAATTTTCCAATAGTCTTCTTCAATCGTAACCCCATCTATAGAAATCGTTTGAACGGTTGAAGGGTGAAAAGTACGAATCAATTCAAACGCTCCGTCGGGTTCTGGAACTTTAAAAAAATCTTCGATTCCGTTCATAAATGACTGAGCTAAACCCAAAACGCTTGATTCAATACCTGACTTGATTCCTGCTTCCACACTAGCTTTAAATTCATCAAACCATTCAAACATCACTCACCTCTATTCATCAATGGACGAAAATAAAAAATTCCATATAGCCTTAAATTACCCAAATATTTCTGGAATAAATCAAAAAATGCGTAAAAATTGAATTTCATATGTATATCATTGATAAACGTTATGCAATATAACGAACTTTCTGTATATATTTGAAATTCAATATCAAGCTTGAATGAAAAAATTGTTTTCGCTTCTACCCAAAATTTTAGTTATCTTTTTGACAATAGTTATTATTTGTACATTTCTGTACTATGTAAAGGTAACTTCTTCCCAGAAAAACATGACTACTGCATACAACTTAAACTATCCAGCAACTAGTAAAAGCGAACAAGTTGATAATTACCACGGTACTGAAGTTGCAGACTCCTACCGTTGGCTGGAAAATCCCGATTCTCCAGAAACTAAAGCTTGGGTGGAAGCGCAAAATAAAGTTACTTTTAGTTTTCTTGAACAACTTCCCCAGAGAGAGGATATCAAGAAACGTTTGACGAAATTATGGGATTATGAAAAATATGGGGTTCCTTTTAAGGAGGGAAATCGTTATTTTTATTTTAAGAATGACGGTTTACAAAATCAAAGTGTTTTATATACTTTAAAAAGTCTTGACGATAAACCAACAGTTTTACTTGATCCAAATCAACTTTCCGAAGATGGAACTGTTGCTCTTTCGGGTATATCTATTAGCGAAGACGGTGAATATTTAGCTTATGGTATATCAATTGCTGGTTCCGATTGGCAAGAATGGAAGGTGAGAAATATTGACACGGGTGAAGATTTAAAAGACCATTTAAAATGGATTAAGTTTTCTGGTGTTTCTTGGACAAATGATAGTAAAGGTTTTTTCTATAGTGCTTATGATGCACCAAATGAAAAGACTAAGTTAGAAGATGTTAATTACTATCAAAAACTTTATTATCATCAATTAGGTCAACCTCAATCGGAGGATACTTTAATTTATGAACGTTCCGACCAAAAAGAATGGGGTTTTAACGGTAGTGTTACCGAAGATGGGAATTATTTAATTATTTCAGTTTGGCTGGGAACTGATTCTAAAAACTTGGTTTTCTATCAGGATTTAACTAATCCTAACAGTCAAGTTGTCGAATTAATTGATAAATTTGAAGCTTCTTACAGCTTGATTGATAACGATAAAAATATCTTTTATTTTCAAACTGATTTAAATGCATCACGAGGAAAAGTTATTGCTATTGATACCAAAAAACCGGAATCTAAAAATTGGCAAGAAATAATTCCTGAAACCACAGAAACTTTAGAAAGTGTCGGTACTCTTAATAATCAATTTGTTGCCGAATATCTTAAAGATGCTCGCAGTCAAATTAAAATTTTTCAAATTAACGGTGATTTTGTCCGAGAAATAGAATTACCTGGTATCGGTTCCGTAGGTGGTTTTAATGGTAAAAGCAGTGACACCGAAACCTTTTATCAATTCACCAGCTTTACTTTACCGGGTACCATTTATCGCTACGATATGGTAACTGGTGAAAGTACGATTTTTCGAGAACCAAAAGTAGATTTCAATGCCGATAATTACGAAACCAAACAGACATTTTATAAAAGCAAAGATGGTACTCAAATCCCAATGTTTATCACCCATAAAAAGGGAATTAAACTAGATGGAAATAACCCCACATACCTTTACGCTTACGGCGGTTTTAACGTATCTTTAACACCAACCTTTTCAGTTAGTAGCTTGATATGGATGGAAATGGGAGGAGTTTACGCCGTACCTAATATACGCGGTGGTGGTGAATACGGCGAAGCATGGCATCAAGCAGGAATCAAAGATAAAAAACAAAACGTTTTTGATGACTTTATCGCTGCTGCACAATGGTTGATAGACAATGGTTATACTAAATCTGATAAATTGGCGATCGCCGGTGGTAGTAATGGTGGATTATTGGTAGGTGCTTGTATGACGCAACGTCCGGATTTATTCGGTGCAGCGTTACCATCTGTAGGGGTAATGGATATGTTGCGTTTCCATAAGTTTACCATCGGTTGGGCTTGGGTTCCGGAATACGGTTCCTCGGAAAATCCCGAAGATTTCAAAACCCTTTATGCTTATTCACCACTGCATAATTTGAAACCGGGTACAGCTTATCCAGCAACGTTGATAACTACCGCAGATCATGATGATAGAGTAGTACCCGCCCATAGTTTCAAATTTGCCGCTGCATTGCAAGCAGCTCATGATGGAGATGCACCAGTATTAATAAGAATTGAAACAAAAGCTGGACATGGTGCAGGTAAACCGACAACAAAGATTATTGAAGAAGCTGCGGATAAGTGGGCTTTTTTAGTTAAGGTTTTGGGAATTGAAGGAGTAAAG
The DNA here is from genome assembly GCA_015272215.1 of Rivularia sp. T60_A2020_040. Taxonomy (GTDB): domain Bacteria; phylum Cyanobacteriota; class Cyanobacteriia; order Cyanobacteriales; family Nostocaceae; genus Rivularia. The sequence goes on along the minus strand of JACYMD010000050.1, from coordinate 60,717 downwards.
TGATAAAAATATTCCCGATCCGATGATTTAATGTTTAAGAAATAATCATGTAGAGACGTTGCAATGCAACGTCTTTTTTATTTCATGGAATACACGACTAGATCAGGTTATGCTTCCAAGGATACTTCCTGCGTCTGCTTTGGCTTCCAACTATTGAGCAATTCTCGAATAGCCATCAATTCACTAAAATATTGATTTACTTCCATTCTTTGGCTTGTAAGAGTAGCAATAATCTCATCAGCAATTAACTCTTGTTTCGCTCTTTGTTCTAGTAAGTTATCAAATTCAAGCTGAAATCTATTTATATAGTCATTAATTTGCTTTTCAGCCTTTTGAAAATCTGCTGATACCTGTTTTTGAATAACTCGCTCAAGTAGTTCTTTGTTTCTCTCTACTTGTTCATCTATTTTGTCTTGAATAGCTTTACAAGTGAGTCGTAAATCTATTTGATATTCTTTGTACGCAATATCTACCTCATATGTTTTGCTAGAATCACAACAACCTGTTTTTGTTCTTGTTTCTTTTTTTATTCGATTAAATACCTGTTGCTGTTTTTTGATCTCGGCATCAAGTCCGGAAAATTCAAAATCAGGAAACAGAATGGGATTAGCGTCTATTTTTACTTGTAAAGTATTTCCCAAGTATTTTGATATTTCATTAGATATATCTTGAATATGTTTTTGGATTTTTTGAACTAAGTTTTGACGAATGCTTTTCCCTTCTCTAATCAGTTTATCTTGAGCCTCTAACCAAAAATTCTGAATTATGGGAGAACAGTATTCATTGATAATTTGACAAATTTTATCTGCATCTTTGCTATTCTCACATTTGATTTTATAATTAGAAAATTTAACCAAAGGAATCATTTTCTTAATAGAGTTAAAAAGGTTTTGTAAAGTATCTAAATAACTATTGTTTTTAGATTGAATATCTGTTAACTTTTCAATTTCTATTCTAATAAGTTGTTTGGCATCGTTGGCAAATTTGTCCATACCTTTGCTAAACTGATCTATTAATATATTCTTTTCTTCTTCTATAGCCTGTTTTACTTTTATAACGTTTTCTCTCGCTGAATCGGAACGCTTTATATATTCCTCTGTTTTTGCTTGAAGCTGCTCAATTCCTATTTCCCAACCTCTAATTTCTGTGATTAATGTTTCATCGATGGCTTGAGCGTTTTTGTCAAATTTAGCCAAGACATCACTTAATAAATTCCATCCTGAATTTTGAAGGATAGTTTGAATGACATCATTTTCTATAGTTAGAATACCGCTATCTTTCAAGGCTTGAGGAGCAATATGATTTAACTTCGGTACTATAATATCACCGTCTTCATCTTCTTCCATATATCTAGCAAGGAAAAAGTATTTAAAATCTTTTTTATTTTCTTTCGTCGCACTTTCATTATTTATTAACCTTGCTAACAAACCCTGCCATGCGCTGACTGGATAAATAATAGGTTCTGGAATCCCAAACCCAATTAAAGTTTTGCGTAAATCTTCTATGACGTTGGGTATTGGTCTATCTTTTTCGGATTTTCTATCTACTTTATTTAAAATAAAGTAAATTTTACCAGTATCATTTTTTAAAAATTCGCTGCGTTGCTCAATTAAATCTTTGAGTAATTCTGAATTTGTATTATCTTTAAACGATGTGTAATCTAAAATAAATAAAATCGCATCACAAGTCCGCAGGGCTTCTAATGCAGTTTGCTTTAAAGCTGTCGTATTAAAGCTATCAGATTCCCATTCATTAGGACCGGGAGTATCTACTAATCTAAATCCAGCTAAATATGGAACTTTACTAATAGCTTCAATGGGATATTGTAATTCAAAGCGGATAGTATTGTCAGGATTATTTGTTTCTCTAATTTGGCGAGTGCGTTCTAAAAATACTTGCCTAATTTTTTCAGCTTCACCTTCTACTAAAACTATCGGTTTTCTTTTCCCTTGTTGATATTCTAAAAGTCTAGGTGTTTGTTCTGCATCTATTGGACAAATATCTGTACGACAAACCGTACAAGCTTCAGATTCGCTTGCTAAGATATCTGCACCAATTAAAGCATTTATAAAAGTACTTTTACCTGCTTTCATCGCTGCAATTACAGCAACTTGATATTTCTGCTCTTTTAAGGCTGTTAATGCTTTATTAATATCTCCTTCGACGCTTTGCAGCCCTGAAGTATCGTCTCCTTGACTGCTTTTTCTAGCACAAATTTCTAATAAATAATTTAAAAGTCTGTTACCAGTATCTTGAATTTGGTTATAAGTTTGCTCGAATTGTTGAGTTGACATATTTTGATGATGCTTCATGATAAAATGGGCAACTGGAAGTCGCGGCTATACAAACAAAACCCGCGCAGGTGGGTTCTTTTTAGTTGCTTTTCCGCTAATTAACCATCAATTTAAGCTAAATACAAATATTTAACTTCAGTGTTTTTTCGGTTGTTCACAAGCCGTTTATTTTTCCAATAGAATCATGTTAACTTTCGTTTATAAGCAGCAATATAATTACGTGCATAGTAATCGCTAGGAACGCAAATTAACTCTTCCTTACTTTGAGCAAGCACATAATTTGTAAGCTCTACTGCTTGGACAAATTCCTTTAAAACTTTTTCTGTTGGTTCTTTATCAATCTCCCACATTAAAGAAATCAAATTTTTTTGCAATCTAACCGCTAAACGCAAACAATCTTTTTCTACTTCATCTAAAGCGTGCTGGTAAGTTAAATCAATAATCTGTTTCTTGCTTGTATCAGCTAATTCGTTGTACCTCTTTTCTAAAGCTGCGTATTTCTGAGTTAATTCATTTGCTACTGTTCGATGATGCTTGGCTGCTTGTCGATCGCTTTCACCAATAGCATGGGTAATAAAAGCACTAGCAACTGCTCCGACTGCTGCACCAATAGCGCCGAAAATAAAAGGAAGCATAATATAAATTATTATTTTTATAGAGGAAGAGAAGGGTACACGGAATTACCCAGTAACGGACTATCTGCTGAAGTTAATCCTAAAGATTGAGCTATAGTTACGGATTCTTGATATCGTTTTACTGCGGCTTCGATACCAGGTTTAATTGGTCGATTTTTTATCGTTTGATTAACAGCTTTTGCTTCAGCTATAAACTCTAAATTTTTATGATGTCCGTGAATTAATTCGTTTTCAATTGCTTGTAAATGTTTTAATTCTTGCTGAGTTAAAGATTCATAGTAAACTTTAACTTCCTGCTTGTGATTTTCAAGAATATTGAAAAACTCGTAAATCATACCCGCAGTTCCCACAACGGTTAAAGCTGGTGCTACTGCTGTTAATGCGATCGCAATTGGTGGACAAGCTGCTGCAATAGTTGTAATGGTAAAAGCTGTAACACCTCCTACAGTACCGCCAACTACGGTATCTTTTACTGTTTCTATAGCTGCTTCTGGTGCGGAAATTTCACCTCTAATTACCCGTAGCGCATTCGTAAGCATGGAAAACGGTGCTGTGGTAGCTGCACCAACTGCTGCTCCCAAAGGTGTGGCTTTTACCCCTGCTTTCACCGCACCCGTAAGATTATCAAAATGCCATTTAGAATTCAATCTCATTTGCTCTTGCCAAGTCATGGGCTTATTACCACGAGCAATATTTTCTTTCCCATCTTCCCATTTAATATTTCTGGGATTATTGGAACCACCTTTACTATGTGGCTTGATATGACTTGCGTGCTTATCAGATAAATATTCTTGAACGTTACCACCTGCGGATTTTCCGTCAATACCTGCTCGTTGAGATGGAGGTATTTTCTTCAACATTTCTGTGGCTTGTGAGGTAGTTCTTGATGGTTCACCAGAGCGAATTCCACCTCTATATATTTTAAGCAGCACATTGGGAGGTAAATCGCAAATTCTGGCGTGGTGAACTTTGATATTAGCAGTCGCATTAATAGCGGAATTACGCTCTCGATTTTCAGACATGGGTTAAGAAAATACTAAAACATGGTAGTTCTTTTCTTATTGTTCCCTTAAAATTCATAGCTTGTAACAAACCGTAAAAATCGTAATAGCAATTTTATCTATGGTTCGTTAAAAATTTATAATTATCAGGACTTACGTTACTCTGACGAGTCAGTAAACTGAACGCGGAGCGTGACGCAGTAGCATCATTATTGTCACAAATGGTTGATGGTGCGTGACGGTACAAACCTGATTACTACGTTCAAATTTATTCTAAACTACGCACCCTACAAGGAAAATGTGCCAGTTGCGTAAGCCCTAATGATTTAAAGCTTGATTACGGTGAGCAAATACGTTGTGCTTCTGCTTGCAATTGGCTGTTAGATGCGCCACTTTTTATTTTCTTTGTAATATCATCAAAATCGCGAATTATGTTCCAGGTAGCATCCGATGCTTGCTCAAATCCACTCCATCCCATAATATTGAGAACTGTTTGATTTTGATAGTTGTAGAAAAAATCTTGAATATTTTTCTTAATGTTTTCTGGTAAATCTTTACGATAAGCTATGGGGTCACTGGGAATAATCGGAGATTCCCAAATGATTTCGATTTTTTGATAAGCTTGGGGATGACTTTTTTGCAGACGAGCTAAAGCTTCACTATTATTTGTTGCGACATCTACACGTTCATCTGCTACAGCAAGTGCTGTGGCTTCATGACTGCGAAGAAAAGATGGTGGGTTACTCAAAACTGTTTCGGGTTCGATACCATTTTTAGCAAAAACGCACAAATTTGGAATTAAAAAACCAGAAGTAGAATTTTTATCGTTGAAAGCAAATGTGACTATTAAGCTCTTTTTTATTGCATCAATTATGTATTTATCACTTTGGTTTTTATCCAGTGCTTCTACCTGTGATATTGGCTGATTTTTATTCGTAATTAAATATGAGTAATAACCTCTACTACCATCATTATTTACAGTTTGAGCAAAGGCTTCAATTTGATTTTCTTTGGCTGCTTCGATGTAGGATTGACCACCAAACCAAGCAATCTGAGCATCATTATTATTGATTGCTTCAATCGCTTCTTTATAACTTTGTACAGGCAAAATATTCGCCGAAATTCCCAATGTTCTCTCCATATCTTTAATGAAGTTATTCCAATTCTCCTGCTCTGCTAAAGTTTTAAAATCTAATGTGGGAAGGATAGCAAATTTAAGTACTTTAATAACCCTGGGAATCGATGTGGAGATAGGAGTCGGAGATGCCACAGGTAAGGGAGGTATTACAGGATTATCTAGAATTTTTTGAACAATAAATGCAGCAACAAAACCAGCAAGTACCAAACTAGTACTTACAAAAACTTTGCGAGCTAGAATTTTTTTTGTTGATTGTAACTTGGTAGTTACTGGTACAGCACTCTGCTCTGGTGAAATATCTTTTTGAGAAGTTTTATGTTCTACTTTTTGAAAATACTTAACTAATACTAAAACACAACAGATTATAAACAGTAAAATTATTAGCATAACTAATGTCTGATTTACATTAATGTTTAGATTGTTTAAATTGCTAGATATTCGGGAACTAATTAAGCTGAGAATTACTCCTAGAAGTATCTCGCAAAGCATTAATAGTAATATTTTTATTCTTCCGTCTATTTCTCTAAACTTCATGTTTAAGTTAGTAATAGATTTTTTAATCAAATTATCAGAAATAATAACTTCAAGTTAAATCACTAGAAAAAGCCAAATCATGATTAACGACATCTGACATTACCTTGCTTTTGGTAATACGATCATGATCAGCATACTCTTTTATCCTCTCATCTAATTTTGGAGGAATTCTCATACTAAACTGCGTTGCATTCAGAAAGCTAAACCACATCACAACCGCAGTGTAGCAGCGCTTTAATCAAAATTATAGCTAAGAAGATTACATCTACAGAAACCCTGCCGATTCATACAACCGCTTCACTAATGCGATAATCTTCTCTCCATATTGCAAATCTGCCTCCCATCTACCCGATAAATCTGTCACTAACGGTGCAATACCCCGCGTCACAAAGCGAAATCTGGGGTCTACAACTTCCTGTGATAAAGGTTCCAAACTGGCGTAAGCTTTTAAATGTTGAATATGAGCGCGGACTCCAATTCTCGCACTAGGAAATGATGCTGTTTCCCTTCCACCACCGATAGTTCCTAATCCTGCAAAGTTATTTTGTTGGGGTTGAATATCATCCCCAAAACGTAAAAATCCGGTTTCTAAACACATTTGACAAAAAGCAATGTCGTGATTCACTCCCTCAATTGCTGCTTCTTCTCGATACAGTTTGGGTATGTCGGGAAACTTCACCAAAGCATCTTGATTATTGTCTCTCAAAAATATTTGTAACTGTACTTCCGAAGTTGCACCACGAGAGATTATTTGACTAATTTGGTTGGCACAAATTGCTAAATTTGATTTTAAAATTACGGTACGATTCGCAGCATCCCAAGCTATTGATATATTAAATTCTCGTAATTCTATTGCTTTGACATAAACTATTCTGCGGTAGCTCAGACGACGTACATTAGTAGTTTTTGATAAGTCAATTTGCAAACGGTCAACTAAATCTATGGGAATATAGGCATTACCGTTTACTAATATTCCTTGCTCTGAATAAGTTTGACCGTTAATTTGAATATTAATTCCTGGATAAGTTGGTTCCGGTGGCGGAGTTGAACCTGGATCAATTACGCGACTCCATGCTACCATTCCATCAGCTATCCCCACCGCAAATTCCCGACGACGGGTTTGTAATAAAGCACGGTCTTGGGGACTACTCAAGAAAATAACTTGCATCAACAAAGACGCGATCGCAACTTGACGAGTAAATATCAACTGTCCCATCCCAGTTGCAGTATCCGGCTTCACCCCCCGACTATTTAACTGCGGAACCCGACGTAGCAGCGCCATCAACAGGGTTTCGGCATTGCTTTTACGTTCTTCATTATTAGCAATATAATAGACGCTAGCGCCGTTTACAGCAGGGCTAGAAGCAGAATCGGCATGAATTTCCACCGCGACATCATTACGATTACCACGGGAATTTATCCACTCAATACTCGCTCTAGCACTCAAAGAATCTGGAACCGAAAGAACTTCCAACCCACGCGCCCTTAATTCCGTTAAAATTAAATCCCGTAGTAAAATCATTTCCTTGGCTTCAGTTGTGCCACCCGCAATAAAACCTGGATCTATACCTCCTGTTTCCTTACCTCCGTGACCTGCTGAAATAAAAATACGTCCCATCTTCAGTATTTCCTCTGATTAAAAGTTATCGTAAAAGATTGTTTACACCATTCTGGTACTGGGGACAAGGATATAAAGGTAAAAAAAGGTCAAAGGTCAAAGGTCAAAGGTTAAAGGTTAACTGTCAACTGTCAACTGTCAACTGTCAACTGTCAACTGTCCACTGTCAACTGTTAAATCATGCAAATCCCCCGCTTGCACCAAGATACTATTGAAGAAGTCAAACAACGGGCTGACATTGTTGATGTCATATCAGAACGAGTTGTTTTACGCAAGCGTGGTAAAGATTTTTTAGGATTATGTCCTTTCCACAATGAAAAAACTCCTAGCTTTAGTGTAAGTCCTAGCAAACAGATGTATTACTGTTTTGGCTGTCAAGCTGGAGGGAATGTAATCAAATTCATGATGGAGTTGGATAAACGTTCTTTTGCTGAAGTTGTCTTAGATTTAGCACGACGCTATCAAGTACCTGTAGAAACTTTAGAACCCGAACAACGACAAGAATTACAGCGTCAATTATCGGAACGTAAACAAATATACGAAGTTCTTGAGGTGGCTTCGCGTTTTTATCAACACGCTTTATGGCAACCAAGTGGGGAAGTTGCTTTAGAATATCTTCAACAACAGCGCAAGTTAACAGATGAAACTATTAAAAAGTTTGAGTTAGGTTATGCTCCAGTTGGTTGGGAAATTTTATATCGTTATTTAGTGGAAGATAAACGTTATCCGGTACAGTTATTGGATAAAGCAGGATTAATTAAATCTCGTGCAGAAGGTAGGGGTTATTATGATGCTTTTCGCAACCGTTTAATGATTCCTATTCACGATATTACCGGGAAAGTAATTGCTTTTGGTGGTAGAAGTTTAGATGATGAACAACCTAAATATTTAAATTCACCGGAAACCGAAGTTTTTCATAAAGGTAGAACGTTATTCGGATTAGATAAAGCGAAATCTGGTATTTCCCAATTCGACCAAGCTGTGGTAGTGGAAGGTTATTTTGATGTTATCGCTCTCCATGCAGTTGGAATTAATAATGTTGTTGCTTCGTTGGGTACGGCTTTAAGTATTGAACAAGTACGTTTAGCTATGCGTTACAGTGATTCTAAACAGTTAATTCTCAATTTTGATGCGGATAAAGCTGGAACTCTTGCAGCAGAAAGAGCAATTGGTGAAGTCGCGAATTTAGCTTATAAGGGTGAAGTCCAACTCAAAATTCTCAATATTCCTGATGGTAAAGATGCTGATGAATATTTGTTTAGTCATACTTCAGAAGATTATCAACAACTGTTAGCAAATGCACCGTTATGGTTAGATTGGCAGATTGAACAAATTACCAAAGATTGTGATTTGAAACAAGCTACAGATTTTCAAAAAGTCTGTCAGCAAATGGTTAAATTATTAAAGAATATAGATAATACCGATACGCGAGATTATTATGTTTCTCGTTGTGCGGAAATACTCAGTTTGGGAGACACTAGACTTACTCCATTACGAGTAGAAAATTTATTAACTCAAATTTCTCCTCATCATAAATCAGCAGGAGTAAATTATAAAAATAAAAGTTATACATCTCCATCTTCAAACCGCAAATTTCAAGATAATTCTGGGAATGCTTTCAAATCAATTCCTAAAGAATACAGTCTTTTAGAAGAAGCGGAGAGTTTATTATTACTAATTTATTTACATTCTCCAGAATACCGGAAAACGATTATTGAAAGTTTAGAAGCCAGAAATTTACAATTTAGTTTGTCTCATCACCGATTGTTATGGCAACAAATTGTTGAAATTCAATCAGCAGATATTTCTAATCCAAATTATTCCACAGAATTAATATCAACTTTGCAAGATAGATATTTAGAATTTCCCGAACAAATCGAATTAGTTTCTCATTTATTCCACTTAAACGAAACAGCCCAACAGCAAATAATTCGCACTCCCCTACAAATTTTAAGAGCAACTTTGAGCATGGAAAAAGTATTGCGAGAAAAACGCTTCCGTCACTTTTACGAACTTTGGGAGCAAACCAATGCAGAAACTCAACCAGAACAATATCAATCTTATTATCAAGCTTTTATGGCTGAAAAAAAACGTTTGAAAGAATTAGATCAACAGCGATGTTTTTCTATAGGAGAATCTTAATCTAGTTGATGTGGGTTTTGAGAAGCCGGGTTTTTATAACTACTCCCTTCCCGGCAGAAGATTACCGATAAAAAAACCGCAGAGACGCAGAGAACACAAAGGAAAGAGATAAAGAGAAATAGGTAATTTTCCAGCGGGATAGGAGTATTGTCTGCTGTTACAAATATATAAGCTAAAAACCCGACTTCTGATGATTACGATATATAGCGGTTTTCACTTGGGTGGAATACAAATATTACCTCACCCCGCCCTCTTAACCCCTCTCCTAATATACGGAGAGCGGATGGGGGTGAGGTTTTAGTGCATTGGACTCAACCGAAATTTGCTATATTTGACCTACGAACAATATAAAGTATCGCGAGTATTGCGCCCTGTGGTGGGATTAGTACCTTTGGCTAATTGACACAATTTCTCTTGCTCGTCGCGACGTAATAACACATCGGTAAAATCAGCACCATCAATAATCGCACCGTCGAATCTAGCGTTGGATGCAAATGCACCTTCTAACACTGCATTTGTCAAATCTGCTTTTACTAAACGTGCCGAATCTAAAGTCGCATATCTGAGGTTGGTATTCCTTAAATTTGCTGACTCCAAATTAGTCGCAAAAAATCTTACACCCTGCAAATTAGAATTACTAAAGTTGCTATCGCGAAGATTCGCTTTCGTAAAACTAGAATCCGTTAAATCGCGATTGGAGAAATCAGCTTCGATTAAAATTTCCTTATCGTAATCCAAAGCCAAAGCCTGGGGAGTTAGATTTGACGGCAAAATATAAACTATTCCCCAAAACAATAAACTAAGTATACTTACCTTAATCCAGTTACTTTTAGTAAAAATCATGATAATTTAGCTGCTCATGACGAACCATTCTTCCTCTCATTATCCCGATATTGGTGCTTTAGGTGAAGACTTCGTAACCCAATGGCTCAAATCAACGGGTTGGATAATTCTACATCGTCGCTGGCACTGTCGTTGGGGAGAAATTGATATTATTGCCGAAAGGGAAGATAATTTGGGTAGCGTTACCTTAGCATTCGTCGAAGTCAAAACCCGTTCTCCGGGTAGTTGGGATGCTCAAGGAAGAATGGCTTTAGCACCAAAAAAACAAGCTAAACTTTGCCGCACTGCTGCGATGTTTCTGGCAAAGTTTCCTGAAAAAGCAGACTATCTTTGCCAGTTTGATGTCGCGATTGTTTGCTGTCAGAGAAAAATAACTCAAACAAATTTTTTAGCTAGTTTATCAGTATCGGGATATTATTTAACCTTAGAAGAATACATTGCCGCAGCATTTGAGTATTCAATTGACAATGAGTAAGATTCGTGATAAATACAAATAGATAAATTACCGATTATCAACTAATAACCACCTAGCGATAAAAGTTGCATACAGCAACAATATTCATGCTAGGGTTTCCGGACAGTAACCCAATCCTCTAACAAATTGTTGTCGAAATGCTTCAATTTCTTCTTTGTCGGGGCTACCGTGAGAAACAATAGCGACTTGATAACGACGCATGACTTCAACCGGATTTTGTTGTGCTTCCAAACTCCAAAGTGCCATTTGTACTCGCATTGGAGGTTCGTAACGAATTCCTAACTCGTTCAAAAAAGACCGGATATCACCATCTAAATCAGGAGAAATCTGATAATCAAGTTTGACTCTAACCACCCAACCATCTATCTGATGAATTACGGTGATGAAGGAAACAGGTATCCGGGGTCTAGCGTGCAAATATTGAACTACCCTTAAAGTTAAACTGGCATTTGCCAGGTAATACAAATATTCCATCTTAGTGCTTGGGATCAAAGCCAACTTTACATCTCTACATTTCTATTATTGATATATTGATCCCAACTCCGGTAGGGTAAAAGCCCCCGTTTTTGGATGGGGAGGTTTACCCAATTTTTATCTTTGATTTTGCGTATTACTTAAATATACTCTAATTGATAATATGCTTAATATCACTTAGGGTTAATAATTAAGATTTTTTCATAAACTATAATTGAAATTTTTTCCTTTAAAAAACTATAAATATCAATGCAGCAACCACCTTTTATGGGAAAACCCAATTCTTCTGAGTCAGAAACCTATTTGTCTCAAGGTATTTACCCTTCAAGTCAAATTACTACAGATGTGAATCTAGACTGTTCTCTCGATGGATACGACTATGATTTACCTCCGGAATTAATTGCTCAAAACCCCGTTGTTCCCAGAGATAGTTCGCGTTTGTTGGTAGTAGATTCACTTGATACTGGGATACAAAAAATACCTGACAATCGAGTTTTTCGGGATTTACCAGTGATTCTTCGTCCCCAGGATTTACTAGTAATGAATGATACAAAAGTCATACCAGCGAGACTATACGGACGTAAATCTACGGGAGCCCAAATAGAAGTTTTGCTGTTGGAAGAATTGCAGCACAATTGTTGGTTAGCATTAGTTAAACCGGGAAAGCGATTCAAGTCAGGTAGCGAGATTATTTTTGAGCCGAGGAAAGATAGTTTAGAACCTTGTAAACAATTAGTTGCCAAAGTTTTGCAGACAGACGAAGCGACAGGAGGACGATTGCTGCAATTTGATTTACCTCCTGGAATATCTTTGATACAGCTATTAGATGTATTTGGAGAAATACCCTTACCGCCTTATATTACGGCGAGCAATGCCGAAAGCCAACAGTATCAAACAGTTTATGCTGAACATCCTGGAGCAGTTGCAGCACCCACAGCGGGACTGCATTTTACTCCTGAATTATTAGAAACATTACAGCAAACTGGAATTAATCGAGCTTTCGTCACTTTACACGTGGGAGTGGGTACATTTCGTCCGGTGGAAGTAGAAGACGTAACTACTCACGAAATGCACAAAGAATGGATTGAAGTACCAAAGCAGACAGTAGAGCAAATCCGCGAAACTAAAGCCAAAGGTGGAAGAGTAATTGCAGTAGGAACAACGGTAGTACGTGCATTAGAAGGAGCAGCTACATCAGGGGAATTGCAGCCATTTTGTGGAGAAACCAACTTATTTATATATCCTGGTTATAAATGGCGAGTAGTGCAAGGTTTGATTACCAACTTTCATTTACCACGTTCGAGTTTACTGATGTTGGTAAGTGCTTTAATTGGGAGAAAACGATTGTTGAGTGTATATCAAGAAGCCATTAAAGCTCAATATCGCTTTTATTCCTTCGGTGATGCCATGTTGATACTACCTGAAGCAGTTGACAGTTGACAGTGGACAGTTGACAGTTGACAGTTGATGGTTGATATTTATTTCTCCCCATCACCCCATCACCCCATCTCCCCATCCCCTACTCAAAAATTATTCAAAGAACTTTAATTTTTCTCTCGATTATGGGCATTCTAACTTAAACAGCATCTAGTAATAAGTGCAGGGAAAGCCTAAAATGTCTCAAAAATTTGCAAATATTCAGCGTATTATTGGCGCTGCTGTTCCTTTACTATTTTGCTCCTGTGCTACCTTCGTGGGAATTGCCATCGCGGATTTACCGGGAAATAAGCTTTTAGCACAAACCGCTGTCACTCAAGATTTAGAAGCTGCTGGTTTGTTTCAGCAGGGAGTTATGCGTTATAATACTGGCGATTTTCAAGGAGCTGAATCAGCTTTGCGGGCTGCTTTAAATCGCGATTCGAATCTTGGTGCAGCACGGAATTATTTAGGTAATATCTTTTTAAAGCAAAATCGTTTGGATGCAGCGGTACAAGAGTATGGAGAAGCGATTCGTCTTAATCCTGAATTAGCGGAAGCTTATTATAATTTGGGTTTAGCGTTGCATAAACAAGAACAAAATGAAGCTGCAATTACCGCTTACCGTCAAGCATTAATAGTTGAGCCGACAATGGCTAATGCTCAATATAATCTCGGATTAGTATTGTATCAACAAGGACAAAAAGAAGAGGCGATCGCAGCTTACGAGCAATCAATCCATCTTGACAGAAACAATGCCAACGCTTACTTTAATTTGGGAATAGCTTTGCAGCAACAAGGAGATACAGCGAAAGCGATTTCTGCTTACCGAGAAGTTTTAGTATTAAATCCCCAGAATATTGCAGCATATACTAATTTAGCTGGTTTATTAGCAGTTAGAGGTCAAACTCCCGAAGCGATTGAGACTTATATTCAAGCAATTCGTCGGATTCCGGATAATCCTTCTGCTTATTACAATTTGGGAATAGCTTTTTACAAGCAAGGGGAATTGAAGAAAGCTCAACAAGTTCTTAAACGCGCTCATAAAGAATATCGCAAACAAGGTAACATTGAACAAACAGAAGTTATTGAGCAGTTGATGCAAGAAATTGTTTCATCTCAAAATCAACAGCAACCAGCAACAGCAGTTGAAGATGCTTCTGAGTCGTCTGTTATTATTCCTAGTAATGAGCAAGGGGAACAACCTTCAGAAACTTTAGAAAATCGTGAAATCGAATTTTCTGGAGAATCACCTACTGAAACGGAAACACCAATTACAACAGAAGAAGATTTTGGATTTCAGTAAGTTTTTAGAAAGTTTGAATTTTGAATAATTTATCAGGATAATTAAACGATAATTTTCGTAATTTCATCAAGTAATAAACCCGGTTTTTTGAGGATACCGGGTTTTTTATATTTCCACCACAGATTATTCTTGATAGTTGTTTAATATCAGATTAAATTTAATTTAACATGAATTCAACGAATAGAAATAAGTCGAGTTTTTAAGATAAATCTGAGTTGTAACAGACAATCATCAGAAAAACCCAACTTCTAACCTCATGAATAATCGAGGAATGAACATTGAACTCACGTTAATTTAATTATTAAATGTTTTTTATTATTAGGGTATTTCAAACATCAAATTATCAAAAAATACTTGTATATAATATTTTTGGCATACTTCCTATATTTAAAATTAATTGTTGTGTTTATCACAATTAATCATCCCAAAAAATATATTTATTATTTGAGTTAGTTATTTATTGCATTTATCTGATTTCATCAAATTATTGTTCGATTGCAAATCGAAGTATACGCATCACTATTAATTACTCGAAGCCAAACAAAAATCATAATTATATAGGTTTGCTAAATGTCGTTATCTGAACAACAGAATCAATCGACTCAATCTTCGCATTTTATAGTTTGTGGTTTGGGTAGTTTAGGTCAACATTGTGTTAAGCTACTCAAAAATTTTGGTGTACCTGTAATTGCAATTGATAAACAAGAAAAGATTAAATGGCAAGTTGATGGGATACCAAATTCCATTAAAAATAATTATTTAGTTGGAGATATTCAAGAATTAGAAATTCTTCAAAAAGCTAACATCAAAGAATGTCGAGCGATACTAATAGTTACAGATGATGAATTAGTAAATGTAAAAGTAGCTCATGAAATAAACAAACTTAATCTTCAAGCTCGTGTAATTGTACGTTCATCTCACAATAATTTACATGATAAAAACGAGTTAAATATCAATAATTTAATAGTTTGTGATGCAACAGAATTACCAGCACAAGTAATTGCAACCCGCGCTTTAGGAGATGAAAATCGCGGTTTTTTTCAATTGGAAAATGAATGGGTGGGGATATTTAAAGTTAAAATTCATCCCTATCATAAATGGCGGAGTCGTCAATTACATCAAATTAATACTAAAGATTGTCGAATACTCAGTCATATTCCCGCAAGAAAACAGCTTCCCACTTTATTTCACAATTGGAAACCCAATTTAATATTGCATCCCAATGATGAAGTTATTTATATCGAAGTTAATAATAAGTTAGTTCATTTATATGGTGAATCTTCTTCTTTACCCTCAGAAAAAGATAGTAGTTTTAAGCAAACAATTATTGATTTTTTATCTCGAAAAAAAGGCGGGCAAAAAGCTCTTGCTTTACAAGAATGGATTAAACAGCAAATCAATCAACCAATTATTCGCATTGTATTTTTAACTTGGTTTATTTTATTAATTATTGGTGTTGTAATTCTAACTATTACTTTGGAATACCATCCATTAAAAGCTTTATATACCTCTGCTGTGATGCTTTTGGGCGGATACGATGCTGTTTATTTGAGAGACGATAAACAAACAATACTACAACCAGAGATATTAGAACGAATAATAAATTTTTTCTATATGCTGAGCGGTATTCTATTAATGGGTATATTACAAGCTTGGTTAACTCAATGGGTATTAAACGAGAAATTTCAGCAGTTATTTATTTATCCTAAACGTAACCATATTGTGGTAATTGGTTTAAGTCAACTGGGAGAGAAAATTGCAGATTTTTTACAAAAATGGCAGCAACCAGTATTTGGGATGAATGATAAAAAAGTAAAACGCAGTGTTTTACCACAAATGCAATTATTAATTGGTAATTTCATTGATAATTTGCAAAAAGTAAATCTTGCTAATGCTAAAAGCGTTGTTGTTGTCACCGATAATGAAGATGACAATATCAATATTAGTTTAAAAGCTTATCAAGTAAATCCTAACTGTACTTTAATTATTCGCACTTTTGACTATCATAAAACTCATGAAATTAAGGAATATTTACCTTATGCAAAAGTCATTAATGATTATGAACTTGCAGCCGAAACATTTGTAAGTAATGCTTTTGGTAAACACATTCGTAATATGTTGCGGATGAATGAGCAAACTATTTTGGTTGCAGAATACACTATTAAACCAGGAGATACCTTAAATGGATATTTCCTGTTTGAACTTGCTTATGGGTATGGAGTCGTACCTATTCTCTACCAAACATATAAACAATCCCATCCTAAAATCATGCCTAGTTACTGGGATAAATCACCTTTAGAAGCTGGCGATAGAATTGTTATTCTGGGAAATTTCGATAGTTTACAAAATATTGAAAATGGCAATCGCCAACTTCCCAATTGTAAATTAAAGGTTAAAGAAGCACCATCCCAAGATGTCATACTCAAAGCGGCTGCGATTATCGCTTTTGTTAGTGGTTGTAACAAAAAAATGGCACGAAATTTAATGAATAATTTACCTGCTACTCTCGACTATCCCATATATAAACATCAAGGACAATTGTTATTAAGAAGGCTAAAAAAGTATGGTGTTGATGCGACTTTAATTGAAAATTAATCGAGAAATTTATAATTAGAAAACATCGCAGCTTGACCAAAATATTGATTTTCTGCGTCCAAAAGGTTCCATATCATACCATTTTCTATGTGAAAACGCTTACCACTATTGGAAATACGAATCCCCGAATAACGAGTAAAACCTTTAGTAGTAGTTTCAGCTAAAAGGCTATCGCGCTCTTCTTGAACTACTTGCTGTGCGGATTGACGTGAAGGCATTGAGGTAAAATCTTCCCAGGAAAGTTCCCATAATTGTAAAGCTTTGCGATTACCATAGTTAAAAATTGGATCTGCTTCTATACCATGAGATACCAAAGCAAAATCTGCTTCAAATAATGCTTTGGCTGTTTCCTGAGCAGAACCTGTACAATTTAACAAAGTACGTCCAGTCCAACGCTCGAAACTCAACATCAAAATTTGACTATGATGTACTATTATATTTCGTTGCCAAGGTTGAATATTATTAGTAGTCATTTAAAATTCAAAAATTAATCGAATTTAAGTAAAAAAAGGTGAGTAAAACCCACCTTAAAATTTATTCGCCAAATCTACTTATTTATAGAATCAATTTTAAATAGATTTATTTCGGAAAATTACCCAATTCCCTATTCCCTATTCCCTATTCCCCCAAACCCTTTAATTAAACTTTAAACCATTGCAATACATTCAATTTCAACCAAAACATCCTTTGGTAAACGCGAAACTTCAACACAAGCGCGAGCGGGAGCGGATGCTTCATCAAAGTATTTTGCGTAAACTGCATTTACCGCCGCAAAATCATCCATATTTTTTAAAAATACACTGGTTTTCACCACATTTTCAAACGTCGCACCAGCTTCTTTTAAAATAGCTTCTAGATTAGCCATTACCCGTTCCGTTTGCTTCGTCACATCGTCCGTATAAACAACAGTTCCCGCCCTCGGATCGATCGCAATTTGTCCAGCAACAAAAATCATTTCACCGGATGCGGCAATAGCTTGATTATAAGGTCCCACTGGTGCGGGTGCATTATCAGTTTTAATAACTTTACGAGTCATAGATTCCACCTGAAATAAAGATGCTGCCGATTGAGGGGATTCTATTTGTAGTTGATATATTTCCCCATCAGGCATTATCGCACCAGTTAGGTCAGCATTTTCAAATGTCGCACCATAAATATTCGCGTTAGTTAAATCGGCTTTTTTCAGATTTGCATTATTTAAGTTAGCTTTCGTTAAATTAGCACCTTTAAGACTTGCTCTTTCTAAATTAGCACCTTGGAGACAGGCTTTTTTCAAATCTGCTTCTTCCAAGTAAACTCCAACTAAATCAGCATCAGCTAAATTTCCACCTGATAAATTGCACTTTTCTAAACTAGCTCCCCGCAATTTTGCTTTTTGAAGATTCGCATTTTTCAATAATGCTTTACTTAAATCTGCTTGAGTTAAATCAGTTTCAGATAAGTTTGCTGCGTATAGTGTTGCACTATCTAAATTTATTCTGCTAAGGTTTGCTTGATTTAAAGTCGCATAATTCAATTTGACGTTATTCAATCTAGCCCTACTTAAATTAGCTTTATTGAGTTCTATCGAGTTCAAATTCGCACTACACGCTAGTACGTCACTTAAATTTGCTTCTACTAAAGATGCTCTACTCAAATTTGCAGAATTGAGTTTTGCTTGATTCAAATTAACTTGACATAAATCGCATCCAGTCAAATCTGATTCTTGTAAATCGATTCCGCTTAAATCAGCACCTTTTAAATCCAATCCTCTCAGGTTTAGCTTATTAAACTTCCGATCACCACCTGCATATTTTTTTAAAAGTTCCTCAGCGTTCATCATGCACCTTAGAATACAATTTACCCAGTATAATCTCGTTTTTTTTGGTATTAAAGGTGACTAAAAAATAAAATGTCGAAAATTTGCCAACAAGCCCAGCATTCTACCGGAAAGGCAATTCCCCAGCTAAAAAGATAATCAATCCAAAATCTAAAATCTAAAATCCAAAATTCACAGATGGTCGTATTCCATAATGACGATACCGCCAATAATCTCGTAAAATCTGATCGTGGTCAAAACATAAATTACCAGGAATCCGCCAAGATTCAAAAATCGCTGCATCTTTAGCATCATCCCCAGCTTTTGGTTCACCTTTTGCGATCGCAATAAATACAATACTGATTGTATGTTTACGTGAATCCCGTTTGGGATCGGAATATACGTGAAACTGCTCGACTAATTCTACAGATAAACCAATTTCTTCCCAAGCTTCCCTTTTGGCTGCGGTTTCCACAGCTTCCCCATAATCGACAAAACCACCAGGAATAGCCCAACCGAGAGGTTCGTGATGACGTTCAATTAATACTATAGGTCGATGTGGTTTATCAATTAATTCGATGATGATATCTACTGTTGGAGCGGGATTGCGATAATTCATGAAATTTTGGATTTTAGATTTTAGATTTTAGATTTTATTTAGACTTCCTTAATATCCTCCGGAAATCATTCTGATGCTCTTAACTCTTAACCACCAACAACTACTATCAGTTATCAGTTATCAGTTATCAACTAACCACCAACAACTAACATTGTGATAGATTCGATTGCATAAGCTTTTTATATAGTCAGGATTATTTATGTCTTTTCCGAGAAGCAGCGGTATTTTACTTCATCCGACTAGTTTTCCCAGTCGCTTTGGGATTGGGGATTTGGGCAATGAAGCCTACCGTTTTATTGATTTTCTTAAAGATAGTTATCAGCAGTATTGGCAAATTCTGCCTTTAGGGCCAACTGGTTTTGGTAATTCTCCATATATGTGCTATTCAGCTTTAGCGGGTAATCCACTGTTGATTAGTCCCGAAAAATTGCGCGATCGCGGTTTACTTACAGATGATGATTTTACTAATTTACCTGAATTCCCTCTAGATAATGTAAATTACCAACAAGTAGAATCAACTAAAATACCGTTATTGAAAAAAGCTTGTTCTAATTTTAAAGCGAATATCACCAAAGAACAGCAACAAGCATTGGAGAAATTTTCTCGTTCTAAAGCTTATTGGTTGGATGATTATACTTTATTTATGGCGCTCAAAGATAGTACAGATGGCGCAAGCTGGAATACTTGGGATGAAGAAATCGCTAAGCGTAAACCTAAAGCCATAGAAAAAGCTAAGCAAGAATTAGAAGATCGAGTTTTTTACCACAAGTTTCTGCAATTTGAATTTTATAATCAATGGTCGGAGTTGAGAAAATACGCCAACGAATGCGGTGTGAAGATTGTCGGCGATATTCCGATTTATGTCGCTCACGATAGCGCCGATGTTTGGGGAAATCCAGATATTTTTTGTTTGGATAAGGATACTGGAGAAGCAGCATTGATGGCAGGTGTACCACCAGATTACTTTAGCGCTACTGGTCAATTGTGGGGTAATCCAGTTTACGATTGGAAACAATTAGAAAAACAAAGGTTCAAGTGGTGGGTACAACGTTTTGAAGCGATGCTCGATTATGTTGATATTATTCGTATCGACCATTTCCGGGGATTTGAAGCTTACTGGGCTGTACCTTTGGGTGAAGAAACAGCAGTAAACGGTGAGTGGATCAAAGCACCTGGAGATAAATTGTTTGAAACTATTAAAAAGCAACTGGGTACTTTACCAGTATTAGCGGAAGATTTGGGAACTATTACCCCAGAAGTAGAAGCCTTGCGGGATAAATTTGAATTTCCCGGTATGAAGGTTTTGCAGTTTGCTTTTGGTGGAGATGCTAGCAATCCTTATTTACCTTTCAACGTTCAAGAGACTAATTGTGTAATTTATACGGGTACTCACGATAACGATACTACCGTCGGTTGGTACGAAAATGCCAATGAACATGAAAAACGCAATTTATCCTTCTATTTAGGTTGTATAAGTCCTGACGGTGTACATTGGGATATGATTCGTTTAGCCTTAGCTTCCGTTGCCAATGTCGCGATTTTCCCCTTACAAGATATTTTGGGATTAGGTTCCAATGCCAGAATGAACATTCCTAGTAAAGGAGAAGGTAACTGGGAATGGCGTTATCGACATGAAGCGATGAATTCCGAATTATCCCAACGAATGAAAAACTTTGTCGAATTTTTTGGGCGAGAGCCAATGAGTTGAGGATGGGGTTCGGGGGTTCGGGGGAGAAATTAACTGTCAACTGTCAACTGTCAACTGTCAACTGTCAACTCCTCACCCCTAACTTAATTCAAGGCAACTCGAAGTTGTTCAACTTTTCCAGATTTGCCCATTTTTTTGGCTTCCTGTTGGTTGACGCTAACTAAAACTCCTCCTGCATTATCTGCTTTGACGGTAAGTTCTTTTTGAGCCTTCCAAGAACGTTTACTTCCTTGTTTTAAGGTACCCTCAAAAGTAATTTTACCGTCAGCAATTACCTGAATCCAAGAGGATTCTTTTAAAGTAACTCCTATTTGAACTCCTTTTTCATCTTTGGTAAGGGTACTTATTTGACTCAGGGATTGGGGTTTGATTGGAGTCGGTTTAGAGTTGCTAACTAAGCTATCTGGCTTTTGTTGCGATTTATTCTCGGTTGCGATATTTGTCGCATCACTCAACCAATTAGATAAGCCGCTAACAGCACCCAAAATCAATAAAACGTATAGCAAATAAAGATGAATCGGACGCAATTGAGCGAGTGAGGGATTTTTCCAAATCGGTTTGAGACTGACTTTGTTCGTACCAACAGGAAATGTGCTAACAAATTCTACTCCCTTGTAACCCAATGCATCAGCATATTGACGAACCAACCCTTTAATGTAGACTGGTTCTGGTAAATCCTCAAAATTAGCTTCCTCTATCCCTTTTACTAGCCGTCGAGGGATTCTAGTATGCATTACCACTTCTTCCAACGAAAACCCATGTTGTTCCCGTGTAGCCTTCAGCTGTGCGCCCATTTTCGCCAACTTTTCCGCTCTTTGTTCTTCTAATGAAACTGTCGGATTTTCTTTGGCTTTTTCTTTTTCTTTTTTTCTAAACCACTTCATATTTGTTTGCACTCCTTTAGCCAACTGAATCATTAATCGGGAACTTGCTGTAATTGCTGCTTTAAATAGAGAACTTCTTTCTGTGTTAGGTAGCGAAAACTACCTTCTGATAAATCTGCTTTGTTAGGTAATTGCAGTTGTATCGAACCGATGGCAGTCCGATGTAATTCAATTACCGGATATCCCAAATTTTGGGCTACACGGCGAATTTGGCGGTTTCTTCCCTCCTTAAGAATGATTTCTAAATAGCTGTTTTCTACAAGTTTTTCTATTAACTTTACTTGAGCCGCTCGCGTTTTCCGGTCGTCTAAAAAAATACCCTCACGCCACATTTGCAAAGTTTGCTGAGGTGGATGCCCTTTAACCAAAACGCGATACGTCTTAGGAATATTATGACTTGGATGGGTAAGACCAAATGTCAAGTCTCCATCATTTGTTAAAATTAACGCCCCTGTAGAGTCCGCATCTAGACGACCAACTGGATGAATCCCTGTACCCGAATGCAGTTGTTCTGGTAGTAAATCTAATACCGTTCGTCTAGCTTGAGGATCGTAACAAGTAGAAACTACCCCACGCGGTTTATTGATTAATAAATAAATCAACTCCGGACGCTTGGAAGCAGAAATAGTTTTCCCATCAACGGTAATACTATCTGTGTCTGGGTTTACCTTCTGCCCCAAGTGTGCCAATACACCATTAACCCTCACTCGTTCAAGTTTAATCATTTCTTCCGCTTGACGACGTGAGGCAATACCCCATTGTGAAATAATTTTTTGTAACCGAGCCTCCATGTATATTTACTGATATCCCATCAGTTCATATCTAAATACGAATATAGTATTGATGTTTTGTAATTGAAAAGCTGTTTTGATACAGTTAATAATTATTTATCTACTTATCGCCTGTTCAATTAACCCACATTCTCTTTCTAGCTATCAAATGCTGAAAAAAAATCAGTTTAGATTGATTACAAATGTCCTAACCGCAGCAATCAAATTGTGGTTAAGAACACAAGTAAGTCATGTTGAGCAACTTCAAGTCGAAATTCTTGGCGGCGATCGCCAAATTATTTCTGGGAACATACCAACTGTATCTATTGTTGCACAAAAGGCAGTGTATCAAGGTCTTCATTTATCATTCATAAATTTAGTCGCCAAAAATATTTGTATTGATATCAGTTCTATTCTCAAAGGAAAAAATTTGCAACTGTTAGAAAAAATATCAGTATTTGCCGAATTAAATCAACAAGAAGCTGACTTATCTGCTTCCTTGTCTAGTACATTACTATCAACTGTTTTAAATGATGTTCTAGTTAAATTTTTACCAGAATACAGTGCAAATTCCAAGTCAATTAGTTGGGAAAAAATCACAATTAAAGATGGGTTATTTGTAATATTTGCCGTCATAGATCAAGAAAACAATCCCCAACCCTTAGATATTTGTATGGGATTAAAACTACTCAGTCCCCACGAGTTAAGCATTGCACCGATTTGTGTCACCAGCAATACCAAAACCCTGTTTGAAAGCCATGAAGGTGAATATATTGACTTGGGGTTTGATATAGAGATTCAAGAGCTACAGATAATCCCCGGAAAGATTATTTGTCGGGGAATAATAAACGTAAATCCATAGTACAGTGGACAGCTGATAGGTCAACTAAGGAGCGGTAATAGCAGGGTGATAAAGTAATAAACTAATGGAGCGGTAAAAATATAGCTGTCAGTACGGTCTAGAATTCCTCCATGACCGGGAATTAAATCTCCGGAATCTTTTACTCCTGCATCACGTTTGAGCATAGATTCGGTCAAATCACCTAAAAGACTGGCAATACCAATTAAAGAACCGAGTGCGGCACCCGTGAGATAAAATTCCGGTAAATTAATATAGTAACCAAACAAAACTCCGACTACAATACTTGCCGTAATCCCAAAAATTGCTCCCTCTACGGTTTTCTTAGGACTGATACCCGATAAAGGTGTTTTACCAAAATATTTACCGACGAAATAAGCACCGATATCAGCAGCCCAGATACACATAAATGTCAGTAATGTTGTACGTAATCCTAACGGTAAAGCGGAAAAATTTTCTCTACCTATAAATGCCGATAAGGAAGATGGGAAATAACCTCCCAAGGGTAAATTGCTGAAACTAGCCGTATCAATGGCTCGTAAACGTACCCAGTAGCTGGGTAAATATCCCGTGTAAAACAAACCGAGAATTGAAGCGGAAATATCGGCAATTGATGCCATTTTCGGCTGAAACAATAGATAAAAGCAAATAAATGTACCAGCTACAGGCATTACAGCATCAGCTAAATTGCTATTAATGGTACAAATTACTAACAACACTTGGCTAACAACCATTGTAGTTTTAGCTGCTGGGGCTATGCCTTTGGCTCGTACCAGATTAAAATATTCTCGTTGCCCTAGAAAAATGATGATTACATATAAAAATGTAAAATACCATCCTCCCAGCATAGTGGCACCTAAAGCTAGAGCGATCGCAATAATTCCACTTAAAAACCGAGACAAAGACATAGACAATAGAATTTTAGATTTACATTTGCATGAGTAGCCGCAATGCACCAATATTCCATAGTACATCTTTAGGTTGCAGTTGCAGTTCACAAATTAGCAATAATAGAAAGACTCCCCATAGGGAAGTCTTTGAAGAATTCTAATATCTAAAATCTGTACAACTATTTATCTACCAACACCGATGTATTGAAAACCAGCCCTAATGATTGCTTCGGGATCGAGGAAATTACGACCGTCAATAATAACAGGGTTGTTCATTAATTGCGCCATTTTACTGTAATCGAGATTATTAAACTGTTGCCACTCGGTAACGAGTACCAAAGCATCACAGCTATCAGCAAGTCTTTCTGCATCAGTTTCTACTTGAACACCGGAAAGACCGTGACGCATCCCAGATTGAGAGATAATTGGGTCGTATGCTTTAACTTTTGCTCCCAATCGATTTAATTGCTCGATTAAATTCAGCGCTGGAGCGTCGCGCATATCGTCAGTATCCGGTTTAAAAGTTAAACCAAGTAAACCTACAGTTTTACCTTTAAGAATTTTTAAAGCTTGCTGGAGTTTTTCTAATGCAATCAAACGCTGACGTTCGTTGACGCTGACGGTAGCTTTGAGTAGTTGTGCTTCGTAACCATAGTCATCAGCAGTATGAACCAATGCGGATACATCTTTGGGGAAACAAGAACCACCCCAACCGATACCAGCATTCAAGAATTTACTACCAATCCGGGAATCCAAACCGATACCTTTCGCAACTTGAGTTACATCCGCACCAACGCGATCGCAAATGTTAGCAACTTCGTTAATAAAGCTAATTTTGGTTGCTAAGAAAGCGTTTGCGGCATATTTAACCATCTCAGCAGAGGATAAATCTGTTGAGAGTACGGGTACTGGCGGCAAAGATTTATCTTCTGCATACTGACGCTCGACAATCGGAGCATACAGTTCTTTCATCATCGAAATCGCTTTTTGAGAATTGCCTCCCAAAACAATCCGATCGGGATTAAAAGTATCGTAAATTGCCGAACCTTCCCGTAAAAACTCTGGGTTACTAATGACATCAAAATCACCAGTAGGTAATTTATCTTCACTCGGTGTTCCACCTGCGGGTACTAATTCCTTCTGACGTTCAGCAATACCATCGAGAACAATCATCCTTACCCAGTCTCCCGAACCAATAGGTACTGTGGATTTGTTAACGATAACCTTGTAACCGCCGTTTAAATTAGTTCCGATACCTTTCGCAACTGCTTCTACATAACGGGTATCGCTTTCACCTGTAGGTAGAGGTGGAGTTCCGACAGCAATAAATAAAATTTCTCCATGAGCAACTCCCGCAGCTAAGTCGCTAGAAAACTGAATTTTGTTTGCTTTAATAGCATTCTGCATAATTTCCGAAAGTCCCGGCTCAAAAATTGGCGATTGCCCGGACTTCATCAACTTAACTTTCTCTTCGTTATTATCTATACAAATTACTTCATGCCCAATATGAGCCAAACAAACCCCAGTTACCAAACCAACATAACCAGTACCAATTACGCAAACTCGCATATTATCTAATTCCTCACTTTGTTTATTAGTCGATACTCAAGAAGTCTATGGTTTATAGCCAAAACTTGAGTAAATAGTAATTTTTATTACTTACTACTATTAACAATCGTCTTCTCAGTAGCCGTTACCCGCTCCCGAAAATCTTCTATTGTCTGTTTTAACCCTTCTTGAAGAGGAATGGTAGGTTCCCAATTTAACAAAGTCCTCGCTTTGGTGATATCGGGACGACGACGACGGGGATCATCAGAAGGTAATGGCTCAAATTTGATTTTTACATCTGGATTGACCATATTTTGAATGGTTTGGGCTAATTGTAAAATGGTGTATTCATCGGGATTACCCAAATTAATTGGACCGATATGGTCTCCATTCATCAAACGCATCAATCCATCTACTAAGTTGTCAACGTAGCAAAAACTACGAGTTTGGGAACCATCTCCGTAGACGGTTAGAGGTATACCTTGCAAAGCTTGAACTATAAAATTGCTAACTACTCGTCCATCATGTTCAAACATCCGAGGACCGTAGGTATTAAAAATCCGAGCAACGCGAATATCAACATCATTTTGTCGGTGATAATCGAACATCAACGTTTCAGCAATCCGCTTACCTTCGTCGTAACAGGAACGAAGTCCAATGGGATTAACATTACCCCGATAATCTTCACTTTGGGGATGAACTTCGGGATCACCATAAACTTCACTCGTCGAAGCTAGTAAAATCCTTGCTTTGACACGCTTAGCCAAACCCAGCATATTCAGCGTACCCATGACATTGGTTTTAACTGTTTTTACAGGGTTGTATTGATAATGTACCGGAGAAGCCGGACAAGCCAAATGATAAATCTGTGCTACTTCCAACCTAATTGGTTCAGTGATATCGTGACGAATCAGTTCAAAATACGGATGATTCAACCATTTAACAATATTTCGCTTGTGTCCAGTGTAGAAATTATCCAAACAAATTACTTCATGCCCATCATTCATCAATCTGTCGATCAGATGAGAACCAATAAACCCAGCCCCGCCAGTCACCAATATTCTCATAATTTACCAGTTAATTACAAATATTTACTTTATTCGATTGTGCTTGTTTTTAGGATACCCAGCCTGACTACAAAAATATAGTAAAAGTACGGATAATTCAAAAGAAATTTTCAATCCGTCTCAAACCTTTAGATGCAAAATTATTCCTATTATGTCTAATTTTTTAACAATTCCATCAGAAAAATAACAAAGATTGTATGGTAACTGTGAAGTATCATACTAAAATTTATCAAAAATTTAATCAGGTAAAGTTATTGTAGAGGACTACATTTAGATTGAAGATTTAGGAAATTGATGCCATTGAATCAAGATATGGGGAGACAAGGAGACAAGGAGACAAGGAGACAAGGGAACAGGGATACCAATTCCCAATTACCCATTACCCATTACCAACTGTCAACTGTCAACTGTCAACTGTTTACTGATAACTGGTAACTGATTACTAGCAACATCAGCAGTCACTGTGGCATTATTGGTACGTTGTGCTGGTTCTCCGAGCATAATAATAGAGCAAGTGAGTTGACTTGCTAACTGGGTTGTCACATCACTAATAGCTAATCCACCAGGAATAGTACGATTGCGAATAAAAGGTAGAACCACTAAATCATACAATCTGGCTGCTTGTAATATTGCTTGAGCAACATTCTCGTGAGCGATAATTTGAATTTCGGGTGGATTGGATAAACCGAGTTTAGATACAAGCAGCGAAAGTTGCGATCGCCGCCAAGATATTTTACTAGAACTAGTACGGCGATCGCACACGTTGAGTAGGGTAACTTGGGCTTGATTTGCCAAGGCGAGAATCTGAGCGAACTGCACTGGTTGTAATATTGGCGCAGTTAAATTTTCTACTGGTACTAAGATGCGCTGGATTTTCGAGGGTGACTCTACAAGACGGGTTACAGCAACAGGACAATGAGATGCCCATAATACTCCATCAATCACATTACCAAATAAACGTGCTTTCAACCCAGTACGCTTACCCCAACCCATAACAATCAAATTTGCCTTTTTTTCTCTAGCAGCTCGACTAATTCCTTGAGCAAAGGCATCATCTATTCGTAATAATGGTTCTGCTTCTACATCTAAAATATGACTTAATGCTGTAGCTTTATTTAACAATATTTCGCTTCTTTTGAGGGAATTTTCCAACTGGGGTGCATCCATATGAGCCGCAGCAGTGGCAATTGCTAACGGGATTATTTTCCCTTGGGTTTGATGAGCTAATAATGCAGCCATTTCCATTAAATGCTGCTGTGTTTGGGGATTATAAACGGGTACTATGATACTGAAAGGACTGTCTATTTTTTGGGAAACATCGTAATTAGCAAGGGTTTCTTGTTGTTTTATTAATGAAGAATGTAAACCCACCGCAACCCGATTGGTAATTATCGGTCCGATCAATGATGTTACTAATATTAAAACTATGACGCTATTTAAAACTTCTAAAGGCAATAATTGCGCTTGATATCCGATCAAAGTCACACAAGAGGTTATTCCTACTTGAGGTAATGAAATAGAGCACATCGTGAATATTTCGCGCCAATTGTAATGGTAAATTATTTTTGCTAATAATGCGGCAATAAATTTGCTGACAATTAAACTTAAAATCATAAATAAGGTCAAACGTAACATACCCATATTTTTGATAAACATAGGCAAATCAAGTTTAAAACCAAGGTCAACAAAGAAAATTGGGATGAATAACAAACTACCCACAAACACAATTTTTTGTTTTACTGGTCCATCTTCGATAACTTGATTGACTGCTAATCCAGCAAAAAAGGCAGCAACTATTATTTCAATCCCAATTAATTGAGCGCCAAATGCTGCTATAAAGACCGCTAGCAGTACAAACAAAAATTGATTACCTTCATCTTCTCCCGACCTTCGTAGAAATTCTTTTCCAGCCCATTCAAAGCCTATTAAAACTACCACACAATAGACAATCAACCAACCAAATAGTGCAATGGTTTGCCCTGGATTTAAATCTTTGAGATGAATTGCTACACATATAACCAACATCAATAGTGCAGCAATATCTGTCAAAATACTGGCTCCAATTGTTACACCTACCGCTTCATTATTCATTAATCCCAAACGATTAATAATCGGATATGCTAAAAGGCTATAAGAAGCAAGTATTGAGCCAATTAATATCGAACTTAACCAGTCAAATTCAAATATTCTTCCCAGTAAAGTTCCTAATAGCAAAGGTACAGCAAAAGCAAAACTGCCAAAACCCAAAGCGCGATTTCGCCGACGATGGAATTGATTTAAGTCAACTTCTAAACCTGCGACAAATAACAAATAAGCTAAACCGATTTTTGATAATAATGTCCAAGTAGAATTATTGATATCAAATAATTCCCACCCGGAATTACCAATTAATATTCCCGATAAAATTAGACCAATTAATCTTGGTATTCGTAGTCGTTCAAATAGAATCGGTACGACTAAAATAACTACCAATATCAAAAACAAGGGAAAAATTGGTTCCTTTTCAATAACTTGACTGTATGGTAAGACTGCTATTCGCTCTAAAAGTACCATATTTAATGTATTGCGGACAAAGCAAAAACGTGCTGTTTGCTACTGCGATCGCAGTTGTGATCACTAAATTTTTTTGAGATAAAAATCTGAAACTGGTGCTGCAAAAAAATCAAAAAATTATACCTAGAATACATTAAAAACGATTCAAAAAGTCACTATCTATGGATGGATTTGATTCAAAATGAATCGTAAACGGTCGTAGTCGTCTTTAAGTAACACACTCAAGTAACGTCCAGCTTCAATTAACCATTGTCGATCAGCTTTACGTAACTGATACACATCTCGAATTGCTGCTGCACTCAAAGCTTCAACCGGCGCACCATTTACCGAAAGCAGTGTTTGTAAAAAATCAAATTCTTCGGTGAATTTCAGTACCTCCTCTGGTTCACATCGATGAACTGCTTGATGAATTTGTGGGGGACGGGGTGGTAAATACTGATAAATTTTATTACCCTGTAATTGCTGTTCAAATCCGACAATCGCGGCACGAAATTCGGTTTTGAGCATGGCAAATATTTGGGGTTGTTCCTCTCGCAAATCTTGCAGCGATAACCCTAAAGCGACTGGTCGATGTACGGAATCTATGGGCATTGTAGTTGCATGAAATACAACGCCAAACACCTTATTTGCTGATTCTTCATCCACCGAACATATCCAACTACCGAAGGGAGGCATTGCTGGAAAGCTCAAATCTTCTGGATCTAAACACTGTGCTAAAAATTCAGTTGTGGCAGTTTCAATCACTTCGGCAAAGTGATTGGGATGACGATTACTGTTACTAAACTGCGGTAAAGGAAGACGCATAAATAAAAATTAAGTTATGAGCGATCGGTTTGGAGTTAGGAGTTATGAATTATCAGTTAAAAGATAATAACAAATAATCCAAAACCCTAAACTCTTAACTATAACTAATTCCTAATCATTTTTTACGTCCTGCGGTGGGGTCTACAGCTTCTAACTCGCTGGGTCGAAAGATGATTAATTTATCCCAATTACCACCTTCAAATAGTACAGCTACCTTACCGCTACTGACTCGTTGTACAAGCCCTTCAAAACGGTAGTAGGTATCTGCGGGGTTTTTAACGCGAACGGTTGCTCCAGGCAAAATCATAATTGTTGCTCTTTGTTGCTTTCTCGATCAATTATCAATGATTAATCATCAATTATCAGTTATTCAGTTATCAGAGAATAAGATTGGGAGAATAATTAATCGCTAATATTTTTTAAGAATGCGGAAATTTGCTACTGATTCAACTAATCCAATCCCGATAAAATTAGCCAACATCGCCGAACGACCGTAACTCATAAATGGTAAAGGAATTCCTGCTACAGGTGCTAAACCTATGGTCATACCAATATTAACAACTACCTGGAATACAATCATTGCCAAAACGCCAATTGCTAATAAAGAGCCAAAATTATCTTTAGCGGTTGAAGCAACATGAAGTAAACGCTGACAAACCAAGCAAAATCCCAGTAATAATACCAAACCGCCAATAAAACCGAATTGTTCGCCAACGGCTGAGAAAATAAAGTCTGTATGCTGTTCGGGAACGAAATTGAGTTGAGTCATCGGACCGTTAAAAGGACCCCATCCGAACCATGTACCAGCACCAATCGCGATGCGGGATTGAATTAGGTGGTATCCAGTGCCGAGGGGATCTAGTTCAGGGTTAAGAAATGAAGTGATTCGACCTTTTTGATATTCTTTGAGTACATGATTCCAAGCAAAAATTCCTAATTCCCCTCCCAAAAGATTTAAAGCTAATGCCCCTATACCACCCAGAGCAAATCTTTTCCCTGGAAGAGTGCGCCAGCCTACTAAGCCCATAGTAATCGACCAAATCAATCCTAAAGGCGTAAAAAATAGTTCCTTAGATACAATCATTGGCTCAGCCCAGGGCCAAGGGATGCTAAATAAAATTGCCGCTACTACTGGAGAAACTAACAGTATTAACCAACCCGGATTAGCATTTGCCCAATACAGCATTGCTAATACAATCGCGCCAAATACCAACGATGTTGCTAAATCTGGCTGCAAAAATACCAACGCCCAAGGAACCGCCGTTACTGCTAAAGTTCTGAAAAAGTTGGGCAGAGTGTCAGCGGTGCGCTTGTGTAACAGCGCGGCTAGGGTGATAATTACCCCTATTTTGGCAAATTCTGAAGGTTGTACGTTAAAGCCAAACACATTAATCCACCGCTGTGCGCCTTTAGCAGCAACCCCTACCACCATTACTGCAATCAAACTGATGTTCGTTAGCGTGTAAGTAATCCAGTGCCATTGTTGCAAATTTTCATAACGGCTGCGGGCTATCAGTAACGCCAATATTAAACCAATACCTCCAACTACTAAGTGCCACCACCAGTCGTCTTTATCTTGATTTAATTCCGTACTCAGAATCATCAAGCCGCCAAATATAGTGATGGCAATTGGCAGTAAAAATAAAAGTAAATCTGTTTGCTGCCAGGGTTTAAAAAGATTCTGCCAGGGATTTCTGTTGCGTGAGTAGCGTGACTTTTTTAATAACATTGAGCTTAATTGATACCTGAGCTTTTAAATACTAGATTTCACAAATGTCTTTTTATCTTTATTCTCAGTACTCAGTCCGCTACCCAGACAGAAATCCAGATTCTTTTGATGTCAGATTATGTCAAAGCAGCTACTGATACTTGGGCGGCGATCGCGAAGGCAATTTTCTTTAAAGCAATTGCCGAAGCGGAATCTGAGTCGGCTACAACGATCGGGATACCATTGTCTCCCCCAATTCTTGTCGATATTTCTAACGGTACGCACCCCAATAAAGGTATTCCAAGTTCGGTGGCTGTTTTGGAGCCACCACCGGAACCGAAAATATCATACTGTTTATCGGGCATATCTGGGGGTATAAAGTAACTCATATTTTCAATAATCCCCAAAACTGGTACTTTCATTTGTTGAAACATCCGCAAGCCTTTACGAGAATCGAGTAAAGCCACATTTTGGGGTGTAGTTACAATTACAGCACCAGCCATTGGTACTGCTTGTGTCAATGTTAACTGAGCATCACCTGTTCCTGGAGGCATATCTACTATTAAATAATCTAATTCTCCCCATTCCACTTGATATAAAAACTGGCGAATCACTCCATTAAGCATTGGTCCGCGCCAGATTACAGGTTGATCGCGATCGATCAAAAAACCCATTGAAACTAGTTTGACTCCATGATTAAAAGCAGGTTCAAGGATTTCCCCTTTCTCTCCTTGACGGACGTTAATTTTAGCTGACTCCAGCCCCAACATTGTCGGGTCGTTAGGTCCGTAAATATCGGCATCAAGCAAACCCACCTTTGCTCCGGTTTGAGCTAATGCTACAGCTATATTTACAGCTACAGTGCTTTTACCTACACCACCTTTACCACTCGAAACAGCAATAATATTTTTGATCCCTGGTACACCATTACGGTCAGGTAAACTTTTTGCTTGTGGTGTTTCTGCGGTTACTTCCACCACTACATCCGTAACTCCGGGAAGCTTTCTCACAGCTTTTTGACAGTCCTCAACAATAAATTCACGTAACGGACAAGCAGGTGTAGTTAAAACCAAAGTGAAGCTCACCTTACCATCTGCGATTTTGACATTACGAATCATGTTGAGTTCCACCAAACTTTTGTGAAGTTCCGGATCTTCCACTGGTCGCAACACTTCTAAAACCGAATTTGAATCAATTACACTATGCATGGTATTTTCACCCTTATTTTTGTAACAATTTTTAACAACAAAAAATATTATTTTGGAGAGAGTTAGTGGTTAGTGGTTGGTGGTTAGTGGTTAGTGGTTAGTAGAAAATACAACCATCAACCATCAACCATCAACTATCACCCATCCCCCATTACTCTAAAAAAGTTCCGATTGTAAAGTCGATTTTCTTTTCCTTGATACTGCTTTGATTGCGGCTTCTTCAACAGCTTCAATTAAAGCCCTGGCTACTTTGTCAGCATAAGGACGAGAAAAAGACCAAACTAAGGGAGACAACCAACCGCGTAAGGTAACAGAATAAGACACACAACTACCGCACACCGTCGATTCTATTTGGTAACTAATTCGTTCTTCTAAGCCGGGAATTGCGATAATTCTCACGCTTAATAGTTCTCTGGGATTAACACGTTCGACAAAAATCCGGATGGGAATCGGCGAAAAACGTGTTACTGCTTGATAAATTAATCCTGGTTTAGGTACTAATCCATAAGGTACGTTAGTGCTTTTAAGTAATGGATGCCAGGAAACGTCTGCCAAGTCAACAACTTTATGCCATATTTCATCCACCGAAGCAGAACTAATTTCGCGATAACTTCGCACCAAAGAGACACAAACTTGACGACGTTTGCGGTTGATAGATTTTGATAACCAACCTTGCATTCTCTTAATCCTCCTGGCTACAGACTTAAAATGTGACTCTGGTATTTTGGATCAACCGATTTGAGATTTTGGATTCACGAGGTACGGGTGACGAGCGAGATCAACAACCTGCATCACCACACTTGTAACACCAGCAAATAATTGATCAAAAGCAGCATCCGAATCAAAATTTTATGTGCTACTTATATTTAGATACATTAAGCAAGCAACAAATAACCTCTTCCTCTCAGAGGAAATGCTTGCTAATTGATGTAAACTACGATATAAAATCCCGGCTTTTATCAGATCAATTTGAGAAAAAGGCAAAGATAGTGGTAGTTACAGTTGTTTAAGCAAAGCTTTGATATCCTGACACGGAACGCTAAACTTACTTGATAACTGCTGGTTGGATCGGGAATGCCTTATTCCCAAACTGCCGCAAACACAAACAGATGCTTACAAGTTATTGTTACAGAATTTAGTCTCAATGCTGGAGTTTTGATCTAAAAAAGTTGCAAAACATTAATCAATATACAAGCTTATACCTATTTGAGAGAGAATAATTTTATTCACGTAACCAGGAAATAGCGTTAGTCCTGTTAGGTTCGATCCCAAATATACGGGTGAAACCGGAATGTGGGATTTAACAAGCCGCACAGTTCCAAATAATAAAAGTAAAAATCGTCATTTGATTTAGGTCTAAAAATTTATTATGTTGACATCACCAACCTCCCAAATATCATCTTCTGCTCAATCTTTACCACCATCTGACGCGAAAGCTAGAGTCAGTGAGTTCATGAAACAATTGCAAGATGAAATTTCTCAAGCTTTAGCTGAACTTGATGGTGTGGGAGAATTTCAAGAAGATAGTTGGGAACGTCCCGAAGGCGGTGGTGGACGTTCGCGAGTTTTACGCGAGGGTGCAATCTTTGAACAAGGTGGTGTAAATTTTTCGGAAGTTTGGGGTTCTCATTTACCACCTTCAATTCTAGCTAACCGTCCGGAAGCCCAAGGACACAAGTTTTATGCGACGGGAACTTCAATGGTGCTGCACCCCCGCAATCCTTATGTTCCCACTGTCCATTTAAATTATCGCTACTTTGAAGCCGGCCCAGTTTGGTGGTTTGGTGGTGGTGCCGATATGACTCCATACTATGCTTTTGCTGAAGATGCAATGCATTTTCATCAAACTTTTAAACAAGCTTGCGATCGCCATCATCAAGAATATTATCCGGTGTTCAAACACTGGTGCGATGAATATTTCTACCTCAAGCATCGTCAAGAAACTAGGGGTATTGGTGGTTTATTTTTCGATTACCAAGACGGAACAGGTGCTTTGTATCGCGGCCCCCATGAAGATAAAGCAGCCGCTAAATATAGCAATGAAATCGGGGAATTACCCACTCGTAATTGGGAAGAAGTATTTAGTTTTGTTCAGGAATGCAGTAAAGCATTTTTACCTGCTTATCTACCAATCGTCAAAAAAAGACACCCGATGGAATATGGCGATCGCCAGCGTAATTTTCAGCTCTATCGTCGCGGTAGATATGTGGAATTTAATTTAGTTTACGACAGAGGCACAATTTTTGGTCTGCAAACCAATGGACGTACTGAGTCTATTTTAATGTCCTTACCACCAATGGTACGCTGGGAATATGGGTATAAGCCAGAACCCAACACCGCAGAAGCCGAATTGTACGAAACCTTCCTCAAACCTCAAGATTGGGTGAATTGGCAACAGAGCCATACTTAAACTATGTGAGTTAAACTACTAAATATACATTTTTGCCAGGTGACAATTAAGGCTGTAGCTTGTTATTCTTTAGCTACAGCATTAATCAATCCTATTACTGTTTAAACTTGCTATTTCAACTGTACATAAGAGATTCTTATGTTGGTAGTAAATTAGCATCGATGAGTTTGAGCAGTATTTTGCAGAAATAGGAATATTTAATTCATTAGTTTGAACAGTCTTAGGGGAAAACTTTGTGATTCATATAGAACAAAAAAGTTATACAACTGGGGACGGAAATACCGTTATTGTTTTAGCACCTGTTGGTCGTTTGGACATAACCACAGCTTGGCAATTTCGTCTGAAGCTACAAGAATGTATTTCTAAACTTAGTTCTCATGTCGTTGTAAATTTAGGACAGGTAAATTTTATTGATAGTTCTGGTCTTACTTCTTTAGTTGCTGGAATGCGTGATGCGGATAAAGTCAAGGGTAGTTTCCGTATTTGTAACGTACATCCGGAAGCAAAGCTAGTATTTGAAGTGACGATGATGGATACTGTATTTGAAATATTTGAAACTGAAGAGGAAGCTTTAGAAGGGGTACCTCGTAGTATTGCTAGTTGACAGTTGACAGTTGACAGTTGACAGTTGATAGTTGTTGGTTAATCCACTAACCACTATCTACTAACCACTATCCACTATCTACCAACCACTAACTTAGTGTAGCGGTAAGGTCCTAAAATCGCGCCCCAAGTGGCTTTTCGGGTTTCGCGATCAATTCCTTTGTCATAACTGAGAAATTCGTTTTGAGTTGCTTCAAATCCTAAAGAAACTTCTACGGTTTTGCCATCATAATCAAAAGTACAATGAGTATCTGGTATGGGTTTTGCAATAAATTTGTATTGATTTGGAGCAATAGTTTCCACATTAACTTTCAAAACGCATCCGGGTAGTATGTCTACTTGTTCGGAGGTAAGAGATTTAAGTAACTCAAAATTGCGACCTGCACCACGCCAAGCTGCTGGGTTTTTAAACATATAATATTGTACCTTGAAGGATGCATCGGCGATATGCTGTGTAATTCGCAGCAAGCGCTGACGGTAAGGTTGTTCTAAATTAAGGATATTCGCTTGCTCGGCAAATAAGGTCAAACTATCTTCCTGGAATAAAGGTACAGGTCTTTGCCACATATGTAAACGAACGTACCAAGCAGGTTCTGCAATTGCTTGCTGTTTATTATCAAACTCACCTGCTAGATATTCTTTTAAGGTACTTAAGTTTGGTGATGAATTCATAAATATAAATTAAATTAAATATTAATTAAATATTAATTAAATATTAATTAAATATTAAATTATTATAATTGATATGGATTAATATGGGTTGATTATATAAAAAAATAAGTTAAGATTCTCAACGCCATACCTTAAAAATGGTTGTAATCAATCGATTGCAACCTAAAATAACCATTTGTAGAGCCACAATTGTTTACTACCACCGAAGATAATTTTCACGAGCCTTGCCTAGGAACGTGAACTATTACTTGGCAAAGTCGCCTACAAGCGCGAGAATAAGTTTACATTGCCCTTAAATTTCAAAAAAAAATTACGTAGTGAATAACGTCCGTACAGTCTCTGAAACAAAGCGAACTTTCTACAGTCTTCACACCCGTCCAATCAACACGATTTATCGTCGGGTGGTAGAAGAGTTAATGGTAGAAATGCATCTACTGAGTGTAAATACTGATTTCCAATATGACCCCATTTATGCTTTGGGTGTTGTGACTACCTTTGATAGATTCATGCAGGGTTATAAGCCCGACGAAGATAAAGAATCGATTTATAATGCTTTGATTAAGTCAGTGGAAGAAGACCCACAGAAATACAGACAAGATGCTCAACGATTAGAAGTTATAGCTAAAAGCTTACCGGGAAAAGATTTAGTTAGCAATCTGAGCGAGAAGCGCTTGGGTAATGATTCTGACTTGCAAGGATTATTAGAAAATATTGCTAATAATCCCCAGTTTAAATACAGTCGTTTATTTGCAATTGGGTTATATACTTTGTTGGAATCGTCAGATCCAGAAATGGTTAAAGACGAAAAAAATCGCAACGAAGCCTTCAAGACTATTGCAAATAGTTTGCATCTATCTGACGAAAAGCTGAGTAAAGATTTAGATTTATACCGCTCTAATTTGGATAAAATGGCACAAGCTGCGATAGTGATGGCGGATATGATTGCAGCAGAGCGTAAAAGAAGGGAGCAACGCGCTCAAAAATCCGATACTACAGTTACACCTCCAAGTAAGGAATGATTGTTTGTCAATTACTCATGAAAAAGTTAGGAGAAAAATTTTAGTTGGTTATAGATAAATCTCCTAACTTTTAAGCTTATAGGGGCAAAATTTTGTAAATTAAGTTGCTAACAACTGATAGTGTTAGCGCTCCCATGATTGCGCTCCAAATTCCGTAACGCAAACGGAATCCTTGCACTAAAAATGCTGCAATACCGAAACAAATCGCGGAGATAATAAAGGTAAATAAACCTTGAAATAAAGTCAGCGTGAGAAGATTTGGTATTGCAAAAAATAGTCTAAGGATTGGCTGAACCAATACGGTAACAATACCTAAAACAGCCGCAGAAACAAAGCTTTTATTCAGAGAATCAACTTCAACTCCTATAAAGGGAATTTTGCTAATAATCAAAAAGCTAATAGCTGTTACTAACCAAGCAACCAAAAGTGACATGATATTCATTTGATTTTAGATTTTAGATTTTAGATTTTAGATACTTCGGCAAGCTCAGCACAAGTTTTGGATTTTGGATTGGACTACCGGATTTATAAGTTAGGAGTTAGGAGTTAGGAGTTAGGAGTTAGTACCACCGGAGTTGACAGTTGACAGTTATCAATTAATTTCTCCCCATCCCCTTGTCCCCTTGTCCCCTTGTCCCCCCACCCCCCTATCCTCCCATCCTCTTTACTGAGGACTAGGATTCACCTGAGTGGGTGCTGTTGGAGCGGTAGGAGCCGATGCTGGAGGAACTGTGGAACCGTTGTTGTCGCTAGGGTTTCTTGGGGGAATTCCTTGTTCGGTTTGGGGTTGATTGGGGATGCTAGGAAGGGGAATTTGAGTACTACCGGGAGGTAAATTAAGATCGGGGTTGTTTTGAGGAAAGTTGGGAGCAAGTGGTGAAGAACCATCTGGGAATGGTAGTGTTCCACCTGGAGTAGTTCCTGGTGGGTTGAGAGGGAAATCAGGAAGCGGTGCTGTTGGGTTTGGGGGTTGTTCCCCAGAACCAGGTATAATTGCTAAAGATACGCGATCGCCACCGACTTTTCGCAGCAAATCTAGTATTTCAATTACATCATTATAAGTAGCCGATCGCGAAGCATACAGAGCCAAAATACCTTTAGGATTAGCTCCAAGATAGTTCCTCAAAATTTCTTCCAATTGAAAGCGTTGTACAGGTTGTTTCTCTACATAAATTTGACCAAAAGCATCAATTGTTACAGGTAAAATTTCTCGTTGTTCCTGTGATTGTAAAGTAGATGTTGCAGTTTCAGCTTGAGGTAAATCAATGTTTATTGATTGTTGGCGAGTCAATTGTAACGATGCCAAAATAAAAAATGTCAGAATGCAAAAAATAACATCAAGTAAGGGAATGATTTGAATTTGAATGTCTTCGGTGGGATTATTCAGGTTTATTTTCATATGATTAATTCTAGTGATGTTAGAAATTCATCTAAATGATAAATTGTCAATATCTGATGAAGAATTGACCTTGTAGGAAGAAAAAAGGACTGAACGTAATTTATTTGAAAAGGTTTGAAAAACAGCCTTACTCCATATTATTGCCGTTTTATATGCAAGATAAAAACACGGGTTTGCAGAGCAGATAATTACGTTTATGGAGTGTGTGTGGAGCGTATATTATCCAGGGATAATTTTAGGAATAGTTTTAGGGATAGTTTTATTGTGATTCTTGATCCGACGATGGGGGTGAATCGGAATCTGTTGTTTCGGGAGGTTCGGAAAACTTGTTTCTTCCTCGTCTGCGTGGAGTCGGAGAATTTTCTGGAGTATCCTTATCTCTAAGAACTACTTCAGATAACGCTTTTCTAGCAGGTTTAATATCGCTATCAGTTGGAGGAAATTGCCGATAAAGTAACTCCAACTCATTTCCAGCTTTACGAAAAACTTTGACTTGATTAACTAACAAAGCTTGAAACCATCGATAGAATATCAAACTGAAAATCGCCACCACTAGTCCAGCTAAAGTACTGTAGAGCGCTTCTCCGATACCAGTTGGAACTCCAGCACTAGCTTCCGTACCCAAATCTGAAATTTTAATTGATTCGAGAGATTGAATCAAACCCCAAACCGTACCAAATAATCCGAGTAGAGGTGCAACAGCAATCACCAATTCTAAAACTTTTTCCCCACGACGCATTAAAGCTAATTCATGCTCTGCGGTAGATTCGAGAGCCAATCTAAAAGTTTCGGGATCTCTTCTTGGTAAAACTAAAGGAGCATAAAGAAATCTCCCAATAGGTTGGTGGGTTGCTCGTTCAGCAATTTCTGTTGCGACACTCCAATCATCTTGAGCGGCATCTAGTACACGGTCAACAATCTTCCTTTCTTGAGTTAAAATTCTTAACCAGAACCATATCCGCTCAAAAATCACGCTCAAAGATAAAACCGAAAAGAATAGCAAAGGCCATACTACTGGTCCGATTTTGCGTACAATTTCTTGAATATTCATATTTTTAGTCTCCTCCGTTCATCCTCAACCATATATCTCACACCACTTTAATTTTAGAGATTAATGTACAAGTTCTACATTGAATGTGAACTATCGTGTATATTACAAGCCTGCACCAACCCGTATAAAATTGGTAGCATATTCCATACCCTCATAGGACGGTTATTCCCACAGGAAGTTTAGGTCATATTTTGCCAAAATTAAAGTTAAATAGAAGCTAAAATCATGAAATTTTCAATTCAATCAGTTTACGAATGGTATCGTGGTTTGATTCGTAATCCGAAATACCGTTGGTGGGTAGTTTTAGGAACTCTCGTATATTTTGTTAGTCCGGTAGACCTGCTTCCTGACATTTTCCCAATTGTTGGGCAACTTGATGATGTTTTTTTGTTAACTCTATTGGTTAGCGAATTTTCACAAGTTGTAATCGAAGGTTTTAAAGCACGTAGGGGAGTTACAGACAAGGAAACAGCAGCTAATTCTTCTGAGGATGCTACTAAGAACGCAGGTACTATCGATGTTGATGCTGTCTCTGTAAAATAATATAGATTCCGAAATCAAACTTATTAACCTCCTTTTTCTGGAAGAATAATCCGTCGAGAAAGGGGGATATTTTGATTTTGGATTTTGGATTGAGAGTTATGAGTCAATAATAAAGTATTTCCTTCTTGTCTCCCCGAAATCTATCCCCTGATGATCAAATGTTATCCGTTATTTAAACGCAAAGGTACGCAGAGGAGAGATATTACTTTCTTTCCTCTGCGCTAAGAGCGTCAAGAATCGGTTTTTTAAATCCGTTATTTTGTATTAAATTGTATTTTTGCCTTTTGGAGGGATGCTCCCGATCAAATCTAGTTTCATTGAGAAAAAATTATCTGTAATTCTCTAATAAGCAGATGGTGCGTTAGACGCATTTCAAATTATCGTTAATACAATAAATATTCGTGCATTTAACATACCCGACAAAAATTTAATTTTTATTTGTTAATTAAACTTCCGCTTCAATATCACTAACTACAAATTCATCTCCAAATTCTGTCAAGAATCTTAACGCTTTGACAATGTTACTTGCACATTCTTGAGGAGAACTATTATAAAAATATCGCCATGCTGCGGCTTTGTCTTCGTCGTATTTATGGCTTCTTTTGGGTTGATTATTTAACCAGTTTAGTCGCACAGCGTGACCAACTAATACATCTAAAACAATATATTCACGGATTTGTAAATCGGGATTATTTTTGGCGATCGCCGCTAGTTCCATTAGGGCTTCAACGTTTACCTGTCGGTATTCTGGTGCTTCAATTTTGTTTAACAAATGTTCGACTCTTAAGGCAAAATTCTTTTCTCCGGCAGTCATTTCTGATATCAGTAATTGACTATCCAAGCGGTTGCGACGTTCTAATTTATCACCGATGATTAAGCCTTTACAATGATGCATTAATTGCCAAACTCGTGCAAAGAAGTCTTCGGGTACGCGGTTGATTGCTCCTTCTGCTTGTCGATATCTTCGCCATCCTCCTGTTGGTACTTCTATTGTGTCTATATTAACTGGTTGCAATAGCCAATCTATTTCGTTTTCTTTCTGTTTGATATGAAGTGATTCTTGCTGACGTAATAACTGATTCATGCCGGAATATTCTAACAAACAATCTTTTAATTGTGTTTTTACTTGAAAAGGTGATAATTGCATCAAGTGTTCGTAGGCTTCATCTTGAGTAATTTCTAATTTTCTAGCAAGTTTGCTGGTAATAAATAAGATGAGATATCCGGTTCTAATAGTAAGTAATCCTTGAAATAATTCTGGTTCGGAATTGATTAAGGTACGTAGAAAAATCAGTATTTCTTGTGTTAAAACTCCATCTCTAACATCTTCACGACAAAAGTTTTTGATTTTCTCGACTATTTCTTTGTGGGAAAGGGGTACGGTGATTAAGGATGCTTCACTGTAGGCTTTGCCGACTGCAATTTGTTTACCCCGTGCTAAAAGACTGGTGACTACATCTGATAAGCGCATATCTGCCATTTGCAGCAATCCGGCAGCGCGACGCACGACAGCCCAAAGTCCAATTTTCCCTGCTTTATAGTAAACTTCATCAAGTAAATCTGATACTTTTACAATATTACCAGGTTCGCCAAAGCCGGTATCAAAATCAAGTCCTTGTAAGCGAGTTAATCCTTGTAATAATTCAATTTGTTCGTAAAGATTATCCGAGGAACGCAAGGAATCAAGCAACAATTCCAAATTGGTTTCGCATTCCATTTGGAATTCTTGGGTATGTTCTAATAACCAGTTGTTGTTGGAATTATAAAGTAAATAGGAACTACGAGGAGCAATGTTTGTAACTGGTGATTGTTGAAATTCAAAATTTTGTTGTAAATCAATTCTTTGAATGTTAGCGGTGAGCATTAACTGATTTAGTCTGCCCAATTTTACCCTTACACCATGACAAATACCTTCTTGAAGTTCTTCCATTAATGATAATAATGCTTCGCTACCTATTTCTAACATAGTGCGAGTCAACATTAAAGTTAAAGTCGGACGACCATTATCACTCCAATATTTTTCAATGTAAGCGAGTTCACTTTTAAACTGAGCAACGAGAAAGTGATAATCTAAAGTTAAATAAAACTGTTCAGAATCTAAGAAAGAAGGTAAAAATACAACATTTTCACTACCAATACGAAAAATTCTCGAAGTAGTTAAACTTCGAGGAAGTCTTGCTGGTCTTCCACTTAAACCGAGTTTTTCATTATAGCCAATTCCTTGATAAATTGCGATTAAATCGGCAGCTTGACGGACTTGAATTGGTTTTATTTGTAATAAAGTTTCTGTTTGAATTCCCCGAACTGCTAATTTAGCTTGTAAATCTTCATCTTCTGCTAATAAAGCAATTTGTACTATCGGCTGTCGCTCTCTTCCTACAGATAAATATCTCCCCAAGGGGTCAATATCTCCCACACAAAGCAATTTTTCACTCAACATTTGTCCGATAAAATACAAACTTTGCGCCCATACTAAAGGAACATTTTCATTAGGTAAACGTTTTTGAGTTCCAGGTGCTTGCTTCTCGGCTTCGATATTTTCTTGGGGTACATAATAAACTTCCGGTAGCAAAGGCAAATTATCGCGTTCAACTAAAGTAAATTCTAAACTTTGCTGATAATGTTTAATTTTTTCTTGCTCTCCCCGAAATAATCCATCTAATAGTAAATAAGTGAAAAATAAAGGCCATTCACATTCTATATGCTCAAATTGCTTTAATTCGTTGGGTTCGTAATGCAAGCGCTGACTATCTTCTAAAACTGTTTGATGTCCGTCGCGTAAAAACCTTTTGCAACCGTAATTACCTTCTAACTTATTAATTATCTCTTCTAAGGTACGCTGACGTAAACTTTCATCTTCCACAGCAAAAGCCGGAAAACTAATAACGCTCAAAAGTGCTGCATCAATTTCTTTAGAAGCCGATTCCCTTGGCAATAAATACTCTAATGTAATCCGAGCGCGGGCAATTTCATCTGGTAAGACGTGAATTACCGATGCTCTACTTCCATGTACTCCAAATAAATCCAGTCCGTTAACTGCTTCCAAAGCAGCTTTTGCCATACCTACCGAACTAGCATTTAATTCTGCATTACCATGATTGATTTTATTGCCTCGTTCCCAAATTCCATAATCTGGGGTACGGTAAGCTCTTCCGATATAGTAAACCAAATTTTGAACGAAATCCACCTCGTCAAGAGTGTAAACTAACTGCACTCCTGAAGCTGTCATTTGCGCCAACATCAGCAAGTATATTGATGTTGCGTCAAGCTGTAAATGCCCCCATTCATCATCACCGACAACAATATCTCCAGTTGCAGTATTATATTTCGCGTGTAATGCATCTAAAGGTGATTGAGTATGCTTAAATTGTTCTACTTTATGTGCCTGTCGCATCATCGAGAATAACAATCCCCGCATTAACTTGATAACGCTGTGTTCTAATTCGTAAGTG
The DNA here is from genome assembly GCA_015272215.1 of Rivularia sp. T60_A2020_040. Classification (GTDB taxonomy): domain Bacteria; phylum Cyanobacteriota; class Cyanobacteriia; order Cyanobacteriales; family Nostocaceae; genus Rivularia. The sequence goes on along the minus strand of JACYMD010000050.1, from coordinate 16,681 downwards.
CGTCCCTTATCTTCATCCACCTTGCGATAAGCTAACGCTAACCCCCAAACCGCTAAAATACTATAAACGTTATCACGTACCCAAGCGTCTGTATAGTCTCCGTGAGCCGTTATTGCTGTTGAAGCTGGTAGCAAACCTGTAATTGGATTTTGCCGCGAAAGAATAATCGTTTTGATTTGCTGATAATAGTATTCTAAACGAGGAAGCAACTGTAGAGTTCTAAACATAATCTAATTTGATGACTGTTGCCGAGGTTTTATCCTGTAAGCGTAAACTGAATTATAAAAGCAACAACAGCTTAACTTTTGTAATCGTTACTAGCAATATGACAAACTTTCGTTAGCGTCTTAATTATTAATTCTTGATCTATTTATCCAAAATACACAAGTTTAATAATCGGCAACTTTGTCAATATTGCAAATATTTTTGAGCATAAGTCTACTACTATCAAGCAAATTGCTGTAGTCAGAAATTCTTGGCGATCGCAATTGGCAATTACGATTATTTTTCCATATTTCTTGATCTTGATCTTGATCTTGATCTTCAGGCTATTGACAATACAGACTGAATCATATATGTAGACATTTTTAATCAGTGTCTATTATTAAGTTACAGTAAATCTTTACCTTGGATGTTGCTTAGTAAGCCTGAATAGGTTTTTAGGAATTTGATAATTTTGAGCGTAGTTTACTCTCGTATTTTGAAGCTTACCCGATCTGCAAGCAATGCGATCTGTTTTCCTTGTTAATTAAGGAAAAAAGGCTTTTAATTTAAGTATTATCACATATAAAAATATTTTTGGTCAAATAATAAATACTTGCTAAAATGTTAATAATTTTACTGCCAAGGTAAAAAAACAAATTGAGATATTACCTTGACATCGATAGTAATAGTAGTAAAATCTACACTATTGGAATGAAAGTCGGGGCATAGAGCTATTAATTAGTGTGGAATATCACACAAAATAATACTGAAGCTCAGCATCTGCCGGATTACACAGTTCCGGGTTAGTATTATGACTTAGCGATGCCTTGATGGGTAATCGATGTTGATTTTTTAAAAATGTATGGACAGAAGTCCGGAAGATGGTAGTAGCACCCTCCTCTGAGCTGTAGAGTTTGTCTCTCAGCGCGGGGGAGACAATAGGAGGAATTATGCTTATTCAAGATGTTCGCAATTGTGCAATCAACATTGCTGATTTTGGCGTTACAGATTTAAATGAACTTAAATGGGACTTAAACCATTTACCACCCGTTGATGTCGGGGAATATATTGCTAATTTATCGAGAAAACAGCGGGCAATCGCCTTTCGTTTACTGAATAAAAATCGAGCTATTGACGTTTTTGAATATCTACCTCCTCAAATACAGGAGCAATTGATCAATTCTCTCCATGACGTACAGGTAGCGCAAATTTTGGAAGCGATGAGTCCTGACGAACGTGCAGAATTATTTGACGAACTACCGGCTTCGGTTGTCAAGCGTTTATTACACTCGTTAAGTCCAGAACAAAGACAAGTTACTGCAACGATTCTTGGTTATCCTGAAGGTACTGCTGGAAGGGTAATGACTACAGAATACGTGCGGTTGCAGGAAGGATTGACTGTTAGAGAAGTTCTCAATAAAATTCGCTCTCAAGATGAAGACAAAGAAACCATTTATTACGCTTATGTCACCGATGATAACCGCAAATTAAAAATTAATTAGCGTTGTGTCTTTGCGACAATTGCTGTTTTCTTATCCCGATGCTTTATTACGGGATATTGCGGCTGCTAAGGTGATTAGAGTTACGACTGATACCCCCCAGCGAGAAGTTGCCAAAATCATGAAGCGATACGATTTAATCGCTTTACCTATAGTTGATCGCGAGGAAAGGCTGGTAGGTATTGTTACTATTGATGATGTCGTAGATATTCTTGATGAAGAAGCTACCGAAGAGATTCAAAAACTTGCAGGGGTTACTGGTGGTGATGAACCTGCTTTATGTTCTCCTCGAGTCACTCTCCGCAAACGTTTACCTTGGCTGTTGGGAAATATCGGTTTATATATTGCTGCTGCTAGCGCGATCGCACCTTTTCAGGAAGTGATTAAAGTTGTCCCGGTTTTAGCAATTATCATGCCAATTTTAGCTAATAGTAGCGGCAATGTTGCATTCCAAGTTTTATCCGTAACTGTACGGGGATTGGGTTTAGGAGAAGTAACCCCGAAAGATACTATGACTCTGTTGCGTAAGGAACTGACCGCAGGGCTAGGAACGGCTGTCGGCTTAGGTTTGGCTTTAGCAACTTTATCTATGATGTGGTCTCCTCCTAATGAGCGTTGGGTATCACTTGTTGCTGGTACTGTGATGGCTGCGAATGTCTTGATTGCTGTTACTTTAGGAACTTTACTACCCATGGGATTAAAGCGTTTAAATCTCGATCCGGCTTTAATTAGCGGTCCTTTGATGACTACTACTTTAGATGCGGTTGGTTTTATGACCTTTTTATCTTTGATTTCCTTCGCTTTGCAAGTATTCGCTTAATTCCTGGAGGGCTTAGTTCCCTCCTTTTTATGGAAAAAAGTCCCAGAATCAAGCAGTTATATTCTCCTTATTCCCTATTTCCTTGAAGCTCAATCACAAGCCTTTAATTATTTTTTTTGTAAATTTTTGTAAATTTATTTGTCGCGAAATTTTTTTTTGCCTATTACGTGGGATGATTAATTAGAGCAAGAGTTAATTTATTATAATGGAAATATATTAGCTTTTTTTATTTGTGGCAATATTCCCATTATAAAAGAATAAATTTAGATAAAATAATAATACCAAAAAAAGTCCCCAAAAAAAAAATTTTTTCGAGATAAATTCAAAAAAAAATCAAAAAAACAGTCTTTAGGGCATATTGCTGTTTGAACTTGAGATTAATTGTTGTAAATCATACATAACCGAATAATAAACAATTAATTATCAAGGTTATAGGGATAATATCAAGCAAATATAGTAACAGTGAGTTTACGGATAACAGAGGATAGTGAAGACAGGTAAAATATAGCGATATTGACTATATAAAAATCGTAGTGGAAAAACAGCATAATATAGATCAAGTACAAGAGCCAATAAAGTCTGCTTCAGCGGAAGTTCGCCAAATCATCGAGCGAGTATGGAATTTAGAAAAAAGCAGACTTGATAAAAAAAGTTTCGGTCATATAAACGAAGATATTTTAGCAATTGTGAAAGAAGCTGTAAAATGAAACTGACTTCCATAAAGCTTTGTAACTTTCGTTCATTTTACGGAAAAACCTGTGAAATGACTCTTGCGGGGTCAAACTCAAATAATACTACTATTATTTACGGTAATAATGGAGCAGGTAAAACCAGTTTATTGAATGCATTTACCTGGGTATTATACGAAAAATTCAGCGCAGCCTTTGCATCAGTTGAACAACTTGTCAATAAAAGGGCGATCGCCGAAGCAAAAATTGGGCAGAGGGTAGAATGTTGGGTAGAGTTAGCATGGGAGCATGATGGTAAACGCTATCGAGTCAAACGTCAATGTCGGGTTTACAAAAATCAACAAGATTATGATATTGGTAAAACAGAATTATATATGCAGGTAGCGGGAGATGATGGAAAATGGTATCTACCACCCCAACAACCAGAAGAGATTATCGGACAAATTTTACCAGCTAGTTTACATCAATATTTCTTTTTCGATGGCGAAAGAATTGAAGAAATAGTGCGTTCAGATAAAAAGGCGGAAATAGCGGAAGCGACTAAAATATTTTTGGGAGTTGAAGTAATCAATCGTTCAATTCGACATTTACAAGAAGCGAAGAAAAGTTTAGAAAACGAATTGAAGATAATTGGTGATTCAGAAATTAAAAAGCTGTTAAAAGAGCAAAATAAAATTGAAATTGAAATTGAAACAATTAACAAACGGAACCTAGAAATTATTCAAGAATTAGAATATCAAAATACCTTTAAAAAAGAAACTAGTAAGCGTTTGCGCGAATTGAGTGCAGCCAAAGAATTACAGGAAAGACGACAGGAATTAGAGAAACAGAAAACGTTAAATCAAGATAATTTGCGACATAGTAGAGAAACCCTAAAAAAAGCAATTTCTGCACGGGGTTATACAGTATTTTTACCAGAAATAACGTTACAGTTTCGAGAGATTATTGATAATTTGAAGAAAAAAGGAGAATTAACCAAAGGAATTTCACGAGAGTTTATTCAAGATTTATTAGATTCAAGTAAGTGTATTTGCGGGACAAGTTTATTCGCAGAAAATCATGCTCGTATAAATGTTGAAAGCTGGTTAGATAAAGCAGCTTCCTCGGAAGTTGAAGAAACAGCAATTAGAATCAGCGCTCAAGTTGATCAAATCGACAAACAAGCAGCAATATTTTGGGAAGAGATTGATCAAGAACAAGCTATAATTAATAATTTAAGAAAAGTTATTGCTGAAATCGAAATAGAATTAGATAATATAGAAGAAAGATTAAGAAAAGACCCGAGTGAAGAAATTCGTAGTTTACAAAAACGTTTAGATAAAATTGAAGAAAAAATTACCGAGCTAACCTTAGAACAAGGTGCAAATCAGCAGAAAATAATGAGTTTAAAATCGGAATCATCAAGTTTAAATAAACAAATTGCCAAACATAAATTAAACGAAGAAAAGCAAATTTTAGCACAGCGTCGTATTAGCGCAACTCAAGACGCTATTGATAGATTAACCCAAGTAAAACTGCTGCAAGAACAGCAATTCCGTTTAGAATTAGAAAAAAGAGTCCAAGAAATATTTAGCGAAATATCCTTTACACCTTATATTCCGACAATCAGCGAAAAATACGAATTAACGCTGATAGAAAAAACTTCAGGTTTAGAAATGCCAGTAGCAGCATCTACCGGAGAAAATCAAATACTCAGCTTATCATTTATCAGTAGTATTATCGATCGAGTGCGGGATTGGAGTCAAGATAAAATGCTAATGGTAACAGATAGCAGCACATTCCCGATTGTCATGGATTCACCTTTCGGTAGTTTAGATGTAATTTATCGAAAACATATAGCTCAAATCATTCCCAAATTAGCGAATCAATTAATTGTGTTGGTAACAAAAACTCAATGGAGGGGTGAAGTAGAGGATGAGATGTCATATCGAGTCGGAAAAGAATATGTATTGACATATTATTCTTCTAAACCCGATTGCGAAGAAGATTTTATTGAATTGAATGGGGGAAGATATCCTTTAGTTAAACAAAGTCCAAATGAGTTTGAGTATAGTGAAATCATAGAAGTTGACAGTTGACAGTTGACAGTTGATAGTTGATAGTTGACAGTTGTTGACCTTTAACCTTTAACCTTTAATAAAATGGCTGAAACTGGTAGAATCAGGGTTGCAAAAGATAAAGCGGAATTAGTACAAAGTTTAACATCTTGGAATGGTGCAACGGGACCTTTTGAAACTTTTGCTGATGTGGTAGTTTTTGCGGCTACTTTGGGCAAAAAGCATAATCGCCGCGTGGCTTTGGGAGAGATTTCAAAAAGAGAACCTTCTCCAATTAAAGTTGAAACTTTTGCTTCGATGGGATATGACTGGGTAATTAAATTGATCGGCATTACTGTAACTAAGGATATAAAAGTACTGTCAATAAGTCAGGAAGAGCCTCAAACTCAACGCAATCAAATTTTTGAAGAATATACGAATGGTGGTTTGGAAATATTGCAAACTGAGTTACGAGGTGCAGTAGATTATACGGAAAGGCTGTTGTTGATGCTGACTTCGGAAAGGTTTAAAGAAGAGAAATCAGAAGAGGAATTTGATTTAAGTAAGTTTCTTTCTTGAATACACTTGAATACAAACGAGTAAAACCAGATGAACTCATCTAATAAATCATCAAATAAGCTACTATCTTCAAAATGGCGGGAGCACCCGACTATCCAGTTAGATATTAGCTTTGGTGATTTATACGCTTGTTTAAGCGCTTTTTTTCGTTCGTTCGATTGACAAAAATCTTTAAATGGCATCAAATCTTTTTGGCACACCGACAAAGAAATTTTAGTGACGTTATCTGTCAGAACCAGTTTAGATTTATTATTACAATCATTAAATTTACCTGCTGAATCGGAAGTATTAATGAGTGCTGTTAATATCCGAGAAATGGCATAAATTATCCGCAGTCATGGATTAATTCCGGTTCCCATTGATATTACTCGCGATACTATCGCACCTAATTTACAACTATTAGAACAATTAGTTTCCCCTCGAAGCAAAGTATTATTAATCGCGCATTTATTTGGTGTAATTATTCCTTTGCAGCCTTACGTTGATTTCTGTAAAAAATATCATATTTTACTTGTAGAAGACTGCGCTCAAGCTTTTGCAGGAACACAATATTATGGATATCCCCAAGCTGATGTGAGTCTATTTAGCTTTGGTGCAATTAAATCTTGTACTGCTTTGGGTGGAGCAGTAGCATTAATCAAAGATAAACAATTAGCTGATAAAATGGAACTAATTGAGCAAAAATATCCCCAAAAAAGTGAATTTTGGTATTGAAAAAGGGTATTTAAGTTTTATTGGTTAAAACTGCTTTCGCAACCGAGCTTATATGATCAAATTCTTAATTTAATGCAGTTATTAAATTTGGATGTAGAATCAACTATTAAAAAAGCAACCCTTGGTTTTCCCACGGGTGATATACTCGCAAAAATTCGCTATCGGACTCCAAAACGTCTACTGTGGTTATTGAACTATAGATTGAGTCACTGCGATGATTTTGTAGAGCGTATTCAACGAGGTAAATCTTTTTTACAAATGTTACCGAATAATCTGACTATCCCTGGTAACAAAGCTAAGTATAATTCCTTTTGGGTAATGCCGATTTTAATAGATTCCCCCAATACTATGATAGAAATACTGCGTGGAGAAGGTTTTGATAGCGCCAGGGGAAACCGCAGTTTATTTGCTATTGATACAAAACCAAATACACCTAATCATCTTTTACCAGTTGAAAGTCAATATTTGATGGCGCATATTTTATGTTTACCATTCTCACCTTTATTAAGGCTACAAGAATTAGAATATCTAGCACAATTAGTAACGATAAATATTGATTGTGAATTGGATCAAACAGAAAATATTGTCATTTCAAATAATTCATGAGGATTGCTAATACTCGGCAGTTTCAACCGTACACCATTTGCGACAACGGGACTCACATTGGAATCAATTCTAAGGCTAATAGCTTTATTAAATTAATCTATTGTCGTAGCATTTACTTGTTAATACTAAGTATTTATCTTAATCGTAACAAGATGTAGGTGTCTGACTAACCACCTTTTTTTTCGCTGCTAGCAACAAATAAAAAAACATATTCTCGTAAATTCTTAAGTTTTAGCAGATAAACCATTAAGAGAGTCTTTACTCAGGTTAAATACATAGCTTTCGCTACGCTATCTATAAATTATCTGTGTGATTTGACTTACAAATTAATAAGTATGGAAAATTGTAATGAAATTAACAAAAATAATTCAACGGTTCATTCTATTTGCTAGCGCTCTATTCTTAACTTTGACTGTTTCTATAAATCATCTCAATGCTCAAACAACACCATTCTTCTGGGAGTTTATTAACGTTGATATTAGAGTACAAAATAACGGCGATATGTTAGTTACCGAAACTCAAAAATATACATTTACCAGCAACCACACAAATCAACGCTATCGCTACATACCTATCGATAAAGTCAAAGAAATTACGGATGTATCTGTTTCTGTAAATAACAAAATTATTTCATCGGATACGGGAATTGAAAATAATCAGTTATGGATAAACTGGAAACATCCACTCAATCCACCCGAAAGTCATACATTTGTGATTAAATATCGAGTTATTGGAGGATTGCAAGAATCGGGAGATAATCTCCAAGTTTATTGGAAAGCAGTTTTTTCAGGAAGAAGTTCTTCAATTAAAAAAAGTCGAGTTACTGTAAGCTTCCCCGAAGAGTTAGCAGGACAAATTTTAGACTATCAAAGTTTTGGTATACCGAGTGAAGCCAAAAAAATAGATGATAAAACCATTCAATTCACAGCACAAGAAGAATTAGCTCCTCAAACCGAATTAGAAGTTCAAATTACCTTTCCCAAAGGAATTTTGAATGTATCTGATGTTTATTCAGAGAGTTTATCTTTTCCAAACATTAATCATGTTTTAATTCTGATTGGAATCTGCTGTATTCTTTTTGGCGGTAATAAAGGTGATGGTAGCTTTAACGGAGGAGGTGACGGAGGAGGTGATGGTGGAGGTAGTGGTGGAGGTGACGGAGGAGGTGATGGTGGAGGTAGTGGTGGAGGTGACGGAGGAGGTGATGGTGGAGGTAGTGGTGGAGGTGACGGAGGAGGTGATGGTGGAGGTGGTGGTGATGGTGGTTAAAACTACTCCACAAAATTCACCAGAATCAAACACGGGTGTAAGCAATATTTGATAGGTTTTATAGTCCACGCAGGTGGACTTTGCCTGTGTAGTAGCGGTTTGAACCGCCGGATTATTAAATAAATCCAAAATCCCCCTACAAAATCTCCGGCAACCCTACTTTCTTCGGCTCCACAAATTTACCTTTAAAATCCACAGTTTGCTCTTCAAAAGTTCTGGCTTTGGCTAAATCCGTTCGTAATTCCGCACGTTCCATTTTATCTTTAATTCCACTCAACATATAAACGAGTAACCGCGTTGCTAATTCTTTTCCGGCAACTAATACCCGCTTGCGATTTGCATCATATAAAACGCCATACCAAACAGATTTAGGAAATTCCATTCCACTAAAACCGCCTTTACTATCAAAGAGTCGCAGTTTTTCAAAAATTTCTTCTATAGAGAATCCTTTTTCAAATATTAAGATACCTAAAGCCTTCGCTAATGCCATTTGTCCAACGGGACGAAATAATATATTACCTTCTCCGCCATCTTTTTCAAAACTAAACCGTCGAAACATCGGAGTGTCTTCGTATTCCAAAACTTTATAGCTAGGTAAACTTGCTAAATTATCAAATAATTGATTAAAATCTTTGATTGCTGATTCTAATTCTTCATCTTCCGGGCGCATAGGAATTAAACCTTTATCTAAGGGTTTCCAGTGAGGATATTTGTGTTCTAAATAACGTTCTGACATTTCTTTTAAAGCCTGCAAAGTTGTCAAAACTGTGGATTTTGCTGCGACTGTAGCACTATCCCAATTTACACGGGCTTTTCTACCTTGACGCTGCTCTAAAAGTGGATGACTAACGGCTATCTTTCGAGCCACAATCGAAAAACCATCATCTTCATTCAACTGTGCTAATTGTCCTTTACTCAAGGGTACAGCCATCAAATTAACGTGGACAAAAATCGACCTTACCCTGCGTCTTGCTTCTTCACGGGTTTCTCCAGCAGCTACAGCACAAATAAATTCTATCCCGATTTTTTCTTGGGGTAATTGTTGCAAATATTCAGTTTCAACTCGGTATTTTTCACTTAAATCATCAATGGTAATAAAACTATTAGCAACAGCTTTCTCCTTCTTATAACGCGGCAATTTACCAGTTTTGAGTATCTCCATCAAACCTTGTACCGCCATCAATCTATGCTGACCATCTAATGCATAAATAGTTACATCTTGTTCAGAAATATTGAGTAAACCGAATTTTTCATCCTCATCTAAAGGTATAAATTCCGTAGTAGATTTTTTTGCTATTTGTGTATTATCCCATTCAGATGCTTGAGGATTATCTACCCAAGGCTGACTAATTACAGCTAATACCGGAGGAAACTTATGATTTTTTCTGGCGGCTAAATACTGAACTAAAGGTGCTTGACGCGACCAATCTAAGGGGCGTTGCTGTATATCATCTATACTCGAAGCGTCAATTTCGATATTATCAGTATCGGAATTGTACTTACTTTGCAATAATGGTAAAAAAGATGCAAAGTGAACTTGACTGGCAAACCATTCTAAAGTCACAGAACCCACATAAGCTTGAGTACCACCCATTTCTGTTTTTTGGACTAATAGCTGTTGGTTTTCGCCAAGATATTTGGTTAATAAAGCAGAAAATTTCTTTTGATCTTGATTAGAAATCATTGCTGTTACGGTAGATACACTTTTTTTGGTCATAATTAGTAAAAAAAATCAACAAAAAATTAAACATTGATTGGTATCCAAATACTATATATAAAAACTGGATAAAAATAAAACATGAAAGAATAAGTTTTTAAAAACCGTAACTGGTACAAATTTATGTAATACTAGTTCTTGCCTTTGTATAGCATTCTGGTTTGATTAATGGAACTATTTATTGAGAGAGGGAACAGAAAACAGGGAAGACAAAGTTTAATAAGTTTTTCAAGGGCAAGTGCAGACTAATCCAATAATAATCTGGGGTTTTTCTTGTATAAAAATTAATGGCAATTACTCCCTTTCTTTTTAAAGATTGCTGAAAAAAAACCGCAGAGACGCTCTTAGCGCGGAGGAAAGAGATGAAGAGAGATGAATCGCACTAACCCGGATGAAAGGTAGTTTTAGGGGACGAAGGGAGTAATTATTACGGCTAATCTAAAATCTAAAATCTAAAATCTAAAATCGAATGACTATTGCCCAACAATCCGACAAAAAAATTCAGACAGCACCTGTAACGGTAATTGATAAAATTCCAGAGATTACTAAAGAAATCCAAGAGTTGTATTTATTAGATGAAATACCTTGGATTATTGGTGTATCTTGGGGTAAAGATTCTAGCACGATTTTACAACTTGTTTGGAATGCGATCGCGATTTTACCGCCGAAAAAACGAAATAAAAAAATTCACGTTATTACGACAGATACCTTAGTAGAAAATCCCATAGTTTCAGCATGGGTTCGTAATTCGATGGAGTTGCTGGCATCTGCTGCCAGAGAAAAATCTTTGCCTATCGAACCTCATTTATTGTTGCCAGTAATTCAAGATACATTCTGGGTAAATTTAATTGGTAGAGGTTATCCGGCTCCGCGCAACCAGTTTCGTTGGTGTACACCGCGTTTGAAAATTAATCCAGCCAACCAGTTTATTCGGGAAATGGTTAGAGCTAGTGGCGAAACAATTCTTGTCTTGGGTACCCGCAAAGCCGAAAGTTCCAAACGAGCAGCCACAATGCAAAAGCATCAAGCAGGTAGAATCAGGGAGCGTTTGAGTCCAAATGCCAGTTTACCCAACTCTTTGATTTATACACCCATCGAAGATTGGAGCAACAACGATGTGTGGATTTACCTGAATCAATGTGAAAATCCTTGGGGTGGTGATAACAAAGATTTATTTTCCATGTACCGTGGTGCGACAGCAGATAATGAATGTCCTTTAGTTGTGGATACTTCTACCCCTAGTTGCGGTGATTCGCGCTTTGGTTGCTGGGTTTGCACAATGGTAAGTAAAGATAAATCGATGGAAGCGATGATTCAAAATGATGAAGAAAAAGAATGGATGCAACCGCTTTTAGATATTCGTAATGAATTAGATATTCAAGATGACCATGATAAACGAGATTTTCGACGCATTTGGGGAAACGTGCAGCTTTTTGAGCGTAACATAAATGGTGAAACTTCAGTTCAACCAGTACCAGGTCCTTATACAAAATATTGGCGCGAACATTGGTTAACAAGAGTATTGTCAGCGCAAACGCAAGTTCGTCAAACTGCGCCAGAAAATATGCGGGATATTACTTTAATTACTTTAGACGAACTCAGTCAAATCAGGCGTATTTGGTTAGAAGAAAAACACGAATTCGATGATAGTTTACCCCAAATTTATCAACAAGTGACAGGCGAAAATTTTATTGACCCCCGTCCCGGTGCGGGTTACAGTTTATTAGGTAGCGATGAATGGGCTGTATTAGAAGAAATTTGTGAAAACGATGCAATGCATTTGGAATTGATGGCGAAACTGTTAGATACCGAACGTCAGTATCGCAAAAAATCCCGCCGTGTGGGAATATATGATGCATTAGAAAAGTGTTTTGAAACAAGTTCGTTAAATCAAGAAGATGCGATTAAAAATGCTCGCTTTAAACGCGACTTAAAAAATGCTGCTGGTGAAGGTGATATTAATAAGGTAAAACAGTTAACTTTGGGTGATGTTACAGCACAGAAAGTAACAGATGAAAAACCGCAAAATTGGGCAAATCTAAAATTTCATAAAAATAATTCAGATGCTGAACATTAAGGAGTTAGGAATTGTAGAGACGTAGCAATACGCCCCGTCTGTACCGGAGTTAAAAGTTAGGAGTTAGGAGTTAGGAGTAAAAATTTATTACCCATTACCAATTACCAATTACCAATTACCCATTACCAATTACCCATCCCATGTTAATATGATATTCCTCGAACTTGTTTTAGAAAACTTTGGTCCTTATTGCGGTCGTCAGGTGATAAATCTTGACCCAAATAAGGGTGATAATCCTCGTCCAATTATTCTTTTAGGGGGAATGAATGGTGGGGGGAAAACAACTTTAATGGATGCAATTCGTCTTGCACTTTACGGACATCGCGCTCAATGTTCTACTCGCGATAATTTAAGTTATAATGATTTCCTCAATCAATGTATAAATACCCATAAATCACCTACAGAACAAACAAGAATTGAATTAGCTTTTGAACATATTGAAAACGATAAACCTGTTAGATATCGTATAGTCAGAACTTGGGAAAAAAATCCTAAAGATGGTAAAGACCATTTAGGTATTTTAGATATTCGTGAAAATGATGAATGGCTGGATACAGGTTTAGTTAATATCTGGGATGAATATATTGAAAATTTATTACCTTTAGGAATCTCTAATCTATTTTTATTTGATGGCGAACAAGTAAAAGAACTTGCAGAACAAGAACAACCGCCCATGATGGTAGTTGAAGCAATTCGCGCCCTTTTAGGATTAGAATTAGCGGAACGTTTGGCAATAGATTTAGAAATATTAGTCAATCGTAAACGCAAAGAACTAGCGGATACAAAAGAACTTGCTAATTTAGAAGAAATCGAAAAACTTCTCAATAATTTACAGTCAGAATACACAGAAACTAAAAATATAGAAACACAAGAATTAGAATTTTTACAGCAAGCCGAAAAAAACCAACAAGCAGCCTTTGATAAATTTTTGAGTGAAGGTGGAAAAATTGCTTCAGAAAGTAGTCAGCTAGAACAACAGAAAATAGTTCATATTAACGAATCGGAAAACACTCGTCAGAGAATGTGTGAATTAGCAGCAGGTGTTTTACCGTTGACATTAATTGAACCTCTACTAAATCAAGTACAACAACGAGGTGAAGCAGAATTAAAAATTCAACAGCAACAAATAGCGCGGGATATATTACTCAAAAGAGATGAACGGTTACTAAATTTGATTCATCAAATAGATATTGCTCCCGATAAATTTGCTGAAATAAAAACCTTTTTAGACGAAGATGTAGAAACCAGAAACGCATTATTAAAAGAATCACCTTGGTTATTAGCAGATGCAGAAAGTTTGAGTCAACTAGGAAATATTCTTTACTATTTACAAACTGCTAAAAATACCGCCAAACAGCAATTAGAACAGTTAAAAAATCAAGAAGAAGAAATTATTACTTTAGAAAGACAAATACAAGCAGCAGCATCGCCAGAAGATTATCAAAAATTAGTAGACTTAGTTAAAAAAGCACAAAATAAAGTTACTGACATTAAAAGTAATTGTGAAACAATTAATCGTCGTTTGATAGAACTAGAGTCAGAAATTGATAAATTAAAAAAAGATTTAACAGAATATAGTGTACAAACCATCGCACAAAACAGTAAAGAAAATATCATCAATGCATCAACAAGAGTACAACAAACCCTCAAATTGTTTCGCGAACGACTTACCTTAAGAAAACTCAATAAATTAGAAAACGAAGTTACAGAATGCTTCCGTTATCTACTCCACAAATCCGATTTAGTACATCGTATTGTGATTAATACCAATACCTTCAGTCTTTCCCTATACGATTTAAATTCTCAACCAGTTGATAAACATCGACTATCAGCAGGCGAAAAACAACTTCTAGCGATCGCCTTTCTTTGGGCATTAGCAAGAGTATCGGGACATCACCTACCCGTTGCCATCGACACTCCCTTGGGGCGCTTAGATTCATCTCACCGCAGTAACCTAATAGAAAAATACTTCCCTTCCGCTTCCCATCAAGTAATATTACTTTCCACCGACACCGAAATAGGGGAAAAAGAAGTAAAAACCCTACGAAAAAACGAAGCAATAGCTCGCGAATACGTCCTCCAATACTCCCAAGACACCCGTCAAACTACGGTAGAATCGGGTTATTTTTGGTAATAAAAGATAGTGGTTAGTGGTTAGTGGTTAATGGTTAGTGGATAGTGGATAGTGGTTAGTGGACAAATCGATGGTGTATGGTGGACAAGGGAAAATACGTAAGAACTATCAACTATCAACCATCAACTAACAACCATCAACTGTAAACTGTCAAAATGGAATCACCAATAGAACGCATCCGGTTATCTCAAACAGCTAAAGACCAACTTTTGAAACTGAGACGGTTTACCAAAATCGATCAGTGGAATACCCTTTGTCGCTGGGGATTTTGTCGTTCTCTTGCGGAAAAAAGTATTCCTTCTCCGGTACCGATACCCCAAGATAGTAACGTCGAATTAACATGGCGAGTATTTGGCGGTGAAATGTCTGATATCTTGCTTTTAGCGCTTAAACAACGCTGTTATAACGACGGTTTGGGAACTGATAAAGAAACTCTTGTAACCCAGTTTCGCTTACATCTACATCGCGGTATCGGCTATTTAGCAGGAGATCCAAATATTAAGAAAATTGAAGATTTGATTGAATTAGCCACCGAAAAGTAAAGGGATGGGGAGATAAGAGGATGGGGGGATGGGGAGATGGGGGGATGGATAATCCCAAATTACCAATTACCAATTACCAATTACCAATTACCCATTACTAATTACCTGTTCTATGAGATAATGATTGTCGATCGCGATTTGGATTTGTCTTATGTTGGAAGACTTAGCTATTGAACGTCACAGAGCAGCTATGTTCCGTACAGACTTATCCCGTCCGATCAAGTTGGCAGTGGAATTTGAAATCATTAACACCAAGACGACGTTTTTTGATTACGGATGCGGACATGGTGGTGATGTAAAAAGATTGTCAAGTATGGAGGTTAACAGCGCTGGTTGGGACCCTTATTATAAACCCGATACACCTCTAATTTCTGCGGATGTTGTTAATCTCGGTTATATTCTTAACGTGATCGAAGATACCGAAGAACGCCTCGAAAGTCTGCAAAAAGCGTGGAAATTGACTAATAAAGTATTAATAGTTGCCGCTCAAGTATTAGTAAGTTCCATTAGCAGTAAAAATCAACTAGCTTATGGAGATGGTGTGGTAACTAGTCGCAACACTTTTCAGAAGTATTACGAACAGGGAGAACTCAAAAAATACATTGATAGTGCTTTAGAAGTTGATGCTGTACCCGTAGCTCTAGGCATTTACTTTGTATTTCGCGACGAACAAGAAAAAGAGAATTTCCGCGCCGAATGGTATCGCTCCGGGGTAATTGCGCCGAGAATTCGTCTTGCAACTAAGAAATATGAAGATTGCAAACAGGAATTGGAACCGCTGATTCAATTTTATACCAAACGTGGCAGACTACCAGCCCCAGGAGAATTAGAACCAGAAGTTGAAGAAAACATACTACTCGAATTTGCTAGTATTCGCCGTGCTTTTAAAGTAATATTGCAAGCAACAGATGAAGCCGAATGGGATGCGATCGCTTATCGTCGTTCTCTAGATATCCAAGTTTATCTTGCCTTGGTACAGTTCGAGGAAGAGCGCCCTAGATTTTTAGAGCTACCCGAAAAAATCCGCCACGACATTAAAGCTTTTTTCGGGACATATCGGGATGCTTGTGAAGTCGCCGACGAAAAGTTATTTAGCTTAGGGGAATCTAAAGTTATCAAGGCAGCCTGCAAAACCAGCAAAATTGGTAAACAAACTCCAGATGCTCTTTACGTCCACATTACAGCACTTGGAGAATTAGAACCATTGTTACGAATCTACGAAGGCTGTGCCAGTCGTGTATTCGGAAGACCTGAAGAAACAACAATTGTTAAACTTCACATCAACCAACCGCGAATATCTTATTTATATTACCCCGACTTTGACACTGATGCCCATCCAGCATTAAAAGCAAGCATCGTAATCGACTTAAAAACCTTCAGAATCGCTCGCGGTGATTACTCTAAGAGAAAAAATCCGCCTATTTTACATCGCAAAGAAACCTTTGTCAGCCCCCAATATCCACAATACGAAGAATTTGCCCGACTCACCGAGCAAGAAGTTGAATTAGGATTATATGAAAATCCCAGCCACATCGGTACTCGTAACGGCTGGCAAAAGTATCTTGAACAACGCTGTATAGAAATTAGGGGACATCAGCTTTTTGAGTTTGAGCATGATATCACCCCCCATGCTAGTCTTGAGAACTGAGAATATATGGTAAGTACCTGTGCCTTCATTAATTAGACATTTCTTCTAGGCAGGGAATAGGGTTCGGGGGCAATAGGGAACAGCAATATAGCTCAATACAGTTCAGTTAAGGATATAAATTAATTACCGCAAACAAAACAGATCGAC
>JACYMD010000028.1 GCA_015272215.1 Rivularia sp. T60_A2020_040 | reverse complement strand
ATTACCAATTACCCATTACCAATTACCCATTACCAATTACCAATTACCCATTACCCATTACCAATTACCAATTACCCATTACCCATTCCCATTTACTGATTCAATGATTTTTGAACCGTCGGCTTTAATCCAAGCAATTTGAGCGATTCCTTGATTACGTGCGTATTCTTGAACAGAAGAAACGTCATATCCTCCTAATTCCATTTCAACTCTGACTAAATGGGTGGAGGAACGGAGTTTCTCAGCATAAGCGAAAGCCGTGGCGATCGCATTATTATTTTCCGCTACTACTAACCAGTTACTGGCTGGTGTTGTTTGCGGTAATTGCCCAGAATTTAATAACACGTGGTATAAATCTTCAATAAATAAAGCGAAGCCTGTACCAGGAATGTTTTTACCTTGGGGATGATATAACCCCAGAAGTTGATCGTAACGTCCGCCGCTGCCTATAACCCGCGTTTGGTTATCTATATTGCTAACTACTTCAAATATAATCCCTGTGTAGTAATCAAAGGTTTTAATTAAACTCAGATCGAGAATTAAGCAACAGTTTCCCTGAGATTCGATTAACTCTACTAAAGCAGAAAGGTTGTCTACTGCTTGTTGTTGCTCGGAGTCGAGATTTAAAGTCTTAATTTTTTCTAAAACATCGGTACTTTTACCGCGTAAATCCAAGATGATTTTGGCGCGATGGCGAAGTTCATCACTTAGAGGTAAGGTATCTATAGCAACTTTATCAAGATTTGCGATCGCGCTGCGGATTTGATTTTTTAAATTAGCGGGGAAAGCTTTGAGTAAAGATTGGGTAATACCGGCTTCCCCGACAATTAAATGCCAATTTTGTAAGTTAAGTGCTTGTAAACAAGCGGCTACTAACAGCAAAACTTCTGCATCTGCAACTAAACCACCACCACCTAATAATTCAACTCCTGCTTGATAAAACTCCTGTTGACGATTGTGTTTAAATTCCGGGGTGCGTCCAAAAACATTGGCATTATAATATAAGCGCTGGGGATAATGAACATCAGCCATCCGCGTCACAGCAGTACGAGCGATAGAAGCCGTTAATTCCGGGCGCAATCCCAATTCATCTTCTTGAATATTCTGTAATTGAATTACCGTTGAACGTTCAATTGCACCTCCCGCCATTAATGTGTCCATACGTTCTAAAGTTGAGGTAATAATTCTGTGATAACCCCAACCGTGAAACACTTGTTCTAATCTGTCTTCAATCCAGCGCTTTTGAGCTACGT
Organism: Rivularia sp. T60_A2020_040; assembly: GCA_015272215.1. Taxonomy (GTDB): domain Bacteria; phylum Cyanobacteriota; class Cyanobacteriia; order Cyanobacteriales; family Nostocaceae; genus Rivularia. Next base: position 95,890 of record JACYMD010000028.1, on the reverse strand, counting down.
CTAAAGGTAATAAATCCCTAGCTCCAGCAGGAGGTTGATACACCATCATTTTTTCTTTCCACCAAATAAACCACCAAATAAACCGCCACTATCAGGTTTTGGAGATTTACCCGCAGCAGCACTTACCGTACTTTTTTTAGTAGCGCTGGTTGCAGGTGTCTTTCCTAAAGCCTTGTCAATTTTAGTTTTTGCTTCCAATGCAGTTTGGTCTTTAGGATCTAATTGTAAAGCACGGTCAAAATGAATTTTTGCCATCTTAATTTGATTTTGCTTCAAATAGATGGTTCCAATCAAGCTGTGACACTGATTATTATTTGGCTGCAACTTCAAAGCATCTTGCAACTCTACCCTAGCTTTTGACAATTGATTCTTGATAATCAATTCTTGAGCGCGACGCATATACCCAGTAAAAACTGGATCTTCCTTGGGTTGTGGTGGCTGTGATGGTGTTCCATTGTTTCCATTACCAGTATTTGACTTCGCTTGAGAAGCCGTATTTGTTGACGATATAGTACTACTAGACGGTTTATCTGCACTCCGCATCAAGTACACTAAATTCAGTTCGCTAATTTGGGCGATCGCGTCTAAAACCTGTGTTAAAGAATTATATTGGATTTTAGCTATTTGGGATATCACACTGCGATAAGCACTTTCAACATTAGGCGTATTTGCTAGCTGTTTGGCGTTATCAGTTGTTAAGTCGGCACAACTAAATTCTTTTACCAGATGCTTCGCCATTTGCGTTAAAACAGCATTATATTCTGCACGACTTTTATCGTGATACAAATGTTCGTAAGCTGGATTTACCAGTTTCGATAGCAATTGACTGGCTAACTGCTTTTCCTTGTCGCTAGCCGCACCACAGCTATCGGGATGTAAACTACGAGCAATTTGCAGATAGCGTTTACGGATTTCAGTCACATCCGCATCCAATCGAACGCACAAAACTGCGTGATGATCTACCAAATCATATTTAAATAAACCGCGTTCTATTTGAAAAGACATAGACTTATTTTATACAAAAAACGAGAATTAATCTTACTAGTTTACTGCCCCTCCCTGGGTATTTGTCAGTAGTGGATTGCCCTTAATTTATCAATTAATTCTCAGTATCATTTATCGGATAAGAGTCAGAAAATAACTTGATTTTCAATTTTTGAACTATTATTCATCATCAAATTTCCCAAATTTCAGCGAATATAACGATGTTCCGCAAATCAAAGATGTTGCGTTTATGAAGAATTACTGATTTATGGGAATTTAAATGCGACTATTTATACTAAAAAATCAATAGTGAATTTAGTTAATTTTTATGGACTTTAGATTTAGAAATAACCGACATTTTTAACTTATTTAGTTGAAAACCTAATAAGTATACCTCATACTATGGAGTGAAATATTACTCAAGTTTACCCAGCAATATTATGGCAGGCTATAATCCCGACTTTCTAGGGAATGAGATTAATCTTCCCGTACCCACCTTTGCTCCATCTTTAGCTGGTGATGTCCTCCGCAACCCCCTATTAGAAGATGAGATTTTTGCTAGTTATATCAACTACTCGATCATCATGCATCGCGTTCGACGTTCAGCGATTGTTGCTTGCTTCAATATCGATCAGAATCTGATCAAAGATGTACCAAGGAAACGGGGCTGGGATATCGATACTCGTATCGGTGCCGATTTTCAACTTGATAACGACTATTATCGCAACAATCCTTGGGATAGAGGACATTTAGCGAGACGAGGTAGTTTGGCTTGGGGAAAAACCGAACGGGAAGCTAAACGAGCTTCTGATGATACCTTTTACTATTCCAATGCATCGCTACAGCATGAAAACTTTAATCAAGATGAATGGCTAGCGTTAGAAAATTGGGTGTTTGAACTGGATTTAGATAGTAATGGTAAAATTAGTGTTTTCACTGGACCAGTTTATGGGGATTTTCCTCGCACTATTACCCCACCAGGAAGAGAATCGGCGCTGATTCCTTCAGCTTTCTTTAAAGTTGTTTGTTTTGTAAATAAAGACAGTAATGAACTTGATGTCCGTGCTTTTCTCATGTTTCAAGATGAGGAAGCTTTAAGGGACAAAGAAGGTAATAAATTGTTTAATTTTCAAACTTATCAGGTAACAATTACTGAAATTGAAAAATTAACGGGTTTGGAATTCGACGATGAGATTTACGAGAAAAATCCTCTATTTTTCAATGAAAATCCCCAAAAGCGAAAGGAACTGAATATCAAACAATTTCCCGAACGGATTGAAGTTGATCAACCTACTGAAATGATTGCCGCAGGTGAACCCAGACATTCAATTGCCGATGATGAGGTTCCCGTTTTTATTGCTGCTGCCATGGTGAATCCATCAGGTGATGAACGAGAGTCGGAATGGGTTTCTGTAATAAATCTTTCTTCGGAACCAGTTAATTTAGAAGGCTGGACATTATCAGATAACACACATGAGCCATTACAGCTAAATTCGATTTTGAACGAACAACAGCGAATTATACAACCTGGAGAAGCATTGAGGATACAGCCTTTAAGTCCGGTTATGTTATCCAATCGCGGTGGGGCGATTAGTTTGTACGATAATCAAGGTAAAGGGAGACGGATTGATCGAGTTAGTTACACCGCAAGAGATGTTGAAAGAGAAGGTTTTACAGTGAGATTTTTGAGACGTGGTTGATTTAAAAGTTCGTAGTAAGAGTTTTAACTCTTATACCGAGGATTAAAATCCTCACTACAAACCCGTCAAAATTAATTGTGTAGTGTTTTATCCTAGTACTTCATGTCATTAATTTTGATGGCTTAAGGTAGTGCGTTGGCGTTCACGCGAAAGCGTGCGGCTCAGCGTTCAACTGTCAACTGTCCACTGTCAACTATTTTTTCAAAAGCTAATTTCGCAGCACCCAACATCCCCGCAGCATTACCCAATTCGGCTCTGATGATTTGCAAATTAACGCGGGATGTGGGCATTACTCGCCGCTCAATTTCTGCTTTCATTGATGGTAAGAAAAACTCAAAACTGGCACTAAGTCCACCCCCAATTACCACTGCTTCAGGGGTTAGTACGTAGATCAAACTTGTAATTCCAATTCCTAAATGCCTACCATATTCTTGCCAAAATGTCAATGCTTGAGCATCTCCTTTTTCAGCTAAAGCACCTAATTCCGCTGGTTCTTTACCAGTGCGGCGACGAATGGCAATTATCGAGGTATGCTGTTCCAAAGAACCTTGATTGCCGCTTTTACACTGGGGACCATCGGGAATTAAACCAATTAAACCCAACTCTCCAGCGGCTCCAAAACTTCCCGTAAACAACTTACCATCAAGAAAAATTGCTCCACCGACACCAGTTCCTAAAGTTAACAAAATAAAATTTTCATAAAACCGACCCCCGCCTAACCAAGCTTCACCTAACCCCGCACAATTTGCATCATTATCAATAATTGTGGGTTTACCAATTTTCGCTTCCAAAATATCCGCAAAAAAAACATTCCGCCATTGAGGAAGATTGATGGCAATTTTGGCAATACGTCCAGTAGCATCCGCAGGACCAGGAGTTCCCACACCAATCGCCACAGCCTTTCCTTCTGGGTCAATTTTGGCTACTGCATTAACAATAACTTCCACCACCGCCAACGGTGTAGCCGGTTGGGGAGTATGCACAGTTAGTGATTTTAAACAAGAACCATCAGACGTAAATCGTCCTAATTTTATTGCCGTTCCTCCCAAATCAATACCAATTACTTGAGTTAGCACTTTTTTTAGTTATCAATTATCAGTGACCAGAAAGTATTTTTAATTGGTTCATCCGCATGAACTTCTTGCAAACGTAAATCAGCCATTTTACTCGAATCAAAACTATGTTGCCTCTCTAAAGCCATTACAGGTTCACCCTGCAAAATACCAGATATCGCAACAAACAACATAAAACCACCAGCGGCAGCAGCAATCAACGAAATTTTATCTTTTACCATAATTTCTCAATAATAGGAGTTAGGAGTTAGGAGTTAGGAGTTAGGAGTTAGTTGACAGTTGATAGTAATTTTTCACCTTTAACCTTTGACTATTGTCGTTTCCTTAAACGGGGATTGACAAACTCATTCAACCCTTCACCGAGTAGGGATAACCCTACTACCATCGTTGTCATCGCTAATCCGGGGAAAAGAGTAGTCCACCAAATCCCTGTAGGTAGAGCAGCTAAAGCTTGTTTCAAATCGTGTCCCCATTCTGGTACTTCTTCAGGAAGCCCCAATCCTAAAAAGCCCAAACCTCCCAAAACCAAAATTGCATCAGCGGCGTTTAAGGTGAATAATACGGGTACGCTTTGAATCACATTTAAAAATAAATACCGTGAAAGTACTTGCCAAGTATTAGCACCAATTGCTTGTGCTGCTTCTATAAAGACTTCAGTTTTAACACTGACTGTATGGTTACGAACAACTCGGTAATATTGCGGTACATAAGCAATACTAATCGCCAGCGCTGCATTTAAGATTCCCCGTCCAACAACAAACGCCAAAGTCACCGAAAGTAGTAATCCGGGCAAAGTATAAATGCTATCCATAATAAATAGCAAAACCTTATCCAATCTACCGCCAATATAGCCGCTCAACATACCCAAAGGCACGCCAACTAGCATACTTAATCCAGTCGCCAAAATTACCACCTGTAATGCAGCTTGAGCGCCAAACACAGTACGAGAAAAAATATCGTAACCCAAGCGACTCGTACCAAACCAATGTTTTAATGAAGGTGGTGTGTGAATTGGGTTATCCAGAAATTCAGTTGGATCTTGCAGTAATCCCAAATTTTGAAGAATCGGAGCAAATAATGCCAGAAAAATAAACACCAAAGTCATAGTTAACCCAACCAACATTAACTGTTGAGAAAGGGTAGGTTTTTTATTGATGAAAGGCAAAAATCTCGGCAGGAAACCTTTAGCAACGGTCATAATAAGTTGATTTATAATTTGTGAGTTATGAGTTATGAGTTTTAAGCTATCAGAGTCACTTTGTCAACTCAAAAATTAATATTTTAACTAAAATGCCCTCAGAATAGAATTCTGGGGCTACAGAAACAAAGCCCGCCTTCGCGGGCTAAACGATTTTTCCCATTCATACATATAAAAAATGTAGAGACGTTGCACTGCAACGTCTGTGGGTATTTCAGGTTGTATCCACAATTCGGCGCAACATAATTCCTAATTTCCAATGCCGCATTCCCTAAATAATGCTTTCTAATAGTTGCCGATACTGACTCTTTTGTTTCACTCCTTTGAGTTCTTGCAACAACTCTTTATCTTTGAAAATTTGCACTGTAGGGGTTCCGGTTACTCCTGCTTGTTCGGCAATTTCTCGATCTTTGTCAATGTCAATTTCTACAAAGTGGATTTTACCGTCAAATTCATCCACTACTTTATTTAATATCGGTTTGAGAGTATGACAAGGGCCGCAACCGGGAGAAACATATTTTACTACCAAAGGGCGATCGCCATCATGAAATATTTTCCTCAGGGCATAACCACCTACGTGACGGGTAGCTTTAATGTCAAAATCATCTTCAGTATCAGCGGCGGTTTTTTCTTCTTGTTGCGGCTTTAATTCGTTGTTTTCTACGTTTTCTACTACCTGTTGACGGAATTCCTGAATCAATCCTTGAGAAGATAACCAACGTTCCGCTAACATTGCTGCCATACAACCTGTACCGGCTGCGGTAATTGCTTGCCGAAATTCATGATCTTGTACGTCCCCAGCAGCAAATACGCCTTCTATACTGGTTTCTACGGAGTTAGCTTTGGTAACAATGTAACCCACATCATCCAGTTCTAACTGTCCTTTAAATAATGATGTATTGGGTGTATGTCCAATAGCGTAAAATAATCCTTTAACCTGTAACTCGCTTTCTTCGCCAGTTTTATTGTTACGGACTTTGATTCCTTGCATTTGAGTTTCATCACCGAACACGTCTACGGCTTCGGTATTCCAATGCACTTTTATTTTAGGGTTGCTTAAAACCCGGTCTTGCATAGCTTTACTAGCTCGCATTTGCTCGCTACGAACTAGTAAGTTCACAGTGTCGCCGTATTTAGTTAAGTAAATTGCTTCTTCCGCCGCCGAGTCACCAGCACCAATTACGGCTAAATTTGCTCCGTGAAACAACGGTGTTGCACCGTCACAAATCGCACAAGCTGATATGCCACGACTCCAAAATTGATGCTCGCTGGGTAAACCCAAACGTTTCGCCGTCGCCCCGGTTGCGATCGCGATGCTATTAGTTTTAAACTCCCGTTCAGAGGAGCGCACTGTAAACGGACGCTGACTCAAATCCACCGAAATTACATCCTCAGTATATAGCTCAGCCCCCCAACGTTCTGCCTGTGCCTTCATTTGATCCATTAATTCCGGACCAGTAATTCCAGCCGCAAAACCAGGAAAATTCTCTACCTCAGTAGTTGTCATCAATTGTCCGCCGGGTAATCCCCCAGCTTCAAACCCTTCAAATACAATAGGTTTGAGGTTTGCTCGTCCCGCATAAATAGCAGCCGTGTAACCCGCAGGACCAGAACCGATAATTACTAAGTTTTCTACTGTTGGATTTGTCATAATTTTTTTAGATAAACTCATAACGACTACGCTTAATTGAGTATAGCAAATTTTTGGGGTTGGTGTATAGGTTGTTTAGAAATCTATGGAACCTTTTGTAGGGTGTGTTACAGAAAGAAAACTATTCGATTTTTACAGATGATTATGTTTAATTTTGCTGCAAGCGACAATTATATAGGATGGTAGGTTACTTGGTTGTTAATTTGTAGCCTAAAATCATCTATTCTTAAGGTATAACCGACCCAAACTCTACTACAATGGTATTATGCAGTTTGAATGGGATGAGCAGAAAAACGCTGACAACATTCTTAAACATGGCATCGATTTTAGAGATATTTCACCAGTTTTCGACAGTCCAATGCTCATCGATCTCGACAATCGGCAGGAATATGGAGAAGACCGCTTGATTGGAATTGGCTTGTTGAAAAATTTTGTAGTAGTGGTCGTATTTACATAAAGGCAGCACGATGCTATTAGGATAATTTCTGCAAGAAAGGCAAATAAATATGAGCGCAAACGATACACCGAATCCATCCCGTACTGATTGGGACAAAATAGCAATGATGACGGATGACGAAATAGATTACTCAGATATTCCGCCACTTACGGATTCATTCTTTGAGCGTGCAAAGTTGGTTATTCCAAAAGATCAAGCGCAGCAAATCATCCGTATAGATCCTGATGTACTTGATTGGTTCAAAGCTCAGAGTCAGGAATACCAAAGTACGATCAATCGAGTATTACGGACGCATATAGAGTTACAGCAAAAATAACCCGCGTATCATCTGGGTTTTATACTTGTAAAAAACAAAACTGAAAACTCTGAAATTAATTCCAGAGAGATGAAATTAATTGAAAAGGCTGACAGTAGCGATTTCATCGATTGCTCAGCACGAGTTACATAAAGTCGTCGAAAAAAGAAAGTAAATGTTTCGTCAAGAACATAGTCAGTGGTATAAATTTGACCATTTTTAGCGATCGCACTTTGATAAGCTTTTGTGGCTTCAAAAACCTCTTGTTTGATTGTCATGGCAATAGCTCAATATCGCTTTTTTATATTTTGCCCCAGTTTAGATTTCGCTGCTAAAGACAAGACAATATAGCGGTTAAATTTTACCTCACCCCGCCCTCCGGGCACCCCTCTCCTTGTCAAGGAGAGGGGAAGGGGGTGAGGTTTTAGTGTATTGGACTCAACTGAAATTTGCTATATAAATAATTGCGATTATTTTTGTCACAAACGGTGAATATAACCCGTGCAGACGGGTTTCGTTTGTGTAGACGCGGTTTAAACCGCCGGATACTTTTAAAACATCCTCTTAATTTTTATGGTTGGTGAGAAGTTGGGTTTTTATAACAGTTATGTGATATTACAGATATTTCAGGACAAAAAAAACCGACTTCTTAACGGAATGTTAGAAATCTGAAAAACTGGGAATACTAATGCTTGAGTCAGTCTTGGGCTTAAGGTACTAAGTCCAAACGTGACTAAAAAAATTTAGTATCAGGAGAAAATTTCATGCAAGCTCAAGCATCAGATTTAGTAGAAAAAATTCGTCAGCAATTTGACAGCGCGCCTTATCCGAGAATTTCTGTTGATGAATCTCCTAAAGATAAACCTAATTTGCTTTATATTCATAACTTAGTCACAGCTTATTATTTAAAAAATCAAAAAGTTATAGATACCAAAGGAAAAGTTATTTTAGATGCTGGATGTGGTAGTGGATATAAATCTCTTGTACTTGCACAAGCGAATCCCGGAGCCAAAATTATTGGTGTTGATATTTCCCAAGAATCTGTTAAGTTAGCGCAGCAAAGATTGGAATATCACGGTTTTGATAATGCAGAATTTTATGTTTTAGGAATAGATGATTTACCTCAAACTGATTGGGAATTTGACTATATAAATTGTGATGAACTACTTTATCTTTTTAATGATACAGGTAAAGCTTTACAAGCAATGAAGGCAGTTTTAAAGCCAGAAGGTATTATTCGCAGTAATCTACACAGTTCAATCCAACGCTTCAACTATTTTCGCGCCCAAAAAATGTTTACTATGATGGGTTTGATGGATGGAAATCCAGAAGACTTAGAAATGGGAATTGTTGTAGAAATCATGAATGCTTTGCAAGATAAAGTTAATATTAAAGCCTTAACTTGGAATAGTAAGTATGAAGGAGAGGATGGGAAAGAAGCAATTTTAATGAATTATTTATTCCAAGGAGATAAAGGTTACACTATTACCGATATGTTCAATGGTTTTAGAGCGGCAAACTTAGAATTTATTAGTATGGTGAATTGGCGAGAATGGGACTTAACAAATTTGTTCAAAGAGCCAGATAATTTACCTGCTTTTATTGCCATGAGTTTACCAGAATCTTCTATAGAGGAAAAATTACAGTTATTTGAATTAATGCATCCCGTACATAGACTGCTTGATTTTTGGTGCGGAAATCCCAATCAAGGACAATCATTTGTACCAGTTGAAGAATGGAATGATTCTAACTGGGAAAATGCAAAAGTGCATCTACATCCCCAGTTAAAAACCCCTAAATTTCGAGAAGAACTAATAGCTTGTATTAAAGAAATTAGACCTTTTATTATTAGCCAATATTTATCACTAATTGAAGATTCTGTCAGTATAGATAGCTCAATGGCATTTTGCTTAATTCCTTTGCTGGAACAACCCCAATCAATGACAAGCTTGGCTGAGCGTTGGAAGCAAATTAGACCTTTAAATCCCGTGACTTTAGAAGCTACTGATCAAAGTCAAGCCTTTTATATGCTGCAACAGTTGTTTTTAAGGCTTGAGAGTCTTGGTTATGTGATGTTAGAAGGGTAAGAGGTAAGTAAGTGGGTCAAATTCAATATAAAACCTCACCCCTCTCTCTTAGCCACCCCTCTCCTTGGCAAGGAGAGGGGAAGGGGTGAGGTTTGATCCTTACATTTAATTACGCCTACCTACTTAGTATTTCGGCACAGGAATGAAAGACTAACCGGGAATGTAATTCTGTAACAAAATCTCTTGCCATTCCAGGTTTCCAATTTTCCCAAAAAAAAATTTTCCAAAATGTTAATTCTTTCAGTCAAAGTGGGTAAGTTACATCTAGAAGTCAATAACCCATCCCCACTTAAAGGAAACACTAATGAAAACCGAACTTAAAGCAAAGTTTTTACAAAACATCCTTCGTAATAAAAAAGAAGACGAAGGTTTTACCTTAATTGAATTGTTAGTTGTAATTATTATTATTGGGATTTTGTCCGCTATTGCTTTACCTTCTTTCTTGAACCAAGCGAATAAAGCTAAACAGTCTGAAGCAAAGACAATTGCTGGTTCAATGAACAGAACTCAGCAAGCTTATTATTTGGAAAACAACGAATTTGCAGATAATGCTAAATTTGCGAAACTAGGCTTAGGTGTTAAAACGGAGACTGGAAACTATAAGTATACAATTGGAGACGGTGGTACAGGTAAAACTGTTGCAACTAATCAAGCACAACCTCTCTTGGCAACTGCTCCAATCAAAGCTTATATTGGCGGTGTTGCTATAAAAGCAGATGCAGCTACAAGTGAGTCAAATACATTAGCAGTATTGTGTGAAGCAAAACTAGCTAGAAATGCCACTGGCGCAGCGACGGGTACAGAAAAAGCCACAGATGCAGCTTGCCCTAATACATACGAACTAGTTAAATAAAGTCGCTTAGAATTTCAGATATTTTTGAAATCAGTGACATAATTCACTTAACGAAAATTCTTATCGATATTAATCTTGAAGGATTAATTTAGATATGTGTCACAAATGGGTAGATTTTCTACCCATTTTGCTTTTTTAGCAAAAAATTACATACATTTAGTAGAAAGTAAAAATTATTTTCGATGATTAGCAATCTAAATATTTTTCAACAAGAAGCTTATCAATATTTAATTAAGTCCGACTATACCCAGGCTGCTAATCTATACGAAAAAGCCATTTATAAAGAACCAAAAAATCAATCTTACTATTGGCATTTAGGTTTACTTTTACTTTTACAAGGACAAGAAACAGAAGCGCAAATGACTTGGATGCTCCCTTTAACAGAGCTAGAAGCAGAAGAAATTGAGTCTTATACAAATGAATTAATCCAAGTTTTGCAAACCGAAGCAGAACGACGGGAAACACTAGCAGAATATTCTATTGCTTGGGCAATTCGGCAACATATACGAGAAATTAATCCCAATGATATCAATAACTTACTTCAACTAATTCTACTTTCGATCAAACAAGAAAATCTAGAGGATAAAACTTTAAATGATTGGACGGTAATTGAACTTTTAAAACAAGAAAATAATCTAAATCTAGATTTATTACAGCAAGTATTGCAGGATTTTTTAGAAAATGTTCCTTTTCATCCTGCAACCGTAGAATTTGTAGAAGCTTGCTTAACAAAATTCTCTCATCCTGAAGATTGTTTTTGGATAATATTACCATCTGTAATGAAAATAGGTCATACCTTAAAAAATCCCGAATTAGCAGCCCGTATTTTAGAATTATATTTATCTATAGATACTGAAAATATAGAAGCTTTAAAACACTGTGCTATTTTTAATCAAAATTACGGCAATTATTCTCAAGGCATAGAAAAAGCTAAATTATGTTATTCTTTATCACAAACAATATCAGACAAAATTGCTGGAATTCATTTAGTTTTACGCGGTTTAATGACTGCTGGTGGATATTGGCAAGAAATTACTTCTACTTGTAAAGAATTAGAAGCGCTTTTACAAGAATTTATTCAAGCTCAACCTTTACCATTAGATGAAGTTAGAACTCTTTACTTACTGACTCCATCTTTTGCCATACCTCATATTAAAGATACTCCCGCAGAATTCCGAGCAATTCATAATCAGATAGCTCAAATTTTTCAAGCAAATATTCAAACTGCTGCAAAAGAGCAAAACTTGAACTTGATAAAGCCGACAAAGGTAGATTTCCCATCTAATAGATATACTTCAACCAAACGATTAAAAATCGGATATCTATCTTACGCTCTAAGAACACATTCTGTCGGTTGGTTAGCACGTTGGTTATTTCAACATCATGATCAAGAAAACTTTGAAATCAATACCTATTTTGTTAACTATAAATTAGTCGATGATTGGTTACAAGAATGGTATGTAAATAAATCAACTCATGCTCATAAATTAGGCATGAATGGCTTAGAAATTGCTCAAAAAATACATGACGATGAAATTGATATTTTAATTGATTTAGATAGCATCACTTTAGATATTTCCTCTGAAGTTATGGCACTAAAACCAGCACCAGTTCAAGCTACTTGGTTGGGTTGGGATGCTTCCGGAATACCTGCTGTTGATTACTTCATTGCTGACCCTTATGTTTTACCAGATTCTGCTCAAAATTACTATACAGAGAAAATCTGGAGATTACCCCAAACTTATATTGCAGTTGATGGTTTTGAAGTCGGTACCCCTACTTTACGACGAGATGATTTAGATATTCCCAGCGATGCAGTCATTTATCTGAGCGCTCAAAGAGGTTATAAACGTCATCCCGAAACCACAAAATGGCAAATGAAAATTATTAAAGAAGTTGCAAATAGCTACTTTTTAATTAAAGGTGGTGGTGAAGAAGAATCTATTAAACGCTTTTTCTACAAAATAGCAGAAGAAGAAGGTGTCGATCGCTCTCGTTTAAAATTTTTACCTGAAGTCGCTTCAGAAGCAACCCACCGCGCTAATTTAGCCATCGCTGATGTCGTACTTGACACTTACCCCTACAACGGTGCTACAACAACGTTAGAAACTCTTTGGATGTGTGTTCCTTTAATAACAAGAGTTGGTGAACAATTTGCCGCTCGTAACAGCTACACGATGATGATGAATGCTGGTATAACCGAAGGCATTGCTTGGACGGATGAAGAGTATATTGAATGGGGAATTCGTTTGGGGAAAGATGCCAAATTAAGACAAGAAATTTCTTGGAAACTCAGACAATCTCGTCAAACTGCACCTCTTTGGAATGCTAAACAGTTTACCCGTGAAATGGAGAAGGCTTACGAGCAAATGTGGGCGAATTATATTAGCGCCAAGTAAACATAAAATAAACTAAATTTACAATTATTATGACACCAATTAAACTTCATATCGGAGGTAGACAACCTCATGCTGAATGGAAAATTCTCGATATTGAACCACGAGAAGAAGTCGATTTTATCGGTGATGCAGCTAATTTACAACAGTTTAAAGATAATTCGATTACAGCAATTTATGCTAGCCATGTTTTAGAACATTTTTATTATGGGTTAAATAATGAATTGCTCAATACTCTTTCGGAATGGCACCGTGTTCTAGAACCAGAAGGTAAACTTTATATCAGTGTACCTAATTTACAAACTCTTTGTTGGTTGTATCTGCATCCCTCGCTGGTACCTTTAGAAAAACACCACATTATGCGGATTATGTTTGGGGGACAAACTAACGAACATGATGTTCATAAAGTCGGGTTTGATTTTGATATTTTAGCTCTGTATTTAGAAGAAGTCGGTTTTCAACAATATGAACCCGTATCGGAGTTTGGTTTATTTCAAGATTGCAGCAGCTTACGAATATCTGACACCTTAATTAGTCTAAATGTCATTGCTACTAAGTCAGCAAAAAATTAAAACATAGTTTTGCTTGTAGCTTAATTGAAAAACTTTTTTGTTTTTACAATACCCAACACTACAGCAAAACTATCATTGTCATTAAATAAAGTCGCCCCCATTACCAAAATAGAAACTTTCGCTTAACACAAAATTACACAGAATTCAACATCAATCAAATATTGACAATTTAATCAAATTCATCAACTATTATTAATTCCATAATATCGAACAAGGAAACATAAAACCTTGTATCTACTTCTTGGCTGCGAGTGTAGCTGTTCTAATGTTCTCTCTGAGACAGTACCAGAGATGAGCAATTGTTAAGATAATATAAAGAAAATGTTTATATCTGATCAAAATCTAGATGTTTGCGATAATGTAGATAACGATTCATCAAAACGGTGATTATTCACAACTCACTATTCATGTTCACCGCCATGTGAAATCGTGTTACAAATTCCCTGCTCTCAATCGCATTTGTCATGATTTGTACATATTGTATTGAATTAGGCAGCACAAGAAGAAACATCTTCTTTAATTGTGCGAAATCTGCGAGGTTGCTGATAAATTGATTAGTTTGATAAGTAATTTTAATAACTTTTGCTGCGTTCAAAAGTTTATTAGTAGTGATTACCGAACAAAACCAAAATTAACAGTAACTATGTGGAATTAGTTGTGCTATATTCAAGAATAGTGAGACTTGCTTTGCGTGCATTACAAAACTCTACGCAGAGACCATAATTGCAAAACGGAAAGCATTTTTGATTCAAGCATTTACCTAAACTTTCAATTTTATTTCAATTGAGGTTATGACTCAACAAGTAATTCACCCAATGGTGAAATTGCAACGCAATGTTCAATCGCTCGTAGATTCAAATATTATCAAGCCGACAGATAGCATTTGGAAAATTGCTTTACTTTACGGCGACGAGTGGCAACACTGGAAACGCGAATTGGTCGATTTCGGATTTACTATGCAAGATCCTGTTAAGGAATTGCTGGCAGTAGAAGGATGGGATGAAGATTGACATTCTGCGGCGTTAGCTCCCGGAGATTCTTGGCTCAACGAGTCCACTTAAATTAGACTCCTTGCGATATCTAATTCACAGGTGATTCTCTCCCCAAGCTTTAACTTTCCGAATGCCCTTCGGTAGTCAGATTGCTCCAAAATTTGTTTGATTAAATTTTGTGTCGTCTAGTACCCATGTTCGCGCAGCGTCCCGAAGGGATAGATTTTACCTATTTCTGGGAAATTCTAGAACTATGGAATAGAACCCCATAACCGCCGGGTAGAAATTTATTTCATGCTTCTTACATACTAAAATTCAACTACAGGCTGCTAATGCTGCTGCAAGTTCTTTTGAGGTTTGATATCTATCCCGTGGTAGAGGTTCTGTAACCTTGTCTATTACTTCTTTTAACATGGGGGTAATAGTGGGAACCTTGGCTACATCAAACCGAAAATTTCGTCCTTGCTGACGATAAAATTTGAATGGGTTCTCCCCTGTGAGCAGAAAAATTAAAGTTGGTCCAATAGCGTATAAATCCGATTGAGTTAGGGGCTGTCCCCGCTCTTGTTCGGGAGCGCAATATCCTTCTGCACCGATACGAGTCCCTGGTGCAGTACCAATTTCTTTCACAGCGCCAAAATCCAACACAACTATACGATTGTCAAAATTTCGCACCATCAGATTAGCCGGTTTGATATCCCGGTGAATCAACGGTGGATTTTGACTGTGTAAATAATCCAAAATATCGCAAGTTTGGATCATCCATTCAATGGCTTGATTTAAAGTTACAGGTCCCTTGCGATAAACAAATTTTTCCAAATCTTGTCCGTGGATTAACTCCATCGCCAAGTATTTTTTGTTGTCTTCCATGAAAAAGTCATAATATTTAGGGATTCCCGGATGGCTGAGCAATCCTAAAGTATTTGCTTCTCGTTGAAACAACTCTTGTGCTTTAGCAATTTTTACCATATCAGCATTCATTTGTTTAAGCACTAATAATTGGGGACGACCCGTAGTTATACCTACGGAGTCCCAAGCTAGATAGGTCGTTCCCATCCCTCCCTGTCCTAATGTTCGTAATACTTGATAGTGACGAATTGTTAGCTGTACCGATAGAGGTTTACCGCAATAAATGCAAAATAGATTATCGGGGGAGTTTCCTTCATGGGTGCAGCTTGTAGGGGGAGCTACAGTTTTTTTTGCAGATGTCGGTTGCTGTTGTACTTCGGGTAAAAGTTCGAGTTTCAAAATCGGACCACCCCGTGCTAATTGCAGCAAACAATTACCCGTTAACTGAATGCGAGTAATTAAAACACCATTTAAAAAGGTACCATTGGTACCGTTGCTAATAATTTCCCAATTATCAACATTACCTTTAGAATTGTTATTTCTTAGTTCTAAATGATATCGAGAAACTAAATTACTATCGAGAACAATGTCATTATCTGCCGCTCTTCCAACCCGAATTACCGAAGATTCATCAAAGCACCAATCTTTTAGCGGGGTTTTGTTTTGTGCTTCTAATAGGGTTAGAGTAATCACGATGCTTAGGAACTATAAATTATCAAGGATGAGTGATAAAGAGAAAAACAAAAAAACTTGAACTTATCAATAATGTCTTAATTTAAGCACAGATTATCTAGGTAAGTAAGAGTGCAAAAATATTTATACGTAAGGTGAGAAGTTGGGTTTTCATGATGATTATCTGGTTTTACTCATATTTCAGCTAAAAAAACCAACTTCTTAAAGCCTTGTCGAACTGACGTTTATAAATTGTCGCGCATTTAATTTGTATTTTTCTAGCGGGCAGGATGCCCGCACTACAATACCGGCGACTTGAATAAAATTTGAATACAAATTAAACGCTTTTTAGCCTATATATATTGAATTGCGAAAACCCACCGATAGCTAAAACAAGCTAGTTAATTATTAATTATTAATTATTAATTATCAATTATTCACAAATTATCCATAATTTGACTATCTAAATTTGGACGGACTTTTGCTCGGACAAGTACAACGGTAATATTATCATGACCATTATATTGGTTGCCTAATTCAATTAAATCTCTCACACCCTTTTCTAAATTGGCTTCCGAACTGATTAAATTCAGCAAATTAGTCTGCCAGTATTTTTCCAATAAATCGTTATCCGATAAACCATCCGAACTCAGAACAAACAGCGAATCTTCATTAATTTCTAAAAACTGTACCTCCGGTGCAATAAAATTATTATCTCTAGGTCCCAAAGCTTGAGTTAGCTGATAAGCATCTGGACGAGAGTAAGCAATGCTCGATTCAACCCCACGAGAAATTTCTCTTTGACCTACTTCATGGTCTACTGTTATCTGTTCTAAACCCCCTTTACGAGTCACCCGATAAAGCCGACTATCACCGACATGAGCCACCGCTACACGAGTATCCTGAATTAAAACTAACACTAATGTAGTACCCATCCGACCCACACCAGAACGAGCATCTTGCTGGTTAACCTCGTGAATCGCTTGATTGGCTTGAAGAACTCCTTCGCGGATAATTTCTTCACTAGGTAATATTTCTGATTGCCAATGTTCTTCAAAATACTGCCGTAAAGTACTTACTGCTAACTCGCTAGCAACTTCACCACCTGCGTGTCCCCCCATGCCATCGCAAAGAATATACAAGCCCCGCGCTAGTGCAACTCGACTTTTAGGCAGATCGACTTTATGAATTTTTGTTTCAATGCCAAAATAGTCTTCATTATGGTCGCGTTGTTTTCCGACATCAGTCAACCCCGCATTTTCTAAGCTTGCTAGCTGCATCGGCAGCACTATTGTGGGTGTGTCGTCAATTTTTGTTGGACTTTGCTCTAGTTCATCTAGCTGTAATATTGTCGGATTTGAAATATCTTCATCTTCGCAGCAATCAAGACTCAAATTATTTTTTAAATGATTTTCTAAATCATCTTCGCTTTGGTTTGACTCTCCTTGCAACTCTTGAGAAATTAATTGCAAGTGCGATCGCAATTCTTCAGTTGTGGCAATTTTACCCGATTCTAAGTTTCCTAACAGTTCTAATAACTGACCAAATTGAGTGCGTTGGGATTGACTAAATAATGCTTGCCAAATCTTTCCTAAAGCTTTGATTGTAGGTAATTTTTCTTGTTCTGGGGATGAATCGGAGCTTTTACGTATATCTACGTATAGACGCTGCAATACTAAGGACTGGTCTTCATCCACTCGTAAATTAGTTAAATCCAAAAGACTTTGACGACAATTCAACGGTTCGAGCAAATCCCACAACTGAGTCATCTGATAAAAATAATGTGTAATTTGCAACGATGTAATTGTATCATCTTGCCATAGTTCTAATAAATAAACCCAATCGGAACGGTCTTCAAGTACAATTACCTGCATATTTCCCTGTTGCCATGCATCATGGATGTAGGGAATTCCCAGGTTCAAGTAAGGTTGTAAGGCAATATAAGTTTTAGCAAGGCTGGGAATTTGAGTTTCGGTTACGGATGGATTTATCGACTCCTGAAATTGTGGATTTGCCAACATTGCCTTGATCGGCGACACTTGATAAGGTTGACAATCGATCACTTTCACAGAGGCTTGAGCATTAACGGCATTTTCAAAAAAAGCTGGTAATGGTTCAAGCATTTGATAGCGTTTTTCCGAATCTAAATAAGAACCTGTTGCAAATAAACTAGGAGTTTCTTGAAGAAAATTTTCTGTATTTTCTAGTTCCTCTGTTTGTTCTTCTTGTTCTTGTACTGCTTGTTTTTGGGATTCCTCCTCGTCTATTCCGACAACTTCCGTACCTTCTTTGATGGCGTGCGCCAACCAAATTTCCGAACAAAGCGTATCGCAACTGTGACACTGGATTGCATTCAGGGGGAGGAAAACACCACACTGTTGACATTCCTTTTCAGTTAAGGATGCGCCGCAGTTTTGACAAAATTTGTTGCTATTAGGATTTTCAAAATTGCACTGAGGACAAATCAGCATTATATCCGCGTCCTTAACTCCCGCTCATTTGTGCTTGTAATCGTTACGCCGGCTTTGATTAATGGTAGATTAACCCACCTTGCCGATGGCAAAGCAAATGTTGATATTTTTGGTTCTACCATGTAAAAAAGTATAACTATTTTAATTGTGACGTATATTAACTATAACTTTGAAATATCGGCAAATTAATTGTAGAATAATTTTCCGGATATGCAATACAAAATTATGATTAGCTATATCGAAACGATAAATTATCTCTCAAGAGGTAATTGAATAGAAAATATTGTACGATTAGAACCGCTTTCTACCTGAATAAATCCGTCTAAATGCTTGGTTAGTTTTTGAACCAATGCTAATCCTAACCCGGTACCTCCTTGTTTCCAAGGGTCATTACTGGGAATGCGATAGAACTTATCAAAAATACGCGGTAATTCAGCAGCAGGAATTTCCACACCAGTGTTAATCACTTGAAACTGAATATGATCAGATTTTACCTGAGCCTTGACAATAATTTCTTGATTAATTGGACTAAATTTACAAGCATTAGTCAGCAACTCTACTAAAATGCGCTCTAAACTGAACGGATCGCAAATTATAGACGGTAGATGAGATTCCATCTCTAACTTTAATCTTTGCCGACAGCAATCACGGTTCCGTGTATTATATAATTCAATTACTCGTTCTAGCCATGGAGATACTTCAATTTTTTCCAATACCAATGGTTTAGCATTAGTATCGAGTCGCTGTAAATCAAGAAAATTATTAATCAAATTGATTTCTCGTTCGCACTCATTATTTAGTATTTGAAAATAACGAGATATTTTGGAATTATTTTGGGAATAATTAACTGATTCAGAGGTATCAGAAGTTAAATGTTCTTTTTCAAGCTTAATTTCCAACATTTGAATCGCCATTTTCATATTAGTTAATGGCGTGCGTAATTCGTGGGATACTGTACTTAAAAATTCATTCTTAAGATGGTTGAGAGATTCCATCTCTTCTAATTGAGCTTGTGCTGCTATTTGACTTTCCCTAATTGCCACTTCAGCTTTTTTACACTCAGTAATATCAATACAACAACCGATATAACCAATAAAATCATGATCAGATGAAAATCGAGGTACACCGCTATCGGAAATCCAACGATAATCACCATCAGCACTTTTTAAACGGTATTGTATTTGAAACTTTTGTTTTTCTTTGATTGCTTGAGAATAAGTTGATAAATACGCATTTTTATCTTCAGGATGTAAATTTTCTAGCCATCCCAAGCCTAATTCTTGCTCAATTTTACGTCCGGTAAGCTTTAACCAACAAGAATTAAAAAAGTTATGCACTCCTTGATTATCCGTCATCCACAACATAACTGGTACGCAAGCAGCTAATTCCAGTAAACTATTTTCCTTTGGATTTGAAGCTTGAGCAAGTTTATCAGCAGTAATATCTTCACAATCCATCAAAATTATGGGATTTTGCTGTCTATCCAGTAATTTTCTGGCTTTGACTTTAAGCCAAATAATTTGACTATCCGGACAATTTAAACAAAATTCTCCATCTTCGACTTTTTCTGAAGAATTCTTTAACAATCTTGTCAATAAATCGGATAATTTTTCCCGTTCAAAAAAAGCAAATATATTAAAAATTAATGTTTGATACAAATCACTGGGTAAATAACCCAAACGCTTGGCACCAAATTGATTTACAGACAAAATCATTCCGGTAGAATCTAACGTAAAATTTATACCGGGATTTTGGTCATATAAATTACGATACCAATCCAATTCTTCTTGAATACGACGCAAAGCTTCCGTCGTGTAACTTTCTAAATTCGAGGTTGTTTCAGGCACAAGTTCCAAGCTTGAAGATTTTGCAGAGACAAGATTTTGTCTTTGGTGAGTTTGATAGCAGTTAAATGACTGATTTAGACTCATAAAAAGAATGCACCCCAACATTAACAATAAGTTGATTAAGAATAAAAAATTAGTATTATACTGCTCAAGATGGCAAGTTTTATCAAAAGTATTTAAGGAAAATTTTTAATACAATTGTCAAATAAATCACTTTATTATTTATTATTTCTCGGTATATTCAATACCTTAATATGATTAAATATATTTTTTTAGTAACTAACTTACTTATTACGAATTTTAATCAAAAATTGACTTAAGGGGGTGATGGTTGTTATACCCTTTTATTTGGCAGCGAACTATTAGAAAATACTAAGTTATGTAAAATTTTTACTTCTTCGTTTGTAAGGTCGCGCCATTGTCCCAATCCTAAAGTATCTAATTTGAGGTGCGCTATTTGGACTCGTACCAGCCGTAAAGTAGGAAATCCCACAGATGCAGTCATACGACGGACTTGACGATTTTTCCCCTCAGTCAGAGTCATTTCTAACCACGTTGTAGGTACATTTTTACGAAAACGAATCGGGGGAATGCGTTCGGGTAAAAGTGGTTCTTCGGGTAATAATTCTACTTTTGCTGGTTGAGTGCGGTAATTTTTAATTACCACACCTTGTTCTAAATTATGTAAAGCAGTTGCATCCGGAATACCTTCTACTTGCACCCAGTAAGTGCGAAAATGCCCAAACTGAGGATGACAAAGCCGATGTTGTAATTGTCCGTGGTTCGTTAATAACAATAAACCTTCACTATCAGTATCTAAACGTCCTACAGGATACACATTTTTGATTGAAATATAATCTTGAAGAGTACTTTGTTCCGGAGTGTCTTGAGAAAACTGGCTGAGAACACCATAAGGTTTATAAAACAGGATATAACGATATTTTTTCTTGGACATTATTCGATTTTGGATTTTAGATTTTAGATTTTGGATTGAGAATTGAGAGTTAGTGGATAGTTGTTATTTCCCTCCCGAACTCCATTCCCTGACTTGTTAGTGAGTAGGGAGTAGTGAAAAAACCCTTAGATTCATAGGGATTAAAAAAAAATCATGTTGAGTGCATTGATAATTGTTAACCTATTTATCTCCATTAGCAAAAAAGTGATACGATAATTTTTAATATGCTAGGGGTGCCTGTTCAAAACGGGCTGAGATTACACCCTTTGCACCTGAGTCCGGATAATACCGGCGGAGGGAAGCTGTTTATTGAGGAAACCGAATATGCGTACACAATGGGTTGTTAAACGGCGCGGACAAGCCAATGTTTCTCAAATGCATTACGCTCGTCAAGGTGTGATTACTGAAGAAATGCACCATGTAGCCACACGGGAAAATTTGCCTGTGGAACTGATTCGCGATGAAGTGGCGCGGGGTAGAATGATTATCCCAGCGAATATTAATCATACCAATTTAGAACCAATGGCGATCGGCATTGCTTCTAAATGCAAGGTAAATGCTAATATCGGCGCTTCTCCTAACTCCAGCGATTTAAGTGAAGAAGTCGATAAGCTGAAGTTAGCGGTTAAGTATGGTGCCGATACCGTCATGGATTTATCTACAGGTGGCGGAAATTTAGATGAAATTCGTACCGCGATTATCAACGCTTCACCAGTTCCCATCGGAACGGTACCAATTTACCAAGCTTTAGAAAGTGTTCACGGTAATATTGAAAATCTAACTGCTGATGATTTTCTGCACATTATTGAGAAACACGCTCAGCAAGGTGTGGACTACATGACCATCCATGCCGGAATTTTGATCGAACATTTGCCTTTAGTCAGAAACCGGATTACGGGTATTGTATCTCGCGGTGGCGGTATTATCGCTCGCTGGATGCTGCATCATCATAAGCAAAATCCGCTTTATACACACTTCCAAGATATTATCGAAATTTTCCAAAAATACGACGTTTCTTTTAGTTTGGGCGATTCTTTACGTCCCGGTTGTACCCACGACGCTTCCGATGAAGCACAATTAGCCGAACTTAAAACCCTCGGACAATTAACCCGCAAAGCCTGGGAACACGACGTACAGGTAATGGTAGAAGGTCCCGGACACGTACCAATGGATCAAATTGAGTTCAACGTTAGAAAGCAGATGGAAGAATGTTCCGAAGCTCCTTTCTACGTTCTTGGTCCTTTAGTTACCGACATTGCACCCGGTTACGACCACATTACCTCAGCAATTGGTGCAGCGATGGCTGGTTGGTACGGAACCGCAATGCTTTGCTACGTGACTCCAAAAGAACACTTGGGTTTACCAAATGCCGAAGATGTACGTAATGGTTTAATTGCTTACAAAATCGCAGCCCATGCGGCAGATATTGCCAGACATCGAACGGGAGCAAGAGATAGAGACGATGAACTTTCCCACGCTCGCTATAACTTCGATTGGAATCGTCAGTTTGAATTATCACTCGACCCCGAAAGAGCCAAAGAATATCACGACGAAACCTTACCAGCCGATATTTATAAAACCGCCGAATTTTGTTCGATGTGTGGACCCAAATTCTGTCCCATGCAAACCAAAGTTGATGCTGATGCATTAACCGAACTAGAGAAATTCTTGGCAAAAAGCGATAAACAAGCCGTAGCCCAAAGTTAATTTGTTCCAAAAATAATATTTATTGTAGAGACGTAGCACTGCTACGTCTCATTAATGCTGTGTAATAACGAATCCTTTACCTCTGATTAATGCTGGGGAAAATACCAATGCTTTACGTCTCATTAATGCTGTGTAATAACGAATCCTTTACCTCTGATTAATGCTGGGGAAAATACGAATCTCTAACCGATCTACTTTCACTCAGTTATTCATAATTATTCGATGCAAATCTAAATATGGGAGACGTAGCACTGCTACGTCTCTACATTATTAATTAGGCTTTAATTACAATCTGCTTATACCTTTCTTGAATATCAGTAATCGAAAATACGTATTCAAACTGTAAATTTACTGATTGATAATATTCCGCTCCACCTTGCTGACGGTCTATCAGTGAAATTACTCGATTAACTGTATAACCAGCATCTCTAAGTCTGGTAACAGCTTTCATCGCCGATCGCCCTGTAGTCACAACATCTTCCAAGACTACAACCTTAGCCGCTTCCGGTAAATTCGGACCTTCTACATAAGCTTTAGTTCCGTGACCTTTAGCTTCTTTACGAACAATCAAACCTGGTATAGGTCGGCTTTCCAGAGCAGAAACCACACTTACAGCACTGACAATCGGATCAGCCCCCAAAGTTAAACCTGCTACAGCTTGAGTATCCAAAGGTAGCATATTTAAAACAATGCGACCAATTGCCAAAGCACCTTGGGGATGGAGCGTTACCTCCTTACCATTGATGTAATAAGAACTACGCGCTCCAGAAGAAAGCACAAAATCTCCTTCCTGATAAGCAAATTGACAAAATAAATCTAGTAGCTGCTGACGAACAAAATTCAAATCAGTATTAGTAGCCCATAAGCCAGTTGGGGTAGAACTTTCAGCGCGATAAATCATTACAAAACATCAAAAATTATGTTACACCGGACTAGTTGAACTTATGCGAGTTCTGACATTTTAGATAAGTTAGCGGTCAAAATTCGCACCAAAATACAGGAGTTGTTAATATGTCCTTAAACTTAAAAGCCCTAAGTGGGTTATTAGTGCTTGTTGCTACCATTGGGTTGCCGGCGATCGCCATAGCAGAAACAGAAACATCCAGCTATCAAACACCAAATGAAGTATTTGAAAAAGCATTTTACAAAAACTATCCCGACTTTTACAATAACCAAGGTTTATTTCGGGAAATAGATTGGATATTTGGATCTGGTTCTTTGTTTAAGAATTCTTTTCCAGAACACGAAATTGAACGAGATGCTAAGTTAGTAAATATTCTTTATCAAGATTTACTCAAACAGCAAACAACTAGCGACCCCTATTTAAGGAGTCCAGATTTACCAAATCCTTATAATACCTCATTGCTGGGTTCTCCGAGTTTGAGAGCTACTCAGTTACAAGTTGGAACTGAATTCCGCTTTGATAGCTTACCACATCGTTAAAAGAGAAGATTAGAGGTATAGATAAATATTTATTAGCCATTAGTTCTCGATCCGAAGGACTAATGGCTAAGTGTAGGAAGTTAAATTTATTGTTAAATCCAGGGTGCAGGAGTTGAACCTGCCTAACACGAATTATGAGTTCGTTGCCTCAACCGATCGGCCAACCCTGGCTGATTAATAATTATACCGTGAGTTTAGCTTTTTGTATACAAAAATAATTCAAAATAATTTAAAAATAATTTAAAAAATCAAAAATATCAGATTTTGCACTACATCATTTAATCATAAAATAGTGCAAACTAATATTTATCAAGTATTATCTATCAAGTTTTGGGTTCCTATCGAAAACAAACTTCAACACTTTTGCTTAATCCTGACATTGAAAAGCTATATTAATTCCGAAGAATGAAACTAAATTCTACTGTACTTCTAACGTTGATTTTGTTAACCCTGATGTTAGGGGCTGGTTCAGTCAGTGCCTTTTGGGGGTTTACCTTGGGAAGTGCCGCTCTTAAAGGAGTCACAGCACCGGATACTCGTCCTACTACCAAGTATGCCAGGAAAGGGACAACTGGTGGTCAAGAAAAAGAAGGTGTAGTCTTTGTCAAAGAAGAAGAAATCCTTTCCATCGTCAAATCACGCATCGAAGGTAAAACTAAAGCCGCTAAATCAAAAACAATCGATGATTTAGAAGAAGGTACGAAAGATACCAAACGCAAACGAGACGAGAAACCACCAGAAGCTCCAGAAAAGCTGCAAGCAGGATTTCCCATACAAGCCGAAAGCGAAGGTGTAACTCTTGCAGTACAGTCAGCTAGCTATTCCGGAGGTGCTTTGTTGCTAAAAGTAAAAATGGATAATAAAAGTGATGATTCCGTGCGCTTTCTTTATAGTTTCCTAGACGTGACTGACGATAAAGGAAGAACTTTGAGTGCTTCCACAGAAGGATTACCATCAGAATTAGCTTCTGATGCACCACCATCATATGGTACTGTGAGTATCCCTGCTGCTTTACTTGATGATGTCAAACAAATTTCCTTAGCTCTTACAGATTATCCAGCACAAAGATTACGCTTGGAAGTGTCAAATATTCCTGTAGAAAAGTAGATATTGGGAATATTAAGTGTTAGATTCCGTATTTTACATTGAGTATCTAGATTCATCGCGAATAATTTAAACTTAAATTTAAATTTAACTTGAATTTAACTTGAATTTAATTTTAATGTAAAAATACAGCATCGAAAAATCCAGGATAGTGGGGCTTGAGTTTTACGTGAGCAAAGACTGTGAATAGTCTTGATAATTTAAATTGGTCGGAAGTAGGGCTGAGATTGCTATCAGTCTTACTTTTAATTGCCATCAATGCCTTTTTTGTCACCGCAGAATTCTCAATGGTTACAGTACGGCGATCGCGAATACATCAATTGGTGGAAGCTGGGGATATTCAAGCGATCGCGGTGGAAGTACTGCAACGTAGCATTGATAGACTCCTATCTACAACCCAGTTAGGGATTACTCTTTCAAGTTTGGCATTGGGATGGATTGGAGAAAGTACGATTGCTCAATTGATTAATGCATCGCTGCAATCTTTACCCGCACCCAGAGGAATCAATGTTTTTCTCGCTCATTCCTTATCAATACCGATCGCGTTTTTTTTAATTGCTTATCTACAAATAGTTCTAGGTGAATTGTGTCCCAAATCCGTAGCAATGCTTTATTCGGAAGAATTAGCGAGGTTCTTGGGACCATCAGTTACGGCTATTGTGAGATTTTTTAGCCCCTTTATTTGGATTCTTAATCAATCAACTCGTTTTTTGTTACGGCTATTCGGTATAGAATACACTGGCAAAAGTTGGAGACCACCAGTTACTCCTGAAGAATTACTATTAATTATTTCCACAGAAAGGGAATCCACTGGTTTAAGAGCCAGGGAAAGGGAACTGCTAAAAAATATCTTTGAGTTTGGGGAAGTGACGGTACAAGCTGTCATGGTTCCCCGGAGTAACATAGTAGCGCTATCTAAAAACGCAACTTTACGAAATTTTCTCCAAGAAATGGCAGGTGATGGTCATTCCTGCTACCCCATATTCGGAGAATCTTTGGATGATATTCGCGGCATCATTTACTTTAAAGACTTAACTAAGCCTTTAGCATTAGGGCAATTAACTTTAGATACACAAATTCATTCCTGTATGCGTCCTGCCAGGTTCGTACCAGAACATACACCCCTAAATGAATTATTACCCATGATGCAGCAAGAAAAGCTCGCTATGGTCGTAGTAGTGGATGAATTTGGCGGTACTGTAGGACTAGTAACCATCCAAGACGTAATTGCTCAAATCATCGGTGACATTGACGAAACGCAAAACAGCAATGACCTACTCATCAAAATGATAGATGAGCAAACCTTTCTAGTTCAAGCCCAAATCAATTTAGAAGACCTCAACGAAGTGTTAGAACTCCATATACCTTTAACAAAAGAATATCAAACCCTCGGAGGCTTTATGCTATACCACTTACAAAAAATTCCCACCATTGGTGAAAGCTTCCGCTATCAAAATATAGAATTTACAGTAGCCTCAGTAACAGGTCCCCGTTTACAGCAAATTCAACTAAAAAGGCTGTAATAAAGTTAGTTGACAGTGGACAGTTGACAGTTGACCTTTGACCTTTGACCTTTAACCTTTCACCTGAATGCATATTCCACCGGGTCTGTCAATCCCAATTCAGCAAAAGCAGCAAGACGCAAACGACAAGAATCACAAACTCCACAAGCTACATCACCACCGCTATAACAAGACCAAGTTAATTCCCAAGGAACTCGTAATTTGTTACCTAATTGAATAATTTCGGTTTTTTTCAAATCGATTAAAGGTGTAACAATATTAATCGGATTTCCTTCACGTCCTTGCTTGGTTCCTAAACGGAATACCTCTTGCATCGCTTGGATATAGTCGGGACGACAATCTGGATATCCAGAATAATCCAAAGCATTTACACCAATATAAACCTTTTCTGCGGCGATAGTTTCGGCATAAGCAACGGCAAA
The DNA here is from genome assembly GCA_015272215.1 of Rivularia sp. T60_A2020_040. Lineage (GTDB taxonomy): Bacteria > Cyanobacteriota > Cyanobacteriia > Cyanobacteriales > Nostocaceae > Rivularia. The sequence goes on along the minus strand of JACYMD010000028.1, from coordinate 68,639 downwards.
ACTTAAAAATATCGTATTTCTTGCAGGGACGTAGGTAACGGGAATATTTTCAGACATTTCCTCCAAAGAACGCTCTTGAGGTAAACTAATCGAATTATCTGTAAGCGCCGAACCACCCCACTGCGTTAAGTCAAATTTAACAACTTGATGTTGGGTTACACCAGCTTTTTGGGCTACTGAAACCGCCGAACGCAATTCTTTTCGATGCCTTTGTTGATAATCAAAACTGATGGCGTAACATTCATATCCATCAGCTAAAGCTTGATATAAAACAGTGGAAGAGTCAAGACCTCCTGATAATAAAATCACAGCTTTCATTTGTATTTCCTCCTGGAGACTCCAGCCATGCCTATACTTAGCTTGACAGAGAGAATAAGGGAGGGGCAACACCTAAATTGCATACGAATAACCATCCTTCAACCTTTGTGATTGCTTCACTCCATTATTATGCGCTAACTGGTACAGCAGTCTTCATGATACAAATTGAAGTTTAATTGCAAAACCGCAGACTTTTTGATGAAACTCTACGGGTTGAATTTCAATCATTTACGAATATTAACCAAAATTTTAAGTTAATCAAAAGACATGATATTTTTTGGTGAATAATTCAAAAAAAAGATTAACAATGCTCGGATATACGAAACAAAGACGGATATCGGGAACTCATAACCAACTTTGAAATTCTTCATAAATAGAACCTCTATGTTACCATCTGGTTACGATCTGGATGGTTATTAGGTTGCTGCTTTGTTGGCAAAAAAGTATAAAAATCAACAATTGTAGCGTCTTTAAAGTTGGTGGTTGAGGAGAGAAAATTAGAGTGCAAGATAGCAGCATGTCAGCGGGAGAAAACAATGGATACGTACAGCGCCATCAACCACGTCCCATTCGTGTAGGCGTGATTGGTGTAGGTAACATGGGACAACATCATACCCGTGTACTAAGTTCGATGAAAGATGTAGAACTAGTTGGTGTAGCCGATATTGATCTTGAGCGGGGCTTGGAAACCGCCAGTAAATATAAAACTAAATTTTTCGAGGATTACTGCGAGTTATTGCCTCATGTTGAGGCAGTTTGTATTGCCGTTCCTACCCGCCTACACTACGCCGTCGGTATAAGTTGTCTATTAGCAGGAATCCACGTTCTAATCGAAAAACCAATTGCTGCAAATATTTCTGAAGCAGAATCTTTGGTTAATGCCGCAGCAGAGTCGGGCTGTATCTTGCAAGTAGGGCATATAGAGCGCTTTAAGCCAGCTTTTGGAGAATTAACTAAAATCATCAAAACTGACGAATTGCTCGCCTTAGAAGCTCATCGTATGAGTCCTTATTCAAATCGGGCAAACGATGTTTCAGTAGTGCTGGATTTAATGATCCACGATATTGACTTGCTTTTAGAATTAGCTGCTGCACCAGTAGTGAAGTTAGCGGCTAGCGGTACCTGTACTCCCAACTCTACCTATTTGGATTATGTCACTGCGACACTGGGATTTGCTAATGGGATTGTTGCTACCTTGACTGCCAGTAAAATCACTCACCGCAAAATCCGTAGAATTGTAGCTCACTCCAAAAATTCATTTACCGAAGCTGATTTCCTCAACAATGAAATTTGGATTCACCGATACCCCACTAACTCAATAACAGACAACAGACAAACATATAGACAAGACGGTTTAATTGAAAAAGTTTACACCTCAAATGTAGAACCATTAGGGGCTGAATTAGAACACTTTGTAAATTGCGTGCGCGGTGGTAATCAGCCTTCAGTTGGTGGCGAACAAGCTCTCAAAGCCCTGAGATTAGCTAGTTTAATCGAACAAATGGCTGTATCTGACAAAGTTTGGAACCCTTTAGATAGTCAATCGGAACCGATAATGCAATCTTTTAGTTCCACTATTTAGAAAGTTGGGAAATTTGACAAATTTTCACCGGACTTGAGTATCCAGTCTGTATTCTGAGAATTTTAAGCGTTATTTTAGCCATCGATCGGAGTATTGAGTAGGTATTAGCTTACTTAATACTCCTTTTTTTTTGCGTTCAGATAAAAAATCATAGATATAACAGTAGCCACAATTCTTAGGACATTTCCCTGTTGCCTTAAGAACTGGCGGATGATGTCCTAACCAATATGACCATTGCTATATATGATACGAATATTTAATTTTAGGAAAATAAAAATAAAAATTATTTAGAGTGTAGTCAATTTATCTTGATTGTTGACACCAAAATAATGCACTTTTTATGAAGCATACAATCAATTCAAATTGACACTTAATGTATCTAATATTTCATCATTGTCTAGTTGTTGGGGGTTGTGTATACCGTTAAAAATAAAAAACCAACAAATTATGATTGATCCGCGATCGCTGTTTTGATCAAAGCAGGTATTTGTATCAGGCTAAATATCTGTAGCTTATTCATTTCGCTTTGTAATTTTAAATTCACAAATACATATTTACTGACTTACCTGTTTTACACATATATGGTGGCGGTACATGAGTAGGTTTGCTAACATACTCAGAAAAAGCGTGATGTAGTCAGTTATGAAGTAGTTTGTATTTTGTAGCTTGTCACCCGTCTAAACAAATCTACAAAGTTAGTATGGCTATAGCACTTATCGTGAAAGCGATAATAAAAAAGCCTTATTTCTTGAGAGAATACATAAAAAGCCTGGACAGAAAAAAACCAAAACGGTTCTAGCTGTTACAACAGACTTTAGTTCCCGTTGTTTGACTTCATACTTTGTTAACTGACAAAAACAGTCGATTACTGAGGTACACGAGTAATTTTTGCTCGCATCTCAATTAGAGTTGATTCTTTTTTGTAAGATTAGCATGATACCTTGTTAGAGCTAAGTAGAAACTAGGAATTTCCATGACAGACCAACCTTCCGCTGCTACCCCGATGAATGCCGCTGCGATACCGATGAACAGAATCACGGCATCTACTCCGATTAACACAACTACCAAGCTGAACAATCCTCCTAATCCTGGGAGTAAGAATCTTCTTAGTGTAGACCTTGGTAGGACTTCTACCAAAACCAGCGTCAGTCGCGAGCCGAATAGTGTGATTTTTGTTTCCTCCAATGTCAAACAAATGACAATGGAACAAGTTCATGGAGGAGTTTTTGAAGCTCGTGCAACAGATCCTTTGATGGATCTTTGGCTGGAGTATCAAGGTAATGGTTATGCTGTTGGTCAACTCGCAGCTGACTTTGGAGCCGATTTAGGAGTAGGTCAATCTAAAGTTGAAGCTGCACTGATTAAAGTTTTGGCTTGTGTGGGATACTTTAAGCTTAAAGATGATATTTCCGTAATCTTAGGTCTTCCTTATCTTTCTCAAGAACAATTTGAAAAAGAAAAAGCACAACTCATATCTCAAGTTACTGGTCCTCACGTAATGAACTTCCGTGGTGAGTCTGTAACAATCAACGTTACTAAAGTTTGGGTAATGCCAGAAGGCTATGGTAGCTTGCTCTGGTGTGAATCCCAACCCAAGAAAGCACCCGGAGCGCCCGACTTCACCAAAGTTTCTGCCGCGATTGTGGATATTGGACACCAAACTACAGATTGTTTGATGGTGGATAACTTCCGTTTCGCAAGAGGAGCTTCCAAAAGTGAAGACTTTGGTATGAGCAAATTTTACGAACTCGTAGCCGCTGAAATTGAAGGTGCAGATAGTCAATCTTTATCTTTGATTGCTGCGGTAAATAAGGCCAAAGGTGAGCGCTTCTATCGTCCTAGAGGTTCCAGTAAGCCTACCAATCTAGATGATTTCCTTCCTAACCTCATCGAAATGTTTTCCCGCGAAATCTGCACTCGTGTGTTAGCATGGCTGCCAGAACGTGTTACAGACGTAATTCTTACCGGGGGTGGTGGTGAATTTTTCTGGGAAGACATTCAACGCTTGCTCAAAGAAGCAAAAATTAATGCCCATTTAGCTGCACCTTCCCGAGAAGCTAATGCTTTGGGGCAGTATATTTATGGAGAGGCACAATTATCTGCCAGTCGCTCTTCTAGGTCTTAAAACTGATGTTCCAATGGTCAAAAAAAGTAGTTAAATCTGTTACGTTCAATCCAGGGGTAGCGGATGAAAGCTTGTTAGATGTTGTTGAAAGGCACTTAGAAACAGAGCCAGATAAGACTTTCAGCGACCTTTGTAAAGAAGCTTTATGGCAAGCTTTGTGCGTACCGGAATCTGTACGACCAGATCCGCAACCAACATCAACAGCAACACCCAAACCATCATCCGGTGTGGGAGAACACATCGCTGACCTGGAAAGAAAATTGGCTGACCTTGAGGAACGTTTCTTTACTAGGGAATCAAATCGGTTGGTAACGATGGAACAACATTTGACACAGCTTAGTCAGCAAGTGGCTCAGTTGGCAATGATGATCAATCAAGGTTCTGTCGTTCAACCTTCAACTCAATCAAAGGTTTCTGAAGTATTTAATAATACTTCTATGCCTGCTTCTACTGTTAGTAATCCTTATAAAGAGGAAGACCCCTTAATCAGCCGCTTGAGCGAACTTGTGGATGATTTTTAAAGGAAAACAGGGTGTATATTTTTTGTGCTGCTGTCAAACATCTTCCATCGCATTTAATTCCGGAGCAAGAGTTTTTCTCTGCCGTCTTATTAATTGCAAATGGTGTTTGACAGCTATATTTTGGTGAATGTTTATGTTTATTTTTAGATTTAATTTTAGATGTTAAAGCTAAAGCGGGACTTGTTATGCTCAATCGCAGTCCGTCCGCAACAGGTAAAACAATCACAGAAGTCGAGTTTTGAGAAATATTCTCTCAGATTACAGATATTTATCCTAAAAACCCGACTTCTTACAAAACTCTCCAAGCTTGATTGCATTGAGAATTCAGCGTATTTATTAAGTATAAATACGTGTAAATCATGTCAAAACAACAAATTCTACTACTCTCCCTCTCCCTGAGTTTCTATTTGCAATTCGGGCTTTTGCTCGCTCTTAATCTTGTCTAAAAGCGATAGTACCCTGTTACCTCTTTCAATTGAACGGTCTTCCAAGAAAATTACTTCCGGGGTACGACGTAAACGGATTCTTGAACCAAGTTCGCTACGCACGTAACCAGTCGCTGACTTTAAACCAGTCATTGTCTCTTCTTTGGCTTCATCAGTACCATAAATTGAAACGTAGATTTTCGCGTGTTGTAAATCACCTGAAACATCTACATCAGTAACGCTCACCATTCCCGTACCCACTCGGTCATCTTTAATCCCGTTGAGCAACATTAGGCTAACTTCCCGTTTAATTAATTCAGCAACGCGGGAAACGCGGCGATTAGTAGCCATAAAAATAACCCTCCTAACAGAGGTTTTACTACAAAAAACTCGGCATTGATGCAGGGTTAAACACCCATTAAAAATTGCCTACTAGATTAAATTGTACTTAAACCAAGCATTGCACGCAGGGTAAAAGAAATAAACACAAAAATGCCCACTAAGATTCCGATAAAAATAATCGAGGTGAGAGGGCGCTTAAATATTGGTGTTAACCAGCCAAACGCATTCAAAAATATACCCAACGCGGTAGTTACCAAGTAGCGGGGGTAGCGAGACACGTTATCCCAAAAACCATCAAACATTTTTTTTGAGTATCTTGTTATTAACTGTAGATTTTTTGATGTACTTAACTCAATAAATTGTAATCTAATAGTTGGTACATCTGTGATCTAATTTAACTAATTTAAATTTATCTGGTTCTTCGTGCAAGTAAATTTGTCAAAATTATTATACAGCATATTTCATCTTTATGAGGCTGATTCCGACGGGCAGGGATGCCTATCCCACTCATAAATTTCTCGAATAACTGTATCTCGAAATCAATTTGAAAATATTTTTGCTCAAACACACCGAATCATTAACTTAACTTGAAATAATTGAGGTCCGATTTACAACTTATTTATAACATCTGATTCAACCAAACCGTTTATTTGAAAAAACTATTAATTTTTGAGGTGAGAAAGTTTTTTATTTCCTATTACCTATTGCCTTTTCAACTTAGTAGAGCCTCCTGATTTATCCCCTAACAAACTAACTGCTGTAAACAAATTTATCATATTTGTCGGGGACATTGGGAGTGTTTTTACTATTTAAGCACTGATGTCGATCATCTATAGTCATTGTAAATTCTGCAAAAGTAAAATAAAGCGGCGGTAGGTTAAATATTATTAATCTACTTGTTTAACCTGCTTGAATTTCACCACTGTTATTACGAATAGACCATGCTAATTCTAGCAACTTAGTCCAGCGCTTTTGTAGTTGTTTGGGAGTACACTTAAGTGCTTTGGCAATTGTTTGGTCGTTTTGTTTATCGCTTTTCAATTCCAACATTTGACGTTGTTGTTCCGAAAGTTGATTGACAAAAGCATCCCATTGAGTAGAAGACATTCCTAATTTTTGTTCCAAAGTTGCACCCAACCATTGATGTACTAATTGCCAATTATGGGTGCGGGCGAACTTTTCTACATGGTACTTAAAACGCTGTTGTAGATAATCGCGCTGACGACTGGTTAAACCGAGAATCCGATCGATTTCTGGAGCGCTCAAATCTTGGAGTTTCAGTGATAAATAATCTACACAGTCACTTTGACCTTGAATTTGCAAGTAATTTATCAATTCAGAAATAACACGATCGCGCTCTGCTTCTTCTGCTGGATCAAAATTTGATTGTGCAACCATTTGCGATCGCACTTGTTGAACAGCAGAGTTGCGCTGGTATGCTTCTGCATCTTCGGATTTGGCAGATTCTAAAGCCATTTCCATGTCAACGGTGGTTTCTTGAGGTAAACGACGGCTAAAGCCTTGAGCGCGGAGGATGATTAACTGTTGGTTAGCGTTCCCTGGTAGGGAAATCCGACGTTTAGCATACTGTTCGGTAAATGCCATGTACTCTCCTAATTGCAGTCGAGTGCGGGGAGTGTAGTCTTGAGGTAATTCGTTTTCCCGACGGAAGGCTTTAATCGCTTCGATATAGAATGCTTGGAGAAAATCTTCAATCAAGTTGTAACGTGCATCAAAACCCAACTGACAACCGGGAAGACTGATATGACGGTAAACCATAGAACCAAGAGTGCTATGTAATTCTACTCTACCGCGTCTGGAACCTAATTGATAATAATGCAAGCATTTTTGCAAGCGATGCCGCGCTAAACTAAATAACCAAGATTTAACTTGTCCGGATGTTTGAATACGGTAGCTTTTCTCGCAAATGCGTTCTACTTCTTTGGCTATACGTGTAGCGATTAATTGAATAGTTTCAGGAGTAGCTTTAACTTGAGATTCCAACTCTTGATGTATCTGCTGAATTAACACATTATTAGCATCCTGGTTATTTCCCTGGGGCTGTAAATTTACAGCTTCGTTTTCAACAGCAGATGTAGATTCCGGTAGATTAGCAAAGTTTGTTTTCATCATTTTTTTAATTGTTGGTACTGCACCGTAACTACACAGCTCGCAGCCTGGGGAAAAGCTTGTTAGAAAGTTTTATCTATCAAGACTCAACCTTGCTTGCTGCTCACACTTATGAATGTAAGCAATATCCGTAAGTTCCGGATATGCCGGTGTGTCGCTTTCTTGGGGTTTCTTCAAAACGCTACTGTCACACTCCTAAGTATAAATACTTTAAATCACTTAAAAGCTTTGTTATGTAAGGTTTTGAACCGCGCTGTACCTATGCTCATTTTACCTTGATGAATGTGACAATTTAGAAATTGGAGTATTTAAATTAATTAAAAAGACAAGGTGAATATAATTCGTAATTCGTAATTAGGGTTCCCCATAAATAAAATTTAGGGGAACCGAACATTGTTTATTCATAATTACGGTACGCACTTAGCAATAAAGTCCGTTTTTACACCATTCATGGTTTCAACTTGCTTCTATCCATGTTGCGGCTTGCTCCCAACCCAATCCTTGACGTATAATTACTGGCTGCTCTTCAGTCATATCCACAATCGTAGAGACTTGATAACCAGGTTGTTCGCCGGTATCTATAATTACATCCACTAAAGTTTCCATCCGGTCAAATAACTCTACCCGTGATAAGGATTCTTGTTCGATCCATGTCTCCTCATCGTCAGTATCTGAAGCCGGAATATGGGCAGAAGTGGAAATAATTGGGTTTCCTAGAGCTTCTAATAATGTTAAACAAACGGTATTATTAGGTACTCGAATTCCAGTAGTTTTGCGTTTGGGGTTTTGTACTAACTTCGGTACTAATTTGGTCGCTGGTAGCAAAAAGGTATAAGTTCCCGGTATCAGGTGCTTCATAATCCGATAAGCTGTATTACTGACAAAAGCATAAGTAGCCACATTAGAAAGAGAAGGGCATAAAAATGTCAGTGGTTTATCATTAGCTAGCTGTTTTATTTGCCGTACTCGCTGCACTGCCGATTTAACATTTAAATCGCAACCGATGGCGTAAACTGTATCGGTAGGGTAAAGCATAACTGCACCACTTTGTAACGCTGCAATAATATCTTCTATTCTACGAATTTGCGGATTATCCGGATGGAGAGTAAAAATTTTTGCCATGAACTAAAAATCGCAGTATGTAATAAATTAATTCAAATAATTCAAAAATTAAAAGCAAAATCAACTTCTAATTTTAATTTGATAACTGTTAACTGTTCACTGTAATCATGAGTAAAATTGTTTATTTTCAATGTCCAACTGGAATTTCTGGTGATATGTGTTTGGGGGCTTTAGTAAGTTTAGGAGTAAGTATTGAATATTTAATTGAAAATCTTAACAAGTTAGGAATTACACAAGAATATAAATTATGGAATGAACTTGTTAATCGCAATTTGCAGCAAGCAACTAAAGTTCATGTAGATTTACTTGATAATCATCACCATCACCATGGACGACATTTACCAGAAATTGAGCAAATAATCGAATCGGCTGGTTTACCACAAAAAGCTGAAGTTTGGAGTCTGGCAATATTTCGACAGCTAGCAGTCGCAGAAGGAGCTGTACATGGCATTGCTCCAGAAAAGGTACATTTCCATGAAGTCGGTGCTGTGGATGCGATTGTGGACATTGTTGGTACTTGCTTGGGTTTAGATTGGTTGGATATTGACAGCAATGACCAAGGATTACCTTTACTATACTGCTCTAAGTTACCGACTGGAGGAGGAATTGTCCGCGCTGCACATGGAATGATGACTGTACCAGTACCTGCAGTATTGAAATTATGGGAAATGCGAAATTGTCCGGTTTATAGCAACGGTATTGAAAGGGAATTAGTCACACCAACAGGTGCGGCTATTGTAACAGCTTTAGCAACAGAATTCGGTTCGCCACCAGATATGACTTTGGAAAAAGTTGGTTTGGGTGCGGGTAATTTAGATTTACCAATATCGAATATTTTACGTATCTGGTTGGGTGAAACTATCCAAAAACCAGTTAATTTCCATAGAAGTAGCATAGCTGAATACAATGAAATAAATCATCAATTTGAGAATGATATTAAACATAATTCTCAAAATAATTCTCAAAATAATTCCAGTCCTTATTTAGAAAATATTTCAGTTCTAGAAACCCAAATTGATGATATCAGTCCTCAAGCAATTGGTTATATATTTGAAGCATTATTTGCAGTTGGGGCGCTGGATGTTTTTACCCAAGCTGTAGGAATGAAAAAATCTCGTCCAGGAATTTTATTAACGGTTATTTGTCAACCAGAAAATTTGGTGAAATGTGAAACAGTTTTATTTCGTGAAACTACCACATTAGGAATTCGTCGCTTGACTCAACAACGTGCTGTATTACAAAGAGAAATTCAACAATTAGAAACAGAATATGGCAAAGTTAAAGTTAAAGTAGCTTGGAGCGGAACGCTACAAAATAAAATTATTACTAACGTACATCCTGAGTATACAGACTGTGCGGAATTAGCACAAAAATACGGTATCTCTTGGCAAGAAATTCACAGGTTAGCATTACAATCTTGGTATGCAAAAAATCCACAAAAGTAAATATCTTAAAAATCCGACTTCTAAATATTGCGACTGTCAAGAAGTCGCGTTTTTCTGAAAGTGGTAAATGTCTTAGAAATAATTATCCCAAAAACACGACTTCTAAAGATTATTAAATCAGTAACAGCAAAAATCGGGTAGGTTTTCAATATCCTACCCAATCAAAAGTTAATTAAACAGTTGTATTAACTGATATTAATTAACTGCGTCTCTGATGGTTCTTTGTACTGCATTTCCAGCATCTTCAGCAGCACGTTGAGTACCTAATTTCGCATCTGTAGCAGCCCGTTGAGCATTGATTTTTGCATCTTCAGCCGCACGTTGAGTACTGAATTTTGCATCTTTAGCTGCTTCTTGTGCATTGTTAGTAAGTTTACCAAAAGCATCAGAAGTGTTTTCTTTGATATTTTCAATTCCTCGCTTAGTTCCTTCAGCAAAATCTTCAGCACTATCTTGTGCTTTATCTATTGCATATCCAGTACCTTCTTTAACATTTTTACCGAAATCTTCGAGGTTTTCTCCTTTCTTATTTCTAAGATTCACTTCAGCATTATCTCTTAAACCCTTAGCTTTCAATTTTGCAGCAGCTTCCGCACCTTTACTTCTTGGGTCTACATCGCTATACTGATTCATTCCTCCTCGATAGGTAGAATCAGGAGATTTCGCATCCACAGAACTACAAGCTTGGGTAATAAATAGCAAGGTTCCTAATACAAAAGCAGTAAAAATCTGCTTAATTTGAATTTTTCTGATTGCAGCAAATACTTTCTTCATTGTTTACTCCTGTTTTTTACTTTAATGTTTGAACAACTGATTACTTGATAAAATAACAAATAACCAAATTTCAAATCTTAATTGATTCTTTAGTTGTTGAAAAGTTAATTTTATCTACCTAAAGCCGGATTTATCTGTGTTTCCGGTCTAGCATTTGCTTCTTGAGCTTTATCTTGGAGAAAACTGGAAGCTTCTTCAAAAGTTTCTTTCACAGCATCAAGCCTTTCTTCAACACGATTACCAAAATCTGGACTACGCTGAATCAATCCACCAGGTTGAGGATCGTTGATATTTTCTAAGTTCTTAATTGGCAATTCTTTCTCTTTAGCTATTCTACCTTGGGGAGTCTCAGCACCAGGATAGAGCAATCCATCAGATTTATTTGCAGCAATCAATAATTGCGAATCAATATCTAATTGAGCTAGTTTATCTGCTTGTAATAGAGCATTACTGGAATTTACTTCTAAAGCATATTGACCATTACTAAAAACTATGCTGGTCATACACAAGAATATACTAACTAAAAATATCGTCAAAATCTGACGTAGTTGTAGTTTTTTTAAACATCCGGTTAAACGGTTCACCTAGGTTCTCCTCCCATTCGATTTACATTCATGCTTAATTTGATTCACAATTGTCAACATTACATGAAAAAAAGCAGATGTTTCCTCTAGCGAAAGTCTTATTTTTTTGACTAGTTTTATAGTACCTTTCTCTGACTTTGGAGGGATATAAGTCTAAATAATCACTAAGTAATCAAATTCTTGCTGAATTATGCCAATTAAATATCAATAACTATAAAAGTATATAAAAATTTAGTTATAAATTGATATGATTATTAATCCATCTCAAGAGTGATTTAATAAAATCTTAATTAAAACATTAATTAAAACCATTTATCTATTAACTTACTTGAGACAAATTATGGATAAATATAAATAAAGTAATTTAAATCACTATTTGTAAACAATGAAATAAAAAAATTAGTAATTTATTTGCATTTGAAAAAACCTAAATCTTCTCAACATTTAAAACATTGGCTATTTTTATCAAATACACTTGGAATTTTTGTGAGTTTAACCGATTATTCTTTATGTTATTCTATCAAAATAACTGAGTAGCGAAATTAAATAAATGATTAAGCAAGTTTTACGCTGGCTACTTTTAGGTGGAACATTATTTTTTTTAGCAACCGCTTTAAAAAATAATTGGCAAGAAATTGCCGCGATTCGGATTGATGGAGTTGGATGGTCAATTTTAGCAATTGCCACTGGAATAACTTTGTTAGCACACGCTTGGGCTGGGTGGGTATGGACTTGGATTCTTCAAGAATTGCATCAATCAATCAGTTCAATACAACTTATTCAAGTTTACCTCAAAACAAATATTGCTAAATATTTACCAGGAAATGTAGGACATTATATCGGACGAATTATGGCTGCAAAAAATCTCCGGGTTAGTACTAGTGCTGCTACAATTAGCGTACTCCTCGAACCCTTATTAATGTTAGCAGCAGCTTTAATACTTGTAATTTTATGCAGTAAATTTACCTTGGCATCCGGTTCTGTTATTTTATTCATAGGGCAAATATTCAGTTTAGTTGTCGTACTATCTATACTTCACCCTTTATTTCTTAATCCATTAATTCGTTTTGCACACCGTCGGAAAAACAAATCTAGTTCAGATAATTTAAATGGTGTTTCTTTAAGTCTAAATCGTTATCCACTACTACCTTTATTAGGAGAATTGGGATTTCTATTACTGCGTAGTGCGGGTTTTATTTTTACTTTATATGCAATAGCATCAATTAGTTTAAGTCAAATTCCTTTAATCATCGGAGCATTCAGTTTTGCTTGGTTATTGGGATTAGTTGTTCCCGGCGCTCCTGGTGGTTTAGGAGTATTTGAAACAACTGCAATCGCACTTTTACAGCACTTTTTTCCCACCGCGTTGATAATTGCTGCTAGTGGCTTATATCGTTTAATTAGCATTTTAGCCGAAACTATTGCTGCTAGTTTTGCTTGGTTGGATGAACGTCTTATTTAATAATTTTCTTTTCTCAGTAATTTTAATTGAGAAAATATTCGATAAGTATCTAAATTTTGTGGTAATTCATCACTACCAGAATCTTCTTGCATTTTTATTAAATTGTATTCCACATTATCTGCATAAATTGCAAACGTTATCGTAAATATTTCTATGAAATTAATTACCCACTTACATTCTTCTTCAGGATAAATATCATAATAACAAATCAGATTTGCAATCCGCATTTCTAAATGACGACGGGAATTTTTGCTAATTAAAACTATTTTTAGCAGTACAATTACTAAGTTGAGTGGATTTCCTTGAGAAAGCAGTAAAGTAAATAACTGGGAGGGTTCTTTCCCGTTTTCTGAAGTTAAATAATCAATGATTTTATTACAAATTCTCAGCAATAAATTCTGATTAATCGTTTCTTGGTTATATTCTGTTTTCCACACTAACAATTTTTCCGATAACTGTTGTTGCAAAGTTTCAATAAAATCTTGTTGAATGACGGAATATAACAAATACTTCAGCAAGCTTTCTTTAAAATCTTTTAAATTTTGATTCCTAGTCTGTTTAATAAAGATATGAGCAATATTTTCATAACTAAATGCACCCTTTCTCACAACAAGTACTTTAATCAAACGTAAAACTTCATCTCCCAAAATACTTGGATTTTGGTAACGATTAACATTTGAAGCCGCAGATTGAGAACGAGCAATATACATTGCTAATTCAAATTTAAATTTATCTTTTAATTGTTTAGAAAGGCGCTTTGCTGCTTGTTGTTGTTCTTTGGGGTTGTTTTTATCCGTTGACTGGGCTATTAATAAATAAGAACTATAGCGATTTGTCCAATGCAGTTTACTTTGGTCTTCGTGTTTAATCGCAAATAACTTGAGTTCTTGACAATCCTTACTATTAACAAAGTTTATTAACCAAGCTCTAAAAATATTAATTTTTCTCGAACTAGTTACACTTGTTTTCGGCGTATAATTTGCAAATAAATCAATTAACTGTTGAATATATTTATATTGACGACGATTTTCCCAATTATTAATCAATATATAACAAGTCCGTTTCAGAGTATTACGAAACTCCGGTTCGTTACTACCGACAAAAATGTCGTAGATTCCTAACTCGTAATCTGAGCTACCTGAATCTAAGCAATCTATAAATAAATTCTTAAATTCTTGTAAAACATCTTCTGGTTCATGGTTTTGAACCATTTCTACAAAAAAGCTATAAACTTTTTCTTGTGCAGCCTGCACATCCAATCCTCTATGATTCAAGTCAAGAAGATGCTTTTTACCCTGTATTATCGGTAAGCTATCAACAATCATATTATGGCTATATAGACCCAAAAGTCTCCTGCTTGTATTCTTACTAGCTTATCCTTCACAAACAGGAGCTTCAATCTGATTATTTTAAACTTATGTATTTTTTACATAAATTTGATAAACTTATGATTTGAGGATAAAAATATTGCAACCACTTGTGTAATTACCACTATTTAAAATTTAAAATTATACTGGGATTCGACCGTATCCTTAATTAGTTAATTCTTGTTTATTTATTAAAATCAGGAAAATAATTTTCTATATGGCTGGTTACATTCAGCATCGCAAAATATAAATACAAATACAAATATAAAGACAAAAATTTTGTCCCAAATGCAATTACATCTGGGACAACAACAAAACCATAAATAACATTAATGGGGGTGGAGGGACTTGAACCCTCACGACATTTTACAGTCAACGGATTTTCATTCTTCCGCAGCTTTCGCTACTACCTTGATTGTTTTCTCAAACATCAGGTTTTAAGAATTGGACTCTCCCTTTACCCTCGACTTTACCAATAATTAAACAACTATCTGTAATTACGTTAGGGTCGCTCCCGTCGAGTCTCTGCACCTTCCGAACAATCAAAGTTAATTCGGCTTGGCTCAGGATTGCCATATCTTACGTAAGATTTAAACGTAAAATTTAGGTTTCCCTGAATTTGAGAGCATCCACTTGTAGAATTTCTTCAACAAGGCTCAACTTTTTAAGTCCGTAGCGTCTACCATTCCGCCACACCCCCATGTTTTTTGGGGAATCGTCGATATCAGCTATTAGCAGCAAATATCTCCTCATCTATTTGAGCATTAATTACGTATTTTGTCCAACATTTTTTCAAATTTTTTTTTGACGCTTTTGTGATATCTGAGTCGTGATTCACATCCCGAAGGCTTGAAATTCATGTAAAACGGTGATTGTGATACTCTAGGAACATACAATCTACTCTGGAATATTGCGACCAGCGATACTTCCTTGAGTCCCAGCTTAAGTTTATGATAGAAAATATATTCAACCAGTTAATAATGGAAAATATATGCAATCAAGTCTACTCACTTATTTAAATAGCGAAACCATCATGGTACCTTTGATGTACCTACTTTTGGCGGGTTCCTACCTGTTGGTGATTCCAGTCATGGTTTTAACCTACATGAAATTTCGCTGGTACTCAGTTAGTTCCTTTGAACGTGGCTTCATGTATTTTCTCGTGTTCTTGTTCTTTCCCGGTTTATTGCTCCTATCACCGTTTGTTAATTTTCGACCACGGCGACGACAAATTGAAGTTTAATCATGTATTGGTAGGTCATATTTAAAAATGCGACGCATTGACGCTATTGGAATTGTATTTGGCGTTTTTGGTTTCGGTGGTTTAGCTTATGTAGCTTTTAAGCTTCTAGGTTTTAATAGCTTTAGCGCTGGTATTTGGAGCCAAGTTTTATTGGTTGGAGGTTTAATTGGCTGGCTGCTCAGCTATGTTTTTCGTGCGGTGGGAAATAAAATGACCTATCATCAACAACGAGAAGAATACGAAAAAGCCTTTTTGCAACATCAGCTAGACCAACTTTCTCCCGAACAAAGAGATCAACTTTTAGCTGAGGTGGAACATCAGGAAGATAATTAAGCTTGAAAATTATTTGCAATTACACTCAACCCCGGTGAAGCTAACGGGGATTTTACCCCTAGCCAAAACTTAAATCCCAAATTAAGATAAATGTCTAATCAAAAATATCCACTGTGATATACAAGCTACTTTAGATATTAAGATCACAAAGAACAGAAAATTCCGTTTTCTTTGCCAGTAAAGAATTACTCCCGAACCGGCAGAAGATTACCGATAAAAAAAACCCTTCTAGACGCTCTTAGCGCAAAGGAAATAAATGAAGAGAAATAGGTAATTTTCGAGCGGGATAGGAGTAAGCAAAGGTGCGAAATAACTATATAGACTGAGTTTTTTTACATAATTGATATTTTATAAGTATTCTTACTTGGATTCACCATAATTTTCTTAGGACAATTATTTTTGTGTTAAGTTAGCGATATTTCTTAGACGTGAGTATCGAGAACCGAGTAATTTTACGGCTCAAACAAGCTTGAAAATGATTCTAGTGGGTAATTTCGGCAAAAGATGCTTGATTACTAATATTTATTGATAACAAAAAAAACTTATATGAAAAAATGATTGCAACAATGTTTGATCTAGCTATCTGTACTAGACAATTTTACAGATATGATTTTGAATATATAAAGCTATTACCAGTAGTAAAAAAAGTACTTGGTACTAAGTTTTATGTTTTGGTTATTATATGGAATTGAATAAGGTATAAATGATGAGTGTGAGAGAGTATAGATTATCAATGATTTTAATTTTGTCGCGTTATGGGGGAAAACGCTATGAGTGAAAGTATGGCTTTTATTGGCGGAGTTGCAGTCGCTGGGCTAGCAGCTCTTTTGCTGTTGAAGGGTTCTGGTAATTCCGTGCCGAATTTTAACGCTACCCCGCAAGTGCAAGCACCCATAGTCGCACCACCCTACATGGCTCAACCAGGTACTTATCCTGGCTTACCAGTTTATCCCAACCAGATTCCTCCTGGTTTAGATACGGTTGAATTGCGGACGCAGTTAGAACGTCAAAAAAACCAACTTGATATGCTTCAACGAGAAAACGACCAGTTGAAGAATCAAACTCAACAGTTTCAGTCTCAAATACAAACTTACTACCAATCACAATTAAACGCTCAACAAAACCAAAATGCCGCGCAACAAGCTGTACTACAGCCCCAAGAAGCTTGGTGGTCTTCTAATATACTTTGGGCTGTTGGTGGTATGGCGCTGACTGTTGGTGGTGGTATTGTAGTTGCTGGAGTCTCTGCTTTATTCTCTCCAAAACACCGTCCTACAAGAACGGTACAGGTGATTCATCCTTACAATGGCTCTGCTGGTCATACCATATCTCCTCCGGTACGTCGTGCGGAGTTTTTACCTCCTCGCTCGGAAAGACGTATCGAAACTCCTGAATACGACGATACTTACTAACATTCACTGCGATCGCGCTGCATTTGTAGGATGACAGCGCAAGCAGTTTTGACAATATTAGATTGATTATTAATAATTATTGCATTAAATTTCGCTATATTTTTGATTGCGAAAATTAAAAATAATTATCATCACCGTACTATTAGTGGGGGAAGATGCATGAATTGCTGATCTTCCCTTATTTTTTGACTACTTGTAGTAAGTTCACATAAAACCAATTAATCGAGAAACCGCGATAAGTTTTTCTGATGAACATGACAATGCTATTACTTCCCTAAATTCATCTCGTTTTCAGTAACAACAGACAACAAGAAGTAAAGAATACACAATAATATTTCCACATAGTAGACACTTCATAAACTGTCTATATAAATTTCTTACACCTATGTTTACCTATTTTTACTAGTATTGCGTCTAATAAATAACTTGTGTCTTCTGAAATATTTGTAAAATACAATATATCAAAATAGATGTAAATTGTAAAATATATTACATTTACTCTGGAAAATATTTTTCCTAAAAACGGTGTAAGCAAAGAATAA
This sequence comes from Rivularia sp. T60_A2020_040, assembly GCA_015272215.1. Taxonomy (GTDB): domain Bacteria; phylum Cyanobacteriota; class Cyanobacteriia; order Cyanobacteriales; family Nostocaceae; genus Rivularia. The sequence continues at coordinate 50,912 of JACYMD010000028.1, read as the reverse complement.
GCTAAGTCTTGATCAAAATTGCTGATTATGAATTATGAACAGCTTAGAAAATCCTAAGTTTAAATCAAATATCATAAGCAAAAAAAATATTGCATATATTTACTTATTGTTTTATTTACTGCTAAGGAAAAACTTAAGTATTATCACTAGTGGTTTTATTACTGATAAATATTAATGTAAAAAAAATACATAAGAAAATACAACATCCCTGATTACTTGTCAGGTTTTTCTGAGTAATATTACTGAAGTGTGACCTAAAAAAAATAAAGATTCAGCAAAGTAAGGTATTGAGTAGTCCCAAAATTGTAAATTGGAAATATACAGTCTAAGAAACATCTCTAAGATGCTAATTTATGAGAACCTGAAATATACCTGAAGATTAAGTGAAGGTTCTCTCAAGCACAACTAAATGCTAGGTTCAGTTCTCTAAATATATGCTTCTACACCTGTGTAGAAGTCTGAGCAAACCCACAGAATAATTAATCTGAAAACTTTTAATTATTCTCTGTATGTAATTAGTGACTCAAAAAGAGCCCATACGTGGGATACTCTACCTTAAGCAATTTTATGACAGTGGTGTGAAGGTAATGGAGGCAAAGATGAATATTTCTTATTTAATACCTAAAACTAAACGGCGGATATCAAATTACTCAGATAAACACACTTATTGCTTTGTTGATACAAAATTTTTCTCATTTCAATCAATAAAAATTTAAACGTAATACCTTTAACGAATAAGTTACACGTTTTATCCACGAGTAATTAACAACTGCGATCGCAATTTTTACCAGGTAGTCAGGTTATTTCCCTATTGACGAAATGCAGTCTAATAGGTGAATTTCTGTCCCTAGATAATCCAGATTTGTTCTCGTCTCAAAGGGTAGATTTACGTAAATAAATTCACAGAAACTCAGTAAAAAATGTTTTCACTGTACGGATTGCATAGAAACATTTTTCCGACTATTTTTAGTTGAATCTGGGGATCAGGGTTAATTATTTTGAGATCAAAAGCCCTAATTAGTGAGTTTATTCGTTGAGTTTGTTTGACTTGAGGGCATTAAAATATCGGGATGTAAACCTATCTGCAACTGGTTTTTATCTTGACAAGTAGTTGATAATATGCTCTGATTGCAAAAAAATATACATTTTGCACACAAGGAGAAATCAAAAATAAAATTTTCTTCGATATTACGTATAACTTAGTGAACTTTAGCGATACAATTCTTGGCTACTAGTTAAGAATTTGAATTTGAGAAAAATGGCTTTTTAGTTAAAGCCAATACTTGAGAAAACCTAGCTATTTATTGCATTGATGCCTTCCAATGATGTCTTTAATCTCATGGCTAAGGCGTAAAAGCCTCTTTTTAACCATCGGTTCCTTGAGTGTTATTACTTATGGAATTATACCGACTGTTGGTCAAACAGTGATCGAGAATACTGCCAGTAGTGGAGCCGATAATTTACCCGTTCAAAGAGTTGATTCTAATCAAGTAATTCTCAGCGCTTCACCGGCAGATTTACGGTTGCTCAAAACTGGCGATCGCGCGGCTGCGGAACCTGGGGATACGGTAATTTATACATTGCGGCTTGAAAATGTTGGTCGCTCGCCAGCGACAAATGTCAGCATTACCGATAGATTACCGTTAGGATTGCGATTTGTTTCTCAGTCACTGCGGGGTTCTATTGGTGAGCAAGCGGTGGAGTTTAGCGAACCAAGTATTAATCCTGGGAGTCGAGGCACGAATGTCACAATCAACTCGACGGCTACTTTGCAACCGGGGGAAAGCTTAATAGTTAATTACGCTGCTGAGCTAACTCCAGATGCTGTACGCGGAAGCGGCACAAACTTAGCGCAAGCCCAAGCTGGAGGTTTGCGGAGTAACCAATCAAGCCACAGATTGCGGATTAGATCGGGGATTTTATCCGACTGCGGTACCTTGATTGGCAGAGTATTTATTGATAAAAACTTTGACGGCGAACAACAGCCAAACGAACCTGGGGTACCGAATGCGGTGATTTACATGGATGATGGCAATCGCATTGTTACCGATGCTAACGGGATGTATTCTTTAGCTAATGTGATTTCCGGTTATCGTTCTGCGGCGCTGGATTTGACTAGTTTACCAGGCTACTCTCTAGCTCCGAATAAATACTTTATTGAAACAAATAGCCCGTCACGCTTGGTGAAATTATCACCTGGAAGTATGGTGCGGGTGAATTTTGGGGTTACGCCTGCATTTTCGGAGGGTAAACAATGATTAAGAAATTAACTAAATCTCACGTGCGATTGAGCAATAGTCATAAATATCGTCACCAAAAACAATTTTTCCATAGGATGTTATCTGTCTTATTAAAGTTCGGTGGCACCGGAATTTTACCGATCGTTATGGCGATTGTCGGATTTTCTGCAATGTCTTCTAACGCTGCTGTCGCTGCTGAATCAGATGAAAAGACTCAATTAGACATTAGTCTTAGATTAAGAGAGGCTCTCGGTACAGTAAAAGAGGTAAAAAGTCAAGAGCCGGGAAATCCTTCCATCTCTGAAGTTTCACTGTCTGCGGAGACATCAAAAGAGGATAAAACTCAAGAGATTTCTCCAACTCCACAGCAATCAGTTGAGCTTGCACAAATAGGAGACAGTCCAGTATCTCCTAATTCTGGGGGAAGTTCACAGCCAGACTCTTTGTTTGAACAACAAGGAGAGTCATTATTTGAGGCTCCTACCACTCCTAACAACCAGAAAACCCAAGTGGAACCCTTAAATCCTCTCCAAGAGAATTCTACACCTGGGAGGAGCGAGAGAAGTCGTAGTGAAGTGCAACTGGATATTTCAGCAGTAGGAGATCCGGTAGTGCAGGCTGATGGACGTTCGACAATTCAAATTCGAGGACAGATAGTCAACAAAGAAGGGCAGGTTATTCCAAGAGATGTATTGGTAACTCTAACGAGCAGTGCAGGTAAATTTATCGGTTCCGATCAAGACAAAGATGCACCGGGATTTCAAGCCCGTGCCATCAACGGTGAGTTTATCGCCACTTTGCAATCAGGATTGAAACCTCAATCTGTGCGTATCCGGGCGGCTGTTCATAAAATTAAAAAACCCACATCTACCCTGAGACAGAGAGAGCGAGCAATTGATGGAGAAATTCTCTTAGAAAGCGGTAGAGATACAACTCTATTTAATAACGAACTGATTGACCAGCCGATAGAAGCTTACACCCAAGTCGAATTTACTACCTATTTACGACCTTCCTTAGTTACGGGTATTGTCAACCTGCGAATCGGTGCAAGGGGAACGAATTTTTGGGGTAGTCGGAGAGAATTCCTCAACCCAGAAGCAAGCAGTGGCACAGAGGTAGATTTGAGTTCTCAGGTATTTGCGACTGGTAAAGTAGGGGAATGGTTGTTTACTGGAGCTTTTAATAGCGAGCGACCGATTAACCAGGATTGTGAAGGTAGAAACAGTTTATTTGGCGGGATTCAGTTTTGCGAGCAGCAGTATCCTGTATATGGTGATAGTTCTACGGTGACTCCTACTACACCTTCCATAGACAGCTTTTATGCTCGGTTTGAGCGCAGTTCCAAAGTACCTGGAGCAGACCCCGATTATGCCATGTGGGGGGATTATAACACCGAGGAATTTTCTCGACCTTCCCAGCTTTACGGTGGAATTTCACGTCAACTGCACGGTTTTAAAGGTAATTATAGTTTTGGTCCGTTGCAGATAACTGGTTTATATGCCAATAACGTCGAAGGTTTTCAGCGGGATACTTTTGTGCCTATAGGTATCAGCGGTAATTACTTTTTATCCCGACGGTTGTTAGTTCCTGGAAGTGAGAATGTTTATTTAGAAGCAGAAGAAATTAACCGTCCGGGTACTGTTGTTAAAAGACAGCAATTATATCGCGGTAGAGATTACGAAATAGATTATGATCGAGGCACAATTAGGCTCTTTAGTCCAATTTTAGCAACAGAACTTAATCCTTTTGGAGCAACTCTGCAAAGACAAATTGTTGTCACCTACCAGCCGGAATTTGGTGAAGATGGCAATATTTACGGTGCAAGAGCGCAATTTAACATTTCCCAAAACTTTGATAATAAGTCATTTATCGCCGGTTCTTATTTGAGAGAAGATCAAGGCGATCGCGATTTTGAATTGTATGGAGCAGATTTCCAATTTTCCTTCGGTCGTTGGGGTAAGATTCTCGGTGAATATGCTCGTTCGGAAAGCGATATCGGTGGCGGACAAAATCAACAAGGTAATGCTTATCGAGTAGAAGCGATTGGTAATTTAAACGACCGCGTGAACTTGAATGCTTATTACCGTTCGGTGGAGGAGAATTTTAATAACAACGCTACTTTCAGCTTTTCACCCGGACAAACTCGTTATGGTGCGGGGTTACTGGGTAAATTAACTGATACTACAACTCTAGGTATATCCTACGATGTGGAAGAAAACTTCGGTAGGGCTGCCACAGGTTTAGTAAACTTCTTTGATTTATTCGATCCCCAACCCCAAGCACGTCCGGGGCAAGCTTTGGATAACGAATTAAAGACTTTCCGAGCGGGTATTTTACAAAAGTTTGGCTTTGCGGATGCTAGTGTCGAATACGTGAATCGTTCGCGGGAAGATAGGATAAATAATGTGTTGAGTGGTGATGCGGAGCAGATTGTTTCCCGGTTGAAAGTGCCTTTGACTCCATCTTTGACTTTTCAAGCGCTCAATGAAGCTAATATCGACGGTTCCGACCCACTTTATCCCAACAGAACCACATTAGGGTTAGATTGGCAAGCCTTTGAAGGAGTTACCTTTAGACTGGCACATCAATGGTTTGACGATACCAGCTTGTTAGAAGGTAATTCCCTGACCACTTTAGATACTTTACTTGATTACAACTTAGCTAAAGATACTACCTTCAACGGACGGTATTCGGTACTATCGGGCTTCAACGGTATGCAGGGACAAGGTGCATTAGGAGTTAATCACGGAATGCCCATCGCGCCGGGATTGCGGTTGAGTTTGGGTTATCAATACGTATTTAGAAACATCTTTAATGCGACTGCTGCGGGAGATAGATTTCCGCAATATTACGCAGTTGGACAAACGGCATCTTCCTTGGGATTGTTTTCCGGTTCTGTGTACAGCGTCGGGTTGGAATATACCGATAATCCGGACTTTAAAGCCAGCGGTAGGTTTGAATTGCGCGATGGAGAAGAAGGTAACAGCACCTTTATTTCTGCGGGTGCGGCAGGTAAAATTTCCCCTGCCTTAACTGCATTAGTGCGTTATCAGCAAGCCGGTGAAGCCAACGTATTTTTACCTTCTAACATCAGCAATTTGGGCGGTACTGAAGGAGTCAGATTTGAAGAATTGGGAGACACCGCTAATTTAAAAATTGGTTTAGCTTATCGCGATCCGACTAACGATAAATTTAACGGCTTGCTCAAATACGAATGGCGACAAAACTTTGATTCTATACCCGAAAATCAGTTTACAGGAAGTTCTACAGCCACCGGACACGTATTTTCAGCAGAAGGAATCTATGCACCTTCTTGGCGATGGGAATTTTTCGGTAAATATGCTCTGCGTAACGGTGTAACTTATTTTGACAGAGAACGTTATGAGGGAACAGTGAACTTGGCGCAAGCACGAGCTACCTATAAATTGGGCTACCGTACCGACTTAGCCGTAGAAGGACGTTGGATTGGTCAAAATTCCAATAGTAATGCGGACTTCGACGAATTCGGAATTGCTGTAGAAGGTGGATATTATTTAACTCCAGATTTACGTTTGGGAGTAGGTTATGCATTTGGTAGCGTAGACGATCGCGATTTTACCGGCTACCGTTCCGAAGGTGGATTATATCTCAATGTCAGCTTGAAATTGAATGAATTATTTGGCGGATTTGGATTACAAAAACCAGTACCCAAACAAGAGCAGGAATCGGAGATTTCACCTTTAGTCAGAAATGGTTCTCAATCTGAGAAACCCAAGACAAAGTTAACTGAACGTTTGAAGAAAAATCAATCTAGTCAACTAGTGAATCGGTTGAGAAGGGAAGAGGGAAGAGAACAATCTCAAATCCCCAATATCAAATCTTCTCAAGTCAAGCTGATAAACAATTTGAAAAAGTAATTGCATTCATCCGTTTATTGCGTTTAATTACTTAGGTCGTTGACGGATGAGGATGCAGGCAGGGATTTTGACTTATTTTACTTAATCCAAAATCCAAAATCTAAAATCTAAAATTCGGTCAAATGTGGTGTCACAGGATGTGAGCAATGTCGAAAAAAAGGTCTAAAAGGTCAAAGGTTATAGATCAAAGGTTAAAGGTGAGTTGTTCGCTTTTACCGAATAAAAAAATATTTTACGTTCTGCCTTTAGGGTTAGCTACTTGCTTTAACGGAGTCTTAGCTTCGAGAGTATTTGCACAAACTCCGGCTGCCCCAATTGCCCCATCACCCACTCCCGTGCGAGTGGTAGTAAATAGCAATGCAGATGGTCCGATAACGGCGGATGCTCAATTAACTTTGCGCGAAGCCATTGAAGTTGTCAACGGAACTCTAACCCCCCAACAACTCAGCAGCGCTGAACAAGCTCAAATTACTCCCGCCACTGGTAGCAGCACCATTGAATTTAATTTACCCAGTGGTGCCACAACTATAGAGTTACAAACGGTGTTACCCGATTTAGCGGTACCAGGATTAACAATTGATGGAAGTACCCAACCGGGATACGATCCTAATACTTCCGCAACTGCGGAAATTGAGATTCCCATTCCCTTGGTGACAATTAAACCCGCAACCGGACAAGAAGTATTTCGCGGTTTAACAGTGGTTGCGGATAATATCACTATTCGCGGTTTGAATATGTACGGTTTTAATGCCGAACCCATCAAACAACAATTGGGAAGTGCATTGATTTACGACGGTAAACCCGAACCCGCAACTCTGACAACTCCACCAGGAAATATTGTCATCGCTCACCGTTTACCTCCTCCCGACATCAGTCAACAGAAACCACCTGCGAGTAACTTTCCGTTTCGGGAACGAGATATACCCCCGAAAAACGTGGTGATTGAAAATAACTGGTTGGGCATAACTACCGATGAAAGAATGCCCGATCAAATTTCCGCTTTTGGGGTTTATTTATTTAATAGCCAAGGTGCGACAATTCGCAAAAACCGGATTTCTTATCATGCCGGTAGTGCAATTATTACCTCAGTTAGAGCCTCCAATACACAGGTAGAGCAAAACATTATTATCGGTAACGGTATCGATGGAATGCCTGATGCTTTGAGGTTTGAAGGCGTTGTGGATAACTCGCAAATCTTGGGTAACTTAATTTGTGCTAACGACGGCGCTGGTGTCTATTTATTCAAACCCCAAGGTAAGATACTCGTACAAAATAATAAAATTACTTATAACGGTAGAAGACTCCGACGAGCAGCAGTTTTCGTCATGGGCAGCGAACATCAAGTAATTGGTAACGAAATTGACCATCAAACCGGACCTGGGGTAGTAGTTACAGCCTTTCCTAGAAACGATATTGGTAGAAGAGAAATTGCCATACGTAACGATATTCGCAATAATAAATTCGCGGCATTAGAAGGATTGAGTATCGACCTCAACAGTCAAGGGAACCTGGGTGTAATTGACTTTCAGCGCGGAGATGGTCCTAATCCCAGACGTAACTCCGCAAATCGTCGCAAAGACACCGGAAATGCGGCAATTAACGCTCCCGAATTCAGTGAAAAAGCCTTTGCAAATCAAGGTACAACTGCCACCGTCACAGGTAAAGCAGATCAAGGTAGTGAAATTACAATTTATCGGCTTTCTGATTATCAGCGCGGGGAAAACGCCATTTATCAACCCGGATACGGTGCATTAAGCGAACCCTTAACTATAGTTTCTGCTGGGGAAGACGGTAGATTTACCGCTCAACTAGAAAACGTCCAAACCGGCGATGTAATTAGTGCGATCGCCACTGACCCCAAGTACGGTACATCGGAACCTGCGGCAGCGTCAATGATTGGTACCGTTGATACCCCACCCACGGTGAATGTTACACCGAGAATTGACCCGATAAATCCCCCTGAGTGCGTTTCTAGACCAGTACCACCACCGCCACCAGAACCACCAGCACCACCACCAGCACCACCAGAAGCGCCACCGGAACCGATTCGTATCCAAGTACCACGCAACATCCACTTTGCCCTAGATAAATCTTTCATTAGTGACGAAAGTGCAAAAGTACTAGACCGCGTAGCAGAAGTACTTAAACAATATCCATTCATCGTCATCGAATTGCAAGGTCATACCGACCCTCGTGCGAGTGATGCTTATAACCAAGCATTAGGTAGACGACGAGCATTATCTACCAGAAATTATCTATTACGTCAAGGAATTGCACCAGAAAGAATGACCATACGTTCCTTTGGTGAATCTCAACGTAAAGTTCCTGGTAGTACAGATATAGTCGATTTCGCCCGCGATCGACGTACTGAAATCATCTTTAAAGATGTTAGGGGTATAGACCTGATTATTGAAGACCAAGAACAAGATTTGCAAATTGAAAGAAGAAGATAAAAGGTTAAAGGTTAAAGGTCAAAGTTTAGGAGTTAACAATTACCAATTACCAATTACCCATTACCAATTACCAATTCTTTAATTTTCGTTGTTTAGGAAGCACAAAATGAAAGCTTTATTTAAGCATTTATCGGCAATTACTCAAGGCAACGCTGGTAAGGTGGTGTTAGCGGAACGTCTCCGGAGCAGATATCATACTTCACCTCCTCATCACAACATTTCTGTACCCTTTCTCTCCACAACCTTATTAGCAGCATTATTGGGTGTACCTCAAGTACCCATATTTGGTTCCGGTAAAGCTATTGCACAAACTACAGCCAGTTGTCCTGCGGGAACTGCACCAGAAACAGTACAGTTACGTCCTAGTGATAACTTATCAGATTTAACACAAGAGTATAATATTGGCGGTATCCGTACCATCTTGACGATTACCGAAGAAGTTCCCGGTCAAGTTATTGATAGAACCGAATCAAGAGTTGGTACTGATATTTACGGTGGTATTCCCGGACCGAATTTACGATTAAATATTGGACCAGGTAAACCTCCGGAAACTGGTAATCTTTCTCCGGGTAGCGCGGCTTTTACTATTACTTTTGCTCAAAGCGTCACCTTAGCATCACCTTTAACTTTATTAGATGTTGACCGCGATGGTCCGCGAGATAGCGGTCGAACTTTCCAAGATGTAGTTACGGTAACAGCATCTAATGAAACTTCTAATGTCCCCGTTAATTTACAATCCCTGGGTAATTTTACGAGAATTTCCGGGAATTCTGCTTTGGGTATCGTCGATAATTCAACTCCCGCCCAAGGTGAAGGCAACGTTTCCATCACACCAGGAGGTGCCATAGACCAAATCCGCATTCAATATCAAGTGGGAAGGGAATTCGGTGAACCAGGACAAGATCAAACTATCGGTTTAGCACCATTTACTATTTGTGCGCCCGTCAATAATGCAGCTACAATCGGTGATACAGTTTATCGTGATACCAACGGTGACAGTACTCAAAATCCTGATGAACCGGGTATTCCTGGAATTAACTTGACTTTGACAAGTCCCGGTGCCGACGGTCAACTTGGCACTCCCGACGATACTACCCAGAATACTACTACTGACGATAACGGTAGATACAGTTTTCCTAACTTACCTGCGGGTAATTACCGAGTTATTGTCAATAATCCTCCCGATGGTTTAACTCCGACTCAAACACCACCACAAACTATTGTCTTAGAAGCGGGTAATAATTTTGATGCTGCTGATTTCGGTTATGCACCATCTTCTGTAGGTAGTATCGGAGATACTGTTTATACCGATGCCAATCGTAACAATGTCCAAGATGCAGGTGAACTGGGTATTGAAGGAGCAACAGTTACTTTGACGCTTCCCGGTCCCGATGGTCAGCTTGGCACTGCCGATGATACCACCCAAACTACAACTACTAACACCGAAGGTAGATATAGTTTTCCTAATTTGCCTGCGGGTAATTACCGAGTTACCGCAACGAGTCCTAGGGAAGGAGATACTGCGACTCAAACCCAACCGGATGTTGTAGCGTTACAACCAGGTCAAAATATCGATACAGTTGATTTTGGTTTTGTACCGGGACAATTAGGTCAAGGACAAAGTAGTATTGGGGATACGGTTTACACAGATACTAACCGTAATAATACTCAAGACGAAGGTGAAACTGGGATTCCAGGGGTAACGGTTATTTTAACCCTTCCCGGTCCCGACGGTGAATTTGGTACTCCTGACGATACCACGCAAACTACAACTACCAACGAAAACGGTAATTATAGTTTTCCTAATTTGCCTGCGGGTAATTACCGAGTTACGATTACCAATCCCGATGGTTTAACACCCACTCAAACCCCACCACAGACAATTAATTTACCAGCCAATCAAAATTTAGATACCATTGACTTTGGTTTAGCACCAACACAACAAGGTACGGGAACAATTGGGGATACGGTTTACAGAGATATTAATAATAACGGTCAACAAGACCCAGGTGAACCGGGAATTGCTGGTGTAATTGTCAACTATGCCGGTACCGGACCTGATGGTGTATTTGGTGATAGTCTTGATGATGATGATACCAGTGGTCTAACTAGAACCGATGCAAATGGTCGTTACACTTTCCCCAATTTGTCTGCGGGAACTTACAGAGTTACCATTAACGACCAATCTCAGGAACCAATTCGCGAATTGACTCCAACCCAAACTCCTAATGGTTTGATTAATTTAAATGCGGGTCAAAATTTCGAGGACGCTGATTTTGGCTTCACCCAACCCACGGGTACAATCGGCGATACCGTTTATCGGGATAATAACAGCGATGCAACTCAAAACCAAGGTGAACCGGGAATTCCCAACGTTGTAGTTACCTTAACTCGTCCGGGTCCGGATAATCAATTGGGTACCTCAGATGATATTACCGTCACCACCACTACCACCGATAGTAACGGTAGATATAGTTTCCCCGATATACCTATTGGTAACTACAGAGTTACAGTAAATAATCCTCCCGATGGTTTAAGTCCGACTCAAACACCACCAAGTACTATTTCTTTACAACGCGATCAAAACTTTGATACTGCTGACTTTGGTTTCTCAGCGCAACAAGTTGGCACAATTGGAGACTTCGTTTTCTACGATAACAATGGGGATGGTACTCCTGACTTAAACGAAATCGGAATCCCCGGAATTACCTTAGTTCTACGAAATACTGACGGAAATGAAGTGGCGAGAACTACTACTGGAGAAAATGGAATCTACAATTTCACCGTAGCACCGGGTACTTACACCGTTACAATTGAGAATCCTCCTCCAGGTTTGAATCCAACGTTGACTCAACCAAACCCAGTGACTTTACAAGCTGGTCAAAATATCGATACAGTTGATTTTGGTTTTCAACCACCAACCCAAGGTTCCATTGGTGATACGGTTTTTGCTGACGTAAATGCTAACCGCATTCAAGATCAAGGTGAACCGGGAGTTAGCGGTGTTTTAGTTAGATTAATTCGTCCCGGAGAAGATGGTGTTTTTGGTACTTCGGATGACCAAATAGATGAACAGCGCACCGATAACACTGAAACTCTTGCTTTTAACCAAAATACCCCTGGTAGATATACCTTTAACAATCTTCCACCAGGAAATTATCAAGTACAGATGGCGCTTCCTGATGGTAGTATTCTAACCACAGGTGCTAATCCAATTCCGGTACGTCTGGAACCCAATCAAAACTTAGATAGTGCTGATTTTGGTATCAGAATGACTGGATTACCCGGTTCTATCGGCGATACTGTTTTCAATGATACAGATGGTGATGGAGTACAAGATCAAGGGGAACCCGGAATTCCCGGAGTTCAATTAACTTTGAGAGATTCCGCAGGTAGGGATTTTGGAACCACAACCACTAACCAAAATGGTAACTATACTTTTGATAATTTACCTCTTGGTACATACACTGTAGAATCTGCAAGACCTACTGACTTTAGTCCTACCACTCAAACAACCTTAAGTGCTGAGTTAACTCAAGCAAATCCCGACACAGATGAGGTTGACTTTGGTTTCCGTCCCGGTCGTTTGGGTGCATCAGGTCCGATAAACTTACGTTTAGTCAAGCGTATTACCAATGTATTGAGAGGTAATCAACCGATTAGTGGAGTTGCTTTCAATCAATTTCAAGATGACGGCAGCGACGATGATGATAATGTACTCAATTCATCTCCACAATCTTCACCTGTAGGTATTACTCGCTTAGAAACACCCGTACAAAGCGGTGACATCGTAGAATATACTATTTACTTCTTAAGTGAAGGTGCAGAAAGTTTGCAAAATGTCAAGTTCTGCGACTTAATTCCTAGCAATACAACTTTTGTAGCCGGTAGTATTCTTGTCAATGGAGGTGGTGACGGTGCGGATAACGGTACATTCCTATCACCTTTAGCACCAGTACCCGCAGATTTTCAAAATATTTGCCGTAATGGTACTCCTGCAAATGGTGCTGTACTTACGAATTTAGGTACTTTACCTGCTGGTGGACAATTTGGATTTGTTCGTTTCCGCGTCAGAGTTGATTAATTTCAATCAATAAACTCTTCCTTTACAACTTTGGGATGCGGGTTTTCGTATCCCTTTTTTTGGAAGGGAATAGGGAATAGTGAAGAATTACCCATTACCCATTACCCATTACCCATTACCCATTACCCATTACCAATTACCAATTACCCATTACCAATTACCCATTACCAATTACCAATTACCCATTACCAATTCCATTCCTTGATACAAAAAAAAGTCCAAACAATTAGGTATCATGATTTTGACCAAATATAGCGGTTTTCACTTGGGTGAAATACAAATTTTACCTCACCCCGCCCTCCGGGCACCCCTCTCCGTATATTAGGAGAGGGGAAGGGGGTGAGGTTTTAGTGTATTGGACTCAACTGAAATTTGCTATATTCCTTGATGGTACAAACCGGATTTATCCGTGGAGTCAATCCAAAATCTAAAATCTAAAATCCAAAATCCTTAGACTTTTACTTCGTTTGATTGAAATTAATTTTGAATGTCAATGAAAAAAAATAAATTAATTGGTTCAATTATTCTACCAATTGCGGTAATATTACCCGCTCTCTTTCCTTTGGGTGAAGCAACTGCTCAACAACAAAAACAAATGCGTCCGATTTCTTTGTTGAGAGCTAATTGTGTTAAAAGTGGAATCGGTAGTGTCCGTATGGAAAAACTTGATATTTCTATCGGTAAAGCTGTTTACAATAGTAAATTTTACTTGAGTCCGGGCTATCGTTCGGCTGCTTTAACTTGTAAAATTAAACCGGATAATCGTCCTCAAAATGTGTTTGAAACTTTAAATTTGGGTTTTGGGATGCGTGACAATAATGTAAATAGTCCTAGTATTCAAATTAAATTTTACTTGGATGGACAACCAACTCAAACTGTTACTGTTGCTCCAACACAAGCAGCAAATTTATCCCTTAATGTCAACAATGTGAGTAATGTTGCTATTGAAGCGACTTGTTCTAGTTCTACTCAGTATTGCAGTCGCGTTTATTTTTACGATGCTGACTTACAGCGCAAGACTCCTATCGTAAATACAAATCCTGTACAAGAACAAATTCTAGAAGCACCTAGGACTAAATAATTAAAAGGTAATTGGTAATTGGTAATTGGTAATTGTTCCCCCCAGCCCTATTCCCTATTCCCTAATTCCTCCGCTTTTTCTGTATCCTCTAGTTTGAATCTAGAAAAACTTTTTTTGGTATTTTCAACGGCTTCCTGAACTAAAGGATCAACTTTCTTGCGCCAATAATCAATATTGGGCAATTTTTGCGGATTTTTTTGATAATCCTGGACTTTATCCCATTTTTTTTCGGAAATCGCTGTATTTACATCGTTGAAGAAATCTTCCGCTTTACCCCAATCTTTTTGCCATTGATTAATCATTTCACTCGCCTCTTTGGCATTCTTGTCATTGGGAGCAAGAGATTCTAAAATTGCGATCGCGCCTTTTAAATCTCCGGATTCATATTTTTCTCTGGCTTGTTCTACAACTTTATCGTCTTGTTGGCTATTTTCGACTGGCTTGACGTTTTCGTATTCAATTACCGGATTCGGCTGGGGTGGAGCTGCAATCAATCCGCTTTCGTCAACGGTTTTAACGGCAACTCCCTTGTCTCGTAGACAAGTAATCCATTGTTCTGGGTTTTGAATCACATCGGAATGCGCCCAAGCAGAATCGTCGATATTAGTTTTTAGCTCTACCCAACCTTTTTTTGTTCGTTTACCTGTAACTTCAAAAGGAGTGTCCTTAGATACTTTTTTTAAAACATTATTAGTATAAGTACTAGGTTCGGAACGAATATTGGAATTAGCCGCAACTATTACCGAACAGTTTGCAGATGCTGTTGTACCAGTAAAATTATTTGCAAAGTTGTTTACATTATTGACGATAACCGGAGTTGCAACAGCAGCGCCGCCAGCTAAACAGAATAAAATAAGTATTTGTAAAAAATCTGGACCTTTAGCACCGCGAGGAACCTGTTGGGGGACTGCTTTTACTGGTTGATAGGGATTACTAGGTGCAACAGCAATCGTCGCTATCCGAGAATGTTGGGAGGGAAAAGATTGTGTCCGCAGTTGGGGATATTGTTGGGGTACTATATCCTTGGCAAATAAATTGATGGCTTGCAGCGCTTCAGTGGCACTTTGGTAGCGCTCTTTAAAGTGATAGCGCACCATCTTACTTAAGACTAATTCTAATTCGCGGCTTATAGATACTAAATGCTCCCAGATTAATTCTCCCGTTTGCGGGTCTTCTTGTAAATCCATTGGCGCAATCCCCGTGAGCGCTTGAATTGCAATAATTCCCAAGGAATAAATATCACTATTGTGCCTTGGTCTACCTTGTCCTTGTTCTGTCGGCATATAACCGGGAGTACCAATTGCCACTGTAGCCGAAGGATGCTCCATAGCCTCAAAACAACCCAAACCGTAAGAAGCTCGTAACTTCTTAACTGCACCAAAATCAACTAAAACTAAATTACCATCACTGTAACGACGAATGATATTATCGGGTTTAATATCCCGGTGAATTACACCTTGGCTATGAACAAATTCTAAAATTGAGAGAACGGACAACAACATTTGAATAACTTGATTTTCATTCCAACGTTCCCCATTAACTAATTCATCAGTTAAAGGATGTCCTTCAATAAATTCTTGTACTAAAAAAAATTCGTGATTATCGTCGAAATAAGCTAGTAATCTCGGTATTTGGTCATGATTACCCAACTTTTCTAACGTTTCGGCTTCACTTTGAAACAAACGTTTCGCAGTGTCAAACATTTTCTTTTCAGTGGTGGTAGGCTTGAGATGCTTGACAACACAAATCGGATTACCCGGTCTTTTGGTATCCTTTGCTATATAATTTTCTCCAAACCCACCCGTTGCGAGAACTTTTACTATTTGGTAACGAGAGTCTAGTAGTTTGCCTATCATATTTCACTCCAGACGTTTTAACACCCAACTAATGGGGGACGTACTAAATATCTCCATCTGTACTGCGACAATATCCGCTTTGTAACCAAGAAGATTTTCGCCGTCAGCACAGTATTCTATAAATACACATTGTGAATATTGATTTCAACATTTCTGTTTACTAACAATGCCACCTAAAATCACAAACTCACTAGCATGGCAACAGGCTGAACTACTCATGCAACCAGCATTTATTCGTGTTATTGACAATGTTCGCAAGTTACTTGATAATTCTTCCTGGAAAGGAACTTATCATGACGTACTGGTTTGGGCTGCTGACACAAATGACCAAACTAAAGCAATAGTTACTCAATTGATCCAAGAACTTGAAACTGCAACACCCCAACAAGCCGAACAAATCAAAGAAAGATTACGATTGTTGCCAACGCCCCATCCAGGATACCATTTGTGCTTGCAGCGTCAAGAGCAACAAGTAAATGTGGATTTATGGGAATTATGCTACCAGGTTTGCTTTCTCGAATACACCCTTACTGATGACAAAGTTGATATTGATACTAGTTTACTAGATGAATCTGGGGATGTGGAATGGAATTTACTCGATGTTAAAGCAAAGCGAGTTGTTGAGGAAATCTTTGCTAATTTACCAGAATCACAGGAAACACATCCAATTAATCAAAATCAGCCATAACTCCATAAAACGATGAACTATTTAAGGTGTAATATCCTTCGATAGTGCAAACTCCTGCAACTCCGGAATTTAACATTTGTTTCCACTCGGCTTTTTGTGTAATCGGATTATACACACCCGCAACACCCGATTTGAATGCTTCTTTCCATTCTACTTTTTGCATCATGGGATTATATACACCCGCAACCCCGGAAAAAGCAACTTCTTTCCACTCTACTTGCTGTATCATCGGATTATACGCACCTGCAACACCAGATTTTACAACCTCTTTCCACTCAATTTGTTGAGTAGTCGGGTTATATACACCTGCAACTCCTCCATGAAATAGCTGTTTCCACTCGATTTGTTGAGTAGTCGGATTATATACACCTCCAATCCCCGCATGACGAGCTTGTTTCCATTCTATTTCCTTGGTACTAGGATTATATACACCTGCAATTGATGCATTATAAGCATTCCGCCATACTATATTTTGAGAATCGGATATTGCTGTTGCACTAACGCTTGTAGAATCAAAGCAATTGACACAAATTACAATTATCACAATCGCTATAGTACGCCAAAAAATTATCATAATTAACTGTATTATTATTTAATTAATATTAATTACTATTAGCAATTACAGTAATTATAAAGATGAGTTAATGTTCATTCCATAACCTCTTGTAACAGAAGTCTGATTTATTCAGAAGTCGGGTTTTTACCACAAACATCGGTAACACCACAAAACAATCATCAAAACCTGACATATACCCCACAAATTCTAAATCTCCAACTTCCGACTGAATCACAATCTCCGTAATGTCTCCCTAAAGTTGGTGTAATTCCAAAATTTGAATTGTTAAATTAATACTGTTTGATAAACTGCATTTTTTTTAATTAAGCAGTTTGAATATTGAATACTGAGGAAATTATTATTATGAATGAGAACAACCAACCTTTAGAAAATCAAGCAGAAAATCAGAACTTAGAGCAACAAGAGCAAGAACAAGAACAAAAGAATTCAGAGTCTAATTCTGGGGGTTCTGGTATTGGTGCTGCGGTTGCTGGAGCTGCAATTGGTGGTTTACTCGGTGCAAGAAAAGGAATTCTTGGTGCAGTAGCCGGTGCAGCAGCTGGTGCAATGGTTGGTAAGGGTACATCTGAAGCTGTTGATAAAACTGTAGAAGGTGTTGTTGATGCTGCTGAAACTGTAGCTGAACACGCAAATAGCGCCATCGATACTGTAGGTCATGTAGTAGAAGATACAGCAGAAGAAGTTAAGCCTTCTATTAAAGGTGTGGTAGAACAAGTAAAAGATACAGTTGAGCAAGCCAAGCCTTCTGTAGTCGATACCGCAGAAGCAATTAAAGATACAGTTCAAGAATCTAAGCCTTCTGTAGTTGAAGCAGTTAAAGGTGTATCGGAAGAAGCTAAGCCTGCTGTCAGAAATATTGCTAATTCAGTACAAAGTACGGTTGATGAAACTAAACCTGCTATCAAAAGTGCTGCAAACTCTTTGAAAGGTGCAGCAGAAGAAGCTAAACCTGCGATGAAAACTGTCTCAAAATCGGTTCAAGATGCTGTTGAAGAAGTTAAACCATCCATCAAAGAGACTGCAAACTCTGTTAAGGGTGCTGTAAATGAAGTCAAAGAAGATGTCAAACCATCTGTGAAAAACGCTGCAAACTCTGTTAAAGGTGCAGTTGATGATGTGAAGTCATCTACTAAAAAAGCCGCTGAAAATGTGAAGTCTTCTACAAAAGGAATGGCAGATTCTGCTAAAAAAGCAGGTCAAGATGTGAAACATTCTGCCAATGATGCAGCAAAGTCTGTTAAAAATGCAGCCAAAGATTCTAAAAATCATAATTCTGCTTCAGTTGTCAATCCCAATGAAACTGAATTGCACGATACAGAACCTGCTACAGTAGAAATTAAAGATAACAGAACTAACATCTAGTAGTATTTACTGCTGTTAGATTAATTAACGGTGTATAGAAGGGTGAATCGTCAAATGATTTATCCTTTTTTGTGGTAATTGGTAATTGGTAATTGGTAATTAAAATCCTTTTTATCCGTGTAATCCTTTTTAATCCGTGATTAAAATGGGTAATAGAGAAAATTACTAATATTTTTAATAAATAATTTGCCGAGCCTGATATTATACAATAAATCTAAAACAAATAAATCCCAAAATCTTAAATTTAAAATCACCATGTCCGCATCAGCTATCCAAACAGTAGAAACACAAGTTGGTGTCTACAATCGCAGTCACTGGGGACGCATCAAAGTTACAGATAATGATCGTTTGCGTTTTTTACACAATCAAAGTACAAACGATTTTCAAAGTCTTAAACCGGGAGAAGGATGTGATACCGTTTTTGTCACCTCTACCGCTCGTACTATTGATTTAGCAACTGCTTATGTTACCGAAGATGCCGTTTTATTACTAGTTTCTCCTAACCGACGTGAATATTTGATGCAATGGTTAGATAAATATATTTTCTTTGCTGACAAGGTACAGTTAACCGATGTAACTCAAGAAACTGTAACTTTTAGTCTCATCGGACCACAAAGCGATGCTATTATCGAAAAATTACACGCTTCAGAAATTATCGGTAAACCCTATGGTACTCATATTCCTTTGATTAATCAAGATGTACAAAGTATTATTGCTGTCGGTAGTGGTTTAGCTTCCCCAGGGTATACTATGATTTTTAATGCCAATCAACAAGAAATTATTTGGCAAACAATCATCGCAGCTGGTGCTGTCGAAATTAGCGATCGCGATTGGGAAATGTTACGAATATTACAAGGTAGACCGCAACCAGAAACGGAATTAACTGATGATTACAATCCTTTAGAAGTCGGTTTATGGCAAACAATTTCTTTCAACAAAGGCTGTTATATAGGACAAGAAACCATTGCTAGATTAAATACTTATAAAGGTGTAAAACAAAATTTGTGGGGTATTAGTTTAAATGCTAATGTGGAACCAGGAACAATAATTACAGCAGATGATGAAAAAGTCGGTAAAATTACTAGCTGTACTCAAAATGGCGATCGCTATTTCGGATTGGGTTACATTCGCACTAAAGCCGGTGGAGTCGGTTTAAAAGTAAAAGTAGGAAGTTGTGAAGGGGAAGTTGTATCAGTTCCATTCGTTTCTCACCAATACCCAGAAGTTAAATCAGTTGACAGTTGACAGTTGACAGTTGACAGTTGTTTACGACTAATCTATAACCTTAAAGCTTCAACCTTTGACCTTTGACCTTTGACTAAAAAGGAATAAAAATAGCTTCTTCTCTATCCCAATCAGTACCTTGACAAAATTCATCTATCCAAGAAGCAAGATTGGAAAGCTTTTTGCTTGATGTTGATTTAATCTGTTCGGTTTCTGGTTGTGCTTCGGATTCCTCACACATTGTTAGTAAAGATAAAATTTCTTCCTCGCTTTCTAATTGAGCAATTATGCTTGCTTCTAAAACAGGTTGATGGGGATTTTCTCTGATTAATTCCGAAAAAATTTGGAATTCTCTTTCTACTGATTCTGATGTAGAAATAATTTTTTGCGAGAGACGAAGGTTTTGTATTTTAGTAATTGCGGTTGAAGTTGATGATGGAGATTCGTCAGTTTTTCCATCTTGTTTATTTTGATGAATTTGATGAATATTTTGATCATTATCTATATTTTTAATTAAATGTAGCTGCTCATCGGGATTAAAATTAAGACCTAATGCAGCAATAATTTGATCGGGATTATTATTTAATTCGAGTATAAAAGGGAAAATTTCATCGAGTTGAGGTTCTAAAACAGATAAAGTTGCCAAAATAAAACCGCTCGAAGGGCGACGATAACCATTATAAGTTCCCCAAATTCGCATTTTTGCCAACCAAGGACGATTTTGATGGTAGTACCTCACCCACTTGATTTTTAACGATTCGCGTAGTTGCTTGATATTCATTTCTATATAGGGAATTTTATCGGACAATTGGAACAATAATTAACTATCAACCATCTAATGAAATCGATCATAAAGCATCCGTATTACCTTTTCACCACCATATAAATGCTGTTTTACTACTAAAGGTACTTCTTCGGGACTAACGTGACTGTACCAAACGATTTCCGGCAATATTAATACCATCGGTCCATTACCACATTGTCCCAAACAACTGCTGCTTGTAACCGTCACTTCAGAAACAACATTAACTTTAAAAGCTGCTAACACTTTAACAGCACCTTGCTTTTTACAACTACGATTTTGGCAAACTCGAACCCATTTCATATTATTAATTGTTAGTTCATATATAACATCAATAATTAAACAGTATAATTCAATACTATTTTACAAATCTTAACTTGATGAGAGACGTAATCATACTACGTCTCTAAAACTTTTAAGTAATTTCAAAACCCTTTGATTTTAACCATTCGGGGTTGAATATCCGAGATTGATAACGAGCGCCGCTATCGCAAAGTATAGTTACAATAGTATGTCCAGGTCCAATTTGTTTGGCGATCGCGATTGCGGCAGCAACATTGATTCCAGTAGAACCACCCATTAATAAACCTTCTTTGTTGAGAAGTTGGTAAACGACTCGTAAAGCTTCCTTGTCATCAATCTGGATAGCATCATCAATGGGTACATTTTGCATATTAGCAGTAATACGACTGTTGCCAATACCTTCAGTAATGGAACTACCTTCGATTTGAATTTCACCAGTTTTGATATAACTGTAAAGTCCACTACCCATCGGATCTGCAACAACGCATTTAATATCGGGATTTTTTTCTTTCAAGAACATTGATGCACCAGCAAAAGTTCCACCAGTGCCAGTAGCAGCTACCCAAGCGTCAATTTTACCATCAGTTTGCGTCCAAATTTCCGGTCCGGTAGTTTCATAATGGGCTTGACGGTTTGCCAAATTATCAAATTGGTTTGCCCAAATAGCATTTTCGATTTCAGAGGCAATTCTACCAGATAATTTTACATAATTATTGGGGTCTTTGTAGGGTACAGCCGGAACAGCACGAACTTCTGCCCCCAAAGCTCGAAGCGCATCCATTTTTTCCTGTGATTGGGTTTCGGGGATAATAATTAAACATTTGTAACCTTTAGCATTGCAGATATGTGCTAAGCCAATACCAGTATTACCAGCAGTTCCTTCGACAACAGTGCCACCAGGTTTGAGTAAACCTTTAGCTTCAGCATCTTCAATGATATATAACGCGGCTCTATCCTTAACAGAACCACCGGGATTGAGAAATTCTGCTTTACCCAAGATTTCGCATCCCGTTTCCTCGCTAAAGCTTTTTAGTTTAATTAATGGTGTATTTCCGACAGTACCGACAAAACCATTTTTAATATCCATGTTTAATTGACCAATTTTCTTTACTTTAAGAATTTTGACTGAGAACGCTACTTATAAGTAGTTAAACCCTTAACTGGATTTCTCACAAGAGCCGTGGTAAGCATTGAATGACAAATTGATTTTCTCCCTACTCCCTACTCCCTACTTCCTTCTGGTTTGTGAGAAATGCAGGGTTATGTATGAGTTTATTAGCCTTCCCAAACTAACTATAGGAATCCTACTTGAAAATTGAAAAAACTCAGTACACTTTAATCGAATAGAATCATGAAAGCGTCTTGCAAGAAAGCCTCCCTACACAAATAATTAAGGCTTTGCCACGCTTCGCGAAGGCGTAGCGTGCCCGAAGGGCATACAAAAATCTACGGAGGATTCCTATATTCTTTATTTAAACAAAATCTTGGCAAAAGTAATTATTTAAGTTGTTTTTAGAGTGTAATGGGTAATGGTTCCGATATTCGATTTAGATTCTGGAATATATGTACTCACCGTAACCGTGGCACTGAGAAATTATCAGTAATCAAACTTAGTCCAATTCAAGTTTTCAGCGAATAAAAACTATTTATCTTGACATATAACCTAAATAGTGAAGAACAGAAAAATGCGTACAAATACGTATCTGAGGGGTTTAGCACCTTGTAAATTCAGTGAAACAACGAATGGTGTGAAAAAGGATTAGCTTAGAAAATAATTACAGCTTTGATAAAACTTTACTCGGCTCAGTTTTTTTACAGGAAAAAGAGTCCCTAAAGGAAATTATATGGCAGTAATTCAGTCTTCTCTTCGGTCTGATGGTATGGAATTATTATGTCTATATCACCAGAATCCTTCTGTTAAACTTCGTAACAGACTCGTAAAATTGCATAGTGGTTTAGTACGAAAAATGGCTCATAAATTTAGTCATCAATGTAATGAACCTTATGAAGATTTAGAACAAATTGGCTACTTCGGTTTAATTCGAGCAATTGAACGTTTCGATCCCACTCAAGGATACGCATTTAGTTCCTTTGCTGTCCCGTATATTCGGGGTGAAATGCTGCACTTCTTACGCGATCGCAGTACTTTATTAAAAATTCCCCGTCGTTGGCAAGAATTGTACAATGAAGGGCAAAAGGTACGTAAAGAATTAGCGGATACTTTAGGCAGACAGCCCAAAGATTTGGAAGTTGCTCGCCAACTGAAAGTGTCGGTACAAGAATGGCAAGAAACCAAATTAGCGGTTCAAAATCGGATGCCTTTAAGTTTAGATGCAACTGTTGTGAACTATGTTGATTGTCAAATTACCTTGGGTGAAGCATTACCTTGTCCTCATACAGCCGCTCAGCAACACTTAGAAGAAGAGCGTCAACAACTCCATGGCGCTATGGGGATGTTAGAGGAAAAGCCTCGGATGGCAGTAGAATTGGTATTCTTAAAGGAATTTTCCCGTAAAGATGCAGCTAAGAAAATTGGTACTAGTCCAATGACAGTAACCCGGTATTTACAAAAAGGAATTGATGACTTAATGGGTTTAATGCAACAACCACAACCAGTAGCAGCTACCGTCCGATGATATGGGTAAAATTTTGCCCAATTAATCGGTTTATATATAGCAATTGATTGGTCAATGAAAATTTTATTGCGCCTCAAAAATTTGTCATATATTCAACCCATATATCAATCAATTGACCAAATTCATCACATGGCGATCGCACTTTCGACTTACTCCCTTCCCAAACATCAGCAACAAAGTTTTTAACTAAATTGAATATATTCGGTAATAGGTAATGGGTAATGGGTAATGGGTAATAGCATTTTAGCAATCTCGTCGTACTGCGGGGTGGATTGACCATTTCCCCATCCCCCAATCACCTCAGAATTAGGTAATAACGGTAGGTTGATCTCTTCCGGTATTAGCTTTAATTTGAGCAATTTCGTCGGCTAAGGTAATTAATTCTGCTAATCCTTGTTGCGGATCGAGGTGATGTTTTGTACTATCGGGTTCATAGCTTTCTAAATAAACTCTCAAAGTTGCTCCTTGAGTGCCTGTACCGGAAAGTCTAAATACAATTCTCGAACCGTCCGTAAAACCAATTCTAATTCCCTGGTTCTGACTGATACTACCATCAACCGGGTCTGTATAACTAAAATCGTCAGCATATTCGACTTGATATTTACCAAATTGTTTACCCTTCATCGTCGATAACTGTTCACGGAGATTTTCCATTAGGGTATTGGCTTCCAGTGTTTCTACTGCTTCATAATCATGTCTTGAATAATAATTACGTCCGTAGGTTTTCCAGTGTTCCCGGACAATTTCTTCAACTGATTGCTTTCGCGATGCTAAAATATTCAACCAAAATAGAACTGCCCAAAGTCCATCTTTCTCTCGTACATGGTCAGAACCAGTACCAAAACTTTCCTCACCGCAAAGAGTCACTTTACCTGCATCTAAAAGGTTGCCAAAGAACTTCCAACCTGTAGGAGTTTCATAACAATCAATTCCCTCACTAACTGCAACTCGATCTACCGCCGCAGAAGTCGGCATCGAACGCGCTACACCTGCTAATCCCGAACTGTAAGCTGGTACTAACTTCGCATTGGCTGCTAATACCGCTAAACTATCACTCGGAGTGACAAAGAAATTTCGTCCCAATATCATATTGCGATCGCCATCTCCATCGGAAGCTGCACCAAAGTCTGGAGGGTTATCTCCAAATAAAATATCAACTAATTCATGAGCATAAACTAAATTCGGGTCTGGATGTCCACCACCAAAATCTTCCAAGGGTTTACCATTATGTACGGTTCCCGCAGGCGCTCCCAAACACTGTTCAAATAAAGCATAAGCGTAAGGTCCGGTTACAGCGTGTAAGGAATCCATACACATCCGGAAATTTCCCGAAGTTAACAGTTGACGAATACTACCAAAATCAAACAGCGACTGCATTAACTCGACATAATCTGCTACTGAATCAATGACTTGAACTGTCATCGAACCAAGTTCAAAACTGCCCAATTTCTCTAAATTGACATCTTCTGCTTCTAAAATCTTGTAAGCATCAATGGTTTTACTCCGATTGTAAATAGCTTCGGTAATTTTTTCCGGTGCCGGACCACCATTATCAGTATTGTACTTAATCCCAAAATCTTCATCGGGACCTGCTGGATTATGACTCGCGGAAAGAATAATCCCGCCAAAAGCTTTATATTTACGCACAATACAGGAAAGAGCAGGAGTCGAAAGAATTCCCTTCTCACCTACCAATACTCGTCCAAATCCATTAGCCGCCGCCATTTTCAGGATAATTTGGATAGCTTCACGGTTGTAAAAACGTCCATCACCACCTAAAACCAGTGTTTGTCCTTGATAGCCTTCAAGACTATCAAAAATCGATTGCACAAAATTTTCTAAATAGTGGGGTTGTTGAAAAGTTTTCACCTTTTTCCGTAAACCGGATGTTCCCGGTTTTTGATCGGTAAATGCTTGAGTTGAAACTGTACGAATATTCATCTGATCTATTTTTAGGTTCCAATTATAAAATTACCAGTGGAAGGTCTAATTGTTAAAACTCTCCATATTAAAGGTAGGACTATTTCTCATCTCTTTTTACATAAAAATACTGCTTTTTACTTTTCAATAGTTTTTTGAAATACTAAGTATACTTATTCAAAAGTATAAAATACATTGAAAAATACCCAAAAATTCCGTATTTTGTTATAAAAATTAACCTAAATCGGACTTAGTTGAGAATGAGGTCATTTATAATGCTAAAAATTATGATTAAACCAACGAGTTTAACTTGTTTTTTGAGATGTTATCTAAGTTACTTTTTCACTTTTAAAAAAAACATATACAATCTGTATGGACTTTTATATGCTAATTTGACCAATAAGATAAATTAAATAGTAAATGCAAAAAAAGTAAAAAGAAGCAAGTAATTTTATAAAAATTTACAATGTAAATAACTCAAAATATAAATTAATCTGAGTTTGTTAAAAAATGGAAGGTACTTTTGTTAAAGCTTCCCGTACAACTTCAGAACCAACTCCGAAACGAGATGAATTTTCTGTAATATACTGCTTCCAAGCGCGACTACCAGGTTTTCCGGTGAAGAGTTGTAGCATATGTCTGGTAATTTTATTGAGTTTGAAACCTTTCGCCACCCACTTATCGATATAATCGAACATATTTTCTACGACTTGATGTCTGGTAACAGATGGAATTTCTTGCATATAAATACTTTGATCAACAGTAGCAAAAAGGTAGGGATTATCATAAGCAGCACGTCCAATCATCACAGCATCGACTGACTGTAAATGTTGCATAACCTGTTCTAAAGTTGTAAATCCACCATTAATTTCAATAAATAAATCAGGAAAATCTTGTTTTAATCGATGCACGTCATCATATCTTAAAGGTGGAACATCGCGGTTTTCTTTAGGACTTAACCCTTGTAACCAAGCCTTACGAGCATGGACAGTGAAATGGCGACAACCAGCTTGGGAAACTATATTAACGAAATTTACCATGTCCTCGTAACGGTCTAAATCATCAATCCCAATACGATGTTTGACAGTAACGGGAATTTTTGTAGCATTAATCATCGCTGCGACACAATCGGCGACTTGTTCAGGTTGTGCCATCAAACAAGCACCAAAATTACCGCTTTGTACACGACTGCTAGGACAACCGACATTCAAATTAATTTCGTCATAACCCATAGCTTCGGCAATGCGAGCGCATTCTGCCAAATCTAGGGGATTATCACCTCCAACTTGTAATGACAAGGGCTTTTCTTCGGCAGAGAAACCTAATAAATGTTGCTTATCTCCATGTAAAATTGCCGCACTCGTTACCATTTCCGTATAAAGTAAAGTGTGACGGGTAATTTGTCGCATAAAATAACGATAATGACGGTCTGTTCGATCCATCATTGGGGCGATACTTAAAGAATTGGGCATGGGAAGAAAGAGTTAAGAGTTAGGAGTTACAAATTTAATTATGAATCAGTGTTTTGATTTCAAATAAAATATATAAAATTAGAAAAATTGTAGGTTGGGTTAGACGCACGAAAAGATTTAATGATTAACCAATTAATTTATATTACGTCGTAACCCAACATCAGTGTTTTGGTTTAATAATGAATTATCCGACATAAATTTATGGATGAAGCAAGTTGTTTCGTTGGATAGTTAACATTGTTTTGATTTAAATTATTTTGTTGAGTTTTCCAGATTATGTTGGGCTTCGTTCCTCAACCCAACCTACGAACTTTGGAGCAAAATAAAACAAGATATACGATAACAACCAAAAAGCTTGAAACGATTGGGATTACTTAAAAAGTTGATGTTGGGTTACGACGCAATACCAATTAATCGGTTAATTATCAAATATTGTCGTGCGTCTAACCCAACCTACGAATTAACTCCTAACTTTTAAAATTTGCGATCGCGCCTTTTGTCATTGCGGCGATGGCTTTATCTGTGGCTTTAGGTAGATGATAATATTTACCTCCGGCTGTTTTGGCTAGTTCTTTGGCGAACCCTGTAGAGACAAATTTGCTTTCGGTATCGATTACTAATAATTGGATTCCTAGAGCGCGAATTTTCGCGGCTACTCCTAATAATTCCCCTTTGATATCTGGTTTTTCTCCAGGTTCTTGGGGTTCTCCTAAAGAACGGGATAATGATATATTACCCCGTCCATCGGTAATAGCGACTATGACAACTTGTCCGATATCTCCGCTTCTTTGAGCATTTAAACCGACGTGAGCTGCTTGGGTTAAACCGTGAGCTAAAGGTGAGCCACCACCACAAGGCATTTTTTCTAAACGGGTACGAGCTAGGGTGATAGAACGTGTGGGTGGTAATACAACTTCTGCTTGCTCTCCTCGAAAGGGAATTAAAGCCACTTGGTCGCGGTTTTGATATGCTTCTGTTAATAATTGCATGACGGCACCTTTGGCTGATTGCATCCGATTGAGTGCCATTGAACCGGAAGCATCTACAACGAATATGATTAATGCTCCGGCTTTTCTTGCCAAACGTTTGGCGCGAATATCACCTTGTTCTACAATCACGTTTCTACCGGGATGTCTTTGTCGTCGTGCTTTTTGATATGGTGCTGCGGCTCTTAATGTGGCATCTACAGCAATCCGACGAACTTTTCCTTTGGGTAACATCGGTTTGATATATCTTCCTCTATCGTCGGAAAATATTAAACCGCGACTTCCGGAGTTACCTTGACGCTGTGCCGTTTGAGCAAAATACAGTACACTTTCATCTAAAATTACACCTTCTGGATCAAAGATGAATTCTTCAGGTATTCCTGGTGGTTCTTGTTCATCTTGATTTGATTCGTCATCAGTATCCTCTTTTTCTTGTTGTTCGTCTTGCTCTTGTTCTGATTCGTCTTCTGATTGTTCTTGGCTTTGTGGAGGTGGTGGTGGTGGCTGTTGTTCTTCTGGTGGTGTTTGAATTACTGTTGCACGGGGTACTATGACTAATTCCACTGCACGACGTAAATCTTCGGGGTTGACTTTATCTCGTCCATCCAGGGCTGCGGAAGCTTTAGCAACTCGTACTGCAAATAATTCGGCACGATGTCCTTGAACTACACCGCGAATTGCTTCTTCGACAAGATAGTTAATTTGTTCATGAGTGATGGTAACTTCTTTCAACCATTCCCGTGCTAAAACAATTTGAGTTTTGATTGAGTCGATATCTTCGGTATACTGTTGAAGAAATTCTTGGGGAGAACGAGAATAAGCAATTACTTGTTCTACTGCTTCAACTCGTAAATCTAAACCTAAAACACCATCTGCTGACAGGGAAATGGCAATTCTGTCAAGTAAATGTTCTCGCAAATTTCCTTCTTCGGGATTATAAGTAGCGATAAATAACGGTTTACAAGGATGTTGAAAACTGATTCCTTCTCGTTCTATTTGATTGCGTCCTTCCGATAGTACAGTTAAAAGTTGATTACTAATTTGCTCATCTAAAAGATTGATTTCATCTACATACAGCACTCCCCGATGAGCTGCTGCGAGTAAACCCGGTTGAAATATGGTATCTCCCTGCTTAACTGATTTTTCCACATCTACCGAACCCAAAAGTCGATCTTCAGTGACTCCTAAAGGAATTTGGATAAACGGTGCGGGGATGATTTCGGTTTCGATATCTGAGACGTTAAATTTAACGTCTCTACACAATAAATCTTCATCCCATTCTTGCGGTTGATTGGGATTACAATTACTAATCGAATTTTTGACAACTTCAATCGGTGGTAATAAAGCGTGAATCGCCCGAGCCATCACTGATTTTGCAGTTCCTCTACGCCCTGCGATCGCGACTCCTCCCAATTCTGGATCGACTGCTGTTAATAGTAAAGCTAATTTAATCGCTTCTTGACCAACGACAGCGGTTAAAGGAAAAGTTGTCACAGTAGAAATAATACTGGATGCAGCCATTTTTTAGATAATAATTAGTCTAATTAGTCTAAATTTAGCTTACCTTGGTTTGGCAGCCGAGAATCATATAGCTAGTACAGTTCGCACAAGTAAGAAGGCAGGGGGCAGAAGGGGCAAAAGCCAATCATATCAGCTTTTGATGAATGTTTAATGGTTGCTTTATTTGCGCGTCCACTCTACTAGGGCGATCGCCATGTTGATTATCAAAGTTATCATGCTATTGATAGTATAACTGGACTTTTGAAGGCGATATCTGTTTCTGTTGTCAAAATAGCAGAATAATATCAAATAAGTTTTACTTTTATTAGTTGCTAAATCAATGAAAAAAAAACCCAAACAAGATAACTTTTTAGAAATTATTCAAGAAGAGAAATTTCAAGATAATTCGCTTTTGCGTAGTGCATTAACTCACCGCTCTTACGTTCACGAAAATCCTCAATCAGGAGAACATAATGAACGCTTAGAATTTTTGGGTGATGCTTTATTGACTTATCTGAGTGGAGACTATCTTTATCGTCGTCATCCAAATATTGAAGAAGATCAATTAACTCGTAGACGTTCAGCATTAGTAGATCAAAAGCAGTTAGCAAGGTTTGCTTTGGAAGTTGGTTTAGACAAAAAGATGCGATTGGGTAAGGGTGCTATTCGTGAAAAAGGATTTCAAAATCCCAATTTACTTAGCAATACTTTTGAAGCTGTAATTGCAGCTTATTATCTGGATAACAATTTCAATGTTGAAGTAGTACGTGATGTTATTGAACCGTTATTTGATTCTGTACCTGAAGAAATACTTGAATCTCGTTCTCATCTCGATGCAATAAATCAATTTCAAGTCTGGGTTCAACGACACATTCCCCAAAATCCACCATTACTTCCTAAGTATATTTCAACAAAAATCGGTGGTTTACCTCATGCTCCAGAATTTCTCTGTGAAGTATTTGTAGATAATCGAAAATACGGAGAAGGTACCGGAAAAAGTATTCCAGAAGCTAAAAAAATGGCTGCGGAAAATGCTTTAACTATTTTAAAAGAAGAGGGTTTTCTTTAAATTATCATATTGGATATTATGAGCAGCGTTAAAATTTTTGGTTATTCTCATAGATTAGGGAGTAACACATGATAATTATTTTGATTTTTACTTACTTATAAAATCGAAAATATCTCTTGACGAAACAAATGATATTTTCTAGCTATTTCTGAAGCATCATAACCTTGCTCGGCACGCAGAATTCCATGGTTTAAACTCGCTTCTACTACCGACTCAAAATCCAAAAATGTTGATTTTTACAAATAACCGTTGCTAAAGCTAGTAAAACATATTCAAGCTGATTTACTATAGCTAGACGAGATAAATCACAGCTACTTTCAATCTGATTGTCCTCATGAACTTTTTTAAGCCAGTTTTCTACTATTATTTCTTTCTTATCAATAAGTAACTGACTAAAATCTTTCAGATAATTTTCACAACTTTATTGCCTTTATTGTCAGGCTATAATGCTCCTTGTTTATCTATTATCAAGCCAAAAACCCCCTTTTATCTCAGGTCAGTCATAATGGTAATATTTAATTACTCAAATCATAAACATCACATTTTTTGAATCAAACAATACTTC
The DNA here is from genome assembly GCA_015272215.1 of Rivularia sp. T60_A2020_040. Taxonomy (GTDB): domain Bacteria; phylum Cyanobacteriota; class Cyanobacteriia; order Cyanobacteriales; family Nostocaceae; genus Rivularia. The sequence continues at coordinate 20,198 of JACYMD010000028.1, read as the reverse complement.
TGTCAACAATTTCTCAAAACTTGTTTTAGATTACTTAATTAAAGAAAAATTACTCTAAAACAATCTATTTACTGCTTCTCGCTGTTCTTTATTCCTGATTGTTAACTCAATCTCACAATTACCACCATTGCGATCGCAAATCACCAAAAATGCATATTTTGTCCCATTCTCAACAATCGCAAAAATCAAGATTTTGATCAATTCAGAGTTTTGTCATCAACCCGCTTTTTAGTCCAGATAACTCAATATTGTTAATCAAATGTTAATGAAAATTTATTTATTCTAGTTAATAATAGTTATACTAACAATAATAATTTCTAATATATAATCTAAGATCAATCTTAAGGAGGATGTTTTTTTGCTGCTATTTTTACGATGCTACCTAGCTGAGTAGTTAAAGTTTGTACCTAATTACATGAGTATAAGTTACTACGTATTATGGTCAGGGTGTATGAATAAAATTACGACCTTGTTGGCGGAATAAAAAGATGTTATTAGGAATTTGAATGATGAATTCGTCGGAAGAACACAACAATAATATTTCGCGAGAAACAGGACAAATAGTATCAACTAGAGATACTAGTAAGCCTGTAGGATATAGTAATCCTGAGATTCATGAAAATAATAGCTTGCATAAAGTTAGAGATATTTTAGTTGGTTCTCAAATGCGAGAATTGGATAAGAAGTTTTCTCGTTTGGAAGAGCGTTTAGTTAAAGAATGTACAGATTTAAGGGATGAGACGAGAAAAAGATTAGATTCGTTAGAAACTTATATTAGAGAAGAAACAGATGCTTTGGGTGCTAAGACGAAAAGTGAGCAAGTCAAGCGTGATGAAGCATTGAAAGTGATTACTGAAGAGCAGAAGAAAGTTGCTGAATCTTTAGAGAAGAAGATGGCTGAAATTGATGAGGAAGCAAATAAAATTCAGCGAGAGTTACGGCAGCAAATTTTTAATCAATCTCAAAATTTACATGATGATATTCGTCAAAAGTATGAAGAACTTATCGGTTTATTAGAGCGGGAAACCTATGAACTTCGTAGTGAAAAAACAGATCGTTCTCAATTAGCTGCTTTATTTTCGGAATTAGCTTTGCGCTTGAATTCTCAATAATCAGTTAACAATTAACAGTTATCAACAATCAGTTATTATTTAACAGTTATAATGATTAATTGATAACTGTTAAATAAATGAATGACTTTTTGATTGAATTTATTTAAGTTTAATTATTAGAAAATTAAAAAATAGTAATGAATAATTATAACGGCAATAGATTAGCAGAAGAACCTGTAATAAATAATAATAGTAATAATAGTAATAAAAATAATAATATTAAAGAGAATAATCAATTCAATGAATTAGATGAATTGAATGAATTGACTGAATTGCGAAGTTTACTTTTAGGAGTTGAGCAAGCAAAACTTGATAAATTTTACCAAAAATTGGATAATCCTCAAGTTGATGCTGAAGATATCAGTAAGATGCTTCCCGAAGCGATTATTTTGCGGACAATGCAAGATAATCGCTTGTCTGAAGCGATGATTCCTACTGTTGAACAAGCGATTGAATCTTCTGTCAAAAAAGATATTAACATACTTTCCCAAGCTATTTTCCCAATTATTGGTCCTGCGACAAGAAAGGCGATCGCCACAACTTTGGATGAAATGCTACAGTCGTTTAATCGGGCTTTAGAATACAGTGCTTCACCACAAAGTCTAAAGTGGAGAATAGAAGCAAGACAAACGGGGAAATCCTTTGCCGAAGTTGTGCTGTTACGGACGCTGATTTACCGTGTAGAACAGGTATTTCTGATTCACAAGCATAGCGGATTGATTTTACAGCATATAGTAGCATCCAAGGTAGCGGCTCAAGACCCATCTTTGGTTTCGGCAATGTTGACAGCGATTCAAGATTTTGTCAGAGACTCTTTTGAAGTACGAAAGCATGAGGGGCTACATACTTTAGAATTTGGGGAATTGACAATTTGGATTGAAGAGGGCCCTACAGCAGTTTTAGCGGGTATTATTCGCGGAAATGCACCGGAAGAGTTAAGAATTGTCTTTAAGAATGTTTTAGAAAAAATACATTTAAAATTAAGTCGAGAAATTGAAAATTTTTCTGGTGATACTCAACCTTTTGTAGCTAGTAAACCCTATTTAGAAAATTGTCTGGAATCCCATTATCGAAATCCCACTAACACCAAATATACTTATGCATGGGTTTCTGTGGCAATACTGACGACGGTATTAGGTATTTGGGGATTTAATGTCATTAGAGATAATCAACGTTGGCATAATTATCTAAAAACTTTGCAAGCTCAACCGGGAATTTTGGTGACTAAAACGGATATAATAAATGGTAAATATTTGGTAACAGGGATGCGTGATCCATTAGCAGTTGAACCAAATCAGTTAATGAAACAATTGAATATTAATGAAAAAGTGGTTGTTTATCAATGGAAACCTTTTATATCTTTAGAACAAGAAATTATTGTCAAAAGAGCCGAAAATTTTCTACAAAAACCGAAAACTGTTACTTTTACACTTGATGAGAACGGTGTTTTAAACGCTACAGGTTTTGCTCCTCGTGAATGGATTTTATCTGCGAGACAACAACAATCATCTCTATCTATTTTGGGAATTAATAAATATCAAGATGATAGTCTGACTAACTTAGATATTGAACAACTTAATACTTATAAACAAGAAATTGAAGAAATCATCTTGCTTTTTGAAAATAATACAACCCAATTTTTACCAGGTGAAACAGAAAAACTTTTAAAATTATTACCAAAATTACAAAATCTCATTGATGCTGCTAAATCTTTAGAAAAAGAGATTTTCATCGAAATTGAGGGATATGCAAATAGTTTAGGAGATAAAGAAGCAAATATCAAACTTTCTCAAAATCGTGCCGAGAAGATTTTAGCTTATCTTACATCCCAAGGTATTAACAAAAATTATTTTCGGACAAAATCTTTAGACTCTGAAAATATTTTACGTCCTGAATCAACCCCAGAAGAAAAAAAACTTAATCGTAGAGTCTCTTTCAAGGTTATCATAGACGACACTGCTAAATCTAAATAGAGGAGTAAAATAGCTAATGCTCCAGAAAAAAATCTGTATGGTAGGTGCATTCGCTACTGGTAAAACAAGCTTAGTAGCTAAATTCGTTTACAGCATATTTTCGGAAAAATATCAAACCACTGTAGGGGTAAAAATTGATAAAAAAACAGTACAAGTAAAAGAACAAGAATTAAGTTTGATTTTGTGGGATTTGTATGGAGAAGATGAGTTTCAAAAATTAAGAACTTCTTATTTAAGAGGTTCATCTGGTTATTTGTTAGTAGTGGATGGAACACGAAAAACAACTTTGGAAAAAGCTGTTGAATTACAACAACGAGTTGAAGACAATTTAGGTAAAGTGCCTTTTATTTTAGTGTTGAATAAGTGGGATTTACAAGATGAATGGGAGTTAGATTCTGCAAATATTGAGGCTCTTGAAAACAAGGGATGGAATACGATTAAAACTAGTGCAAAAACTGGATTAAATGTAGAAGAAATTTTTAATATACTTGCTTCTAAAATAATGAAAGGATGAATGCATGGATATCCCTTTTCCTGTCAGTAATTATCTTGTTAATTTTCTGAAAGAAAGTCGTTCTCTAGCATATATTTTTGTAGGGAAAAATGGATGTCTATCTAATTGGGGTGGTAAATTAACTGAATATGGAATAGTCGATTTACAACAGGGAATTGACGCTAGTCAACAAATTTTCTTTCTGGAAGGGCTTTTACCACTTGATGATTTTCCATTGTTTTTACCCTGCATTAAAATCGAACGTGGAATTTGTGCGGATGTGCATTTGTTCCCTGAAACAGATGGAGATTGGGTTTTACTATTAGATGCAACTTGGGATGAAATGCAAATCTTTAAAGTTCAACAACAAGTCAATTCTTCTCGCTTAATGCAGCGCAAATCATAGTAATATTATTTCGGTACGAAATATCTAATATCAGTTATCAGTTATCAGTTAACAGGGAACAATAACTAATCATTAGGACTTGATATAAAATATTAATTCTACGACTGTTTAATTATGAGTGAATCAATAACAGCGGAAATTTTTGCTGCTTTAGATATCTTAGTTCTAGAAAGACTTGATGTTGGTAAATTTAAAATTTCTGGAAGTATCCCCAAATGGGTGAGACGATTTTGTCGTAAAATTTTTAAACCAGGAATGGAAATCTTAATTCCTGAAGAAGAGTTTCCTTTTTTAGAGAACTTTCTGATTGATGCGGAAGAATATTGGCAAAGAAACGATCAAAAACTTTTAAAATCTGGAATATGGACGGATTTAGACATATCTGGAACTGAATTTCATTTTGAAGCTTCCGCTCTTTTGGCAAATCACAAAAAAATATTACTCGTCGAAAGAATGAGCGATGCTTACACCGAGAAACAAAGTCTAATTCAGCAAGCTAGAGAAAATAAGCTCAATTATCAACATATTCTTAAAGAAAATCAGAAAAAAGAAGTTTTAATTCACTGCATTATACACGATGTTGCCGGACAGTTAAGTGGTATTAATTGTTGTTTGGCTCTGCTAGAATTAGAAAATTTAACTGAAAAAGGTAGAGAACGTTTAGAAATCGGTAGAAAGCAAACTATTAAACAAGAAATGCTGATTCGAGAAATCTTAAACGCATTTTCTCAAGAAATTCAATCTTTAGAAAGCTTTACAGATGATATTGAAACCGCACCAGATGTTTTAATATCTGTGCTTGATGCCATCGAATCATTCACGCCAACTTTTACACTCAATCAAATGCAGTTACAACTATCCGAAGATATAGATTTAACAGCTGATTGGCGAATAGTTGGTGATAAATCGCGTTTAGATCGGATTTTAGCAAACTTGATCGAAAATGCTTTTCGTCATAGCCCCCCAGACACCACAGTTACCATCAATTTACAACAACAAGAGGATTATATTCTTGTGAGTGTAGAAGATCAAGGAAGTGGTGTTCCAGAAGAAATTGCCGATACTTTATTTCAAAAGTTTACTCAAGGTAAAAAAAAATCGGGTAAATCTGGACTAGGACTTTATTTTTGTAAAATTACAGTAGAACGTTGGGGAGGAGAAATTGGTTTTACCCCTCGTGAAAATGCAGGTTCTCGTTTTTGGTTTACTTTATTAAAAGCAGCAACAAGCAATGGGGAGTAATCACTTATCAGTCATAAATCATAACTCCAAATTCCTAACTCCGCTGGTACTAACTCCTAACTGTCAACTGTCAACTGTCAACTGTCAACTAACTCCTACTTTATTGAGTGAATAAATATCAACACCACGTCCAAAAGCGAAGCGTAAGGAAGCAGATACATTTTTACTTGATAAAGTCATAAAAATAATTACTGCGATTAAAGCGATCGCAAAGTTAAATCCGAATATGTTGCGATAACCAATGTGTTGAGCGACTAAACCAAAAATCGGCCCTGCAAGAGCAACACCAATATCAAAGCCTACCATACATAAACTAAATATTCTTCCTCTTTCTTGAGGATAAGCTCTATCCGTAATCATCGCTGCAATCATCGGAATTATTGTCCCACCACCAATTCCCTCGATTGTCGCTGCAAATAAGAAATCCTCTGAACTATTGGCTGTCCATAATAATAGTAATGCCAAACTATAACAAACTAAACTCAATGTGATAAATAAACCCCTACCAAATCGATCGCTGGCTTTTCCGCAAAATAACCTTGAACAAAAACTGGCGATCGCCACTACGGTGTAAAATAATCCAGGATTTAACTCTGCTTCGGTTGATTTGATAAATAATGGTACAAAGGTATGTAAACTACCAAGAATCAAACCAATGATTAACAAGATAAAAGCCGGAATCCTCACTCTCGGACTAATCAATTTTTTCCAAAATGGACTGTCGTTATCAACTACTTGCTCCTCTACTGGAACTATGGGATTGATAATTGGTATGGTACATAATAATGCCAGACAAGCCAAAGCTGTGGATAATATAAATAATGAAGTATAACCAGCAGCTTCCATTAAATATCCACCTAAAGCTGGCCCAATTGCTAAACCAACTGGATTAACTAAACTCATATAGCCGATTAATTCCCCACGATTTTCTACTGGCGCAATATCTGCAACTAATGCCAAAAATCCCGTGGAAAAGGCTGCAATACTAATACCGTGGAAAGCCCGTATTACCATTAACAATGGTATTGATTGCACAAAATTGTAGCCCATCGGAGCTATCGCTGCTGATATAATACCGATTATCAACACGATTTTTCGACCGCGTTGATCTGCTATTTGACCTAAAAATGGGCGAAATATCAATAGTCCAATGGCAAAACTACCCATTATTACGCCTATCTGCTGTTTTGTCGCTCCTATATCTTCAATATAAAGCGGTAAAGTTGGCAGTAATGAAGCTAAACTAGCCCAAAATAACAAACCTGCTGCAAATAACGCTAGCAGGTTTCGCCTTACTTGGCTATCTACTGTTAATAATACTTTCACGGCAGATGCAATTCTTGTGTGAGGTTTCTGATTTGTAGTTTGTTATGAAGCTCTTACTCCCTTCCGGGCTTTATGATTACCGTTCGCGCAGCGTCTCCCTCCAGGGAGAAAATAAAAACCGATGCTTGACGCTCTTAACACGGAGGAAGCAGGTTTCATCGAGATCAACCGTACCAACAAGGGTGAATGGTAATTTTACAACTGGATAGGAGTAAATCACTTCAAATCGAAAACTACATTTCCTATGTTACATTACTTTACATCTCTTTGATATTCTCTCTAAAATAGTGCTTTTGTACTTTTATTGTTTTATTCTCCGCAAAATTTGAAAAATGCAGCGGTTGTGATACAATCAGAGAAAGGTAAAAGAATATTCTTATAATGGGGGTTAAGCAATTTTTTTTGAAGCAGCAATATTCCCATTATAAAAAATAAGCTTTATAAAAATAATAATACCAGAAAAACCGTAAATATAAAAATTTTTTTTTCTAAATTTTCAAATTTTTTCAAAAATTGGTTATAAAAACTCTTGCATATCTGACAACTTTGTTGTATTCGTTGTTTGATTGAAAATTATCAGATTGAAATAAAGATAAGAAAGTCCCTACAGATTGTATCCAAAATTATTATACGACAAAAAGTAATCTATATCACGTCGAAAAAACAAGTTAAATTGGTTAGGTTAATGAAAAGATTCGCAATTACAAATGAGAATAATTTCAATAGAGAGAAGAATTGTATTTTTTTGTAACGAAATACTGAAATATATAGTGGGCAGATGTTTTATTTATCACTTTTACTTAAGTATTAAGAGTCGTAATAAGAACTAATAATATTTAAGTGGAGTATTTTTACGGAGAGAATGCGGGAGGCACAGCCACACCGCATTATTGGCATCCCAAACATTTTCCTTGCGGGTAGATGTGAGACTTCTTGCGATTGAAACATAAATAAGTGATTAAGAATTATCTTGATAGATTTGATGTTGTACAACTTCGCGGATGCGGTAAATAGGTCTACCTTGGGATTCGTGGTAAGTACGCATTAATAATTCAGCGAGTAACCCAAAGCAAAATAGCTGTACTCCGGTGACTAAGAGCAACACAGCTAAAATCAATAAAGGGCGATCGCCAATATTTTCAGCTAATACTAATTTAGTCCAACTAAGATAAAGACTGATTCCGCCACCAGACACCATAAAAATCAAGCCCCACAATCCAAAAACGTGCATGGGACGGCTGAGGAATTTCTTCATGAATGCGATAGTAAACAAATCCATCATGACTCGGAAAGTACGACCTAAACCGTATTTACTGCGACCAAAACGACGTGGGTGGTGACGGACAGGCATTTCGGTAATTCTGGCACCTTCGATATAAGCTAAAGCAGGAAGAAAACGGTGTAGTTCACCGTACAAATTCATATCTGCTACAAGTTCGGTACGATAAGCTTTAAGCGAACAACCATAATCATGAATATTCACACTGGTGATGCGACGAATTAACCAATTGGCAATTTTGGAAGGTAATAAGCGGGTGAGAGCGGCATCTTGACGATTTTTGCGCCAACCACTGACTAAATCGTAACCTTCATTTAACTTTGCCAATAACATCGGGATATCTACGGGGTCATTTTGTAAGTCGGCATCTAAAGTTACAATACATTTGCCCTGTGCATGGAAGAAACCGGCTGCCATTGCCGCAGTTTGACCGTAATTGCGTCGTAAAATGATACTTTTTAGGTCAGTACGAATTTGTGCTTGCTGTTTAAGTAATTGTACAGAACCATCAGTAGAACCGTCATCAACGCAGATAATTTCGTAACTAACATTACTTGCAATCAAAGTGGATGAAATTGCTTCGAGTAAATGAGGTAAACTTTCCACTTCATTATGAACTGGTACTACCACCGAAACATCGAGAGCGGGAGATATGGCATCTTCCTTAACCGTCAAACTTCCAGAAACAAACCCATTTCTCATCTAAAACCCTCCGTTCATTTATCCTTAGCCTTTATGAAGGGATATAACTGCTTACCACCCTTCCTACACCTCGTAGCTGTTGATAATATGACCGACTAACCTCATCTCCCTGTTCCGAAAGACAATCAATTCCAATACCATTTCGTCCTTGATCTTTTCCAGAACTATGGATATAACAACCATCTCCCAAATAAAGACCTACATGAGTGGCTTTTTGAGGAGTGCCAAAAAAGATTAAATCACCCGGCTCTAAAGAATTTAAATCAAAATTCTCCACAGTACAAACTTGTTGAACAAAAGCTTCTTGCTGATAAGCATCTCTGGGTAAGCGAATTCCCACCGAAGCAAAAGCCTTTTGCATCAGTCCCGAACAATCATAATTTGGTCCAATGGTGCCACCCCAAAGGTAATAATTTGGTTGTTCCATAGCTTTTTGGGTAAAAGCGATGACTGACGGTAAAAGTTGCTTTATTTGAACTGCGGAAAATGATTTAATTTGTTTTGGTTGAGCCGCTGGAGATAATACGTTTAAATCCTTAATTAATAACCAACCGGGATAATCATCTTCAGATAAGCATACCTTGAGTGAAGTTTGATTTAATGTTTCTAGGATTACTCGTAAATATCTGCCTTTTTCGGCTTGAGTTGACAGACTCAGACATTCAGGAGAATCATAGATATTCAAATCGGCTTGGGTTACATATTCAAAATTTGCTTGCAATTCCTCTTGAGAAACCATAAAACTTTGTAAGTAATAACAACGAAGTTTAAATCAAAATCGGACGGTAACGATGTTTTTCTTTAACCGCGACGAACAACTCGAAACACTTGGTAATAGTATATTAGAAGCTACTTGGGCTGAATTTTCTACGTTAGCTCGTAACCAAATTGCTGTAACTTGGATTATCTATGACCCGCCGGTATCTGTAAATACTGGTGGTGCTTTAACTCCAGATGCTTTTTGGAATCATCCCGTCCGTGGTTTTACTTATCGCGGTGTCGAAACAGTTTATCCGGCTTCTGTAGTCAAATTATTTTATTTGCTGGCGATACATGAATGGCTGGAAAAAGGTATGGTAGAAGACTCGGCAGAGCTACAGCGAGCCATACGCGATATGATTATCGATTCAAGTAATGATGCTACTAGCTTGATTGTCGATGTATTAACGGGGACTACTTCGGGACCAGAATTATCACCAGGACCATTTGAAACTTGGAAACAACAACGTCATATTGTCAACCGCTATTTACAGTCTTTGGGATGGGAAGAATTACATACAGTAAATGTTTGTCAGAAAACTTGGGGTGATGGCCCCTACGGACGGGAACGAGCTTTTTACGGACAATTTTTAGAAAATCGGAATATGTTAACTACTAATGCGATCGCTAGATTATTACACGGGATTGTGGGTGGGGTTGCAGTTAGTGCAAGTCGTTCCCAAGAAATGATGAATATCATGAAGCGCAGTTTGAACCCCGACGAGTTACCCCAAGATGTAGAAGAAGACCAAATCACAGGTTTTTCAGGTGGTAGTCTTCCTGTAGAAGCAAAAATTTGGTCAAAAGCCGGTTGGACTTCTCAAGTTCGTCATGATGCAGCTTATATTGAAATACCGGATAAACGTCCTTATTTATTAGTGGTATTTACAGAAGGGAAAACAAACGCTAAAAGTAGAGAAATTTTACCATTTGTTTCTCAACAGTTTATGCAAGCAGTTTGTAGTATGGAGTAAGAAGATGGGGGGATGGGGGGAAATAAACTGTTAACTCTTAACTCATTACCAAATCCTACTCCCTTGCCCGCAGAAGATTACCTATTAAAAAACCGCAGCGGAAAGTGTGCTCTTGGGGGAAACCCCCATGAGCAACTTTTCAAGACAGAGGAAAGAGGTAAAAAGAGATGAACCGCATTAACAAGGCTGAAAGGTAATCATAGAGGGGTTCGGGGGAGTAGGAATTAGCCCAAACAACCTGCTATTTTTGTTTGTAATTTACTGGATGGGGAATATGTCAAAACTTTATGTCGAGGAAATAACCCGATAATTTCTCGGTGTTTTCCACAATTAAATCTGACTGCACAGCAGATTTTCGACTCAGCACTGTAGGGTTTTTTTATCGGTAAGAGAAGCGAGTAATTGCGATCGCGCTCAATCTCCAACTTTCAGTACTTTTAATTACTATAAACAACAAAAAATAGTATTAATACTTAAAAAAAACGGGTTTTTATTTTGTTAAAAAGCATAAAAATATACTAAAAATTCTATTTTACGACTTCTGAAATTTCTTGGGAAACACATAACGTGTAGCCCATATGGTAAAAAATGGCAAGAATATCCCATGAACTAATAAAACAGATAAAGCTATGCTGATAACTTTCCAGTTTTTTCCTAAAATTAATGTCAAATTATTCACAGTATCGAAATCTAAAAAAGTATTGGCAATAATTGGAATATTAACTCCCATGAATAAGAAGAGAGCAAATAAACTGGTAAATATGACATTCCATCGTAAATCTAAATGAGGTTTTCCCACAGCTACTAATAATTGGGATGCTGCATCTGCAAAAGGCCTGGGAATCGCTGATAAACAAATTAATATTAAAATTGGTATAGCACTTATCCACTGTTGACCAAAAACAATGGGAACGTAAATAGGAGCTAAACTAGCTTGAAATAATACAAAAGGAATAATGATCAAAGCAATAGTTCTGAGACTGTGGAAATAACGACGTTGGAATTCCAGCCATTCTGTACGTGCTGAACATAAATGAGGTAACATTACCGAACTAATAGCATTAATGATACTTAAACTGATTCCTAAACCAGCATTAAAACCAAAAAAGTAGATTCCTAATTCTTCAATGCCGACAAAACGTCCAACAATTAAATAATCTAAATTATTTCTCAAAGTTTTCAGCAATCCCACACCGAGAATATGTTTGCCAAAATTTAATATTTCATCCCAATATACTGTTGTAAATCCTTCACGAGGTCGCCAGGAATGATATTTGTAATATATGATGATTTCTAAGGGAGCAACTATCACAACCGGCAGTGCAAAAGCCCATACTCCCATACCCATAACGGCGAATAGTGCCGTCAATATACCCGAAACGGAGTATTGAACTGTATTGGTAAATGCGATGACTTTAAACCGATTTTCTCTTTGAATTAAAGTTTTTTGAATACCGTGAATAGGCCAAATTAAATAAGCTATTCCGGTAACAATAATCGGAAAAATAATCTCTTTACTTTGATAAAACCAAGCAATAGGAAATGCCGCAAGAGCTTGAATCATGAATAAACTGGCAAAAATCAAGCAGTTTAACCAAAAAGCAGAAATACATAACTGCGGAAGTTCTTTCTCATCAGCTTGAATAATCTTTGCACCGATACCGACATCAGCAAAAGTAATTGCAAACTCTCGCACCGCCAGAATAATCGCTCCCAAACCGTAATCATAGCGAGTTAAATACCTGGCAATGATCACTACTAATCCTAAACGTAAGACTCGATAAAATATCTCAGCCATACCCAGCCAGCCAAGATTACGAATGAACTGGCTAGATACTTTTTTCTTGATGTACCTGGTAATTGGGTTTAAGAAATTCACAATTTGTTTAGTCGGAAGTTATTAAATTTTGATGTATCGGCTTTAAGCGATTAACGTTAATTAGGATTCTAAAGTATTGGTAACTAAACCTAAAATCCGATTACGCCCAGCTTTCAATTCATCCAATGCTGTTGAAAGTGAGGGACGAACAGTTTTACCTAATCCTACAACCATTAAAATTCCATCAGCATGAGTCGTTAAAATACTGGTATCTAAACGTCCCAAAACATGGGGACTGTCATAGACTACTAAATCAAAATCAGTTTGCGATCGCTTAACAAAATTTTGCATTCTCGGTGAGGAAAATAGCTTTGCTGGATGGCGGGGTATTTCTCCTGCGGTGATTACAAATAAATTTTCTTCTTGATAAGATTGTCCAATTGCATCGTTTAAATCTAAACCTTGGGAAAGTATTTCGCTTAATCCCTGAGTATTTACCAAACCCAAGCTGTGATGTATTTGAGGATTTTGCAAATTAGCATCCACTAACAGCACCCGTAAACCAGCTTCTGCGGCTGTTTTGGCCAAAGTTGTCGCCACGGTAGATTTACCTTCTCCGCAAGTAGCTGATGTCACAATTAATGAACAAATATTTGTTTGCTCTCGAAAAGCTTGAATTCTGGTATACAAAGAATAAAAAGCTTGTGTGTAGGGAGAAGCTTTCTCGTATTGATTTTTACCACTGCCATTTTGGAGAAGCCAGCGTTCTTCCGTTTGCAGGGTATAAACTAGTTCTTGTTCAGTAGGAGCTAATTTTTTGATTGCTTTTAAATAAGGAATCGTGACTAATAAAGGTAATTTGGCGCTTCGTTTCACTTCTTGGGAATCGTGGAAAACATTCTGAGCATTCTCTAAAAGAAAAGCAACTAAAACACCTAATAGTAAACCTGCAACTCCTCCTAAAATAATATCGAGCTTGCCTTTAGAAGCATCTGCGATCGCGTTACCATTTTTATCTTGGGGTAGCCTTGGAGGCATAATTAATTCCCAAGGAACTTCTTGCTGAGCAGCATCTACCCGTAGTGCTTCTTGTTTACCTAAAAGCTGCTTGAGAGTATCGCTAGCAACTTGTAATTCCCGTTGCAAATTGGCATATCTACCAGCAATTACGGGATATTGTTTGATTTGTTGATTTAATCCGATTAAAGCATCATCGGTAGCTTTCAAGCTCGCTTCTAATAACTGAATTTGGTTTGCAGTTTCAGCCATTGTCTGAATTAGTTGGCGACGAACGGAATTTTGATAAACTCCTACCTGGGGATTCTGTAATTCTTCGGAAACATTTGAACCCAAAGCCAATTGTGCTTCCCGCTTTAATAAAGGTATTAATTTGGCTCGTCGCTCTCGTAAAGACTGCATTACCGGATTAGCATCACTCAAACGCACTGACTCGGTGGCAATTTCCGCTTCTATATCCCTAACTCGTTTGAGTATTTCTTGATACTGCGGTGATTCACTTAAAGCTGAAGCTGCGATTGCATTATCTTGGGACATTCCCAACTGTTTTTGTAAAGAATCATAAAGCGACTTGCTTTCCGCGAGTTTTTTCGAGGCTTCTATTTTGGTTGCTTGCAATTGATCGACTCTGTTAAGTAGTTGTTCTCCTTGAAGTTCAGGATTAAATAAATTGTAATTCTGCTGAAAAAGCTGCATTTGTCCTTGGAGTGTATTGACTCGTAAGCGCAACTTGGGAATCTGCTGTTCAACAAATTTGATTCCTTGACGTAAATTCGTTTGCTCTTGTTCGAGACTGTATTTTCGATAAGCTTGAGAAACTTTATCTAACACATACAAAACTTGATCGGGATTAGAATCCTTATAGCGAATTTCGATGATTCTAGATTCAATTTCACCCTGAGAAAGTCGGCTAATGTGTAAAGTACCATCTTTAACTGCGGTAGGAACTTTCCCCGAATTGGCACCACCAACCAGTTTGCTATAACTAATTCCGGGATATTTAGCCTGTATTTCCTCAACTACAGGTTCGATAATTTTCGGGCTTTTTAAAACTTCTAGTAAAGCCTGATAATCTAAAGCCGTAGTATTGTCTCTTGTAATTTTATTGACATCTTGCTGAAGAGTTTGAGACAGTAAAACTAACAGTTCGCTTTCAGAATTTCTTAAAGGTTCAACTAGTAATTGAAATTTGCCTTCATAGGAATGAGTACGAGTAGAACTGAAGTAAGCAGCTCCTGTGGTTGCGATGACTGCGACGCTAGCAATTAAAGCTGCTCGACGACGTAAAATTGAGAAAATGCGACCAAAAGGAATGTTATCTTCTTCCAAATTTTCAGGTCTTTTTAATAACCAATATGGCTCTCTAGATAAAGAATCAGTTTTACTTAGAGACTGCAAATCTTCTTCTGTGATTGGCATTTGTGTTTCCATTCAAAATCTCATTTCCAACAATTTAATATACGTTTTCAGTGGAGAACACAATTGTCAATATTGTGTTACTAACCTGTTCGTAAAGATAATTTAAATACTGACTATGGTTATTTCTCACGTCTTACTGATTTTCGGCAGCGTCCATAGCATTGTATTAATACAGTAATGAAATTGAGATGCTTCGCTTTAAGGTATTTGCATATTACTACATCTCAATAATTTCTCTGACAGGCTAGGACATATCTTGTTTGAAACTTAATAATAGAGCGATAACTTCAACATATTTTATTGAATTATAGGACTTACATCTTGACAAAAGCAAGAGTATATGTAGTATTCAAAGAGTCTTGCGCGGAGCAAATTATCTAAAACATCTTCACGAAGAAATTTTGTGGATAGATTTATCTGCAATTCATTCCAATTAGAAATGACTTTTTCAGAGGACATTTTTTTTAACGAACAAATGATTGAAATGAACAAAGTTTATTGTAACTGAATTTGCATGAATATCACTATAGTAAAGGGTTATTAAATTTACTCCTTTTATAGTATTATGATATTTTTTAGAGAAAAAATAATCAAGTCCGCATACCTAGAGATTATAAATATGTTTTATACTATTTTTTTGTCAGCAACACTTAAAATTAAAATTCCTGCTTCTATTTAAATATTATGTCGGTTACTAGAGGAATCCGACTTGAAAATTGAAAAAACTCAGTACACCTTAATCGAATAGAATCATCAAAGCAAGAAAGCCTCCCTACACAAATAATTAAGGCTTTGCCGCGCTACGCGAAGGCGTAGCGTGCCCGAAGGGCATACAAAAATCTACGGAGGATTCCTATATATCAAACAAATCTTTCGGATTATATCTCCGCGAATCAAGCTGCACCCAATTTGCTTTGGTTCCGACAGCAAAAATAGAGTGTAATATTGCAGATTGCATTGTGCTGTTGAAGGTTTACCGATTTCTATAATTGTCCGATACCTATTGATAGAGGACACCTGTATTGAAGTGCGTTATTTTACCACTATGCCAATGCGTAAGTCATAAATTAATCAAAACTTTACTCAAATCGGACTAGCCGATGAAGATTAAGTAAAATTTTGGTTGATTAACATTGCTAAAAGCAGTAAAAACACGCATAATATTTTTAATCATATATTCAGTATATATAAAATGTTCTCTCTGCACCGAACTATACAAGCCATGCTTTACATAGTTTATCAGGTTTTTCAAGCTTGAAAATCAGAAAAAACATCAAGTGATTAAACATAATTTGAACGTTTAAATCAAATCAAAATCATCTATTGACAAAATGAGTTAATTAATTCATTAATTAAAAGACTTCATTAGTTAATTGATTTAAAAGAAGGATGAAGTTTAACAATACCTGGAAATTTTAGGTATTTTTATTCAGGGAAAAATAATATATTAGGAAATATATTCGGTATGCCAAAGTTGCCAAAGCTAACCGAAAAGATATTTGTTGTATTTACTCTTTTTCTTTCTACAAGTGCCTTGATACCTGTACTTATAGAAGGTGGAAGTAGTGGGGGAATAAGTAGTGATCCCTACAGTCCCAAATTTTTTATGGGAATCTATACAATTACTTTCTTGCTAATAGCAGCGCATCAGAAAAATTTTGTTCGTGTTGCACAAAAAGATATTTGGATCTGGTTATTTTTAGGAATTGTTATAGCCTCAATTTTATGGACTTTCGCACCGGATGTGACTCCACGACGTAGCGGATTGCTGTTAGGAACAAGTGTATTTGCCGTGTACATGGCGATGCGTTTCACTTTAAGAGAACAATTACAGCTATTAGCAATTGCTTTAGGAATAGTAATTGTACTCAGTTTTATATTTGCCATTGCGCTACCAAAATATGGCTTAATGACGGTTCAAGAAGGAGGAATTCATGCGGGTGCTTGGCGGGGAATCATGACTCATAAAAATATTTTGGGTAGATTGATGGTTTTCAGCAGCATGGTGTTTTTATTTGTTGCGATGAGTAATCCCATTCGTAATCTTAAATATCGCTGGATTCCCTGGGCTGGCTATATTCTTTCCATCGCTTTAATCGTACTTTCAACTTCTAAATCGTCTCTAGTTGTGTTTCTATCTCTAACAGTTATTTTATTTCTTTATAGAAGTTGGCGAAGCAATTACAACCAATTAATACCGTTGATAATTGCATTAATACTGACAGTTGGCAGCATATCTACATTATTGCTAGATAATTTACCAGTTGTTGCTGATGCATTAGGCAGAGATTTAACTCTAACTGGACGCACCGATATATGGAGTGCAATGTTTGATTTAATCCAAGAACGTCCTTGGTTAGGCTATGGATTTAATGCTGTTTGGAGGGATTGGAACAGTGAAATTACAGCTTATCTTTGGCGTACCCTTGCCTGGGAATGTCCATATGGACACAACGGCTTTATGGATTTATTTGCAGAATTAGGTATTGCAGGCTTGTCAGTATTTTTACTGAGCTTTATTACTACTTATTTCCGGGGAGTAATGTGGTTGCGAATCACCAAATGTATAGAAGGTATTTGGCCTTTAATATATTTAACTTTCTTAGTGATGTACAACATCAGTGAAAGCACCCTTGTAGAAACTAATAGTATTTTTTGGATAGTCTATGTTTCTACTGTTTTTTCCCTTGCTATTGAGTATCCTCTGGCTAAAAACTATCAATATAATACTTCTTCTTTAATCGAAGAAAAATGGATAAATATGAAAACATTTCCCGAAAATAACTAACAATATGAAGATGACTTTAGTATGTCATGATATTCCTTATCCTGCTATTCACGGCGGAAGGATAGATATGTGGCGGCGAATCAAGGCTTTTGCTCAAATTGGTGTTGAACTACAGCTTATATGCTGGTTTGATCGAGTTCCCGATTATGACGAAATAGCCGAAATCAAAAAATATGTTAATTCTACTTATTTGATTCCATTTCAATATAATTTATGTGCTAAAGCTAGCAGAATGTTAAATTTATTCCGCTATCCTTTAGAAGTTACTTCTAGACTTGTTAGGGGGCAACAATTAAATGATTTAATCTCTCAAGTTCGTGCTTTTAAACCTCATGTTGTTTGGTTAGATGGTATTCATGGTGGAGATGTTGCATCTCAACTTAGTCAATGTTTTGATATACCGATAGTTACTCGCTGTCACAACATTGAACATCTGTATTATCAGCGATTATTTAATTCGGCAATTGGCACAAGTAAAATTAAAAGATATTTATCAGTTTCTCATTTAGAACAATATGAAAAATCATTATTAAAGAATAGTCTTTTATTCTATGATATTTCCCCAGAAGATTTAAACTTTTGGAAATCTCATGGATTTAAAAATGGACGCTATTTACCTCCTTTAATGGAGTTTAATAACTCTCAAAACCTAGATAATAATTACCAAAAAAATCATCATGATTCTCAGTATGATGTTGTGTTTTTAGGTAATCTATATTCTAATAATAATGTAGCTGGTATTATTTGGTTCTTAACTCAAGTTTTGCCTGAAATTCGTTCCCAATTACCCAATGTAAAAGTTTTAATCGCTGGAGCAAAACCGATAAATAAAATTAGACAGCTATGTGAAAATATCGATGGTGTGGATTTAAGCATCAATCCGTCATCTTCTACAGAAATTTATAATTCCGGAAGGGTATTAATTAATCCAGTTTTAACAGGTAGTGGAGTTAGTATTAAATCCTTAGAAATGTTAGTAGCTGGTAAACCGATTGTCTCTACACCCCAAGGAATAGCGGGTTTACCTCTTTCAGTTAAACAGTACTTCAAAATTGCTTCCGAGACACAATCTTTTGCAGCAGCAATTGTTAACTTACTATGCAATGTTCAAAAAACTCATATCGAGCAAAAACTACTTGAATCACTATTTGGAACTCAAGTCATACATGAAGTCGTATCGGATATTAAGTCATTAATTTAAATTATTTCTATAGTTTTAGTTTACTCAATCAATGAAAATTTTGTATTTAACAACCGTTCTTCCCAGTGGAAGAAAAACTGGTGGTGAAATTGCATCTCACTGTTTTATTAACGCTTTAAAATACTCCGGACATCAAGTATTAGTTGTCGGTTATCAGCGTCCAGATGATATTAATTCCGGAAATGGCGATGAAATTGTAGTTGAACAACGATATATAGAAACAGAAAAATCAAAATATCATCCATTTATCTGGATGGCTTTAAGCATATGGAAACAGCTTCCTTACTCAGCAGCAAAATATTATTCTCAAAAATATTTGACAAAAATCAAAAATCTTTTACAGGTCAATAACTACGACATTATTATCATCGATCATGCACAATTAGGTTGGTTATTACCTTTATTAGATCAAAAATCCCAAGTTATATTTATTGCTCACAATGTAGAACATCAACTTTATGAAACACAATTAAAAAATGCTAAAAAATATCTATCAAAATACATATACAAAAGAGAAACTCGTCTGATAAAAAGAATGGAAGACCATTTAGCTGCTTCCTCAAAACAAGTATGGACTTTAACCTCTGATGATTCTAATTACTTTTATACTCAAAATAAAAGTAGTAAAGTGTTTCATCTACCTTCTAGCTGGACAATACCAGCAAAAAATTCAGCAATCAAAAACTATGATATTGGCATCATCGGTAGCTGGACATGGAAAGCAAATAAGTCTGGTTTAGAGTGGTTTTTCCAAGCGGTTTATCCTCATTTACCGACAAATATCTCAATTCATGTTGCTGGCTCTGGTGCAAAATGGTTAATCGAACGATATCCCAATGTCAAATATTGCGGTTTTGTAACTGATGCACAAGCATTTATGGGATTAGCAAAAGTGATTGCGATTCCTTCTATTAGTGGTGGTGGAATTCAAATTAAAACTCTGGATGCTATCGCTTCGGGAAGTCCCATAGTAGCGACAAATGTAGCCATGCGTGGTATCTCTAGCTATCCGTCTGCGATTAAAATAGCCGATGAGCCAAAAAGTTTCGCCTGTAGTTTAATCCAGTTATTAGCGTTTAAAAAAGCAGAACAGGAAAAACTGCTTGATAACAGACTTACATGGTCTGTGCTGCGCCGAGAACATTTCTATGACAGTGTAAAGAGTACAATCAGTTCTATGTAAAATAATTATGCTGCTTCACTTACCCATTACCCGTAGTATCTTCAATAGTTTGAAACAGAGTATATGGAGCTTATTTTCTATTCCTAAAAGAAGCCGAAAGTTGAGAAGAATCAAAAAACATATCCTCACGGGCTTGATAGTTGGATGCTTGTGTATAAGTTTAAGTTTTGGCTTTTCTCAATTAATCGGGACATTTAAAGGTAATACTTCTGTGGCAGCTACTACCATGGTGCCTCCGTTTTATACACGAAGTTCTCATATAGTTGATAGTACTGATAAAGTAGTCTCCCTACGGGGTATTAATTGGTTTGGGATGGAAGTTAAAACCCACGCACCTCATGGTTTATGGGTAAGAGACTACAAGCAAATGCTTCGTCATATCAAAAGCTTGGGTTATAACTTAATTCGCTTACCCTATTCCGTGGAAGCGCTGCAATCTTCTCAGATTAGCAGGGCAAACGCAAGAAAAATGACATGATAATATGCTATTGAAATGTAGTTATCA
>JACYMD010000094.1 GCA_015272215.1 Rivularia sp. T60_A2020_040 | reverse complement strand
ATAACTACATTTCAATAGCATATTATCATGTCATTTTTCTTGCGTTTGCCCTGATTCTAGATATTCTCTAATACTTCCTGCCAAATGAAAAGCAAATAATGGTGAAACTGCATTACCGATTTGATTAAAACAGCTTGTTGTAGTACCAACAAATTTAAACCAGTCGGGAAAGCTTTGTAAACGAGCAGCTTCTTCTAATAATAAACGTCTTCGTCTACCGTCAGGAAGTTTTATTCTGTGCATATCACCTGTAGCACCAGCCAAGTTCCTACAAGTTAATGTTCTTGCTGGTTTATTCAAATGCAAGTCGCGGGGATTTTTACAAGCGGATGCTTTTTCATATTTTGCAACATATTTATCCATACTTTGAGTGAGAAATTTAGATTCTGGAGGAGTTGTAAATGCAAATTCTCCTAATGCTTCACCTACTGTTATTCTTCTTTCTAATATATGTGGAAATTTAAACTTTCCATGATGACCTACTACTATTAAACGTTCTCTATTTTGAGGAACTCCGAAATTAACTGCATTTAATAATTTATATTCCACTATATAGCCTAAATTTTGTAGCGATTGGATAATTTCGTCAAAATACCATTTATTTCTATAAAGTAAGCCCCGGACGTTTTCAAATAACCATATTTGCGGATGTAGTTTTTTAACTGCATTAATAAATATTGGAAAACCATCTCGCGAATCTTGTAAACCTTTTTGCTTACCTCCAACACTAAAAGGCTGACAAGGAACACCACCTATTAATACATCACATGATGGTAATTGTGTTTCATTTGTAAGAACAATTTGAGTACATTCTCCTTTTAAATTTTTATTGTACGTAGCGCAAGAATCGCTATCCATTTCAAAGCCATGTGTTGCAAATCCTTGTGCTTCAAATCCCAAGGATAAACCACCACAACCCGCGAATATATCTATAACTGTAGGACTTTGAGACTGTTTCGGTGTTAAGAGATGGTTGATTTTATCTATATAGTTCATACTTTGAATAAATAGAAAAATTTAGTTTGTAGTAAGCGTTTTGACACTTATAACCATAATTCTGATAATAACTAAATTTATGACTGCAAACTCCCATTATAAAAATATAGGGCAAGCTATTAGCCTACCCCATAAATACACTTTAATTTAATTTAATTTAAAATTCACTCTCTACCTTTCCACAACTTCTCTTACTAATTGTGCTAATTTTTCAGCACTTTCAGGAACTGCTACTGTTTTGGCTTTTGCGCTCATTTGCTGCAATTGTTCAGGAGATTGTAATAATTCCAACACTTGATTTTGCAACTTCTGTGTGGTTAATTCTTTCTGTTGAAATAATATTCCTGCTCCCGCTGTTGTATATACTTGAGCGTTGTAGGTTTGATGGTCTTCTGCTGCATAAGGATAAGGAATCAAAATTGCTGGAGTACCACATACAGCTAATTCTGTAACACTTCCAGCACCAGAGCGACTGATAGCTAAATTTGCTCTTTGTAACAGCGCTGCCATATTATTGTAAAATGGCATCGAAATATACTGGGAATGTTTTAAATTATCCGCTTCTGGGTCATTATCACCCGTTAAATGCACTACATAAGCACCCACATCAAACCATGCTGGAGCGCTTTCACGGACTAATTTGTTTACCGAAACTGCCCCTTGAGAGCCACCAAAAACTACAATCACAGGTACATCTTCAGGAATTGGTAAATCTAATGATGCTGCAATTCCCGGATCTAAAAATGTAGAACGTACTGGAGTACTAGTATAGATAGTTTTGTTTTTGGGCAAATATTTTGCCGCAGCTTCAAACCCAACCGCTACCGCATTACACCAAAGACCAAAAAAACGAGTCACCTTACCGGGTATTGCGTTAGATTCATGAAGAATTACGGGTAAACCCAGGGAACGAGCTGCAATCACCGCAGGGCCAGAAATATAGCCTCCGGTTGTGAAAACTCCGTCAAACTTGCCTTGTTTTAAGATTTTTCTAACTTGTAAAATTGAACCACACAGTTTACCCAAGGTGAGTAGTGAAGAAATCCCAAAACCTTTTTGGAACCCTTCAACTTCAATGGTATTCAATTTATACTGTTTGGGAACCAGAGTCGTTTCTAACCTGTTAGGAACACCCAGCCATTCAATTTGATAATCTGGCAATTGTTCCGCAAGTGCGATAGCTGGAAATAAATGTCCGCCAGTTCCGCTGGCTGCTATAAGTAATCGTATAGGAGTGTGAGCCATTAACCCTTTACCCTGTTAGCGCCTAGCTTAAAATTTAATAAATCAATTTCCTGGTTTTTTGTCAACTCATCCGGAATTTCACCTGTAAAGGGGAGTTATGACATGAGTTATACATTAAATTAGCGAATCAGTACCGTAGTTAAATTACCTACAACACAATCACTAATGTCTAACTTTAATACCTCAATACCCGCACGAAAATCAAGAGTTACTGGTAGCCGTTGGGTAATTTTATTTATCCTCACTCTTGGTTTATCTACTGGTTGGAAATCCGCTCAAGCCAATGTACCAGAAAATGCTCCTCCCCAAGTCAAAAATCTTTTAACGCAAATTGATGCATCTGCAAACCGCGCTGATGTCAAGGGTGTAATGAATTTTTACAGCCCTAGTTTTGTTCATGGAGACGGATTAAACCGTTCGAGTATGGAAAAATCCTTAACTTCTTTGTGGAAGCGGTATCCTAGCTTGAAATATACTACCAAACTCCAATCTTGGAGTACCCAAGGTAATAGTATCATTGCCGATACAGTCACAAATATAGTTGGTTTACCTTCTGCAAACAATAAGTTAGGCATGAATGCCACTATTAAATCTCGTCAGCGTATCGTTAATGGTAAAATTATTCGTCAAGATATTTTATCAGAACGTACTCAACTTACGAATGGTGTCAATCCTCCCAAGGTAGATATTAATTTACCCGATCAATTAAAAGTCGGGGAGAACTATTATTTTGATGCAATTGTCAACGAGCCTCTAGGTGATGATTTTCTCTTGGGTACGGCTTTAAATGAAGCTGTTGAACCAGGAAAATATCTCAAACCTACATCTGTAGACTTGGAATTGCTTACCGCTGGGGGAATATTTAAAGTTGGGCGCGCACCAGCAAAACCTGGTAATCAATGGATTTCTGCTGTATTGGTACGAGGAAACGGTATGACTATGATTACTCAGCGTGTACCAGTGGTAGAGAAATAAGTTAGGAGTTAGTGGTTAGTGGATGGTGGATAGTGGATAGTGGATAGTGGATAGTGGTTAGTGGATAAACAACTAACAACTGTCAACTGTCAACTGTCAACTAACTCCTTTTATGGCTTCAATTAAAAATCAAATTGTATTAATAACTGGTGCAAGTAGCGGTATTGGTGCATCTTGTGCCAAATATTTTGTCGATGCTGGTGCAAAATTAATTTTAGCGGCGCGACGCTTGGAACGTTTACAGCAACTAGTGGAAACTTTGCAATTATCATCGGAAGATTTTCATTTATTGCAACTCGATGTTCGCGATCGCAATGCTGTAGAATCTGCTATATCTAATTTACCCGGTGAATGGTCGAATATTGATATTCTGATCAATAATGCTGGTCTGAGTCGCGGTTTAGATAAGCTTCATGAAGGTAGCTTCCAAGATTGGGAAGAAATGATTGATACCAATGTCAAAGGTTTGCTTTATCTTACCCGTTGTGTAGTTCCGGGAATGGTCGATCGCAATTGTGGTCATATAGTTAATATTGGTTCGATTGCTGGACATCAAACTTATCCCGGTGGTAATGTCTATTGTGCGACGAAAGCCGCTGTTAGGGCAATTTCTCAAGGTTTAAAGCAAGACTTGTTAGGAACTCCCATTCGTGTAAGTTCCGTTGATCCTGGTTTAGTGGAAACTGAATTTAGCCAAGTGCGTTTTCATGGAGATGGCGATCGCGCTCAAAAAGTATATCAAGGATTAACCCCCCTCACCCCAGATGATATCGCTGATGTAATATTATTTTGTGTTACCCGTCCTGCTCATGTTAACCTCAGCGAAATTTTGTTAGTACCCGTTGACCAAGCGAGTGCAACAATGGTAAATCGGAAGGTTTAAAGATCAACAATCTTGTTGTTGGTAAATGGGTAATAGGTAATTAAAATCAGTGTAATCCGTGTAATCCTTTTTAATCCGTGATTAGAATTGGTAATGGGTAATGGGTAATTGGTGACATAACTAAGTACTAAAGATATAACCTTAGACCTGATTTTTCATGTTATTAATAATTTAAAATCAAATGGATTTTAGTAACAAATTATTGGAATTGATGCAGCACAAAGAAATTGATAGCTTTAAAAAATTGAGTGAAGCTGCTGGAGTTTCTAAATATCAAATACAATGTTTGCGTCAAGGGAAAATCCAGCAAATGCGTCTAGATACTTTGGTAAAAATATCGCAAGCATTACAAATAGATTTAAATGAATTAAGAATTAATTTTTCCAGTCAAAATTATCAGACAGATGTAGTTAAAGAACAAGTATCAAAACAGCAATCTTCACAACAAATAGCAGATTTAAAAAAAGAATACGAACGCTTACAAAAACAATTAGAAAATCAAAAAGAATTATTATTTACTCAATTTCAACAATCGAGTTTACAAATTATCGAATCATTGTTAATTCAATTTCCCACAGCAGCACTAAAAGCTAGAGAAAATCCACAATTATCAGCAGTAAATATAATTCCCTTGATCGAAAAACCAATTACCAGACTTTTGCAAGAATGGGGAATCGAAGCTGTTGCTACGGTAGGTGCAGAATTACCTTATGAACCCGAAATTCACCAGTTAATGGAAGGGAATGCACAACCAAACGAAAAAGTCAAGGTACGTTATACTGGTTACCGTCAAGGAGAGAAGTTATTGTATCGAGCAAAGGTAAGTCCGGTTTGAGAAAATAGGGAATGGGGGGATGGGCGAGATGGGGGGGACGATAATTATTAACTCCTCACTCGTGTACAGACGTAGCAATACGCCCCGTCTCTACAAAACTAACTCCAGTGGTACTAATTTAAAATTCCTGACGTTTGATGTTGGAAGAGAATCAATTCCGGGAATAATAATTGAGTGCATAGGGGGTGAGGGACGATTTATGAGTGAATTAATTACTGTGTATTAAATCGAACTGCTGCATCTAAGGGAGGCTAGAACTTTTACTAAAAAGGATTTTGGGGATGA
Organism: Rivularia sp. T60_A2020_040; assembly: GCA_015272215.1. Lineage (GTDB taxonomy): Bacteria > Cyanobacteriota > Cyanobacteriia > Cyanobacteriales > Nostocaceae > Rivularia. Next base: position 19,412 of record JACYMD010000094.1, on the reverse strand, counting down.
ATAAAGATAAACAAACAAATGAATCGTCCCTTGAAAGGGAATTAACAGTCGAAGAAGATTGTCAAATGCAGGTAGAAGAAAACTTTTCTGCTGATTTTTTGCTTGAGGTGATTAACGGTACTTCCGATCCAATTTTTGTGAAAGATCGTCAACACAATTGGGTGTTGGTAAATGATGCCTATTGTAACTTTATCGGACGTAATAGAAAAGAAATTATTGGTAAATCGGATTTTGATTTATTCAAGAAAAAAGAAGCAGATGAGTCTTGGGAAAAAGATGAATTTATTTTTACTACATCTAACCAAAATGAATCTGACGAATGTATTACAAGTACTGATGGTGAAAAACGTTTTGTTTCCATTAAGAAATGCGTATTTAAGAATCAAGAAGGTCAGAAATTTCTAGTTGTGACTATTCGAGAACTAACCCAACAAATCACACAACATTTTCAGATAGAAGCACGATTGCGTTCTTCTAAACATTTATTAGAACAAATTTTAAATCATATACCGCAAGCAGTTTTTTGGAAAGATTGTGATTCAGTTTATCAAGGTTGTAATAGTTTTTTTGCGGACATTGCAGGAGTTGGAGAACCACTATTAATTAAAGGTAAAACTGATTTTGATTTACCTTGGAAAGAAGAAGAAACTAATTGGTTTCGGCTTAATGATAGTCGTGCTATTGAATCGAAAAAACCTGAAAGTATTGTTCAACCACAACTGCAAGCAGATGGCAGACAATGTTGGTTGGAGATTAACACAATTCCCATTTGCGATGCTCAAGGAAAAGTAACTCATGTTTTAGGAACCTTACAAGATATTACCGAACGCAAAGAAATAGAAGTTACTTTACAGCAATTATATGAAGAATTAGAAATTAGAGTACATCAGCGCACTTCCGAACTAACTCAGGTAGTCACCCATTTACAAAAAGAAATTAAACAGCGAGAAGCGATAGAAAATCAGTTTTTATTGAGTGAAGAAAAGCTGCAAAAACTGTCTGCAAATGTTCCAGGTATGTTATATCAATTTAAACTGGGTGCTGATGGTCAATTTAGCTTTCCTTATGTTAGTTCTGGTTGTTTTGAAATATATGAACTTTTCCCAGAAAAAGTTATTGCTGATGCTAGTTTGTTCATTTCCAGTGTTCATCGAGATGAACGAGAAGATTTTGAAAAATCCATTGCTAATTCTGCTCAAACTTTGCAACCTTGGGAATGGGAAGGAAGAATTATTTTAGCTTCTGGAAAAGTAAAATGGATACAAGCGGCATCACGCCCCGAAAAACAAACGGATGGTTCGATTATTTGGGATGGGGTAGTAACAGATGTAACTCGTTTAAAACAAGCAGAAAGAGCCTTGAAAAGAGCTTATACAGACTTGGAAAAACGAGTAGAAGAAAGAACTCAGCAGTTAATGCAAACCAATCAAGTATTACAAAAAGAAATTGGGGAACGTCATTTAGTCCAATCTCAACTTTTAGCTTCTCGTCAAAGATTAGCATTGTTGATTGAACAAACACCTTTAGCAGTAATTGAATGGGATAAAAATTTTGCGGTAAAAGAATGGAACCGTGGTGCAGAAAATATTTTTGGATACACAAAAGAGCAAGCTATTGGTAATTACTTAGAGTTTATCGTTTCCCCAACTGCTCAAGAACAAATAGATCATTTTAAAACTGCATTACTGTCACAGCGTGGTGGAACCCGAATCGTCACTGAAAATATTACTCTGGATGGTAAAACGATTATTTGTGAATGGTATAACAATCCTTTAGTAGCTGTAAATAGTGAAGTAATTGGTGTTGCATCCATGGTGATTGATATTACCGAAAGGGAACAATCAGAAACAACTTTGCAAGAACAAGAACAGTTTCTCCGCAGTATTTATCAAGGAGTCGAACAACTGATTTTTGTTGTTAATGTTTTAGATAACGGTGAATTGATTTATGCTGATTGGAATTTAGCAACTGAAAAAGCAACAGGTATAAGTGCTGCCAACGCAATTAGTAAATTTCCCGAAGAAGTATTTGGTGACGTTCAAGGAGCGAAAATACGTCAACAATATATCAGATGTTTGGAAGTTGGTATACCGATAACCTATGAACAAAATCTAGTTTTTCAAGGTGAAGAAAATTGCTGGTTGACTACAATTAATCCTTTAAGAAACATAGAAGGTAAAATTTATCGAATTGTCGGAACATCATTTAATATTAGCGAACGTAAACAAGCAGAGACACAGTTAAAACAGCAAACCCAAGATTTAAAAGTCGCTTTAAACGAACTGCAAAACGCTCAAATGCAGTTAATACAAAGCGAGAAAATGTCCTCATTGGGTAATTTAGTTGCAGGAGTAGCTGACGAAATTAATAATCCCGTAAACATTATCTATGGCAATATTGATTATGCGAATAATTACACCCAAAACCTATTAAAAATAGTTAAACTTTATCAACAATACTATCCCCAAGCAGCATCAGGAATACAAGCATTTGCGAAAGAAATCGATTTAGAATTTATCTATGATGATTTACCAAAAATGCTGGATTCGATGAAAATAGGAGCGCAGCGTATCCGAGAAATTATGACATCTTTGCGTAACTTTTCCCGAATGGATGAAGCTCAAATGAAAAAAGTTGATATTCATCAAGGGTTAGATAGTACTTTAATAATTTTAGAAAATCGCATTAAAGCTAAATCCGAACGTCCTCAGATTGAGATTATCAAAAACTACGGAAATTTACCGCCCATAGAGTGTTATCCTGGTCAAATCAATCAAGTTTTTATGAATATTTTGGTAAATGCTTTAGATGCATTAGAAGAGTCTATAGAACTCAAAAAACAATTCAATAGCAGTCCTCAGATTCAAATTTTTACCGAACTAGCTGAGTTGGATAAGATAAAAATTCGGATAATCGATAACGGAATAGGAATACCATTCGATATTAAGGAAAAGTTATTTGAACCGTTCTTTACCACTAAATCTGTAGGTAAAGGCACGGGTATGGGACTTTCTATTAGTTATCAAATTATTACCCAAAGACATGGTGGTTCACTCGAATGTATTTCCCAACCTGGAGAATGTTGCGAGTTTTTGATTACAATTCCCATCCATCAGGAATAAACATCTAGATACTGATTAATGATGCGGCATCAGAAGAAATTTTCTCCTAATTGTTGATGAATTTAATCTTTTAATTAATAACTGTTAATGTCGCAGGTGTATTTGGCAAGTTGTCGTTAAATGAATTATGATTAAAATGGATGAGGATAGTAAACATTTTTTGTCATCGTAAAAATACTTAGAAATTATGACAGAGCATATTAAAGTTGTTCAGCCTAGCGGTGTTTTAGATGCAACTAAATCACAAGATTTTCGCGAAGAAATTGTTAAAACACTAGAAAATGGACCAAAAATTGTACTAGTGGATTTAAAAGATATTACTTTTATGGATAGTTCCGGTTTAGGTGCTTTAGTATTAGCATTTAAAACCTTAAGATCCGCAGAAACAAAGCTGGTAATTTGTTCGATTAACGAGCAAATCAAAATATTATTTGAACTGACTGGAATGGATAAAGTTTTTGAAATTTTTTCTAATCAAGATGAATTTTATAAAGCTGTACTTCCCAAAATTGCCTAATTAAAGCATATTTGGAGTATAGATAAATCATCATCAAAAGTTTTTTTGGAATTCAAATCAACAAGGTAGTTGAGAATATTTTCCAGAGGACTGCTAGAAAGATGATAAAAGCGTGTCACCTTTTGAATAAAACTCTCAAGTCCCATAAGTTGACCATCAACCAAAGTGATTTCGTAAGCACCATCACTATAAATATATAAGGTGCTATCTTTTTCAATTTTGCAAAAACCATCAGTATACTTAACCTCTGGAAACATCCCAATCGGCATTCCAGGGGTTTTTAATAATTGCACATTATTCTGACTACTAGATAATAAAATAGCAGGTGGATGACCAGCACTTGAATAAACTAATTCTCGCTTAATTTGATGATAAACTCCATACCAAATAGTAAAGTATTTATCATTTTGATAATTCATTTGAAAAGTATTATTCAAAGCATTTAATACTTCTCTAGGTTGATAATAATTTAAATCTTTAAGGGCGCGGGAACGCAATAAATTTAATACCGAAATCGAAGGTAAAGTTGCTTTCAATCCATGTCCAGCAGTATCAAGTAGATAAATAGCTAAATAATCATCATCTAACCAATAATAATCAAAACAGTCGCCACCAAGTTGCTGAGAAGGAAGAAAAGTATAATTGATATTCAGAGGTTGAATCATCGGTGTAGGCAAAAGAGAACGCACGTAATCCGCAGCCTCCGATAATTCTGCTTCTAAAATTTGTTTTTGCGCCTTTAAATCCCGACTCATTTGGTGCAAACGCAAACCAGCCCTGACTCGCGCTTGCATCTCATTTTGTTCTATCGGTTTGGTGATAAAATCATCAGCACCAGCATCTAAACCTTTAACGCGATCGGATACAGAATCCAAGGATGTTAAAAGGATAAAAAATGTCGTAGATAAATCGGGGTCTTTCTTAATATAACGACAAACATCAATTCCACTTAATCCCGGCATTAACCAATCACAAATAATCAATGCTGGACGAGAAACTACAGCTTGTGCAATTCCATCCTCACCATTGCTGACTGCGACTACTTTATAACCCTGCTTCTCCAGCATTCTTTTGAGTAAAATTTGAACGGCTGGGTCATCATCGATTACTAATATTTGAAACATATTTTTGTAGCCGCTTAGTTATAAAAAATAGAAAATAAAAAATAAATACGTCTCCACCTGTAGGCAATAATAATGATATTTTCTGCCTTATTTATTACAGATATTGCCAGTAAAATCTATACATACCATTTTCTGATTATAGTGGCGATAGGGGATTTAGCCATAATATTAAGCTCTGATTTAGCCGATTTAAATCCCGGTATACTTCTTGCCTAAACCACTGTCCGAAAGCGTCTAAGGGATTAAATTCTTTACCGGCTTGCCATTTCACATCTTGACCTAAAGGTGTCAGGTGGTTCCCCGCTAGAGTCTGGGTTGCTACCATATCCCCAAAACGATTCTGTAACAATTTTGTTAAAGCTGCTGATTGGTCAAGATTATCATTGTTAAATTTTATTAATAAATTACGCCGGATATTGTAGCTTTCTTTGATCTGTCTGTAAGTTTCGGTGGGTGAAGGTGTAAACTCCACGTTAACGGCAGTGTTAAATTGGTCTACCAAAGGTATCGCATCCCGTGCAGCGTAGTTATTAAATGAGATCAAAATATTGCCCGCACGTTTGACTTGATTGGCGCTACCTATCAGTAAATGTAGCTTGCATCCCATACTGTGTCCTAATCCATAAATCGGAAGATAACCTCGAAAAGCCGGTTCTCTTTCTTCTAAACGTACTAATACCCGTTCAAAATTTAGCAACACTTGTTGGGCGATCGCGCTATGGTCTAAAGTATTCACAAATGGGGTGGCAACAACGGCAAACCCTTTTTCTGCAAGATATTCGAGTAATAAACGATAAGTTACATGAGGTGCAGTAGCTACAAATGCACCACCTAAAAAATGAACGATACCGACAGGACGCATAGGTATAATTACCCAGCTACCGGCAATTTGTTTCCAGTTCATGCTTATACCAAGAAAGAGGAAAGATGTTTAATTTATATATTTTATATATTTATATATATTTTATATATTTATATTTTCTCACGTAAAACCTGTTTACCCATCTATAATTTAAGTCTAATCCGTATTTTTTGGGATTACTGACTCTGCAATCTTTTCATTTCCTGCTGTACATCTAAAGCAATTTCTAATGCTTCATTAAGCAACCTACCATGCTCGGAAGCCTGTTCGCTTACTTGCATTTGAGTTAATGTTGCCAAATTATTCGCAAGTAATTCGGAATTATTGACAATAAAATTGCGATTTTCTCTCAAAATTCTTTCGGTTTTCAAAGCACGAACTAAATCCGCTCTTGTGTATTTTAAAGCTTCGAGAACTCGTTTTCTTTCTTTGATACAAACTTCTTGATTACCTGCATCTTCAATTCTATCATTAATATTTATTGCTTTGACTACGGCATTAAATCTATCAACTTCATGCAAAAGAGTGTTTAAAGAATATGTCAAATTTTCTTTCACAACTGAAATTCTTTTTTTCCAAAGAAAATACAATAATAATTGTGTAACAGCACCGCCAATAACACAAACTTGAATGAATAATAACCAAGATGGAAGTGGTAACCAATGGGCAAACATCTTGATCAATAAATAGAATACAATATAACAACTAAGGATTATAGATAATCCGATAAAAATTGCAGTTGCTCCTTCCGGACCTTTGACTCTTTGAAGAAACTGCCTGATTGTAAATTTTAGCGGACGAAAAATAACGATTAATTCATCACGAACAGGCAAATTCGTCAACTTTTGCAGTTCTTTTTGAGTAATGGCTAAGCCTTTTAAATCATCGCGCACAGCTTCTAAATCCCCACCAAAAAAGTTTTGACCTATTGTATCCCAATCAAACTAAATCACATTCAATAAAATACTGATAACAAATATCTTGCGAATAATTATAACTTTGATTTTGCTCTCAGAATTATTGATTCTACCCTTGCTTATAGATAAAAAATAGAGAGTTCAATTACAAAACTATGACTGAGACATAAAAATATAATTACATATAATTACTTTGATAATGCGTCCGTTTAACCGGCAGCTTTCACATCGTTATTTTAAGTACTAAGCAGGCGTTTTATCTAGTAGCATTTCTATTCTTCATCGCATTTACAGTGTCGCCAGGATAACTTTCAGATATGTATTTATCCTTGATTACCACTGAGAGGAAGTAAAATTTTGGTTTTTACTAATACAGTCCAGAGGATGCGTTCTTTAATTATCTATTTTTAATTTAAATGAATATCATATGTATTCTATTTGTAGTCCCATGATTTCTCAACGTTTAATGCCTAATAACATTTAAATTTAAAAATAATCAAACTATTCATAATTTATCATAATAAGTTTGATAATAGTTTTTTATGCTGTAAATAAATCTGGTTTTTGATGGAAATTAGGGCATCCTGCTAGTAATAATTGCTACAATGATTAGTTAACACTTTGGCAATATTCTATCAAAAAGTATCGAAACATTAAGGAATGTTGCATTTCAATTAAAAACTAAGGGGAAAATAGAAAATCGGTCAAAACTCCGTGGTAGGATTCATCAAAGTAAGTCAAGTATGGGAGAAGACCTTTGACACTTAGGGTTGCTGTTGTTGGCTCTGGTCCTGCGGGTTCGTCTGCTGCCGAAACTTTAGCGAAGGCAGGGATTGAAACCTATTTATTTGAGCGCAAGTTAGATAATGCTAAGCCTTGCGGCGGTGCTATACCGCTGTGTATGGTAGATGAGTTTGATCTACCGGCTGAGATTATTGATCGCCGAGTGCGGAAAATGAAAATGATTTCTCCCTCGAATCGTGAGGTTGATATCAATTTAGTAAAAGAAGATGAATATATTGGAATGTGTCGTCGTGAAGTTTTAGATGGCTTCATGCGAAATCGAGCCGCTAAATTAGGCGCTCATTTAATTAATGCTACAGTTCATAAATTAGATTTTCCCAAAAATAATACAGACCCTTATACTATTCATTACCTTGACCATACAGAAGGTGGAGCGCAGGGTATTGCTAAAACTCTGAAAGTAGATTTAATTATCGGCGCTGATGGTGCAAATTCCCGCATTGCCAAAGAAATGGATGCTGGGGATTATAACTACGCGATCGCGTTTCAAGAGCGCATCCGTCTTCCAGAAGACAAAATGGCATACTACAACGATTTGGCGGAAATGTATGTCGGAAATGATGTCTCTACCGATTTCTATGCTTGGGTTTTCCCCAAATACGATCACGTAGCTGTGGGTACGGGTACGATGCACATCAACAAAGCTAGTATTAAGCAGTTACAAGCTGGTATACGCGCTCGTGCTGCGAAAAAACTCGCTGGTGGTAAAATCATTAAGGTTGAAGCGCATCCTATCCCCGAACATCCCCGCCCCCGTCGTGTAGTCGGAAGGATTGCATTAGTCGGTGATGCAGCAGGTTATGTTACCAAGTCTTCTGGAGAAGGAATTTACTTTGCGGCTAAATCCGGACGGATGTGTGCCGAAACCATCGTCGAAGTTTCTAACAGCGGACAGTCTATTCCTAGCGAAGGCGATTTAAAAATCTATTTGAAGCGTTGGGATAAAAAGTACGGTCTTACCTACAAAGTACTCGATATCTTGCAAAATGTATTCTACCGTTCCGACGCTACCCGCGAAGCATTTGTAGAAATGTGTAGCGATCTTGATGTGCAACGGTTGACTTTTGACAGTTATCTGTACAAGACAGTTGTTCCAGCCAATCCCATCACCCAAATGAAAATTACTGCCAAAACTATTGGTAGTTTAATTCGCGGTAACGCTCTGGCACCCTAGGAAGGAAAGGAGTTAGGAGTTGTAGAGACGGGGCGTACTGCTACGTCTGTACCGGAGTTAGGAGTTTAATTCCCGATACTTAATAGGGTGTATCACGATTAGCGTCTAGAATACACCCGATTTTTTTTGTTTTTTTGTTGATAATAAATATAGCAAATTTCAGTTGAGTCCAATACACTAATATAAATATATGATATTAGATAAAAAGACATTGCAGTGCAACGTCTTTTGATTACTATTAGGATATATTTACTTTTTTTATGATTTAGAAGTACGGTTAAACCATTCTTGATATTTCTGCTGTTTTTCCTCATCTTCTACAAGAATAGAAACTCGTACCTTTTTACAACCGTGATTTTTTTCTAATTGGATAGCGTTAAGAATTAAAGAAGCAATTTTCGGTGAGTCAAATTCTCCAGTGACGGTTAAACCACCTTCAAAGTCGCTACCGATTAAATTTACTCCCGAATTTGTCAACTCGTCGTGGGAAATTTCTTCTTCACCCAAATCGATTTCTGCAAGTTGTTCGGGTTCAATACCGGGTTTTTCTATAATTAGTTTTTCACGTCGAACGGGGATTTGGATCATCCGAGTTTCTATTTCTTTACGGATAATAACCTCGCCGATTTTACGTTTGCTACGTTCAACAACTAACCGTTCCCCTAGCAAACGAACTATATCTTCTTCAATTTCTTCTACAAATTCTAATTTTGTCAAATCATTGATTTGTGAATCTGCTTTCTTGTTAATAGGTTGCTGAGAATTTAGATTATCTGTCATATTACTTACTTGATTTTCCTTTTTTACATATTCAGGTAACTGTGTTAATTGCGATTCATTAATATGTGTAAAAACACGTCGAATCTTCGGCTCAATTTTATCTACTAATTTACCATTTAATAACCAAAAATTATTAATCTCATTACTTTGAGATATTTTTGCTATTACAAAGTTAAGTTGACGATTCCCATCAACCATTAAATCTTCAACTTTGCCGATTAATCGACCTTTTATATCAACAATATCAAAACTTTGGACTTGACTTCTTAGCTTTTGAAGTAAAGGAATTACTTTTTGAGATTTTTTTTGAGTTTGTTTAGAAGTATTATTAGTATTATTAGTTGTTTGACTATTCATCTTTTTTATATGTAATCTTACTCATTAGTAATTTTTTTTTTAAATCTAATTTCTCATAAAAATACACTATTTACTCAACCTTATTCACTGAAATTAAAAATTAGCTATTAGTTACTAGCTAACAGCTAATAACCAACAACTAATTGACTAATTTAAGCATTAGATATTAACGTCTGTCGGAACGTTTATCGGTAGGTAAATTACCAGAATCAATATCTAATTCTTCACGACGAATTGTTTCTTGAGCTTCTACAGTATCGCGCTCTACTTCTTTTTTAACTCTAACTTCTTCGCGAACGAATGCTTCCTTACGGACATCAGCATTTTCTTCGTAAACATCCATGTGAGCTACTTCACCTTCATTAAAGGTTGCTTCACCGGGAGCAACGGCTCTACCTGCATTTTCTGGAGTTACTCGCTCAACAATTACACGCTCTTTTTCAACTGGTACAGAAACTCGCGCCGTTTCGGTTTCAACGTGCTTACCGATTGCAACTTCTCCAGCTTTACGACGCTGTTTATTTGCAACTAAACGCTCTTCATAGAGTTTGATATTCTGATGATCTGTATCATTCATGTTGTACAGATTAGGTTCTTCATCGTACTTATAAGTATCGCGATGATAGGTACGAGTAGCAGCGTATGCAGGAGCATCGAGGGGCGCAGAATCTTCTAAAGCTGCGGAGCTTTCCACAGGTTGAGTGCGATATACACCGCGTACACTCTCTTCGTAGTCATAATCTACTACTTGATTTTCATCGTATTCGGGTAAATTTTCAGCTTGCTCTCTAGTCATACCAAGAGCATGGATGCGACTAGCATTGTAATCGATACGAGTGCGTCCAACCGGCATTAATACTTTTTTCCCAAAAATCCAGAAACCTAAGTCAACTACCAAATAACGAAAACGACCTTCTTCATCAACTAAGATATCGTTAACACTACCAACTTTATCATCAGTTCCTTCAGCGTAAACGCTCATACCCTTGATGTCTTGGTCTTGGAAAGCATCGCGATAATCGGGGTCAAAATCTGCAACTTTGTAAAGAGCCATATAATTATAATCTCCATATTGTTTTTCTTCGTTACTAATAACAATAGAAAAAAATATTTTGATATCCATCTTCCTCGCGATGGACTTAAAGTTTATAACGAACAATCATAAGTAGTATATTACTTTCGATCTATTTTTTGACATTACTGTTGATGAGGTTAAAAAAAATAAATAAAAAAAACCTCTAAAGATAGAGATTAGTTTCTATCCTCAGAAGGTTTTTTAATTATGAGTTATTATTCTAAATTCCGAGTTTTTAACTATTAATTTTTAAACGCGGTCGTTTCTAGCAGAATTAGATTCATTTACACGTAAATCCCCTTGAGTATCGATATCTAACTCTTCTCTACGAACTGTTTCGTTGGCTTCAACAGTATCTTGTTCAACAACTTTCTTAACTCGTACTTCTTCACGCACGTATGCTTCTTTATGAATATCAGCTTGTTCTTCGTAGAGTTCAACTCGTGCGACTTCACCTTCACTAAAGTTAACTTGATCGGCATCTACTATAGCTGCTTCTCCGGTGGGTGTAACTCGTTCAATCACAACTCGTTCTTTTTCAACTGGTACTGAAACTCTAGCGGTTTCGGTTTCAATATGTTTACCAACACTTACTTCACCAGTTTTGATGCGACTTTTGCTAGTAACTAAACGTTCTTCATAAAGTTTAATATTAGAATGATTCTGGTCATTTAAATCATACAAAGAAGAATCATTTTGATAGTTATAAGAATCTTGATTATAAGCTACATTCTGATTTTGTGGAGAACGATAAGCACCGCGTACTCTCTCTTCATAATCGTAATCAACGGTCATACTATCTTGGTATTCAGGTAAATTTTCCACCTGTTCTTTACTGAGTCCATCTACATAAACACGTTTTTGATTGTAATCAAGACGTGACAAACCGATTGGTAACAAAATTTTCTTACCGAAAAACATTGCTCCAGTACTAATAACCAAATAGCGAAAACGACCATCATGATCTACTAAAGCATCAGAAACAGAACCGATTTTCTCTCCACCTTGAGTGTAAAGAGACATTTCTTTAATATCTTCACCACCAAAAACTTCTTTATAATTGGGGTCGAAATCTGCAAGTTTGTATAATGCCATAGTAGTTATTTCCAATTGATTTACATTTGATAGAATTAAATATAAATAATTGGTCTATAGATTTTCTTCCTGCTTGCGACCTAATTTTATTTGCTTAGAATCAGTCGATAGTTTAGTAGGGAGTAGGGAGTAGGGAATAGAGAGAAGAAAGTTCAGGGCGTTGGTGCGTGACACAGAAGAAGCTTATTATTAGCTTCCAAATCCTTCTGCATTGTCACACACCCGACTACAATCTTTAACCTTTATTTATCGGTTATAAAGCTGAGTTATTTCTAACAACCGCTGACTCAATTCGGAGGTAAGCTGGTTAGTGCTTTCATATCGCCAGCGCCAGTTTCCGGCGTTAATACTGGGGTCATTCATTCTACCACTGCTGTCTAAATTTAGTAAGTCTTGAACTGAAAGAATTGCCAAGTCTGCTACTGAAGATAGTGCCATACGGATAAATTCCCAGTTAATTTCTTTGATTTCTTCAGGTGAGGAATAACCGAGATATTTGGCGACGTGGTGCTTTTCTGCTTCTCCAACTTGATTCCACCATCCAATAGTGGTGTCATTATCGTGGGTGCCGGGATAAACGACGCAGTTTGAGATGTAGTTATGAGGTAGGTAAGCGTTATCGTCTTCACCACCAAAAGCGAATTGCAAGATACGCATTCCGGGGAAATCGAATTTATCCCGTAACTCTTCTACTTCGGGAGTAATAATTCCTAAATCTTCCGCCATTACAGGTAAACTACCTAAAGTAGAACCTAAAGTTTCAAAGAATTTTGCATCAGGTCCTTTGATCCATTCACCATTGATAGCAGTTTCTTCCCCTGCGGGTACTCGCCAATAAGCTTCAAATCCCCGGAAATGGTCGATACGAACAATATCGACATATTGTAATGTTGCCCGAAAACGTTCTATCCACCAAGCAAAATTGGTTTGTTCTAATTTATCCCAATCGTAAACGGGATTACCCCAAAGTTGTCCGGTAGCGCTAAAGTAATCTGGTGGGACTCCGGCAATGTAGGCAGGTGAGAGAGTTTGGGAATCTAGCTGAAATATTTCTGGATTTGCCCAAACATCGGCACTATTATGACAAACATAAATTGAAATATCACCAACTATTTTGATGTCCTTATTGTTTGCATAATCGCGGATTTTTTTCCATTGTTGGAAGAATTTAAATTGTAAGAATTTATGGTATGATACGCTGTCTTTTAATTGATCAGCTTTTTGATTTAAGGCATTAGGTTCGCGACGAGCTATGTCACTATCCCAAAAGTTCCAAGCTTGATAATTGTTAGCTTCTAGTAATGCCATAAACAATACATAATCATCTAACCAAGTTGCTTGTTCTTGGCAAAACTTTTCAAATTCAAGATTGGTTGTTTTTAACAAAGATTCTTGGAAGCGTTGATAAGCTGCATATAGAATTTTTGTTTTACGAGGAATTACCGCATCAAAATCAACTCTGTGGGGATTATCTGTGATTTCTTCTTGAGGAATTAATTCCTCTGGAGTTAGTAAACCTTCTTCTTGTAAATGTTCGAGAGAAATCATTAAGGGATTTCCAGCGAAAGCGCTAAAATTCATTGTATAAGGAGAATGTTCGTAACCCGTTGGACCTAAAGGTAGAATCTGCCATAACTTTTGACCGCTATTGGCTAGAAAATCGACAAACTTATAAGCTGATTCTCCTAAATCCCCAATCCCAAATTTACTCGGCAAACTGGTAGGATGCAATAGAACTCCACTTGCTCTTTGAAAACTCATAATTTGACCCTAATAATTTGCAACAATCAAAAACTATTCAAGAATTAACGATGAAGCTAGCTTCTTATATTAGCTAAGATATCTTATGGGAAATAAGGCAGTAAAAAATATGCAAAATCCATTATTGAAAGATGACCCACTTTGGTTTAAAGATGCAGTCATCTATGAAGTGCCGGTACGTGCTTTTGCTGACAGCGATGGCGATGGGATAGGTGATTTTCGGGGGCTAACTGAAAAGTTAGATTATCTACAAGACTTGGGAGTAACGGCAATTTGGGTACTGCCTTTTTTCCCTTCTCCGTTACGAGATGATGGTTATGATATTGCTGATTATACCAGTGTTAATCCCATTTACGGTAATCTCGATGATTTCAAGGCTTGCTTAAGTGCTGCCCATCAAAGAGGCATTAGGGTAATCATTGAGTTGATTGTTAACCATACTTCCGACCAACATCCATGGTTTCAGCGGGCGCGTAAAGCACCAGCAGGCAGTCCGGAACGAGATTTTTATGTTTGGAGCGATACTCCCCAGAAGTATGAAGAAGCAAGAATTATCTTTAAGGATTTTGAAACTTCTAACTGGACTTGGGACCCGGTAGCTAAAGCTTATTATTGGCACAGATTTTACTCGCATCAGCCGGACTTGAATTTTGAAAGTCTAGAAATGCAAAAAGCGCTGTTTGAAGCGGTAGATTTCTGGTTGGATCTGGGTGTTGATGCAATGCGGTTGGATGCTGTACCCTATTTGTACGAGCGCGAAGGTAGCAGCTGCGAAAACCTACCGGAAACTCACGTATTTTTGAAAAAATTACGCCAACATATCGACGATAAGTATCCCAATCGGATGTTACTTGCCGAAGCAAACCAGTGGCCCGAAGATGCTGTAGAGTATTACGGCAGTGGTGATGAATGTCAGATGAATTTTCATTTTCCTCTGATGCCGCGTTTATTTATGGGGCTGCAAATGGAAGATAGCTTCCCGATTATCGATATTTTGCAGCAAACCCCGCCGATTCCCGATAACTGTCAATGGGCGTTATTTTTGCGGAATCACGATGAATTGACTTTGGAAATGGTCAGCGACGAAGACCGTGATTATATGTACCGTGTCTACGCACAAGACCAACAAGCAAGGTTGAATTTGGGTATTCGCCGCCGTTTGGCTCCATTGATGGGCAATAATCGCCGCCGCACTGAGGTGATGAATGCTTTACTGATGTCTTTACCCGGAACCCCAGTGCTGTATTACGGTGATGAAATCGGGATGGGGGACAATATTTATTTAGGCGATCGCAATGGGGTACGGACTCCGATGCAGTGGAGTGCCGATCGCAATGGTGGTTTTAGTCGTTGTAATCCCCATAAATTATATGCTCCGGTGATTATTGACCCGGAATACCATTTTGAAGCGGTGAACGTGGAAGCCCAGCGAGAAAACCGCAATTCCCTATGGTGGTGGACAAAACGTTTGATTGCAACAAGAGGACGTTTTCAAGCTTTTGGTAGAGGTACTTTTGAATTACTTTATCCAGAAAATCGCAAGGTTTTGGCGTTTACTCGTACTTATAACGGCGAACATATTCTGGTTGTGACAAATTTGTCCCGCTTCGTACAGACAGTGGAGTTGGATTTATCGGCATTTAACAGCATGGTTCCGGTGGAAATCTTCGGACGTACCACATTTCCACCAATTGACGATACACCCTACTTTATGAGTCTAGCGCCCCATGCGTTTTACTGGTTTACTCTGCAAGTTCAAACAAATGTTACTTGTCCGGTAAGACCTCAAAATCAAATACCCACTTTAGTTGTTAGCGATAATTGGCAGAATATTTTTACCAAATCTGAAACTAAGGCAGCATTGGAAGAAATTTTGCCAGATTATATGTGTGCCTGTAGCTGGTTTGACGGTAAAACTCGCGTAATTCAGTCCAGTCATGTGATTGAGGCAATTCCTCTTTCCTTCCATTCTTTAGAAGCAGCAATTGTTTTAGTACAGTTAGACTACACCGAAGGCGACCCGGAAACCTATGTATTGCATTTAGCTTACGAACCAGAGGGTATTAATCACGAACGCTTTAGTTCCTACCGTGAAGAAGTTGTCGCTAACATTGAAATACGCAGCAAAAAACAAATCGGGGTGTTATTTGATGCTTTAACAGATAAAGATTTTCTCAACTTCCCCCTCGAAGCAATTGCCAACAAAAAGACTTATCAAGGCATGGCAGGTGAACTTCAAGCCGAAGCTAGTAAAGATTTTAATCTGTTAGCTGGTGCCGGTTCTAACTACGCACTGAAGATACATTTAGAAGCTCATATGTTACGAGGAGAACATAAAAATACTTGCGTAGTATATGGCGATCGCCTGATGTGCAAATTATTCCGCAAAGTAGTAGGAGAAGGCATTAATCCCGATTTAGAAGTAGGTCAGTTTCTCACCCACAGTTCGGCAACCAAAGGACTACCAAATGCAGAGAACTTTGCGCCCGTAGCAGGTAGCTTAAATTATAGTCGTAAAAACTTTGAGACCATGACCTTGGGAATTTTGCGAAAATTTATTCCCGATATTAGAGATGGTTGGTCTTATAGCCTTGATAGCCTACGAGACTTTTTTGAGCAAGTACAAATAAGACAAATCGACGCGATCGCCGATATCGATTTACCAAGTTCATTGTTAACAGCAGCATTAGAAAGTGAAATTCCCAGCTTAGCCCAAGAAATGTTCGGCTCTTATTTGGGAAATGCTCAACTATTAGGGCAACGTACCGCCGAAATGCACTTAGCATTAGCATCCGACACAGAAGACCCGAACTTTGCCCCAGAGCCATTCACCTCGTTTTACCAGCGCTCGATTTACCAATATATGCGAAATCAAGCCGGACAAGTGTTATTGCGGTTGAAAAAAGATTTAATACAGCTACCCAACGAACTTCAATCCGTAGCGCAGTTGGTATTGAACAATCGAGAAACGATATTAACTCGACTCAAGTCAATACTCAACCAAAAAATTACCGCCATGCGAACCCGTACCCACGGTAATTTATGCCTGAATGAAGTGCTGTATACAGGTAAAGACTTTATCATTATTGACTTTGAAGGCGACCAAACCCGTCCGTTAAGCGAACGACGCATGAAGCGATCGCCATTACGTGATGTCGCCGGAATGATAGAATCATTCTACTACTCCAGTCGCATAGGTTTACGCAATGAGAAAGAAAGCGGCATGATTCTCCCAGATGACTTACCACTGATGGAGCAATGGGCGCAATTTTTCTACACCTGCTCAAGTATTGCCTTTTTGAAATCCTATCTAGCCACAGCCAAAAATGCACCGTTTTTACCTTCTGAGCCATCAGAACTACAGTTACTCTTAGATGCATTCGTACTAGAAAAAGTCATCATTGAACTAGAACACGAACTGAAAAACCGTCCCAACTGGATAGAAGTGCCGATGTATCGTATTCTGGAACTGTTGGAAACAGCATAGGGACTACCGGAGACGTAGCATTGCTACGTCTCTACAATTACCAATTACTAATTACCAATTACCAATTCCCAATTCCATTTCCATTTACAGTCAAGATTAGTTGTTTTAATTAGGAGCATATATGTACCTCTCACTATGGCCTGGTAAACCTTATCCTTTGGGTGCAAACTGGGACGGCAAAGGTACTAATTTCGCTTTGTTCTCAGAAAACGCCACAGCGGTTGAGCTATGTTTATTCGACAAAGAAGGACGAGAAACTCGATTAAATTTAGGAGAAGTTAGTAATTTTACTTGGCACGGCTACGTACCTTCCATTGGTCCGGGGCAGCGTTACGGGTTTAGAGTCCATGGTCCGTTTGCTCCCCAGGAAGGACATCGGTTCAACGCAAATAAATTACTAATTGACCCTTATGCTTATGCTATTGATGGAGATATTGGTTTTGGTGAAGAAATTTTTGGATATCGTTGGGACGATCCCAAAGATGATTTAGGATTTTCAGAACTTAATGATGCACATTTAATTCCCAAATCGGTAGTTGTAGACAAAAGCTTTGATTGGGAAGGAGATCAACTACTACAAATTCCTTGGCATGAAACGATAATCTACGAAACTCATGTAAAAGGTTTTACCAAAATGCATCAAGAAATTCCTGCAAAATTAAGGGGGACTTATGCCGGACTTGCCCATCCTGCGGCAATTTCTCATCTCCAGTCTTTAGGTGTTAGTGCGGTGGAATTGATGCCGATTCATCATTTTGTATCCCATCCGGGACACCTAGTTAATAAAGGGATGAGAAATTATTGGGGCTATGATTCAATTTCTTATTTGGCTCCTTATTCCGGCTACAGCGCTAGTGGTTGTTTGGGACAGCAGCTTAAAGAATTTAAGCAGATGGTTAAGCGCTTGCATCGAGCTGGGATAGAAGTAATTCTTGATGTAGTTTACAACCATACGGGTGAAGGTAATAACCTGGGTCCGACTATATCTTTGCGCGGTATTGATAATGCTTCTTACTACCGTTTGGTAGATGGGGATTTACGCTATTACATGGATTTTACTGGTTGTGGTAATTCCCTTAATGTCCGCCATCCCCAAGTACTCAAGTTGATTATGGACAGTTTACGGTACTGGGTGTTGGAATGTCATATAGATGGTTTCCGTTTTGACCTGGCATCGGCTTTAGCTAGAGAATTATACGCAGTAGATAAATTAGCGGCATTCTTCGATATTATCCACCAAGACCCGGTTTTAGCTGACGTGAAATTAATTGCAGAACCTTGGGATGTTGGTGAAGGAGGCTACCAAGTAGGTGAATTTCCTTTGTTGTGGTCGGAATGGAATGGAAAATATCGAGATACAGTACGAGACTTCTGGCGCGGAGAAGACAGTCGTTTAGCAGAATTCGCTTATCGATTTACAGGTAGTTCTGACCTTTACGAACTGAACGGACGCAGCCCCAGCGCTAGTATTAATTTTATTACAGCACATGATGGTTTCACGCTCAACGATTTGGTAAGTTATAACGAAAAACATAACATCGCTAACGGTGAAGATAACCGTGATGGAGAAAGTCACAATCGTTCGTGGAATTGCGGTGCTGAAGGGGAAACCGAAGACCCAGTAATTGAAAAACTGCGTAAAAAACAGCGACGGAACTTTCTAGTTACCTTATTACTTTCTCAAGGCGTACCCATGATTTTAATGGGAGACGAAATGGGAAGAACCCAAGGGGGAAACAATAATCCTTACTGTCAGGATAATGAGATTTCCTGGTTAGATTGGGATTTACAAGAAGAAAACGAGAATTTACTGGATTTTACTCGTCAATTAATCGATTTTCGCCGCCGACATCCAGTATTTAAAAGACGTAAGTGGTTTCAAGGCAGAGCAATTCGCGGTAGGGAAGTAACCGATATTTCTTGGTTTAACCCCGATGGCGGTAAAATGACAGAAGAACAATGGAACAGCGGTTTTGCTAAAGCGATTGGCATCTATCTCAATGGCGAAGGAATCGGTTCACCAGGACCGAGAGGAGAACGGATCATTGATGAAAGTTTCTTAATTTTATTCAATGCTCATTACGAAATGTTGGAATTTTCGATTCCCCCTGAATTGCAGGAATGGGAATGGTTAACAATTATTGACACCACTAAGCATAGATTTGTGCAGCGCGGAAAACGCTATATCGAAGATAAACCAATCAATGTAGAAGCGCGTTCCATAATCATCCTTCAGAGGCTTGGTCAAGTAAGCCAAGAATATGATGATTAGTAAAGAGTTAGGAGTTAGGAGTTAGGAGTTAGTACCACCGGAATTGTAGAGACGGGGCGTATTGC
>JACYMD010000118.1 GCA_015272215.1 Rivularia sp. T60_A2020_040 | reverse complement strand
CCATATGCTTCAGCGTCAAGCTAACTGGACTGTAGATTATTTAACTGAATTGGAACTCGAACGTATACAAGAAATTTATTCTCCTACACCAGTAATATCAACTACTGATACCAATTTAATATGAAGCTGCATAGAAAAGAGCTTCTAGGATAAAGTTATAAGAGGAAATAGATATCACCTGCTCAGGTGTAAGTTGATTGAATATTTCCTGGATGCGATAAGCGAAGCTTAACGCCAGAGGCGTATCGCGTAAATTTTGTAGAGAAGAGAAAAGTTCATTTTTGAGTGGTTTCTTAAGGAATTCCCAAAGCCTTTCGATCGGGTTAAGCTCAGGGGAATGAGGTGGTTGAAGCAAGGGAATAATATTTTCTGGCCAGCGAATAGCGGAACTAGTATGAGCAGGAGCTTGGTCAATTTGTAAAATTGCATAATCTTCGCCTAATTGCTGAGATAACCAGTCCAAAAATTGTTGAAAATAGTCACCATTGAGTTTGGGGTACTCATGCTGAAAATGCCTTCCATTCATTGGTTCAATTGCACCATCGATCCAAAAATTATCTCGTTGCCACTTAACCTCAACAGTAGGCTTAATTCCAGGAGCCGTAATTACTTTCCCTGTTAGGGTTTTGAGTCCAACCCTAGTTTCATCTTCACAGAGATAGTGGACAGATTTCCCTTGTGCCAGAAGCTTTTCAAGACTGTTTAGAATCGTACCGAGTTTTTTTTTAACTCAGATACCAACTCTTCATCTTGTTTGTAACTTTGAGGACGAGGTACTTTTAGTTTCGCTCCCAATTGATATCTAACCCATGCATAAACCGTTCCATACTCGACATCAAGCCCTTGTTCCTGTTTTAGCCACTCAACTATCTCACCATAGCTACTAAAGCCTTTTCCTGTTTTCAACTCAATATTGAGTGCTGCGATCGCGTCATCATTAATTTTCCGCTTTGCACAAAAGTGCTTTCTTGATTTCCAATAAGCCAGATAGCCCACCCGTCCTATACTTGTATAACCATCTTGTTATTGTTGAGGTATCTCTAGCTAAACGTTTTGCTATTTCCTGCTGTTCCTTTAACTGCCCACTTTTGAGCCACCACAACATTTGTAGTTTTTCTTTTTGGTTTCCCAAGTTAGCAGTTTGTAGACGTTTCTTGAGTTCCTCTTCGCTCTCTGCGATTTCAATCTTAAACGGACGGCTCATGGGCATCTAAAATTATTGAGTTTGTACTTCCTTATTATATGCAGCTTCATATTAAATTGGTATAACATATATGCAACTTACTATTCCTATTCCTTTAACAACACCATGTTCATTGCCAAGGCAGTTCGGCGGTCAGAGTACTCTGTCCGCCGACACGCCGCACTATATTGTCTTCTAACTATCTCTATCTCTTCAGAACAGGGCAAACGCATCTAAATTTTACAATTTCAAAGGTGCAGGTGTGCCTGCGGCACGACACTACGTGAACGCGATCGCACAGTCGCGCTGGTGCGGCATAGCCGCACCTAGCTTAATTTTAGATGCGTTTCCCCTGCTCTTCAGAAAATCTTTTATCTATAACCGTATCATCAAATATAATATAAGCATCTTCGTCAACAACTATCAAATCTTTTACATTGTCCCAAAGTAAACGAGGAGTTAACTTTTCATTTTTTAAATAATAATTAATTTTATCATGACTAATATTTTCTAAGTGTTCTGCCAAATTAGTCATTATATAGTTAATTTGACTACTAAGTAGATACTGACAATAATTAAGTTTAGTAAATCTCATCGCTAACGATTTTAATGACGCATCTTATAATCATTTTCTCATGAAAGTTGAATAACAAATTTACGGCTCTTGCGTACTTAACGTGCTAAATTAATATTATAATGCCAAGAAAGTAAAGCTCTAATTTCAAAATGGCGAAAGTTCCTAAAGCCAAATCCATTTCGTTTGATTAGCTTCAATTTATTATTAATCCCTTCTACTACTCCGTTAGTAGTTTTTCTTTCAAAATATCCGGCTATTTCTCCAAACCACCGCTTAATTGTCTTAACACTTTTCTGATAATAAGGTTCTGCTTTTTCTAACCAATCGAGTAACCCTAATATTCCTGTTCGCGGAATCTTCACTCGTATCAAATAAATCGCGGAATTCTTCTTTCAATGAATGCATTATTGCTATTAAAGGAGATGCTTCTCTGATTATATCTAGTTTTTCTTTTTGTTTATCTGTTAACTTATATTCGGCTTTTAAAATTGTAAATTTATTACCTTTTAAACTATCAAAAACTTTTTTTCTGTCCTCAACATTTAGCTCTAATGCTGTTTTCTTTTCTGCTATTCTAGCTTGGTTTAATTCTTCATGTATTATTTTGGTAACATGAAACCTATCGACCGTAACGACAGCGTTTGGGCAAATCTTACCGATTAAACTTTTATAATTTCCCGTCATATCCATACTTACTTCTTCTATTCGTTCTAGAACTTCTTCTCCCCAGCTTTTCATAAGATTTTCTATTACAAGAAAGTTTTCTTTCTTTTATTAACCCTATTAATTTACCTGAATCTATGTCTACAAGTACAACAATAAATTTTCCTTGCCCTTTTACTAAACTTATTTCATCGATTCCTAACCTGATTAAATTGTTTAAGTCTATTGGTAATACATTTTTCGCTACATCTTCAAGCATCGAATTAACTTCTTCATCAGTTAATCCATTATTTTCCGCCACATTACTTACATTACTACTAATAAGTTGTTTAACAATATTTTCTGCGTATCGATGCGTATATCCCCTTCTTGCCCCTACAAAATCAAGCTTTTCATTAAACGTTTTTCGGCACGTTTTACATTTAAATCTTCGTCTATTTACATTTAATATTACTTCTTTATCTCAAGCGCGGTAAATCTTTTACTAAGTATTTTTGATTTTGATGTAGATGTTCTGACTTTTTACCGCACTGCGGACATACTGCACTTTTAGTCTTTTTACTTACTGATAAAATTAAGACTGAAGCCTCTCTTAGACTCGATTCCTTCAAGGGGTGACAAGAGAAGTGAAAAATAGTCACAGCAAGGAATAGATGCAACA
>JACYMD010000079.1 GCA_015272215.1 Rivularia sp. T60_A2020_040 | reverse complement strand
ACTGTCAACTGTCAACTGTCAACTGTCAACTGTCAACTGTCCACTGTCAACTGTCCACTGTCAACTGTCCACTGTCAACTGTCAACTGTCAACTCTCCTCAACGTGCGGTTGCTTTACGTTTTCCACCACCATTTGTTGCACCTTGGCTTCTCAGTCCAGTCCAACCGATAATAATGTAGCCGATGGAAAGCAGTAAGCTACTCATTCCAACTCGTAATCCGGATTTCCAAGCTGTTTCTTTAGCCCGTTTTTCAGCAGCTTCTCTTTCTTGAGCAATTTGAGTTAAGCGCTGATTCGCTAGTTGTTGTGGATCGCTTTGTTCGGCTATGAAAGTATCGAGCGCTTTAGGATCAGCCTTAAATTTCTTGAGTAAATCTTTCTGTTGTTGCGGAATGCCGGGATTTTCTATGGCTTGTTTGTATCTTGTTTCGTCTTTGAGTAATTCAGAAAACTGAGTTCTGACTTGAGTTCTTTGTTGTTCGATCTGAGCTTTTGCTTGTTCAGTATTTAATCTTGCTTGCACCTGGGATAGCTCAGCTTTGACTCGGCTTTCTGCTTGTTGAGCGCTTGCGGCAATTTGTTGAACTTCGCGATCGCTAGCTTGTCGCACATTATTGAGGTGCAGCGGAAAAATTAACAGAAAAATCAATCCTAAGATGCTTGACAAAATTAATACAGGAAATCTCAAATCGATACCCGAAGGACTAGAATCATCAAAACTATCGACCCAATGTCCCGCGAACAACATACCCAAACCCACCAAAGGCACAATACCTCGGTCAACAAACGCAGTTGCTAACTGAATTTGCCATCCACTATTAGTTGGTTGGAAGGGAAATGAAAGTATTAAAATGTCAACTAAAAAGGACAAAATTAAGATTATCCCTACCACTTTCAAGGTACGGGAAGTATTTACAGTAGCCAAACGATTAACCATCTTTGTTTTAGTCTCGTATTCAATTACAACAATCGTCCTACATAAAGTTACTCGAATATTGTTGCCAATACTCTAGCTACTGTTGATAAATAAAGTAGGTTCAATACAGGTGGAAATTTTAACACCTATGTTCGAGATTACACCACAGTAGCAAAGCTTATTTCAGGTGTCTTCGGCAAATCTTCGTATTGCAGGATACTAAGAATAGGGAATAGGGAATTTTATTGCTGATAATTAATTTGTTGCCAAATAGGTAAATCCTCCGGTCGATCAACGTCAGCCAAGGTTTGTAAGTAAGCAATTGATAAATTGAGTTGCTGGGCAATATCTACAGTTTGTTTTAATACCGCTTCAGT
Source organism: Rivularia sp. T60_A2020_040 (assembly GCA_015272215.1). Lineage (GTDB taxonomy): Bacteria > Cyanobacteriota > Cyanobacteriia > Cyanobacteriales > Nostocaceae > Rivularia. The sequence continues at coordinate 24,705 of JACYMD010000079.1, read as the reverse complement.
TCCCCAGTCTATGTTAGTAAATAATTGCCCGATGGCACGGTTTAAACCAATTAGATAGTAACCACCGTCAACAGCCGGACCGAGTAATAAATCGCAATCGGGTAGTTTTTTAAAGGCTTGTGTTAAAACTTGTGCATTGACACCAGGGCAATCAATACCGATGATAACTACTTTTTTGGCACCCAGATTAAAGGCATCCAAAAAAGAGTTTTCCATACGCTTTCCTAAATCCCCTTCTCCTTGAAGTTGGTAATTTAATTCTGTTCCCAACCAATTTTGCATTAGCTGTAAATTACCATCTGCAAATCTAACTTCAAAAGATATTGCATTCGATTTGCACAATTTTTTGACTTCAGATAAAGTATATTCCGTCATTTGTCGCTGGAGATTCGCAGCACCTTCGATTCCTAAAGCGGGTATCAATCGGGTTTTAGTTTTACCAGGTTCAGGATAGCGGGTAAAAATAATTAAGTGTTGTTCGGCGATTTTAGGTGAAAGAGACACGCAAGTTATTTGTAGTTATTGTAGTTATTGTAGGGTGTGTTAGCGCTACTCTATGTATGTAGTGCGAGCATCTTGCTCGCTAGAAAAATATTGATTAAATGCGCCTCCCTAGAGAAATATAAATTAAATGCCCCTCCCTAGAGAAATATAAATTAAATGCTCCTCCCTAGAGAAATATAAATTAAATGCCCCTCCCTAGAGAAATATAAATTAAATGCTCCTCCCTAGAGAAATATAAATTAAATGCTCCTCGCTAGAGAAATATAAATTAAATGCCCCTCGCTAGAAAAATATTGATTAAATGCCCCTCGCTAGAGAAATATAAATTAAATGCTCCTCGCTAGAGAAATATAAATTAAATGCCCCTCGCTAGAAAAATATTGATTAAATGCCCCTCGCTAGAGAAATATAAATTAAATGCTCCTCGCTAGAGAAATATAAATTAAATGTGCCACAGCTTACCAGGGAGCGAGACGCTCCCACTACGAAGATGACCAAAATTAATGTGGTGAAATACCAGTAGTCCACCATGTTAATTATCAGGCACGGAAATCAATCACAATATTTACCATCTTTAGCTTTATCGCGTTCTTTTGCGGTGCGGATTGCTCCTAAAATAGTAGACACAAACACGCAACGTTTAGCTTTACTACCAGATTTACCAGATAAAGTGATTCTTCCCAAAGGTGGTTTTCTGATCGTACCCATATAGTCAAACTGAATTTGTCTGACATTGTTTTTTAAGTTTAAAGTCGTTTCTTCATCCAAAACGATATTTGAGTCCAAATCATTCCAGTTAGCATTATTTGGATTTACAGTTTCCGGATGAACTGCCCATTGGACAATATTTCCTTGTTCCCGAAGACTAAATTGCCAAGTCGTTTTAGTTCTTTTGGCTTGACGTTGTGTGTCACGTAAACCTAGATATATTTTGTCAGAAGCATCATTGAGGCGACGATTTTCTATGAAAGCTAGCCAAGAAGGAGCAGCGATGGCAGCTAATATTCCAACTGCGGCAATAACTACCAACATTTCAAGCAGAGTAAAGCCACTGTTATAATTATGATTCCAGTGTTTGTTAAACATTTGATTTTTTGATAAATGCACCACACTGGTAGATGCGGTTAGTTCGATTTGACTAATACCTGATAACTGAGGAAAATTAACCTCACCCCCATCCCCTCTCCTTAATAAGGAGAGGGGTGCCGGAGGCAGCGAGCGGGAGGTTTACCCTTCTGCTTAAAGATAGAGGTGCCGGAGGCAGCAAGTAAGGAAGTATTCCTTCCCCTCTCCTTAACAAGGAGAGGGGAAGGAGGCGGGGTGAGGTTTCAGTAGATAACACACCCATTTTGATTTAACTTACCCTTGATATTTATTATTAAAATAGCCGTTTTTCCACAGATAAAAAGGACTAATTAAGCTATTAACAAAAAGTTGCATTTCGCAAGCTATAACTAAATCGGTTTTAACTTTTTTGCCGTATTTAAGTATATGAAATAAAATTTTTCGTAGGTCATTCACCATATAAGCAAACATTTTGATTGGCTTTAAATATGGTTTAACATCAACCATTCTGGTAACATAACGACTTAATCCTATTCCTTTGAAGAAGGGGAATAAATATTCTTTTTGTAATCGCCAACGGGGAATTTGATGATAAATTTCCATTTCTGGGTTGTACCAAATTTCCCAGTTTGATTGCTGAATATAAGACAGCATTTCGGTGTCTTCGCCGGTGAGCATATTACCGTTAATTCTACCTGTTAATATTAATTTTTCTGGTACGCTTTCTAACCAAGCTTGCTTGCGAATTACTATTCCTGCTGAAGGTGGTAATAGTTTGCTTTTTGGGTTGTAGAGTAAAGGTAAATTACCTCTTTCGGTAATTGCTAAAAATGGCGCAATGCGCTGGAAGTTTTCTGGTGGTTCAATTTCCCAGTTGGGATGAATTTGACTGGCAATAGCTCCTGCTTGGGGATATTTTTGAGCGAATTCATAAGCTTTTGCTACCCAGTTTGACAGGGGATAGTTATCATCATCAAGAAAGCCGATAAATTCTCCTTTGGCTTCAGCAACTCCCCTTTCACGAGCGTATGCTGCACCTTGTCTTGATTCAAAGCTGTATTTTAAAGGGAAGGGATATTGCCAATTTTGTTGATAGTTTTTAACAACATCTGCTGTGTTATCGGTGCTGTTGTTATCGACGACAATAATTTCCCAACTAATCTTTTCGGTATGGAGTTGATTTTGTAGTTTTTCTAATACTTCAGGTAATCGAGTTGCACCGTTGTATGTAGGAATAGCTACGGTAAAGTTTATGCACTCTGTCATAGCGCTGGTTTAAATGTTGATTTTAAATTGGTTTGTTTTAAGAAGTAGATTTTTTTGTAAAAAGCCAACTTCTCAACCGATGTATTTATTTTCTTCTTTTAGATGCAGTTTTTACTTCAGTGTTTTTATTGATTTTTTGGCATTTTTATTACCAAGTACTATTTTCGCGATCGCAATCTTTATCTGTAGCGGTTCGCATTCCTCCGATTAATGTTTCTACAATAACACAGCGTTTTAGATTACTAGGTTGTGTAGAATTCTGAGACTTAGGTGTAGCCAATACAATTTTAAAAGGTGCTGTAGCATCTTTAGGTAAAGCACCAGTGTAATCAAAAGTAATTGTTTTGTAACCAGCAAGAGATTTTATTGTATTACCATTACCTGTATTTTTATTTATAAGATTAGTACCTACTACAATTTGATTAGATTTGATTTCTAAGCCTTCACCTATCAACTTCCAAGGCATATTTTTATCATCATCTTTAGGAAGTTCAATAGAATCTCGATGAACGAGGATTTTTGCAACTTTGTTATCAATTTTTAAACTAACATTGTAGCTAAATTTTGTTTTTTTAGCTTGTCTCTGTGCTTCTTGTAATGCTGCGAAAACACTATCATTAGCTTTATTTAATCTTTGTCTAGCAACAAATCCCAGCCAACTTGGTGCGGCTATTGCTGAAAGAATGCCGACCATAGCTATTACTACTAAGACTTCGATCAGGGTGAAGCCGGAAGATGGTTTTGATTTTACTGATGATACCTTAATAGGTAATTTATATAACATTTTAAATACCACTAAGTTAAATATGGCACCCTTTATTAGATTAGTTTAAAGCAAACAAAATTTATTTTCTAAAACTTATTTTGTAAATACGAATCCGCGTCCTTCAACTCTTATAGTCGCTTGGGGAAAGTAGTTTTTTGTTTGTTCGCTGTAGTTAGGAGGAGCGTTTTCAATTCGAGCGAGTGAATTACCGCGTAAATATACTTCTACTGCTGTCTTTTCTGAACTTACACATACGTGAAAACCAGCGGTTCTAACATCTCCTGTCGCAGCAGAGTTTCCACCTCCAGTGAATTTTGGTATTTGCTGCATTTCTATTTCTTTAGTTGGATCTGTAGGATCTTTATATTTAGGACAAGCCGCTGGAGCAAGATTAGTAGTAGTGTTTATCTTTGTTTGATCGATGTAATCAACCAGAGTTAAGATGTCTGGAGTTTTTGCAGTATATGTACCACTTTTCCATTTATTCATTTTTTCTTTTAATGAGCCTATACCTTCAAGGTTAAATAATTTAAAACCAGCATCTTGAGTTTTTTCTTTTTCTGAGTCGCTGTTTCCATAACCATCACTAATTTGAAATCTACCGATTCTAGCAGCCTTAGACCATGTAGTGTTGCTATCATCTTTAATCAAATAATAGGCAACTAAGGAGTAACTAAAAGTATCATCGCATCGCTCTGGTTGTGTTTTGCAATTAGTGGTAGTAATACCAATGCCATTTTCTATATTTTCTCTTTTCCAGAAAACTAGAACAGGAAAATATTTAGTTGGCTGGTTATTTTGACGTAATTGATTTCTAATTGCATCTATTCCATCAGCATCGTATATGTAAACTGCTTGTTCTAAATCTCTCGCCATAAAATCAAGTGCTGCTTTTAATTCTTGCTCGGTGTTTGCTTTGGCTTGTTCTCTCCGATCGGTTTGCATGACGTTAATCATGAATCCTAATAAAGGTGTGAGAATCAATGAAGCTAGAATCATCGCTACTAATAATTCTATGAGCGTGAATCCAGCAGATTTTTTATTTAATTTTAAAGTTTTTATTTTTTGAGGATGTATTAGTAGTTTGAGTGGAATTATCATATTTTTTTAATTTATATTTTATACATTTAGTTTATAGATAGTTAGCATCCTGAATCCTTATTTTTTGACTTTCCATTGTTATCATTATTTTCTAAACGGTCGCAGAAACCATTAAATGTTGTACCTTTAGATATTTCTGTTGTCATTTCCATTAAAGGAGTTTGAACAGACCTTAAGCCAGTTCCTCCTGTAAATGTTGATTGTTTTGTGTAATTTTCATTTTTATTTTTAGGGTCTTTATCTTTCAACGCTTTTAATTCTTTAACTTTGCTTTTATCAAAAGCATCGGCTCGGTAAACACGTACCCCTAAGCTGTAACCATCTTTGGGGTCAATGGAACTTTTACTATACCGAAATGCCTGAACAATCATGTCTTTGGAGCTAGTTATGCTACAGCTACCATCAGCATCACCATCTACGCAGTACAAGTTATCGTCGGGTGAAGTACAGTATTCGTTATTTTTGCAATTCAAATTACCTTGTTTGGGAGCATCATATTTACTAAAATCGTATTTTTTAAGTTCTGCTTCGCTTTTATTAGGTAATTTTGGAGGCTCAATGGTACCGCTTCTGACACCATCTATATAACTTTTAGAGCTATCTACTGCTAATTCCACTCGTCTTGCCTGTACGCGAGTCGCTACAGATAAGACAATAGTAGGCGCGATCGCAGTCATTAAAATTCCAGCTACAATTATCGCCACCAGCGACTCAATGATGGTAAAACCTGACTGATTGGATGAGATTTTTTGCTTGTATCTGCGGTAAATTTTCATCTGAAAAATCAAATCGCTCTATAGTAATTGAATAAAAGTAATTGAATAAACTTCAAACTAGTACTCCGCCACATTAATTTTTCTGGGTATTTATTGGTAGTGGGAGCTTCTAGCTCCCTGGCGGTAAGTAGCGAGCAAGATGCTCGCACTACCTCGACTCCTTAAAACTTATGTGTAAAGTACTACTTACATCCAGAAGGTCCAGGAGGACGTTGATCTTGCGGAACAGCGTATCTTTTTTGATTTCCATACTTCTTTAAAGGTGCTGTCCCGTAGTTTCCAGGACTTGCTGTAGATTGAGCTGCACATAGCAATGTCGATACCCAAGTATCATCACGACTAACTTCTCGATAAAACTCGTTTGGATCTCCTGTTGGTGGTGCAGTAAAGCGCTGAGAGAATAAATCAGGTAACTGAGTTAACAAAGCAACATCAAAACCCCAAGAACGATTCTCTGGTTGAATGTAGAAAGGGGTTCTACCTAAAGTTGTTCCACTCTGGTTGTTTACACCAATTCGATAAGCTTGAGGATATCCAAAAATTGTTCCATTAGTAGAAAAAGCTCGATTCGCATTGGTGTAATTGGCAACGATTGGGTACCAAGGTGCTGTTGCGTAAGAACTTCGTTTGTATTGAATAAAGGAACCACTAGCTTTGTGTGTATTATTATCCCACCTCTCTAAGTAACGAACAAAGTTTTCTAGACCTCCATTTGATTCGTTCGGACGGGCTGGAGTATCACCTTGAGCAAAAACTAAGTTGGTTTCTGTATCTCCAGCAACTTGTACCCAGTTATTAGGACTATCTTTTGCGTCGGCTAGTCTAGTATTGTTAAATAACCCTGAGTCTCTATTTGCTATAGGCTGTGTAATAGGGACATGAATTTGCAGTACTGGTATTAATAAAGGTTGAGGTTTAATATTTGGATTACTGCTGGTTAGACCGTTGGGATTTGCAATCGATAGAGGAAAGTCATAACCATAATTGTCATTGCCTCCGTTTCTAGTCTTAAACCATAAAGCTCTCGAATGAAGCCGAGGTCGGTTAGTATTGCTATATGCTGAGTATGGAGTACCTGTAGGACCCGCTGGAATATTAGTGGCACTAGAAGGATAATAATTTACCTGTCCATTATTATCTGCTGCTGAATTAAGTGGGGGGTTATCAGTTGCACTTGCAATACCCAGAGGAATCGGCTGTTTACTACCATCTAAAATTAAGTCACCTTTTTTAGCTGTAGCAGTATCAGCACCATAGCGGAGAAATGCAACTCTACGAGGATAACGTTGGTCGTCGGGATTTAATGCAGGTCTTGCAGTACTACCTGCACCTAATTTATTTACCGTATAATTACTATCATTAGATTTTAATTGGTAAGCTGTTACATCTCTCTCGAAAACCTTTTTTTCACCAGTAATACCATTACCATCAAGGTCTATTGGTTTTTTAAGTTCTTTTTCCAGAGTTTCCTCATCGTCATCTAAATCTTTATCACCATTTGCATCATGACCAACCACCCAATCATCAGGTTGACAAGCAGCAACCGTAGACTTCCGACAGATTTCCATTACATATTCTGGAAATGAAGCTCGTCGCTGAATCGGGGTAGCAAAGTTATTAAAGTAAGAACTTTGGATATCTCTAACGGAATCCCTGGGAAATCCTGCTGCTCTTTCCCACCAATTGTAACTAGTAACAAAGTTGTTATCCCAAAAGCCATTCAACCTACGAGCTACTACGCTTGGTATGTTTTTTTCTGTAATATCGACGGAAGTATTAGTAATTTTACCATCATCATTAAGATCGACTCCTAAAGCGGTTTCTTTCATAGTATCGGTAGTATCGGTCATATCACCGTCACCATTCAAGTCAATTTGAACAGTGCTTTCATTAAGTCCTGGTGATATTTTCGTTGTTTGATCAATAGTACCGTCCCCGTTTAAGTCATAACCTAGAGGTGAATAACCCCAATTGTCTCTAAGATTGTAGTCTCCTTGATTGCGGAAACCTTCTTGGAAATTTCCAGATAAAACGGTAATTGCATCAGCAATCACTGTCGCAGAACGCCATTTTTCGCCAGTAGTACAACCAGTAAACTGACCAGGACGACAAGCAAAGTTGGAATTTAAAGTAGCTTTAGTACGTTTGTAAAAGTTACTCCAAGCAGCGTCCAATTTATTAGTGAATTCTTCATGTTGATGTTTGTTGAAGTCACCTTTAATGTAAACTGGCAGGTTACTTGCTAAAATCAAACCTTTTTCTTCTGGTTTATTTTGATTTGTAGTGCTACGGTTCAATTCTTCACCGTTAATCAACATGATTCCATTCGGACGGCGAGTTGGGTCTAATATAAAGTCAGTGGCACTAGTCTCAATTCTTTCGTCATTATCATCTCTGGGGTCTGTGTCATCACTGATATCTGGCAATGCATCGTCACGTGTCGCGTAAATAATTCCACTATTAGGTAATAAGTACTCAGTAGTATTATTGGTTGTATTACCAATTGACTTATTTTTCAATACCTTCAAATCTAAAACTGTGGCACGAATTTCTAAAGGTTGACGCAGTTCTACATCTAAATCATAGGTTGTTTCAGAAGCTGCTGGAGGTTTATCAACTGCTTTCACTTGTCTTGCATCTAAGAAAGCTGTTTCTCTAATTGCACCATGAGGAATAATCGCATTACTGGGACTAATGGAGCGATCCATAATTTGCAAAGCACAAATTGCTGAATCAATGGTAGATTTTTCCGATAAGGTCAAGTTGCCACTACCCTTGGCTAAAGCTTTCCTCAGTTCTTTGTGGACATAACGTCCGTTGGGATATCTCAGTTGAGCTTGATAATTTAAGACTGTTTGATAGTTAGCCTTTGTTCTGGTAGGAGCAGTGTAAACTATTCCGTTATTGGAACGACCGTTAGCATTTCTATTTAAGTCTACTAAAGCTTTATTTGAGGGGTCAGCTAAATTTGGGAAAGAAGGAAGTAGAAGTCTATTTTTGGATGTATTTTCGTTTGTCGGATCATAAAATGAACTGACGCAAGCAATTGGTGTTTGAGGATTGGAGCTTGGTTTTTCTGGATCGTAAGCACTGCGTTGAAAATGATAAACCGCTGTGGCTCGCATTTGCAGGTAAGGTGTACCTGTGTAGGGAAGTTCATTATCAGGAACTGTGGGAGTAGGACGTGGCACGACAGGAGGAGTTTCTGGTGGTACTGCCATCTGATCAGACCAAACTTTATCAGTAGCGGCTAGAGCAGCGGTATATGTAGCTGCTGATTCAGTTACGCTATAACCTTTGGGTAAATAAATACCTGCACCTGTAACTACACGCAATCCACCAACAACATCCAAAGCATCTTTCGGATATACTGTTGCGCTTTCTTCCCAGAATTGATCACGACCTGTTTCTCCCAGGTCATCTAACTCACTTACTTGAGGAAAGCGCTTGCGGGTACCGTTACCTTTATCCCACTGACTTTTACTAATTTCTTGACCAGCTTCTTCTTGAGTGACAAATTTCTTTTTCTTTTCGTCCCACCACATTTGCGGTAGGTTATTACCCACTACAATTCTGTCTCCCAGATATTCTTCTTCCCCTTCTGGTTCGGGAAAATCAGTTTTTTGTGCTGGTAAATAAACTTTTCTACCGTTTACTCTTAAAGTTAGGTTGGCATATCCCGCGTGACTTTTACCATCAGCAGGATTAAATGGAAAAACCCACTGTTTTGGGGGTCGCATTTCATCGCCTTTAGTGCCTCCCAACACATTGATTTTTGTATAGCCTTTTATAGCGTCGCTATCTGTATTGGCAAGGGAAACTTCACCATAAGGAACGCGCCGCGTGCGTTTTCTAAAATAACTTCTGAGCAACAATCTTTTCTCAGTATCTTCATCTTTACCAGCCTTTACTCGTTTTTCAAGTTCTTCCTGAATTTCTGTAGGAAGAGAAGTTTTAGCAAGTGTCTCACCAGCATCAACTAAAAGGTCAAGTCGCATTTCATAAGCTTTGCTGTTGTATGCAACTTGGGTACCTCCAGCTAAGTTAATAGTTTTATTTGTACTGCTAATTTTTTCTATTTTTGGGTTTTGACCGGCATTTATCTCTTTAAATAAATCTACCTCTACAGGGTTTTGGTCTCTAGTATCAGAGATACGAGCATTGGCAACGTTACCTCCAACTACAATTTTGCTGTTTCTTTCGCTAAAGTAACAAGAATCGGGACTGCTAACTAGATAAAATCTGATTGAAGGAGCAAATCGTCTTGCTGCAAACAAGTTGGAATTAGTCAGAATTCGTCCGTTTAACTTAATTCCACCACCAGGAGCAATTTCTAAATCATCACCATAAAGTACAGCATTATTAGTTAACGGACGACGCTCTCTGTCTTGTTGGTACTCTAAAGCTGCAAAGCCCTTATTACCTTTGAAGGTTTCATATTGCGGTTGATTTGTATTAGTTGTATTAAGACCAGTTGTGTCAGTAATTGGTACGGTAGTTGTATAAACAAAAATACTTCTTCTGAGGGTGCTACCTCTTTGATACCAACCTTGAGAACCAACTAACTGAGCACTGGTATTATTACCGCGATCGCAAACGCTACTACCCCTGGTTTCGTTCATCGGAGGTGTTCTAGCTTCCAAAGGACTTCTGGGTCTGCTAGGATTTCCATTAGTCTGAGGAGGATTTCTAAAGTTAATCGTATATAATGTATAGCTATCAAATTTCCCGTTATTATCAGTATCAACTGGATACTTCCAAGCAGTTTCTAAATTTTCATTATCAGTTAAACTTGCTGGCTTTTCATTACGACTACCGTTTTTATTAATGTCATAAAACAGTGTCAACTGCGACTCATCACCAAAGGTAAATTCACTAACGTTCTGACTTATTACTTGGTCTAGGGAGAAATCATTAGGAGTCGAACGAGGTAATCTAGGGTCACTAAACAACTTATCAATCTTCGCCCTAGCCCTATCAATTGCCGGAGTTGCAGCATTTAAAACCGCCTGATTAACCCTCACATTACTCGCATTGTTAGAACGCTCAAAGGAGCGAAACATAATAGCAATAGTCAACAACACAACTACCAGCGACACCATCGCCACAGTAGGTAAAACAAAACCAGAATTAGCCCAATTTTTGCGTTTTTTAGTAACTATGAAAGTTCGTAAAAGCCATAGACTTTGTTTCTTTACAGTCGATGAAGATTTACGACGAAACTGTCGGTAAAGTTTTTTAATTGCCCTGACTAATTTACGAGTTCTATACATAGCTACTTTCCTATCAAGATTTGTGATGCGATTTTTTCAATGAAATTTTTTAAAGTTTTGATTACAAACAATACCTGTCGAATTTTCGTAGGCAAAAGGAATATTCTAATAATTTGCTAATACAGCAACAAGTATGTATGAAATATAAAAGTTGATAATCTAAATGATTTTTATGTGGCAGCAATCACCATCATAAAGTTTCACTAAATCAACAAAATAGCTATTTAAACTTTGTATTTTTTTTACGCTTTTCCGGTTATGAGGAATATGATTTGAATTATTTAATTTATAGCCGACAAAGAAAAATAAAGCCATAGCTTCATATTAATTTTGCTGATTTTTTACTGAATTTAGTATTAGCTCAAGACAACTTTATCAAGTTGCCATTAGTGGACTGAGCTTATATTACCCACTTGAAACAGTAAAGTTATCAGTTAGGAAAAAAATATTGCGGATTTTATTTTAAAACCAGTAACAATGTAGAGACGTAGCACTGCTACGTCTCCCAACGTTTCATGATGACGCTTCTCGGTTGAGTAAGCCACAAAATTCAAATTTTGCGATCGCGTTTACATCTACCTGGGGTTGAGTAAGCCACAAAATTCAAATCTCGCGATTGCGTTTACATCCATCTGGGGTTGACTAAGCCAATTGGGTTTGCAACCCCCGACGGTGGAGTGAGCCATCACAGTGTATTTCACTCAAATTATCGGTCAAAATCATCTAAACACAGAGAGACGTTGCACTGCAACGTCTCTACATTAGTTATTTGTATGTTTGATCATTTACGGGGAAAGGGATTACATCCGATTGAGGTTAATTCCAGCTTCTTTAGCCATTGCATCCAAACCTTTCTTTTCCAAGGTTTTGATGGCTTTAGTAGAAATCTTCAATCTCACCCAGCGATTACCTTCAGCCCACCAAACCCGCTTGCTTTGCAGGTTAGCTTGCTGAAGCTTTTTAGTCCGACGGTGCGAGTGAGAAACTGCATAACCGTTATTTGCTTTTCTTCCAGTCAGTTGACATACACGGGACATATCAAGAATCTCCTATTTTTTCACGTAATTTTCTATTTTATATGAGAGAGGGGAGACAAGGGGACAAGGGGATGGGGAGACAAGGGGACAAGGGGACAAGGGGACAATATAGCGGTTTTCACTTGGGTGCAATACAAATATTACCTCACCCCGCCCTCCGGGCACCCCTCTCCGTATATTAGGAGAGGGGATGGGGGTGAGGTTTTAGTGTATTGAACTCAACCTAAATTTGCTATAATCATTAACTCCTCACTCCTAACTCCTAACTCCTAACTCCTCACTCCTAACTACTTCGCCGCTTGTTCTGTCAACTTCGTAAGTACTTGATTAGAACGTTGTACGAAGGATTTCATTCCTTCTGCATCAAAGCCTTTTTGGGACATTAAGGCTAAGTCGTAAACGTGTTGACAAATTGAATTTACTAATTCACCTGTGGGTGATTGTCCACCATCTTGAATGATACTACCTTGATTCAGATTTGCCAGGTTCTGGATCAGTGGATGGGCGGTATTTACTAATAATACGTGTTCTTCAGGAAATTCTACTGTTTGCTGCTGCATCATGGCGTTCATTTCTCGTAAACGACGTAGAATTTCTGGTAATAACACCATTGCTGGTGGTGTTCCTTGGGGATTGTCGGATTTCAAGGCTTCGGTACGAATGTTGAGTTTGGGTTTGTTGAGGGCTTTTTCAAAGATTTCTTTGATTGTTTCACCCTTGGTTTTATTGGTTGTGGGGTCTACTATTTCTTCGGATTTATCTTTATCTAATAGGGTGTTATCTAAGTCGGAGTCTACCCGTGTGAATTTAACTTCGTTGTATTCCCGCTCTAGGAAGTTGATAAAGTGGGTGTCGATGAAGGAGTCTAAAAATAGAACTTCTAAACCTTGACTTTTGTGTAATTCTACGTAAGCTGCTTGTGATGCTTCATCGGTACAGTAAAAAACGCGGTTTTCGTGGTTTTCTTTGTTGCGTTCTAAATACTCTTTGAGGGTTATGTAAGGCAATTTTTGAGCGGATGTGGAATCTTGTGCTTCACCTGTGGGTGTGACATCTTGCCAAACGTCACCTTCTTGGGATTGGACTTCAACTGCGGGGGTTGGCGCTGCTGTTTCTGATTCCGTATTTTCTCTGCTATCAGTAGTACGGAAAACTACTATATCTTCAACTTGTTTTTTGAATTTTTCATCATTCATTACCCCGAATTTAACGAAGGTTGCTAAATCTTTCCAAGCGTAAATATATTGTTCGCGGTCGTCACGGTATAATTCTTTAAGCCTGTCACCGACTTTTTTGGCAACGTAATCACCGATTCTTTTTACAGTGCGATCGCCTTGTAATGCACTACGGGATACGTTGAGGGGAATATCGGTACTATCGATTACACCCCGCATGGGTAATAGGAATTGAGGAATGATTTCTTCGCAGTTGTCGCTGACAAATACTTGATTGCAGAATAATTTGATTTGCCCTCTGCTCACGTCAACATCTGGCTTGAGTTTGGGAAAGTAGAGAATACCGTTAACAATGAAGGGATAATCGGTATTCAAATGCACCCACAGGAGCGGTTCTTCCTCAAAAGGATACAAGTAGCGGTAAAACTCCATGTAATCTTCTTTAGTCAAATTACTGGCAGATTCGCGCCACGGTGCTTTTTGTCGATTTAATACCTCACCATCAAGTTTGATGGGTACGGGCATAAAATCACAATAAGTCTTGACAAGATTCTTAATTCGTGCTTCTTCAACAAATTCTTCTTCCTCTTCCATCAGGTGAAGAATAATCGTAGTACCGCGAGTGGTGCGGGATGATTCTTCTAAAGTGAATTTTGGAGAACCATCACAACTCCAATGGACTGCTTGTGCTCCTTCTTTGTAAGATAAAGTATCGATTTCCACATGATTAGCCACCATGAAGGAAGAGTAAAAACCCAGTCCAAAATGACCGATAATTGGTTGATCGGATGCTCCTTTGTACTTTTGAACAAATTCTTCAGCGCTAGAGAAAGCAACCTGGTTGATATATTTCTTGATTTCTTCAGCTGTCATACCGATACCATTATCGGTAATAGAAAGAGTTTTTTTATCTTTGTCTACAGCAATTTGAATTTCCGATTCACCGACTTCTCCGGAAAATTCTCCAGAGCGAGCCACCATTTGCAGCTTTTGGATAGCATCAACAGCATTTGATACCAATTCCCGTAAAAAGATTTGATGATCAGAATAAAGAGATTTTTTGATAATCGGGAAAATATTCTCAGTATGGATACTGATGGTACCTTGTTCTAACATAATTTAGTCGCAGCAAATACAAATATTTTAATCACTAATTGGGAAATAAATCCCAACACCCCACTTTACCGGAAAGCAAAGCAGGGTTATTATCAATTTGGATTTTAATGCTTGAGTAGATAAACTGCACTTGATTTACTGGATTGTTTGCCCTATAGAGATGATTCGGATTTCCCTACCAAGTCAAACTCCAGAAGTCGGGTTTCTTAGAGAAACCCGACTTCTCTCTTCTAAAAGATGATTTTCAACGCAGCAATTATGATTAGTCGTTGATTTTTTAGAATTTTAGGATTATTTTTAATCCAATTCCACCAAAAATACACAGCAGTAAGAGTTTGACGCTGTTGTGGTGGTGCTTCAATAGCTTTAAAGGTGAGGTATTGATAAAGATGTGAAAGACTTTGCTTTTTCAAATGTTGTAATTTCTCAGCTTTGGGATAATTAAAAGCACGTTCAATTACTTTTAAAGATGCAGTTTCTTGTCTTTTGAGATTGCTAGACATCGAGTTTGTTGATATACGATATAAAATTTGCGCTTTTTCTACACAAACAAATTCATAATCAGCAGCAAGACGTAACCACATATCTTTATCTTCTGCTGCGGCAAGTGATTCATCAAAACCACCAACTTTTTCTAAAGCTTGTTGACGAATTAAAGGATTAGAACCATTTTCTAAAAAGTTAGTTACTAAAAGTTTACTAAAAGCATCACCATTAACTTTAATTCTTCTTCCCGACTTAATAAATTTACCCGATTCATCAATATAATCAGTCCAACTATAAGCTACAGCAGCTTGCGGATTTGATTGTAAAGCTTGCCATTGTAATTCTAATTTATCAGCAGTCCATAAATCATCAGCATCGATAAAAGAAATATATTCCCCCTTAGCTTGAGAAATTCCCCGATTACGACTTGCAGATAAACCAGCATTTGGGTAGGAAAATATTTGGATACGAGAATCCAAAATATTTGCCACAATTTCTAAAGTTGCATCTGTCGAGCCATCATTAATAATAATTACTTCGATATTACTAAAAGTTTGATTTAATATTGATTTTATTGTTTCTTCAATAGTTCTTTCTCCGTTAAAAAGGGGAACTATTACAGATATAGACATTTGATTATATTCCTTTAATTTATAATAAATAATTAGGATTGCGATATTAGCGTTATCAATATTTTTCCGGCGGTTGAAACCGCGACTACACGCCGCATTGTCCACCTGCGTGGACTAATATCAATATTTCTTAACCCAACCCACGCAGGTGGTATGTAGCTGCTTCCTTCCCGCTCTGTAGAGTACGGTTCATCTCTATGAAATCTCTTCCCTCTGTGTTCTCTGCGCCTCTGCGGTTTTTTTTTCCGTAATCTTTTACCCCAAAAGAAGTAATATCAAATTATTTTTTCATACCCCAAAAAAGTACTAGTATTTGACAAACGCGGAAGTTTTTTAAACAGCCTATTTGCCCAATTAGAAGGTAACATCACCATCACAATCAATTTAAAAACGGCTTTGAAAATAATCGGTTTCACTAAAAGACTTATATCTGTTTTTATCGCAGTTAATAAAAATCTGGCTGCAACTTTACCTTGCTGTTTTCCTGGTGGTGCTGCCAGAACTTTATAACAAAGATATTTATAAAGATTGCCGATGGCTTTAGGTTTCAAATGTTGATATTGTTTTGCTTGTTCGCGAGCAAAAGCACGTTGAATAACTTGTAAATTTGATTTCTCCAATCCTAAAACATTGGATGACATAGAATCTTCTCGAATCCTATATAAAATTTGTGCTTTCGGTACACAAATAAAATCAGTAATAGCTGATAATTTTAACCACATATCAGTATCTTGAGCGTTGGTTAATATTTCATCAAAACCATTAACTTTCATCAACACTTCTCTACGAATCATTACATTAGAGCCGTTACCAATAAAGTCATCTAATAAGAATTTAGCGTAAACATCTCCGTTGTAATTAACGTGAGAAGTTTTACGAAGAAACTTAGCATTTTCATCAATACAATTTGTCCAACTATAAGCAACTCCAGCTTGAGAATTTGATTGCAAAGCTGTATATTGGGCTGCTAATTTATCAGTTGTCCATAAATCATCTGCATCTAAAAAAGTAATATAGTTACCTGTAACCTGATTAATTCCCCGATTGCGATTGACTGCAACATTCGCTTGTGGATAGGAAAATACTTTGATTCTTTCGTCTTTGAATTGATAAATAATTGAAAGAGTTTTATCTGTAGAATTAGCATTGATAATAATTAATTCAAAATTAGTAAAAGTCTGATTTAAAACAGATTCAATAGTTTCTTGAATAGTATTTTCACCGTTGTATACAGGAATAATTACAGATATTTTATCCTTTAACATATCAATCATCTGAATAAATAGATCGAACCTCACCCCGCCTCCGGCACCCCTCTCCTTAGCAAGGAGAGGGGGAAGAGGTTCCGTTGATCGCAGAATTGGCACCGCGCATCTCCGGCACCCCTCTCCTTAGCAAGGAGAGGGGATGGGGGTGAGGTTATTGATATGCTAATCTTGTGTTTCTAAAAATAGCCTCAGTATATTTTCGTTAAATTAACGATTTGCATCCGCCACAGATAAAAAGGACTGATTAAAGTTGCTATTAAACGTTGCATTTCACAAGCTGCAATAACATCTTTACTTAACACTTTTCGATAACGAATAAAGTGTAATACCGTTTTGCGAAAATCGTTGATTAAATAAATACAAAAAGCAAAAGGTCTTTGCCACCAATCAAGCATTAACATTCTTAAATGAAAGCGTCCTAAACCAATAATTCTCATTAACCCAATCAGATATTTTTCTTCTAATCGTGATGATGGAATTATATGTTCAATTTCCATTTCGGGGTTATACCAAATTTCCCATCCTGCTTTATAAATATATAATAATGCTTCGGCATCTTGTCCGGTGGGCATCCAACATTTTTTGGTTCTACCTATTAATAATAATTTGGTAGGAACGTATTTTTGCCAAACATCTCGACGTACTACTAATCCTGCACCAGGAGGAAGTCCCTTTTTTCTAGGTTCGTACATCAAAGGTTCTGAACCTCGATCAACTAATGCTAAATAAAAGGTAATTGGTTTAAGTTCTTCGGGTGGATTTGTCTCAAAAATACCGTGAATTTTACTACTAAAAGCACCGGCTTGCGGATGTTCTTGAGCAAATTTATAAGCTGAATTTACCCAATTTTCAAAGGGTGGATTATCGTCATCAATAAATCCGACTAATTCACCTTTTGCTTCATTTATAGCCCTTTGTCTGGCAAAGGATATACCTTGTTCTGGTTCAAAATAATATTTTAAAGCTACGTTTTGTAGCCAATTTTGTTGATATTCTTTAATCAGTTTTGCAGTACCATCTGTACTATTATTATCAATAATAATAATTTCCCAATTTATATGTTCTGTATTTATTTGTTCTTTTAATTTATCTAATACTTTGGGTAAACGATTTTCTCCGTTGTAAGTAGGAATAGCAACGGTTAAATGAATGGCTATAGTCATTTTCAAAACTGCTTTTTTAAAAACTTGCTGAGGTTATTATTCCCAGTTAGAGATTAAAACTCACAGTTTTGATTTATATTTTCGGTTTTAGATACACAAATTTTATCTAACTTCAACTCCGGTATCCCTCTCCTTAACAAGGGGTGAGGTTAATTTGTTTTATAGGGAATGAGGAATAGAAAAACACGTTGCGATCGCAATATATTGAGACGTAGCAGTGCTACGTCTCTACTCTACTAACTGCACGGTAGTTACAGGTGGGGATACTTTTACAACTGTTTTCTTCTTGAATGTTAAGCCGGTTTTACCTTTGTCAATTATGATTGTATCGCCGGGAACGAAAGAGTTTTCTAAAATTTTGGTGGCGAGGGGATTTTCGATTTCTCGCTGAATTGCTCTTTTAATCGGACGAGCGCCGTATACTGGATCGTAACCGATTTCTATTAAGCGATCGCAAGCTGCGGGGGTAATTTCGACGGCGATTTTTTGATCTGCTAGTAGCTTTTCGACTCGTTTTAATTGTATGCGAGCAATATCTCCCATTTGTTTTTTACCTAAAGCATGGAAAATGATTAAGTCGTCGATGCGGTTGACGAATTCGGGGCGGAAGTGTTTTCGTAGAGCTTCCATGACTCGGTTCCGCATTTTTTCATATTGGGAATCATCGCCGGATATATCTAATATATGCTCGCTACCAATATTACTTGTCATGACGATGACGCTATTACGAAAGTCTACGAGTCTTCCTTGGGAATCCGTAATTCTACCGTCATCCAAGACTTGTAATAAAATATTAAATACATCACTATGGGCTTTTTCAACTTCGTCAAGCAGTATCACTGAATACGGACGACGGCGCACGGCTTCGGAAAGTTGACCACCTTCTTCAAAACCAACGTATCCGGGGGGCGCTCCTACTAACCGGGATACAGAATGTTTTTCCATGTATTCCGACATATCCAAGCGCACCATAGCGTCTTCGGAATCAAACATGAATTTTGCTAAAGCCCGCGCTAATTCTGTTTTACCAACCCCTGTAGGTCCCATGAATAAAAACGAACCGATGGGACGTTGGGGATCTTTCATTCCCGCACGAGCGCGACGAATTGCCGCAGCGACGGCGACTACTGCTTCGTCTTGTCCGATAACTCTTTGGTGGAGGTGTTGTTCTAATTGCAATAATTTTTGTCTTTCTGACTCCAAGAGGTTATTTACCGGAATGCCAGTCCATTTAGCCACAATTTCGGCGATGTCGGCTTCTGTAACTTGCTCTCTTAATAAACTTACGCCTTTACTTTGAATTTCTAAAAGTTGTGCTTCCTTAACTTCACGATCGCGCTGTACTCCTTCCAATTTGCCATACTTTAACTGCGCTGCCGTGTTAAGGTCGTAAGCACGTTCGGCTTGTTCAATTTGAACTCTCAATTTTTCTTCTTCTTGTTTCAAAGCACTGATATCTTCTAATACCTGCTTTTCACCTTGCCATTGAGCGCTGAATTTTTCTTGCTTTTCGGTCAAATGGTCAATTTCTTGCTCAATACGCTGCAAGCGTTCTTGAGTCTGAAATGTCGTTTTTTCCTCTCCAGCTAAGGACAACTTTTCCATTTCTAACTGCATTAAACGCCGCTCTATACTTTCCAATTCCGCCGGTTTGGAAGTAATTTCCATTTTCAACTGCGCTGCGGCTTCATCGACCAAATCAATGGCTTTATCCGGTAAAAAACGGTCGGCAATGTAACGCGCTGATAGTGTAGCGGCTGCTACCAAGGCAGAATCGGAAATTTTAACGTTGTGATGTACTTCATAACGTTCCTTGAGTCCGCGCAAAATCGAAATTGTGTTTTCAACGCTTGGTTGTGTCACCAAAACCTGTTGAAAACGCCGTTCTAAAGCCGGATCTTTTTCAATATACTTCCGGTATTCATCCAAAGTTGTGGCACCAATACAGCGCAATTCACCCCGCGCTAACATCGGTTTAAGTAAATTACCAGCATCCATGGAACCTTGTTGTCCCGAACCGGCACCAACCACCGTATGTAACTCATCAATAAATAAAACTATTTGACCACCAGATTCCGTAACTTCCCGGAGAACAGCTTTTAATCGATCTTCAAACTCACCCCGGTACTTGGCTCCAGCAATCAAACTACCCATATCCAAACCGATGATTTGCCGGTTTTTCAACGATTCAGGAACATCACCATTAATAATACGCTGAGCCAAAGCTTCGGCGATCGCCGTTTTTCCAACTCCAGGTTCACCGATTAAAACGGGATTATTTTTACTTCGGCGCGACAACACCTGAATCACCCGACGAATTTCTTCATCTCGTCCAATCACCGGGTCAAGTTTACCAGCTTTTGCTTGTTCGGTTAAATCTCTACCGAATTTTTCTAGCGCTTCATAGCGAGACTCAGGATTTTGATCAGTTACTTTCTGACTACCCCGTACATTTTTAATTGCCGCTTCTAAATCGGCAGTCGTCGCGTTTAAACTTCTAAATATTTTCTTGCCAATACGTTCTTCTTCCGCAAAAGCCAGCATCAAATGTTCGATACTAATGTAAGAATCATTCATCCTAACTCTTGCATCTTCAGCACCATCGAGCATCCGGTCAAGACCTTTAGCTAGGTATAGTTGGTCACTTCGACCCGTTTTTGGTTGACGACGGGCAAAATCTTCTAACTGTTGTTGTAATCGCTCAACTTCCACCCCAGCGCGACCGAGAAGCCGAGAAGCCAACCCATTATCTTGTTGAAAAAGAGCCAGCATTAAATGTTCTACATCTAACTGCTGTTGTTGGTAAGCACGGACAATATCCTGAGATTTAACAATTGCTTCCCAGGCTTTATCAGTAAATTTATCTGGATCTGTAGGCTGCATATTAATAATTTTAGATTTAGACTGGGGAATTGTAAATTAAAAGTTTGTCTTAAATAAATATCCAAGCACTATTAAACACTATCCGCGTGTATCTACGGTTGCAATTTGACAGTTGACAGTTGACAGTTGACAGTTGACAGTGGACAGTTGACAGTGGACAGTTGACAGTGGACAGTTGACAGTTGACAGTTGACAGTTGACAGTTGTTATTTTCCACTAACTAGTAACCACGATCCACTATCCACTAACCACTAACCACCATCCACTATCCACTATCCATTCCTACTACTAATCTAAAATGAAAAGACCGTCCTGAACGTAGTTTGCCAAATAGTACCTTGGTTGCTGTCGTTATCTGGATTAATTACCAAAGAAATAATCGGAGTAACGCTAATATTATCGCTGAGTTGTAGATTATAAAATGTTTCAAAATTAGTTTGGGTTGCATTTCCTAAACCATCGCTAACAAATGGCTGACCGATTGCTACACCTGCAATGGTACCGGGAATCCCAATGTTACGCAAACCAACCCCAAGAGTCCAGCTAACGGGGTTTAAATCTAAATTTTGACCGATTGCGGGATTAAATCCTTGATAATTACCGATTCCCAAACGACCAAAAATGCCTGTATTGCGGTTAAGAGCGTATTCGGCGTTTAAGCCATAAGCGTTAATATCAGTATCGTCAATTTCGGCGTTAGTATATTGCAGTTTTACAGTAAGTTTATCGCTTAAAATATATTCTAGCTCAGCACTTGCTTGGTGTGGGTCGCCGAAAAAGCCGTCGTCATCGGAGCTTGAGTCTGCATCCCCAGCAATATAAAGCGAACGAAAAGTTAGTTTACTATTTTTCGGTTTCCAAACAATAGCAGCACCAGCACCACCATTGCGATCAATTTTATTTTGGACAATCAAAGGATTATTCAGGAAAATTCCCGAACTAAAATCAGCTGCTTCATTATTTGCATAGCGATTACTGTCGATAAAATCTCGCGGCGACATTTTCGTTCCCACCGTCACCGCTAAATCCGTGGAAGGACGTAAAGTATAGTATAAACGTCTGAGTTTGACATCATCTTCAACATCAGTAAAATCAAGTCCTCCAGCATTAGCAAAAACACCATTACTTCCCAATAAATTCGAGTCTTCCTTTTGAGCCAAACCAACAGCATCACCACCGTTATTTCCAGACTCTAACTGAGTAACTAGTAAATCTTTTTGACTAAAATTAGTTGAAAAAGTTAATCGAGTCCGAGAAACCCCACTAAAATTAGCATTTCTACCATCCGTCACAGCGATAATTTGCTGTCCTTGTAACTTAGTAGTAGTAGAAAATTGATTTGCTTGTAACTGCGAAGAACGAGACTCTATATCATCTAAGCGCGTTCGTAGTTCCTGTAAAGCTTCGCCAAATTCTTTTTGCAAACGTCGTAAATTTATTCTATCTTGCTCAATATATTTATCAGTAATCGCTGTAGCAATAGTTTCTTCCACCTGATATAAAGTAGCAGCTAAACCAGCAGCAAATTCATCACGACTTAAAGCGCGATTGCCCTTAAAAGTACCATCAGGTAAACCCGTAATTACACCATATTTTTCTATTAATGATTTTAAAGCTTGATAAGCCCAATCCGTTGGCTGGACATCTGATAGTTCGTCTACGGAAATTTGCTGAGTCAACGACTGAGAAAGGAGGATGGGGGGATGTGGGGATGGGGAGATGGGGAGATAATTTAGATAATTTACAACGTTTAATTCTTTGATGCGCGGTTTACTTTCACCTTTGACCTCTAACCTTTGACCTTTAACCTCTAAACTTTGAGAAGTAGATTTTGGCAAAGAAGCCGCGAACGAGGGAAGACAAAGTAGACTACTAAAAATGTTAAACCCAAGCAAACCTGATGCTAACAGCCTCGAATAACGAATTCCTTGCTTGAAAAACTGCTTCACGATCAACTCCATCACACTTACACCAATAAGTATAATTATCGACTTGATAGGAATTTTTTTGTTTCTTGGTTAAAGGTCCACTGTCAACTGTCAACTGTCCACTGTCAACTGCCCACTGTTAAATATTCCCTAAACTACTAGAATTTTTTTGAAATCTCCGCTTAGATAGTCGCGTAAACCTCTATTCTAACGATGGGAGTTATGACTCCTAACTTGAAAGAAAATAGTTATAACTCATTCATACAAAGGAACCCAAACAGATGATGGATACTACTATTGAAGCGATTGTTGCTCGTGAAATCCTGGATTCACGTGGTAGACCTACTATTGAAGCTGAAGTACATTTGATTAATGGTGTCGTCGGATTAGCACAGGTTCCCAGTGGTGCTTCTACAGGGACTTTTGAAGCCCATGAATTGCGGGATGGGGATAAAAGCCGTTATGGCGGTAAAGGTGTCCTTAAGGCGGTACAGAACGTCAATGAGACGCTAGCACCAAAGCTGTTGGATATGGATGCTCTCAATCAAGAACAACTTGATAAAACGATGATTGCTCTTGATGGTTCTCAAAATAAATCCAATTTGGGTGCTAATGCAATTTTAGGGATTTCTCTGGCTGCTGCAAAAGCAAGTGCTGAATCTTTGGGACTTCCCCTATATCGTTACTTAGGCGGACCTTTGGCAAATTTATTACCCGTACCATTGATGAACGTGATTAACGGTGGCGCACACGCTGCAAATAACGTTGATTTCCAAGAATTTATGATAGTGCCTATCGGTGCATCTTCGTTCCGCGAAGCTTTGCGTTGGGGTGCGGAAGTGTTCGCGACTTTGAGCGGTGTTTTGGCTGAAAAAGGTGTATTAACTGGGGTTGGTGATGAAGGTGGCTTTGCTCCGAATTTGGAATCCAATCAAGTGGCTTTAGAATTATTAGTTGCGGCAATTGAAAAAGCCGGTTACAAACCAGGTGAACAAGTTGCTTTAGCTTTGGATGTTGCAGCCAGCGAATTTTACAAAGATGGACAATATGTTTACGACGGTAAACCTCATTCCCCTGTTGAATTTATTGATTACATGGCACAATTGGTAAACCAATATCCCATCATCTCAATTGAAGATGGTTTACACGAAGAAGACTGGGAGAATTGGCAGTTACTTACTGAGAAATTGGGTTCTCATGTTCAATTAGTTGGTGATGACTTATTTGTTACCAACGTTCAACGCTTGCAAAAAGGTATTGAGCAAAAAGCAGGTAACTCAATTTTGATTAAACTCAATCAAATTGGTTCCTTAACAGAAACCTTGCAAACCATTGACTTAGCGACTCGTAACGGTTTTCGTTCCGTAATCAGCCATCGTTCCGGCGAAACCGAAGATACCACAATTGCCGATTTAGCCGTAGCTACTCGCGCTGGACAAATAAAAACAGGTTCGTTGTGTCGTAGTGAACGAGTAGCTAAGTATAATCGCTTATTAAGAATTGAAGATGAATTAGGAGATAGTGCCGTTTATGCAGGTAAAGTAGGAATGGGACCTAAGTAATTTTGGATTTTAGATTTTAGATTTTGGATTGAATTTCAAAATCTTTTGAATTATAGCGGTTTTTACTTGGGTGCAATACAAATTTTACCTCACCCCGCCCTCTTAACCCCTCTCCTTAGCAAGGAGAGGGGAAGGGGGTGAGGTTTTAGTGTATTGGACTCAACTGAAATTTTCTATAGTAGGTTTTTATAAACACCCTCTAAGGGAATTAGAAATCGGGAATTGGGGTATTAAAAATTAAGAGTTAAATTAAAATATTTTTTTCACAATCTTGATGTTGGGTTACGACACGAGAATATAAATTCGCGTTGTAAATTCAATTTTGTTTTTGTGTCTAACTCTTCACTCCTAACTCCCGTACAGACGTAGCAATACGCCCCGTCTCTACAAAACTAACTCCGGTGGTACTAACTCCTAACTCTATAACAACATCCCCGCAATACAAGCTGTCATAAAACAGGCGATAGCACCACCAACCATTGCTCTAATCCCCATTTGTGCTAAATCTGCTTGACGATTCGGTGCAATCGCGCCGATGCCACCAATTTGAATACCGATGGAGCCAATATTAGAAAATCCACAGAGGGCATAGGTAGCAATTATTCTTGCTCTTTCCGAAATTGCCGCGTCTGTTACCATTTTTTGTAGGATTAAAGTCAGTGAAAGAGTCACCCCTTCCACTGCTCTCCAAAACGGAACGTGAT
>JACYMD010000127.1 GCA_015272215.1 Rivularia sp. T60_A2020_040 | reverse complement strand
CTATTCCCTTACATTCTAGCTGATATAATATCTAAATTTTCTTGCGTTTACCCTGACACAAATAGCAATCGGGATGGAAATGTTTCAACGTCCCTTTCAACAAGTTGTAAATCAATATATAGCAGGTAAAATTACTGAAGCAGAACTAATTGAAAAAACTGAATATAAAACACGCTGGGGTTTTGATTGGCAACTTTATGCTCCTATTTTACGGTTTGCAAAACAAAAACAAATACCCGTTTTAGCTTTAAATACTCCCAGCGAAATTACCCGAAAAGTTTCGCGCCAAGGGATAGAAAAACTCACAAATGCAGAAAAACAATTGATTCCACCGATTACAGAAATTGACACCAATAACATCGCATATCGTCAAATGGTGTTAAAAGCTTTCCAACAACATCAAAGTGCGGGGCATGGAAACAGCAGTAGTGCAAATAAGTTTTTCTTAGCCCAAGTATTATGGGATGAAACAATGGCGGATGGTATCGCTACATTTATCAAAGCTAACCCGAATTATCAAGTAATTGTATTAGCAGGGCAAGGACATATTGTTTATG
The DNA here is from genome assembly GCA_015272215.1 of Rivularia sp. T60_A2020_040. Taxonomy (GTDB): domain Bacteria; phylum Cyanobacteriota; class Cyanobacteriia; order Cyanobacteriales; family Nostocaceae; genus Rivularia. The sequence goes on along the minus strand of JACYMD010000127.1, from coordinate 98,840 downwards.
GTTATGGTATTCCTAGTCGTGTAGAAAGACGAATTCAAGATAATAATAATAATAATAATAATAATAATAATAATAATAAATTCATTCAGCGTTCGGTTTTACTAAGCATTCCCGAAGTTACAGAAGTAGAAAAAGATAAATCGATTGCTGATTTTATTTTGGAAAAATAAGTCATTAAAGTATGCAGGAATATTTAGAAGTCGGGTTTTTATAATTATTGTCTAGTGTAAGAGATATTTATCCAAGAAACCCGACTTCTGTAAATGTTAGCTCTATCTAACTCATGTTAAATGAAGATAAAGCCGATTATCTTGTCATATTGTTATCTAAATCGGGAGTAGTTTTTTCAGCAGTATCTGCATACATTCCACCAAAATCTTTTACAGCTTCTGCGGATTCTTTACCGATTCTCTTAATTCTTTCAATCGGAGCATCTTCTGTTTGACGAGCTTCTTTATTCCATTCTCCCACAGTTTTAGGTCTATCAGAATCGTTTCTATCCACTAATTGGTCAACTCTATTAGTTACTTCTTTACTATAATCGGCACGAGCAACATTTGTAGTTAGCAGTAAAAATCCAACTAAAAGAACAGCTACAAAACGCTTCACCCGAAGCTGTTGAAACACAACTTTGATCAAAGATATCGCGTTGTTAATTATATTTTTCATTACAAAACTCCGTTTGTTCATTCTCAATACTTTTGGTTCTTCAGTACTTAGTATGCTTAACTAACAGTCAAAATACCAATTTAGTAGACATCTAACTCTAAAATTTTCAAAATTTTTAAATCCGTAAGCTGAACGTTTAATAAGTTTTAATTTGTTGTTAATACCTTCAATTACACCGCTATTTGTACCATTATCGAAGTAAGCAATAATTTCATCAATCCAACGAATAATAGTTTTCCGACTAACTGGAAAGTTTTCTTTAGCTTTCAATAGCCATATACCGAGTTGAAATAGTCCTTGTAACCAATCCTTTGTTTCATCAAAAATCATTCGTATTTTTTCTTTTAACTCATGCATTACTTTGAGAGTAGGAGATACTTCTTTAACTTGGTATAGTTTATTTTTCTGTTCTTCATTTAAATCTTCTTCGTTTTTTAACAAAGGATATTTGCTTTTCTTTAATCCATCTAAAACTTTTTCATGTTGATCTTTCTCTAACTGTGATTTTGATTTTTTTATAGAATCTTCTACTTTCCTTTTTTCTCGTTTTCGTTCTAAATCTAATTCTTTATTTATTTGCGTCATTACATGAAATCTATCAGCTACAACTTGTGCATTTGGAATTAATTCGTTAACTAGACTTTTGTAACCTCGCCATAAGTCTATGCTTACTTCTTCTATTTGTTCTAAAAGTTCTTCTCCCCATGAATTCAGTACTTCTTTAATTATTTCTTGTGTCCTTCCTGGTAAGATTGCCAGTAATTTAGAATTATCTAAGTCTACTAAAACTGCACAGTAATTACCTTTACCTTTAACCAATGCTATTTCATCAATACCAAGTCTTTTTAAGTATGACGGTCTGGTAATCAACGAGTTTTTAGATGCATCTTTTAACATTCTTTCTATTTCCTCTGTTGTTACACTTCCTTTTTCAGCTACACTATGAATATCTGAATCTAATACTTTTTGTATTGTTTTATTTGCAAGCCTTTTAGTATATTTTCTTCGACTATCTACAAAATCTAACTCTTCACTAAAAGGCTTTTGACATTTATTACATTTAAATTGTCTTTTATTTATTTCTAAAAATACTTGCTGTTCACCCATAGGTAAATCCTTAATTATATACCGATGATTTTGATGTAATCTATGACTTTTTCTTCCACAACGAGGACAAATACTTTCACTATTTATTGATTCAATCTGTAACATTATTCCAACACCTTGATATTGACGGTGCGACACAACTTTTACACTTTTTAGTTTCAATAATTGTGTTAATACTTTAATATCTTTTTTAGAGTTCATTGTCGTAAATATATCTAACTTTCAAATTGCCTGCTTTTAATTTCATTCTGTAATAAAATAGCAGTATAAAAGAAATGATTTTTCATTTTTTTGCAATTCTTTGTTAAACTTATTTCTATTTAAGGATTGAACTATGATTCGATTAGCGTAGCGGCGTAGAGGCAGGCTATTACTATTTAAGGTTTTAACAAGCTAGTAACAAGCCTGTCTCTACGCAATCGAATCAAGCGCAGCGATAGTTCAATTCGCCGCACCGACGAGTTAATGTGCGCTATTTTTATTCATTTAATGGCTTTTTATTGTATTTTTAGCATACTAAGTACTGAAGAGCCATACTTTTCACCGATTCAGCACATTTAGAGGCTCGCTTGGTTGGGAATATTTATTCAAAATCCAACTTACTTCAAACCATTTAACTGTTCTGAATACAAATCAAGATTACATAGAAATCAATGAATTATTCCTCTAACAGAAGTTATAGTTTGCTTGCACGTAAGATAGATTTATTTATTTATTTATTTATTTATTTATTTTGCACTTTGTACCCTGCTAACCAAACGCAATAAGTAGAATTGCCATTATGAAAAACATAAATCAAAAATATAAATATGTGTATATAAATACAGAAAACTGTGCTTATGCTATTAAATAGCAGTGAAAATAATTTGACAAACTTGTAAAAAAACAGATTAAAGCCTACTGAAATTAAAATAAATATCCAATCTAATTGTCGTAATACTTGATACATCTGGCTTTGAAGCGTATTTGCCTTTATGTTAAGTTACTTTGATCCAGTATTAACTTTCCAGCCTATTGTAAGTAATCTCTTAAAAATCTGAGAAAAAATCTACACCAGATTTTAATTTTAATTGGTTGTCTTTTTCTCGTGACATTTGACACTACAAGTTTTAGTTTATATATATAGAATTAATTGTGCGCTAATATACTCAGGTCTATTTAGCACCTTTTAAGCGAAGCTATTAAAATTATTTAGCGGTCGAGTTGACCATGCAGCATTATTCCAGCTTACCAGAGCAGAATTCACAACTAAATGCCGATTCATCGACAGTTTTAACAACCATCGAGCAACTTCGAGTAGAGTTGTGGCTGGAACGCAGTTTGAATCAACTGCAAAGTCGTCTTAACAATTGTTTAAGTTTAGCTTTTACTGAAGATAAACAAGAAATCGTTACAGCAGAAATTTTTCAAACAGTAGTAACCGAACTCGAAATTGCAATTAATTCCAGCATCATCGCCATCGCCCTTCCAGAGAAGGTACCGAATGCCATTGTTGAACCACAACAATCTGTGTGCAAGATTTGCTATATTTCTGGCGATTCAACAACTCCGATTCAATCATCACCGTTAACTGTAACGCTAAATAAAGGTAAAGAAAGAAAATTGACGTTAAATTCGGAGATACATATCTCAGAATTGCAGCAATTGGAACAACAACCACAAACTGCTTGGTGTTTGAGTAATGATATTCTTGGGACTGTTGGCTGGTTAATTATTTGTGAGAAATCTTCGATAAATTCTTCTTCTTTAAATGTTACCGAACAAATACCAAAATTAATGGTAAAAGCTGCACAAATGTGTATGGTAGCTTTAACCCAAGTCAAACAAATCGAATCGTTACAGCAACAAGCACAGCAACTAAATAATGGTAATCAAGAGTTACAGCGTACCAATCAACTGAAAAACCAATTTTTGGCAAATACCAGCCATGAGATTCGTACTCCTTTGAGTTCGATTATTGGTTTTACTCATTTGCTGTTAGCTCAGGGTTATGACCCAAACAGGCAGCGCCATCATGAATATTTAAACATTATTCAGTCTAGTGGTAAACATCTTTTGGCTTTAATTAACGACATTCTCGACTTATCTAAAATTGAAGCGAACCAGTTAGAAGTTAATTGGGAGAAAATTGATGTACCACAATTGTGTCGTAACGTATTAGCACTGGTAAAAGAAAAAGCTGCAAATAAAGGTTTACAAATGCGTCTGGAAATAGACGATAATGTCACAAATATAGTAGCTGACCCCTTAAGACTCAAGCAAATACTTTTAAATTTACTTTTCAATGCAGTAAAGTTTACTAAAAACGGAACAGTTGGTTTAGAAGTTAAGCCCCTTCAAGACAAAAATGAATTTATACGTTTTACAGTTTGGGATACCGGAATTGGGATTTCCGAAGAAAATCAGAGCGAACTGTTTCAGCCATTTTTTCAAGTTTTTAACGAGAATGATGCTTTGAGTCAAGAAGGTACGGGTTTAGGTTTAACAGTGACTCGTAAATTGGTGGAAATCCACGGAGGTTGGGTTGAACTAAAATCCGTTGTCGGTAAAGGTTCTTATTTTACGATTGTGCTTCCCCTAACACAAAATCAAGTTGCTCAAGTAACCGATACAGTTGAAGAATGTCAACTCCAACAAACTAGTTGTAATAATCGCAAAATCACGACATATACACCAGAAAAATCCTCAAATATCTTACTTGTGGAGGATGACATACCTAATGCTCAATTAATCAAAACTTTTCTAGAAAGATTGGAATATCAAGTAACTTGGGTTAAAACCGCAGTCCAAATGTGGGATGCTTTAAAACAGCAGCATTATTTCCTGATTTTAATGGATATTATTTTACCAGATGACAATGGTCTGGCATTAGTAAAGCAGTTACGAGAAAATCCCCAATATTCTCATATTCCCATTGTCGCTCAAACTGCAATGGCAATGAAAGGCGATCGCGATATTTGTCTGGCAGCAGGAGTAAATGATTATATATCTAAACCAATTGATTTACCGCTTTTAGAAAAAATTGTCAAAACAATTGTGGACTAAGAAGTCGGGTTTTTGTGAGTGTTTGATGATATTAAGTATAATTTACGTAAAAACCCGACTTCTATCCGATTAATTATATTTATCTTAAAATAGAAGAAATAAACTGGTATTAAATTATAATTTTGCCCTTGGATTGGGACATGATGTATATAGAAAAACTAGAGCAATTAAAAGCTTTATTCAAAGATATGGAACAGGCTATAATTGCTTATTCCGGTGGGGTTGATAGCACTTTAGTTGCTAAAATTGCTTATGATGTTTTGGGAGAAAAGGCTTTAGCAGTAACTGCTGTTTCACCGAGTTTATTACCAGAAGAGTTAGAAGATGCCAAAATTCAAGCCGCAATGATTGGGATTGCTCATCAAGTTGTGCAAACTCATGAAATGGAAAATCCTAACTACACTTCTAACCCCGTCAACCGCTGCTATTTTTGCAAAAGCGAATTACATGATACCCTAAAACCTTTAGCCAAAAAATGGGGTTATCCTTATGTAATCGATGGAGTAAATGCAGACGATTTACACGATTATCGTCCGGGTATTCAAGCTGCAAAAGAAAGAGGTGCGCGCTCTCCTTTAGCTGAAGTTAATGTTAGTAAAGCAGAAGTTCGTCAAATTTCCCAACATTTAAATTTACCTTGGTGGAATAAACCAGCACAACCTTGTTTGAGTTCTCGCTTTGCCTATGGTGAAGAGATTACTATTACTAAATTACAACGAGTCGGCAGAGCGGAAGTGTATTTACGTAAACTAGGATGGAATAATTTACGAGTTCGTTCTCAAGATGATACAGCACGTATCGAATTACCACCAGAACAAATTCAAAAGTTTATCCTCAATACAGATTTAAAATCAATTGTATCTGCTTTTCAAGAATTTGGTTTTATCTATGTAACTTTAGATTTAGAAGGTTATCGTAGCGGTAAGTTAAATCAAGTTTTAAATATAGAAGTCGGGTTTGTAAGGTAAATATCCCTAACAACATACAATCGTCGTCAAAACCCGACTTCTTACCCGACAAGAATAATTAGAAAAAAAACCGCAGAGACGCAGAGTACGCAGAGGAAAGAAATAAAGAGAAATAGATAGTTTTGGAGCGAAAAGGGAGTAATCTAGTTATTGAGAATTAGCTACTATTAATTCTCCTTTTTGATTAATCTCGACGCTGGAATCTGGAAAATCATGCTTATTTAAATAACGTACTAACTGTACAGTATTAAAATTTTGGTCAATGTAAGGAATTCCTTGTTTATCCATACGTACCGGAATAATTTTAGCTTGTTCTAAATTTCCTTCAGGAGTCATTTTAACTTCTAATATCATCGAATAACCAGCTTGTGCAACAGTTGATAAAGTGCGATATCCTAAAAAGTTTCCTAAAGAATAAGCAATTAATTTCCCATTATACATTTCCATTGCTCTAGGTACATGAGGCCCATGTCCTAATACTAAATCTGCCCCTGCATCAATCATTGTCCGAGCAAATTTAATCGAATTTCCGCGATTTTCTCCATAGAAATATTCTGTTTGATTTTTAGTATGCAATGCACCAGTTCCTTCAGCACCTGCGTGCATCGATATTATTACTATATTGGCTTGTTCTCTAGCTTTTTTAACAAGTGAAGTCGCTGTTTCTAAATCATGAATAGAATTATACATATCATAGGGTGCAAACCCAATCATCGCAATTTTATTATTGTTCTTTTCTAAATAAAGAATTTCATTTTTATGACCTACTGTTTCGATACCAACATTTTTAAGATTGTTGACGGTATCTTTAAAACCTTGCATTCCGAAGTCTTTTGCATGATTATTCGCTATGTTAAATACATCAAATCCAACATCAGCAAATAGCTTGGAATATGCTGGTGGAGAACGAAAAGCAAATACCTGTCCTCGACTAATATCTTTTGCTGAATAAGGATAATTAGTTAAATTGGTTTCAAAGTTTCCAAATAATAAATCGGCTCTATTTAAATATGCTCTTACCGATTTTGGTATTAATTGATTATAATCTGCTGGAAGTCTGTGGTTAGGATAATTTGTACCTGGAATCACATCTCCAACTGCTTGAATAATAATTGATCGGGAAACGCCGATCGCCGCAGGCTCCGCCGTTGCACGGCGGAGTACCGGCGACTTTGCAAGTTTTTGTTTATTAGCAGTTGGGATTTTTACAGAATCTGTTGATGCTGATGGTGCTGCTGTTGTTTCTACTGAAATTGCATTATCTGTTGGTGTTTTTACCTGAAGACGAGACAACAAACCCATACCAATACCCACAGCAAAACAACAACCAACAAAGCTCGCTGACAGCGATATCTTTAGCCTTTGATTTAACATTTTTTAGTCCTTACACTATGGCTTCAACTTAACTAAGTGCTTAAGGTTACAGGCTCAGTACAATCAACTTTTTTTATCCGAAAAATGAAGAGTAGTGCGTGTTTCTTACAGTTATGCTATCCCTGCTATGCCAATCAATAAAGCACGTATAACTTAATTATATATAAATTTTGTTATATGAATATGAGTATAATTTGTAACTTTATATCCATAATACTTTTCTAGAACCTAAAGTTATATTCAACACTTTATTAACTAAAACAATCAAGTTTACAGATATTTTGTACCATTGAAATAAACACTTAATTTATACTTAAATACAATCAATATTTTCCCAGTTGATTACGGATAATTGCTTAAATTTTGATTTTTAATAGACAAAATTGCGAATCGCGATTATTGGGCAGAAATTTGTAGTGGGTTAGCGAAGCGTGTCCGTAAGGACATACGTCTCGCTCCCTATTTTCAGCAAACTCGTTGCGATCGTACAAACCCACTTTTTTGAGTATTATTTACTACTGCTTTAACTTCAAAGCCTCTTTTGCGGATACTCCTTCATTTTCTGAACCGAAATACCATAAAGCCGCAGCAGCTTCAGCACGACTTACAGCTTTCTTCGGTTGAAATAAGGTTGTATAACCAAATACCCGACGAATATTTGATTGTTCACCGTTTTGGTAATCTGCTAAAACTGCTCGCAGGGCTTTGGGGTCAATTTTTGCTGCATCTTGAAAACCCCAAGTTTCTTTGACTGCATCTAAGGAAGCATTAGGTAAACCTTGACGACTATCAAGAGGAACTTTCCACAAAAGTAATTGTTCGCGGGTTAATGGTGCATCAGGACGAAATAATACTTGTGTAGAATCACCTGATAAAGCACTCGGAATCAATCCAGCTTCGGCTAATCCTTGAATTGCCGCAAAATCTGGGTCTGTTGTAGAAACGTCGCTAAAAGTACTTTTATTGCCTCCATTAGCTAAGCGAATTTGCTTAGAAGGCGAGTTACTATACATCGCGTTATTTGCAGTAACTAACCAGCGTGCATATTGCCGACGGGTAATATTTGTATTGGGTTGAAACTCGTTTGTAGTAGTATTACTTTTTGCTGCATTAACTGGAAGCGATAACACACCCAATGCTGCTAAATCCTGGATATATGGTTGTAATTCTTGGGGTGCTTTGTTCAAATCGTCAAACTGTTGCGACTCAATTACAGTTTGAGGAAGTTCCGATTGACTAATTGTATCTCCGGGTTGTATTGGACCGATAAAATCGGGATTATTTGTAATCGCAGGATTTGCAGTTGGGGTAGTTTGGGAAGTACTGGTACTAGGTGAGTACTCAATGATTAATTCGGTAGTTGTTTGCGGTTGATTTGGTTGTGTGTTCGCAACAGTTTTTGGTTCAACAGAAATTTTCACCTCTGAATTATTACGCTGTGCTGTAAATTCACCTTGTTGTCCATCTTCGGGTTGTTGGGTAACTTCCCACTGATTTGAGCGCAATTCTTTACGATAAAAATCAACGATAAAATTACTGGGATTGGAACTAAGCCAGCGAGCCGAGAATTTTCCTGTATTATCGTTAGTTTGGGTAACTGACTGTAATTCAGCATTCGGATATATGGGAATATCTTGGGGAAAATCGGCTGGTAAACTTTTTTTCGGTTGCTTTTGAGTATCATTTACCTGCTTAGCACCAAAAATAGCTGGGTTCTCTTTCAATCTAGAGTCAGCTTGTAAGGATTGCTCGATATTTTTGGCAAACGGAGTATTTGCACAGGCTGTTAAAGTTGAAAGTAATACAGTAAAACTTAAAAGTACACCTGGATATTTGCAGTGCAGCACGGTAAATTCTCAATAACACTTCAACTATTAACCTAGCGCAGAATATCAGTAGGTTGACAGTTGACAGTTGACAGTTGACAGTTGACAGTTGTTGGTTGATGTTTATTTCTCCCCATCCCTCCATTTCCCTACCCCCTCTTCCCTACTCCCTCTTCCCTCTTCCCTAAAAAGCGTATTCTTAACTACAAATAAATAATTAAATTAACCCAATAAAAATCCCATAATTAATAATTAGACTGTAAGTAAGTAGTTAGACAAAATTAATTAAAACTAAGTTTTACTACTGAATATGGCAACTCAAACCCAAAATTTTCGGGTATCCGCTGTAACTACTGATGCACAACGAGAAATGTTTCTTGATGTGCCTTTTAATGTATATAAAAATTATCCCAATTGGGTTCCACCCATTCGCAGTAGTGTAGCCAAACAATTAAAATCAGAAAATAACCCTTTCTTGGAATACGGCGAATTTCAGCAGTTTATCGCTGTTTCGCAACCAAATGGTCAACCTTTAGGAAGAATTGTCGCGGCTGTAAATCGGCGATTAATAGAAAGCGAAGCCAAAAATATCGGAATTTTTGGTTATTTTGAATGTATAGAAGACTTTGACGTTGCTAACAGTTTATTAGAAACTGCTTGTCAATGGTTGCGCGATCGCGGTATGAGTGTTGTTAGAGGACCAATTAATTTATCTACTCATAATAGTTGTTTGTTTTTAGTAGATAGTTTTGATTCTCCACCAATGATGATGACACCTTATAATCCGCCTTATTATCCAGAATTTATGGAAAAGGCTGGTTATGATAAAGGTAATGACGCTTATGCTTATGATTTTCCTTTGGATCTGATTTTAGATCCCAAATTTGAAAAAGGTTACAACATTGCTTGTAAATCTGGAATTAATTTTCGTCCCCTCCGCACCAAAGGAGAAGGTTTTGAACAAGATTGTCGCAGTCTTTATCAATTGTTTAATACAACCTTTGCAAATAACTATAGTTCAACTCCTCGTAGCGAAGAAGAATTTCTCGACGAAGCCAAAGAATTACAATCATTAGTAGATCAAGATGTATTTCCCGTTGCTGAAGATAACGGTAAAATGGTCGGTTTTTGGATGGGTTTACCCGATTATAATATTGCGTTGAAACACGTTAACGGTAAACTAAATTGGTTGGGAATCCTGAAATTTCTTTGGTATCGTCGGCAAATTGACCAAGGAAGAGTAATTGTGATTTGTAGTTTACCAGAATATCGCCGTAAAATGGTTCCTTTAGGTTTAATTTATTTGGGAATGCAAGGAGGAATTAAAAAAGGTAAACCTTATAAAAGAGCAGAACTTTCCACAGTTTGGGAAGATAATTCACCTTCCCGAAAATTAATTGAAGCCGCAGGTGGCAAGATTTACAAGACTTACCGAATTTACGAGAAAACATTATGAAAGCTTTAGTAACAGGTGCCAATGGTTTTACGGGTTCGCACTTGGTAAAAGCGCTACAGCAGCGCGGCGACTCAGTAGTGGGGTTGGTACGCAAATCGAGCAATTTAACAAGATTAAAAAATACAGAAATACAACTAGTTATAGGAGATATTACTGACCGCAATGCTCTGCGTCAAGCCATGAAAGACGTTGATACCGTGTTTCATACAGCAGCTTTCGTCGAACTGGGTTTAGTCGATGCAGCGCAAATGCAACGGGTAAATGTGGAAGGAACCCAAGCCGTTTTAGAAGTTGCCAAAGAGATGGAAATCTCGAAAATGGTATATTGCAGCACTATAGGTATTTACGGCGACACCAAAGGCGAAGTAATAGATGAAACCTTTGAAAGAACTCAAGAACACTTTTCCTCAGCTTATGATAGTACCAAATACAAAGCACAGCAGCTAGTTGATAACTATGCCGTAACTGGTTTACCCGTAGTCAGCGTCATGCCATCCGGTATACTAGGTGCAGATGACCCTCATTTCGGTCCCGTATTTAAACTATTTTTGCAAGGTAAATTAAAATTTTGGGTAGGTGGCGATCGCATTACTGGGGTAGTTCATGTAGATGACTTGGTAAACGCCATGATATTGGCAGCAGAAAAAGGTGAAGGAGGAGAACATTATATAATATCTGCTGGTGAAGTTCCCTCCCGCGAAATGTTTGAAATTATCAGCAAACAAACAGGTATTTCCACACCTGCGGAAGTTCCCCAACCCATAGTTAGAGTAATCGGTAATATTCTTGACCCCATAGGTAAAATATTATCGTGGAATCCACCCATAGGCAAAGAACGAGTACATTATTTATATGACCGCTGCGTGCGAGTTGATGCCAGCAAAGCCCGTGAAAAATTAGGTTGGCAACCCCGTTCGGTATCCCAAATATTACAAGAAATTGCTACAGAGTTACAATCCCAAATCTAGAAATAATGTTGATAGTATCACCTCTGGATCATCAGTGATGTGAAACGCAATTATCATCCTGAGAAATTGTTAAGATGAACTACGAGACAAATATTAGTTGATTTATTCCTTCACAATCTTATATGAATCCTGTATTATTAAGTGCTTCTAGAGCAATAATTTGTTTGATCATTGCCTTCGTACTTGCGAGTTTAGTAGAATATTGGCTGCATCGTCTGATGCACGTCAACCGTAAAATTGGTGAACGTCACCGTGACCATCATCGTCGTAACGAAGCACAAGGAGTAATCTGGGAATTTCGTGATTACACAGTTGGTGCTTCGGTAGCCATGCTGTTAATGTTTCTCTATTCCTGGGATGCTGGTTTGGGTTGGTTGCTCGGTAGTTTAACTTATGCAGCATTTTCCGCATACGCTCATCAATTGCAGCATGAAAACCCCACTAAATGTTTCTGGATGAAAATGCCAGTACATTACGTACATCATAAATATGGAATGTGGGAACATAACTTTGGTTTAGCTGTGGATTGGTGGGACCATGTTTTTGGCACTTATAAATCTGTAGAATGGCTGAGTGAGAAAGAAATGGCTTTATCGGAACGCGGTTATTTACAATTGAAGTGGTGGTGAATTTTTTTGTTCTGATAAGCATTTATAAAGAATAAAGACGTAGCATTGCTACGTCTTTACAGGTTTTTTTGAAGTTTAAATGTAAAGGAAATTACGGATTAATCACGTGAAAGTAAATTGCTGCTACCAAGACGTTACCAGCCAGCAGAATGACGCTAATTATCGTGCGGAAAGGGAAAGGTGCTTTAGCATTCGTTTGAGCAACATCTACACCAACTTTAGCCATAATCGTTCTCCTAAATTTAAGGACTTCTCAACAAATACCAAAAAGATGTCGTTTTTCGCCAAATTCGTTAGAAAGATTTTCATAAAATACTCAAAAGTTCTCAACACTCTAATTTTTGATGAAAATAAATACTATAGATAGTTGACTATTCGACAGCCGCATGGTAAGAACTACGAACTAAAGGACCGGAGCGGACATGAGAAAATCCTAACTGACGCGCTATTGTACCCAATTCCTCAAACTCTTGTGGTGTCCAATATTTTTGCACGGGTAAATGCTCTAAGGATGGTCGCATATATTGACCGATTGTCAGGCGATCGCACTTCACATTACGCAAATCTTTCATCGTCTCGATGATTTCTTCAACAGTTTCACCGTGTCCCACCATTAAACCAGATTTAGTCGGGATGGTAGAGTCAATTTGTTTAACTATTTGTAATACTCGTAAGGAGCGATCGTATTTTGCTCCTCGGCGCACGGGACCTTGTAAGCGTCGCACTGTCTCGATATTATGGTTATAGCAAGCTGGTTTTGCATCGACAATTATTTTAATCGGCTGCGTTTGTCCGTAAAAATCTGGTGTGAGTACCTCAATTTGAGTTTCCCCATTGAGTTGACGAATATTCTCCATTGTTTTGACAAACCAACTCGCACCTCCATCAGATAAATCGTCGCGAGCGACGGAAGTTAAGACTACATAGCGTAATCCTAAAAGCTGTACCGCTTTCGCTACTTTTAATGGCTCTTCGGCATCTAAAGCCATTGGTGCATGACCTTTATCTACTTGACAAAACGCACATGACCTGGTACAAACGGGACCCATTAGCAGGAAGCTGGCAGTTTTTTGAGAATAGCACTCTCCTCGATTCGGGCAACGTCCTTCTTCACAAATTGTGTGAATTTGCCGCTGTTTAACAATCTGTTGAACCGTGGAGATTTCGCTGGCTTTACCAATAGGGCGACGTAACCAAGTTGGCATTGCCGTAATTTCCGATCTAACAGAAGCTTTTGAGGAAGTCATAGACAACATTTTTAATTAATGGGAGTTAATAGTTAGAGCATTATATTGTGAAGTTCCTTTTTCGCTGAAAGATTACCGAAAAAAAAACCGCAGAGACGCAGAGAACACAAAGGAAAGAGATTTCATAGAGAAGGCTAATTTTAAGGCGGCAAGGCAGTAATATCCTCCATTGATTTCCGAGCCCCGATCAACAATCAAAAATAGACTTTGAAGAAATCTATAAATTAAACCAGTAATAACCAGATTGTCATGTTTGATATAACACCTATATAATTGCTATTTTCGCGGAAAATACTCTCCCCCAATCAATATATATTTTGGATATAGTGGGAGAACTCTAGTATGTGTTCTCAGCGAAAACGCTATTTAAACCTAAATTATCTTTTAGAGCGAATCATTGTGGCAAATAATAAAATTTTAGTTATTGATGACACTACAGTAGTCAGGGTAAAAGTACGAGAAATGCTACCTCCGGGGAACTTTCAGGTACTAGAAGCAAAAGACGGTTTAGAGGGACTTAAATTAATCCGTAAGGAAAAATTTAGTTTGATTATGCTGGATTTCCTATTACCAAAAATGAGCGGATGGGAAGTTTATCAAGAAATTCAGTCACAACCAGATTTAAGAAAAACCCCTTTAGTTGTAATGTCAGGACGTAAGGAGGAAGTTACAGAAAAAATCTCTGAACCGTTTGAGCATTTTGAATTTCTCAACAAGCCTTTTGACCAAAAACAGCTAATTAGTTCAATTAAAGCAGCAATGGCTAAAGCAAAGCAACCTCGAATGCAACCCGTCGCTGCTGCTGCAAATACGAATGTATCGAATGGAACTAGTCTAAGTAACGGAACTAATGGAACGACATCTGCTGAATATTCTAATTCCGAGGCTGAAATACATATACACGAACAAATGGCAAAAATGCAAGCAGAAATAGACAGTTTGAAAAAACAATTAACTCAAGTAGTCGCTTATATCAAACAAAAAATCAAATAACAACAGCTTAAACCTAAAATCTATGTTCAATTCTGAGCCTGGTTAAACGGGCTTTTTTATTTTGCCAAAAAATAATAAGTAATAGTACTTAATAAATATTTTTGTTACACAAATAAGATATTTTAATGTTTTTTTATATGAAGTGATGATGATGCAACTAACTTGATGGGAACAATAGGGTTAAGAATGTACTTTAAATCCAAAAAAACGGCAAAAAATGGTTTTATCATCAGATATATTTCCCGTAATTTGTGGCTATAGCATCATTGAGAAAATTTACTCAAGCAGTCAAACTATTGTTTACAGGGGAATCAGAGGAAAAGACCAAAAACCTGTGATTATTAAACTGATGGGAATTGAACATCCCACTTCCCAACAAATCATCCAGTTCCGACATCAGTATTTTATCACTCAAAATTTAGATGTACCCGGTATTATCAAATCCTACAGTTTAGAAAAATATGGCACAAGCTATGCTTTTGTAATGGAAGACTTTGGTGGAATCTCCCTTGCGGATGAAATGGATAGTTGGAATTATCAAAAAATACGTCAAACTCCTGATTTTCTCAATTATTTTCTCGATATAGCCATCAAAATAGCATCGACTCTTGAGCAATTACATCATCATCATATAATTCATAAAGATATTAAACCGGACAATATTTTAATTAATCCTATTACTAAACAAGTAAAAATAACTGATTTTAGTATTGCTTCTATTTTACCTAAAGAAATTCAATTTCTTACGAATCCTGAGATTATAGAAGGGACGCTAGCTTATATTTCCCCGGAACAAACTGGCAGAATGAACCGGGGTATTGACTATCGTAGTGATTATTATTCTCTTGGTGTAACTTATTTTGAATTGCTAACCGGAGAGTTACCTTTCAATCATCAAAATCCCTTAGATTTGATTTATTCTCATATTTCTAAACAGCCACCAATTGAAAAAATTATTAGCTGTAAAGCTTCTGAGATTATATCTAATATTATTTGTAAATTGATGGCAAAAAATGCCGAAGACCGTTATCAAAGTGCCTTGGGATTAAAACACGATTTAGAATTATGCTTGAATAATTTACAAAATAATAAACAAAATAGTAAAACTATAGAAACTTTTGAGTTAGCAACAAAAGATATTTCCGACCATTTTATCATCCCTGAAAAACTTTATGGTCGAGAAGTAGAAGTCCAAGAATTACTTGCTGCATTCGATAGAGTGATTAATCATTCCCAACATTATCTAGAAAAATCAGAAGTAATTAAAGGTGTAGAGATGGTTTTGGTAAAAGGTGATTCCGGAATGGGTAAAACCGCCGTGGTAAATGAAATTTACCAACCAGTTATTAGAGAAAAAGGTTACTTTATTCAAGGCAAATTTAATCAATTACAACAGGATATTCCCTTTTTAGGGTGGATACAAGCTTTAAATAATTTAATCGAACAATTATTAAGTGAAAACGATACTCAAATTAAACAATGGAAAGCGGCGATTCTCTCTGCTTTAGGCGAGCAAGCCCAAGTAATAATTAAGTTAATACCCGCATTAGAATTGATTATTGGAACGCAGCCCAAAGCCGCAGAATTATCTGGTATTGCGGCTCAAAATAGGTTAAATTTCTTATTTCATAAATTCATTCAAGTTTTTGCAATTAGAAAACATCCTTTAGTTATATTTTTAGATGATTTACAATGGGCAGATGCGGCTTCTTTGAGCTTTATCCAGCTATTAATGAGTGAGAATAATCTAGTCAATAATCTACAAACACAGCAGAATAATTTAGGCATTCAAATACCTAATTTTATACCCGAAAATCAAAATCAAAATCAAAATGCTTTACTATTAATTGGATCTTACAGAGACAACGAAGTTTCTATGACCCATCCACTTTATTTTACAATCGGAGAAATTGCGAAAACCAATGTAAAAATTAGTTCTATAAATTTAGAACCTTTAGACCAAAACGACATAGGTATTTTAATTGCGGAAACTCTTAAATCTGAAATAAAAAGTGTGATTCCATTAACCCAAGCAATATTTGCTAAAACTAAAGGAAATCCGTTTTTTATTCACCAATTCCTCAAGACTTTATATAAAGAGAAAGCGATTAAATTCAACTATGAAATTGGTAATTGGGAATGCGATATTGCAGATGTCAGAAAATTAGCTCTTACAGATGATGTCGTAGAATTTCTAGCACTTCAAATCAAAAGACTACCAACATATAATCAAAAAATACTTAAATTTGCTGCCTGCATCGGCAATAAATTTGACTTACAAACTCTTTCGACAATCAATGAAACCCATCCTAACAATACGATAACAGAGTTGTGGGATTCTGTAATCGAAGGATTAATTTTACCTATTGATAGAAAAAATGATTTATCAAATCAAGATCACCCAACAACAGCATTAATTATTGATGGCAATCGCGATAATCAAATATCTTTAGGTCATTGCAGGGCAAGTCAATTCAAATTTATACATGACCGAGTTCAACAAGCTGCTTATTCCTTAATTCCCGAATCAGAAAAACAGCAAATTCATTTAAAATTAGGCAAATTATTATTAAATAAAACTTCTGCTACATCTTGGGAAAAAGATATTTTTGAAATTGTCAATCAGTTCAATAAAGCTTTGGAATTAATCGACGTTCAGCAAGAACGCAACGAGTTAGCAAAAATGAACTTAATTGCTGGAAGAAGTGCTATTTCAGCAACAGCTTATCAAGAAGCATTCAAGTATTTAACTGTTGGAAAAAAACTACTTATTTCAGATTGTTGGGAAACGGAATATGAACTAACTTTAGGGTTACATGAAGCCCTCGCAGAGGTTACATGAAAGTCACATATTAAAGAAACTTTACCGCTATTACTTGATGCTTATCAAACAGGATTAGAAATTGGCAGTTTATATGTTGCTGGCTATTGTGCAAAAGAGATTTGTCAACATTCTTATTTCATAGGTCAAGAATTGGCAGTTATTGAACAACAAACAAAAAACTACATTGATATATTAGAAATATTCAAACAATCTACTACATCTAACTGCTGTAAAATACTTCGACAATCAATTCTTAATTTTCAATTTCAAAATGAAAATCCTGGTATTTTATCAGGTGAAGCTTACGATGAAAATCAATCAATAGCTTCAATGATAGAAGCAAAAGATATATTAGGACTTCACTACTTGTACTTACATAAACTAATTCTTTGCTATTGGTTTGAAGAATACGAACAAGCTCAAGAAAATGCCAAGCAAACAAAAATATATTTAGCTGGTGGAGCCGGATTTATCTCAATCCCTAACTTCCATTTTTATGAATCTTTAACAGCTTTAGCCTTATATTCTGAGCGAGAATCACAACAAGAAAATTTACTCGCCCTAGTCGAAACAAATCAGATAAAGTTAAAAAAATGGGCGTACTATGCTCCCATGAATTATTTACATAAATTCTATCTGGTAGAAGCCGAACTATATAGAGTTACTGGACAATATCTTGAAGCAATAGACTCTTATGAACTTGCTATTACTCAAGCCAAAGAAAACGAATATATTCATGAAGAAGCATTAGCTAACGAACTTGCTGCTAAATTCTATTTAAAATGGGGTAAACAAAAAATAGCCAAAGCTTATCTTGATGACGCTTATTATGGCTACATTCGTTGGGGTGCAAAGGCTAAAGCAAAGGATTTACAAAAACGCTATCCTCAATTTCTTAGTCATATTCTTTTACACAAAGAAACAGATTCTCATCCCGATAGAAAAAGTTCCTTAAGCGAAATTACACCTCTAACTGAAATTAGTAATAGCAAAAATATCTCTGGTTCTAAAACCACTATTTCGGCATATTTAGATTTAGAATCAGTCATTAAAGCTTCTCAAGCACTTTCCGAACAAATAAAATTAGAAGATTTACTTTCGACATTAATGGAAGTAATTACCCAGAATGCAGGAGCTTCCAAATCTGCCTTAATTTTAAGCAAAAATACTAAATTAGACTTAGAACTTACTGCAATTAGTTGTAATTCTCATACCTCTTCCATTTCTACAGAATTACCATGTATTCCCTTAGAATCTAGCACAAATGTTCCAGTAGGTTTAATCAATTACGTCAAACGTACTAAGGAAACCATCGGAATAGATGATACTACAATTCCTAATTTTTTACTTGCTGATAGCTATATACTCAGCGAAAAACCCAAAAGCATATTGTGTATCCCAATTATTAATCAAGGTAAATTATTTGGCATTCTTTACCTTGAGAATAAGTTAACGGCAGGAGTATTTACTAGCAATCGGATCAAGTTACTTAATTTAATTACTAATCAAGCTGCAATTTCTCTTAAGAATGCAATACTTTACAATAATTTAGTAGAAGCCAAAGAAGATTTGGAAAATTACAATCAAACCTTAGAGGAAAAAGTTGCACAGAGAACCCAAGAAATTAGTGATAAAAATCAAACTTTAAAAAAAGCTTTAGAGGACTTACAAAGTACCCAATCTCATTTAATTCAAGCTGAGAAAATGTCAAGCTTAGGACAAATGATAGCCGGAATTGCTCATGAAATTAATAATCCCGTGAATTTCATTTATGGCAATATCACTTATGCTAATCAATACGTTCAAGATTTACTAGATTTGATTGCTATTTATCAGCAACAAGATATCAATTACAACTCTATTGTTGCCCAAAAATCTTCAGAAATTGATTTAGATTTCATCGTCAAAGATTTACCCAAACTCCTTAGCTCCATAGCAATTGGAACTTCTCGTATTCGTACAATTGTTTTAGGTTTACGTAATTTCTCTCGCTTAGATGAAGCGGAAATGAAAACCGTGGATATCCATGAAGGAATAGAAAATACTTTGATGATTTTGCAACACCGATTTAAAGCAAAAGATAGTCGTCCAGAAATCCAAATTATTAAAGAATATGGACAACTATCTCAAATTACTTGTTATCCAGGTCAACTTAATCAAGTATTTATGAATATTCTTAGTAATGCCATTGATGCATTAGCAGATTCACAAACAAAGCATCAAACAAGTGAAAATTTAATAATTCGTATTGTTACAGAAATGCTAAATTCAAATACAGCAAGAATTCGCATTTCAGATAACGGTTCTGGAATTGAACAAAAAGTAAAAAGGAAAATATTTGACCCCTTTTTTACTACTAAATCTGTAGGAAGTGGTACAGGATTGGGTTTATCAATTAGCTATCAAATTATTGTTGACAAACACAAAGGTCAATTAATTTGTAATTCCACAGTGGGAGAGGGAACTGAATTTATAATTGAGATACCGATGCCGTTGTGTCATCAATAAAAATCATCACAATCACACATGATTCGACTTATTTTTTATTTCCAAAAAGGTCAGGTAAGATGAAACATACTGTAGTTGTCTAGAAGTCCGGTTTTTATGACTATTTTGCGATGTTACGGAATATAGCAAATTTCAGTTGAGTCCAATACACTAAAACCTCACCCCCTTCCCCTCTCCGTATATTAGGAGAGGGGTGCCCGGAGGGCGGGGTGAGGTAAAATTTGTATTTCACCCAACTAAAAACCCGACTTCTCTAATTTTTGTCCAACTCACATATAATTACAAAAATGACTGTCCACAATTTGCGAACAGCCATTTGATATCAGTCGAAAATGACTCTTATTTATTCACGAAACATCATCTTCAAACTGCTTCGTAAATACCAATTAAGGTTGCTCAGTAGTAACTACACTGACTTGAGGATTAACAAGCATCGATTGCTGCAACATCGGAGTGTTCGCAACAGAGTTATTCGCCAATGTAAATAAAGGATTTGATAGAATTCCGGCTATAGAAGTAGCAATTAAAGTTACTACCAACCCAACTTGCAAAGGTCTTAACCCAGGTAAATTCCACCTGATTGGCGGATAATTCTTGACTGCATCCGACATTTCTTGGGGTTCCTTTACTACCATCATTTTTACCACACGAATGTAGTAGTAGATCGAAACCACACTAGTAACTAATCCTAACAAAACTAATCCGTAAAGACCAGCTTGCCAACCTGCCCAAAACAGATAAATCTTACCAAAGAACCCAGCTAAAGGAGGAATACCTCCCAAAGAAAGTAAAGAAAGACTTAATGCTAAAGTCAAAAGTGGGTCTTTCTGATATAAACCAGAGTACTCGGTAATTTGGTCGGTTCCCGTCCGTAGGGAGAACAAAATCACGCAGCTAAAACCACACAAGTTCATAAACAGGTAAACAAGCAAGTAAAACATCATGCTGGAATATCCTGCTTGAGTACCGGCAATCAAGCCAATCATCACAAACCCTGCTTGAGCAATGGATGAATAAGCTAGCATCCGCTTCATGCTGGTTTGAGCAAGAGCAACCACATTACCCAATATCAGACTTAATACCGCTAAAGCAGTAAATACAAATCTCCACTCACTAGCGACGAGGGGGAAAACTGTTGTTAACAAGCGGATAGCCAAAGCAAAACCCGCAGCTTTAGAACCCACAGATAAAAACGCAATCACCGGAGTTGGTGCGCCTTCATATACATCTGGTGTCCATTGGTGAAAAGGTGCCGCAGAAATTTTAAAGCCGATACCCGCTATTACAAATACCAAGGCAATCACTACACCCAAAGACTGACCTAAGTTTGCCGCTTCAATACCATTAGCGATCGCGCTCAGTTGAGTTTGTCCGCCGGATAAACCGTATAGTAGAGAAACGCCATACAAAAATACAGCCGTACTCGAAGCACCAATCAATAAATATTTGAGTGCGGCTTCATTCGAGCGTGGATCACGCTTGGTATAACCTGTCAACAAATAAGAGGAAATACTCAGGGTTTCTAAGGAGATGAAAATCATCACCAACTCATTCGCCCCTGATAAAAACATCGCTCCCACAGTAGCGGTGAGCAAAATAGCAATAAATTCTGCTAATGCCGTACCACTTTGTTCAACGTAGCGAATTGACATCAAAATGGTGACAGCGGCAGATAGTGCAATAATACCGCGAAACATCACACTCAGGTCATCGCCGTTAAACGCACCAAGAAATGAGATGGGATTAATATTGTCCCATTGAAAATACAAAGCGACGATAGAAGCAAGTAAACCTGCTACTGCTAGATATCCAATCCAGCGCGAAGACGAACGTCCTAAAATCAAATCTACGATCAAAACCCCTAAGAAGGTAATTATTACAATTCCTTCCGGTACTATCGTTCCAGCATTTAACTGGGATGCGAGATTAACAAAATCCATGAGATATATTAGGTTTTGACTCCACCGACTTTCATACTAACTGTGTTAATTCTATTGTTTTTTCCCAAATATTCATCACTTAAGCATGACGATCAACCAAAAATATTCGTAAAAAGCCACCTAAATAATCAAAATAATAAGTAGGGACATTCCAGTTGTGAAATATCCCTACTTAAAAATAATATTTAGCTTAAGGTTATAGTTATTAATAATATGGACAAACATCCACATTATTAATTTGGAAGTGTGACCTTCGCCGGAGAAACTACAATTCCCTCTACTTTGTCAGGATTTACCTTTCAAAGCTGCTTTTACAGTACACTCCTAATTTGATTACCTCACTAATTTAGTCTCTGCTTTCTAGGCTATAGAAGATTAATTCTTCGCAACTAGATAGGACTTTCACCCCTCTAAATTAGGTCAATGGCTCTTGAAATTTGTCCATATTATACTAAATCTCGACATAAAATCAACAAAGTTTTTCCATACCTAATAGCTATTATCTCTACCCCAGTTTCCGCCACCGGAGCGTCCGCCACCGGAGCGTCCGCCACCGCCGCCACCGCCTCTGTCTTCTCGCGGCCTGGCTTTGTTAACTTTCATCACTCGACCCATCCATTCGGCACCATCCAAGGCTTGAATAGCTTCGTTTTCTGCGGCTTCTGATTCCATTTCCACAAAACCAAAACCTCGCGCTCTACCAGTTTCCCTATCGGTAGGTAACTGAACGCGCTTCACACCACCATACTCAGCAAACACCTTAGTGAGGTCTTCCTGAGTAACATCGTATGCTAAATTTCCAACGTAGATTGACATAAAACTCTCCAGAATCCAACCGTGCAGAGGCGACATCCGGAAAGCTGCTTGCGACTTTTACTTAATAACAAGAACACAATTACCGAACGTACTTCTTCTGCATTATCTTATCACAACTTTTTTCTCCAAACTACGCCATCTGAAAACAAGTATCAGTTTTTACTATATTATCGATAATTTCTGACCATGGATTAAAAGGGATTTCACGGATTCCACGGATTTAATATTACCAATTACCAATCACCCATCCCCCATTACCAATTATCAATTAATGTAAAAAATTGTAAAATATGCTTGTCAAAAGCCCTTGTTATTCTTAACTGGTAAGTATTTGATTCTCGCGTATCGCCATGCCAATCCCTTGCGAAAAACTGCAATGAATAAAAATGGTAGTCGCCAATTATGCCCAATATAAGTTAAAGATTGAAGAGGACTGCCTTTCTCGATTAACCAATTTGAATAATTTTACCTAGAGTCGGCATTTCCATTGTCTTTCGGGAAGATATTAAGGCTTTCAATCGGGTCAAGCAGTTAATCTAATAGTTATTGCTTGCTCCGTAGTGAAATTTTATCTTGACATTTTCCTATTGATTGTCCCCTAAATGACTGTTTAGCGAAGCCGCTATTTTTTTCTTGAAACTTCCATGTCAACCCTCGTTATTGTCGAATCTCCAACCAAAGCTAAAACTATTCGTAACTACTTGCCATCGGATTATCGAGTAGAAGCTTCTATGGGTCATGTACGTGACTTACCGCAGTCAGCCAGTGAAATTCCCGCTGCTGTCAAAGGACAACAATGGGCTCAGTTGGGAGTGAATGTAGAAGCGAATTTTGAACCGTTATATGTCGTTCCCAAAAACAAAAAACAAATTGTCACCCAGCTAAAAGAAGCGCTCAAAGAAGCAACGGAGCTAATTCTGGCTACTGACGAAGACCGAGAAGGGGAAAGCATTAGTTGGCATTTATACCAATTGCTCAAACCAAAAATCCCCACAAAGCGGATGGTGTTTCATGAGATTACCTCTGAAGCGATTAAAAAAGCGCTGCAAAATACCCGTGATGTAGATGAACAAGTAGTTCGCGCTCAAGAAACACGAAGAATTTTAGACCGACTCGTGGGCTATACCCTTTCACCTTTGTTGTGGAAGAAAATCGCCTGGGGTTTATCTGCTGGAAGGGTACAATCGGTAGCGGTGCGGTTGTTGGTGCAGCGGGAACAGCAACGTCGTGCTTTTAATATCGGTAGCTATTGGGATTTGAAAGCGACTTTAAGTCCTGCATCTAGCAAAGGAAATAAGAACCAATCATTTAATTCCGTGTTGGTAACTTTGGCCGGAACCAAATTAGCGACTGGTAGTGATTTTGACTCGACAACCGGACAAATTACTGTAGGTCGTCAAGTTGTTCTGCTCAATGAGGAAGAGGCTGAAGCTCTAAAACAACGGTTAACCGATAAAACTTGGCAAGTTACAAATCTTGAAGAACGTCCGGTAACGCGCAAACCAGCACCTCCATTTACAACTTCCACCCTGCAACAAGAATCTAACCGTAAATTGCGGCTTTCGGCGCGGGATACGATGCGGGTTGCTCAGAGCCTTTACGAACAAGGTTATATTACCTATATGCGTACCGACTCGGTACATTTATCGGAACAAGCAATTACGGCTGCTAGAGACTGCGTACAAAAGCTTTACGGTAAAGAATTTCTGTCTCCCCAACCCAGACAATACACGACAAAATCCAAGGGAGCGCAAGAAGCACACGAAGCGATTCGTCCGGCTGGAAGCAGCTTCCGTACTCCCCAAGAAACTGGTTTGGGCGGTAGAGAACTGCAATTGTATGATTTAATTTGGAAGCGTACCGTTGCTTGCCAGATGGCAGATGCCAGACAAACCCAAATCACCATGCATTTACAGGTAGAAGATGCGGGTTTTCGTTCTTCAGGTAAACGAATTGATTTTCCCGGATTTTTAAGAGCTTATGTAGAAGGTTCTGATGACCCAGAAGCAGCCCTCGAAGATCAAGAAGTTATTTTACCAAACTTAAAAGTCGGCGATCGCCCTAATTGCCAAAAGCTAGAAACTGTTGGTCACGAAACCCAACCACCAGCCAGATACACCGAAGCAACTTTGGTGAAAACATTGGAAAGTGAAGGAATTGGTCGTCCCAGTACTTACGCGAGCATTATCGGTACCATTATTGACAAGGGCTATGCTCAATTAACAAATAATGCTTTAATTCCTACATTTACAGCTTTTGCCGTCACCAAGTTGCTAGAAACCCACTTCCCGGAGGTTGTAGACCTTAGTTTTACATCGAGAATGGAGCAAACTCTTGATGATATTTCTACTGGGGAAGCTGAATGGCTACCTTATCTCAAACAGTTTTATCTGGGCGAAAAAGGTTTGGATACCTTGGTTAGGGAACAAGAAAAAATAATTGATGTATTAACATCAAGAACTGTAGACTTGAACATCCCAGATGTCAAAATTCGTATTGGTAAGTTTGGCGCTTACTTAGAAGCCGAAAATGATGGTGAGACAGTTACAGCTTCGATTCCCAGAGATTTCACTCCAGCCGACCTCGACCCCAAACAAGTCGAAAAATTACTCAAGCAAAAAACTGAAGGTCCCGATCAAGTCGGTATCCATCCAGAAACTGCTCAGCCAATTTTTATGTTGATTGGTCCGTATGGTCCCTACGTTCAATTGGGTGAGAAATCCGAAGAAAATCCAAAACCAAAACAAGCATCCCTACCGAAAAATGTCAAGCCAGAAGAGGTAACGGTAGAAATGGCTGTTGGTTTACTTTCGCTGCCGAGAAAATTAGGAGAACACCCAGAAACAAAAGCTAGCATCCAAGCTAATTTAGGACGCTTTGGTCCTTATGTGGTTCATAATCTTAAAGATGCCAAAGATTACCGTTCCTTAAAAGCCGGTGATGATGTATTGAGTATCACTTTAGAAAGAGCCTTAGAATTATTATCCGAACCCAAAAAAGGACGCGGTAGCAAAAGTAAAACCAAGCAGCCGTTGCGGGAATTGGGTTCTCATCCAGACACGGATGAAGCCGTCAACATTTATGATGGTCCTTATGGAGTTTATATCAAGCACGGCAAAACAAATGTCGGTATTCCCGAAGGTGAAACTCCAGAAACTATAACTTTAGAAACAGCCTTGAAGTTATTAGCCGACAAAGCACCTAAAGGTAAATCAACTCGCAAAACAACCAAATCAAAAACTTCCACTACTAAATCCAAAACTTCAGGAACTAAATCCAAAAAGAAAACTGAAACAACCTGATGCAGTTTGCTCGCCAAAATCTTGACTAAATGTCAATAAGCTGGATGTTTTCATACTTTCGGACTATTGCTTTTCAACCAGCGGTTGATAATCACTGCTAACAAAATGCTTAGGTCATAACTTTAGATGCCGCCCTATACGTGGCTAATGTGATAACCTAAAATAATGAAGGGAGAGTTCGTAGTTATCAATAATCACTTGCTCCCCATTCAGAGGGGTTTGGTATCAACCAATTTCTCAACCAACGGTACTGTTTTTACATCAGTTTCTCCGTAACCGATAGTTGACATTTGAGTTAGTACTCAGGAGCGTTCAGTTTAATGGATTATATCGAAAAAGTCCTCGAAAAGCTTAAGGAATTAACACGCAAGCTGATTGATGCTCTTTTAGGGCCTTCAGCTGAACCCGAAGCTGAATTAATTCCCATTCCTGTAAACGAGCGTTCTGGTCGTGGTAGGTAGCTCAAATGCTCAAGAAGGAAATTCACCTTCTTTAAGCATTTTAGTACTGCACGGACCGAACTTGAATTTACTGGGAACTCGCGAACCAGAAATTTATGGCTCACTTAATTTAGATGGCATTAATCGTCTACTAGTTGAAGAAGGACGTTCTTTGTCAGCTAAAATTTCTGCCGTGCAGTCTAACCATGAAGGCGTTTTAGTAGATGCCATTCACGATGCTTTATTTAAACATCATGGCATCATTATTAATGCTGGAGCCTATACTCACACGAGTGTAGCATTACGAGACGCGATCGCAGGAGTGAATATACCAACTGTAGAAGTACATTTGAGCAATATATATCGTCGGGAAGAATTTCGTCATCATTCTTATATTGCACCAGTAGCAGTTGGGCAAATTAGTGGCTTTGGCGCGAAAAGCTATGTTTTAGGATTACAGGCTTTAGTAGATTTCTTAAGAAAACCTGTAATTAAATAATTTAAGTAATTAAATCACAATTTATCACTGAGATTATCACTACATCCGCGAAATTTATAAAAAACATCAATAAATTGCATCTTATTCCGAATAGATGTTTACACAATTGTATTTATAACTTATACATGATGATTTGTTTGACTTGCTAGGGAAGAGGGAATAGGGAATAGGGAAGAGGGAAGAGGGAAGAGGAAAAAAGAACTGGGGAAGAGGTGTACTGAGTTTTTGGACTTTTCTCTAGGGATGAGTTTTATCTCAACTGTCAACTGTCAACTGTCCACTGTCAACTGTCAACTATATGCGCTATTCACTTACAAGTAGAATCCGGGGTGCTTTAGTCGGGTGTTTAATTGGGCAAAGTTTAGCTACTACAGTTGCCCAAAAACCTCTTTTATGGAGCAAAGCGGCAACTCAAGGAATAAACAGTTTGCTAGAAACCCAAGGTAGATTTGATTTAGACGAATGGAATAAAATTCAACAGCAAACTTGGAATTTAGAAGCACCGTGCGATTTAGTATTGGCAGATTTAATTTTATCAACTTTGCCCATCGCCTTATTTTTTCATGAAAACAATCTCAAATTACGAGAAAATTTACTCCTGGCAATTCAAAAATACGATCATCCCTTATTAAGAGACGGAGTTTTAGCAGTATCTTATCTGATCGCTCAATCATTAAACGAAAAAATTAATTGCAATACTCTAGTTTCCGAAATAACTGCTTTTATCGGTGAAACGACAACCGAATTACCACAAAAATTGCAACAAGTCAATAATCTATTGATAGAAAATGCGGGATTAGTAGAATTGCAAAATTGCTTGAGTAAAGAAAATAACATAAATAATCGTCTAATTAATCACATTGCCACAGCTTTTTATTGTTTTGCAAGTAATCAAGAAGATTTTCGTCTGACTTGTTTGCGAACAATTACCATAGATAAACAAAATTCACAGATTCCTAGCGCCATCGCGGGTGCAATATCGGGAGCTTATAACAGCATGGCTGGTATACCGATAACTTGGCACTTAGGATTAGATCAGACAAAATTAGTACTTAGTGGGGAACTAACTAGCTTTTCCCAAATGGTAAAATTAGCTGATGCATTAGTAGCTGTATGGTCGGGAGCGTATCAAGTTTTACCAAAATTTTTAGAAAAAAAGGAGGTAGATTTAAATTTAATTTCTCCCGATCAAGCAATTGCAGCTCCACATATCATCCGTTTACGCTAACTATATTGATCCGAAAACAAATCAACAGGGCTTATACAACTTTACATTTCACCGGACAGTTAAAAATCTTTTTTGAGCAAAAAACTATACTGATTAGGAAGTAACTCAGGATTTATATCCAATGGTAACTATGATGGCAGCAAGTTTAAACTCTGCTTCAGTTCAGAAATGTCTGGTGTTAAACCATTGTTATAAACAACTGCGGTCATAGATTATGAAAACGCAGCCATTTATTAAATCCTTAATTCAAGTAGCAGCTATTTGCAACCGACGATACAAAGCGTTACATCGCTTGTATGTATCCAAGACAGGTCGTCGGTACTCCGCTGATTCTCGGCGGAGCCATAGCACACCGGCCTTCCCCGGTGAAAATCGCCATCAAAAATTTTTGTGTTCCAGTTCAATGGTAAATTCGGTTAAAGCTAAATGTGGGATTTACGCAGCTTTTTGGGGTTTTATTCCTCAGCATTCTGCGGTGGTGTTTGCGATTGCTTTGGTTACCATGACAGGAGTGATGGGACATAAGTTATACAACCAGCCGCAGTTGCAAGAACAAGCCATCGCTCGCGAGACAATTGTTGCACCTTATACTGCGACTATAGAAAATATACAGGAAACAGAATTACTACGCGAAGCTGCTAGGGGCAATTCTCGGCAATGGTTAATGGTGGATAAACGAATTAACCAAACAGTAGAGCAAAATTTACAGCGATTGCTGCAGCAAGCAAATCAAGTTCGTACAACTGCTGGTTCTTTTCCGTTTTTTGATCGCGAGGTATTGCATCCTTTAACACAAATTTTCCTTCGTTCCGCTTCCGAGGAGGAATGGAAGCAATTATTGATATCTTTGGAAGATGGCAATCAAAATATTGCTAGGGATGGAAAACCCCAAGGTGTGGCTGTAGTGAATAGAACCGATACTATCCTTACGGAAATCCCAATTATTGATATTACGGCAACAAACCCTAATTTTAAACAAGCGCTAAGCCAATTACAACTCTATGGTGCCAAGACTTCTCCAGAAAATTTGCGATCGCTAATTGGAATCATCGAAAAAAAGCGAAAAATGTACGCTCAAGCCAAAGCTAAGTTAGCAGTAATTCGCCAATCCAAGCCAGGGGAAATCTTATATGATGACACCAGCGTACTTGACTTTAGCGATGACGAATGGTCAACAATTCAAGTGGGGATTTTACAAAGCGCCCAATTAATTTTAGCCCAAGGCATTCACCCCGGACTACCCCAAGAAAATTTAGAGTACGTAATTAACCTGCATTTACAAAAATCAGAATCATTAATACCTCCAGATGCTAAACTTTGGGCAAATAAATTATTAGTCACCGTTTTACAGCCAAATTTAAAACAAGACGAACAGAAAACAGAACTACAAGCGGATAAAGCCGCAGAAAAAATACAGCCAGTAATGGTAACGGTGGAAAAAGGAGAATTAATTGTTAGAAAAGGACAAATAATTACAGCTTGGGATTTAGCGGTACTAGAAAATTATAATCTGATTCGCCGCGAAATTAATTGGCTAGGATTAACTTATTTAGCAAGCGCGATCGCTTTTTCAATTAGTATTTATGCTTTAGTAGAAAAACGCATCAAAATTCGATTGCGTCAAAGCGATCGATTATTAGTATTATTACTGGCGCTATCGTGTCCGTCGTTACTCGTTTTTGGGACTCCTTTTACCACTTGGAGTGCATTAGGCTTGCTATTAGGCAGTTTCTACGGACGCAAATTAGGTTTGACAGTAATTGGATTACTGTTAATTTTATTGTTGCCCATGAGCTTAGAAGTCGGCAATACAGCAATTATCGCTGGTGCAGCAGGAGGAATACTCGGTACCTCCATGGCTCAACACTTACGTTCTCGTGAAGAATTAGCAGTATTAGGTTTTGGAATTTCTTTAACTGAAGGTGGTGTTTATCTATTACTAAAAATTTTGCTGGGTACTGCATTTACCCCTACTTCTTACCTTGTTTTTCAGGAAGCGGGATTATTAGCTTTATCCGGTTTGGGTTGGAGCATTGTCGCTTTGGGATTAAGTCCCTATTTAGAAAAACTGTTTGATTTAGTGACTCCGATTCGTTTAGCAGAATTGGCTTCTCCTAATCGTCCCTTACTCAAACGGCTGGCAAAAGAAGCTCCTGGAACGTTTCAACATACCTTGTTTGTCGCTACCCTTGCCGAAGCCGCAGCCAAAGAACTGGGCTGTAATGTTGATTTAATTAGAGCCGGAACATTATACCATGATATTGGAAAAATGCACGACCCAATGGGATTTATCGAAAATCAAATGGGAGGTCCAAACAAGCATGAAACTGAAATTAATGACCCTTGGTTAAGTGCCGATATTATTAAAAAGCACGTCAGTGAGGGATTAATTATGGCGAAAAAACATAGTTTACCCACGGCAATACAAGCATTTATTCCAGAACATCAAGGAACAATGCAAATTGCTTATTTTTATCATCAAGCCCAAGAATTAGCTAAGGATGATCCAAATTTACAAGTAAAAGAAGCAGATTTTCGCTACGAAGGACCAATTCCACAATCAAGGGAAAGCGGAATTCTCATGCTAGCTGATTCTTGTGAAGCCGCATTGCGATCGCTACGAGATGCTACACCAGAAAAAGCCTTGAACATGGTTAACAATATTCTACGGGCTAGGTGGACAGATAATCAACTCTCAGATTCCGGCTTAACACGGCAAGAAATGACGAAAATAGCCGAAATATTTGTCAAAGTTTGGCAACAGTTCCATCACAAGCGAATTGCTTATCCTAAGTTGAAAGCGAATAGTTAAAAATGGGTAATTGGTAACTGGTAATGGGGAATGGGGAATGGGGAATTGGAATTTATATTTTTATTCTCCTTTGTTTACAACTCCAGCCATAATAAAATCGATTGCTGCTTGTGCGTGCTTTTCAATCATTTCTGGACTTCGTAAATCTAATTACCAAAACATCGATTCGGTAAGTTCAGAACCACCTGCTTTTAATCCTAACCAAGAATGCGCGATCGCAAACAGAATTACGAATGGTACTGAAGAAAAATGAACAATTCGTAATGCTTGCCAACTGCCGAACATATCTACAATCCAAGGAAATTGAGCCGGTTTATACATTCCGATTCCCGTAAGTAGTGCCAGTAATAAAATTGGAATAATGCTTGTGTAAACGATTCTATGCCAAGCGTAAACTAAACGTTGAGAATTTTTGGTTTTTTGTAAAGCTTTTAAATCTTTGTTACTGACAAAGCGATGTTGCCATCTGCGACTAATTAAAACATAAATTCCGTACCATAACAGATTCAGGGAGAATAACCACATCGCGGCAAAATGCCAGTGTCTACCCCCTGCTAACCAACCTCCGAGGGTAAATATCGGGGGAATATGTAAACCCCCACGCCCACCAAAAACTGGGTTAGCGTTGTAAATTTGTAATCCGCTAGTGAGCATAATAAATAAACTGACAATGTTAACCCAATGAAAAATCTTTGCGGGTATTGCTTGGGTGGGAAATTTTCTCTTTGGAGTAGGTACGGTGGAAGTCATTTAAAAAAAGGTATTTAAGCGAACAACTATAAATAAATTTAAGCTTAGGATATCCGATTGTCTAGTTATTTGTTATTTTACAAAAAAAGCGGGTATTAAACCCGCAGTCAAATTATTTGTGAGTTGGCATTCTCTGACTCAAACACTTATTTTTAACTAATTTCAACCGCAATAGTTCGCTTTCCTTTAGTCGCGATACGTGAGTATCACACAAAAGCCGGAAATTAAGCTGTTGAAGAGAATATAATTGAGCATTTGCATGGTTTTGAGGTGGGGCTAGGTTGTTATCTTTTCTCAATTAAACTTTGAAATCATGTATGAGTAAATACTTAAGCATGCAAATACTTTGATGTCTACCGATACTGAAATCAAACTGAATTTCAAAAATACTTATTAACCTTTTTTTTGCTCTACAAGATGCATTTTATTAGATTTAAAATCATTAAAATCTAGAGTCTTAAGAGTGGTATCACTTGTATCTTTTTTCTGAATTTGATAATTATCTTTGAGTAATCTTATGTAAGTGCGATAAGGTATATAATCTACCGGGTCATATCCATGAAAACGCAGTATTAAAACACAAGCCCATGAATACTTGTGGTCAAGAATTGCCTTGATAACCTCTTCAACCTGTTTCTTATTCATTACCTTCAATTTTGCTCGCAGCTAAAAAAATACTTTGCTGAGTCAGAGGGAACACTTTATAGATAGATGAAATCTTTCTACTACAAAGTTTATAATTTTATTGCAACAGCATTTCATACTTTTTTAAAATCTTTATATAAAATTCATCATACTTTTACTGCTTCATCTAAATACTAATAATAGTCATGTATGTAAAAAATTTAGATATTTCATCTATTTTTTCAGTTTTAAATATCGTCATCTAGCTAAAGAGTTAGATATATGAAATTATTCAAAATTATTTTCACATTTTTACATACATTCATTTAACCAAAATATAAAAATAAAATAAAATTTATATCAATCTAATTATTTACATATAAATCATCAGAAAACAAATGATATCAGGGGGTTAAACCCTCTTCGTACTCAATATATATTTGTTATTTGAATTTAGAGAATTATTTTTTACTTGTGATATGGCATCTTTTTTTACATAATTGCCAATAGTTTGTTGTCAGCTTTTCGATTGAATTTTATATATTTACTTGAATTAGAGTAGATTTATAAGTCGATACAATGATTAATTAAAATATTTCACAGATAAATAGATAAGTTTCAATCCTTATTTATACTAAATTATTTAGTAGTCAATAATAACTAAGTAAGAGCTTTTTTGTTAAAGATAATACATACTATTATTGTCAAAAATACCGATAATATTTTTTAACTCTTCAACCATTAAGAAATCAGATTTTTTCAAGTAAAAAACCGACTTGTCACAGAGCCGAAAAATAAAATAAAGATTTGAAAGCTTCCCCCACGCGAACATCCACATCGAAAATTTGGGGGAATTAGATCGAGATAAATTTACCGCAACTTTACAAGCCGCTAATCAAGCTCAAACAGCAAAAGTTACCGCTGTCTTGGAAAGCTTGGGGCAAAGAGTATCTCCGCCCCAACTTTCCGCTAGTATCTACAGTAAAAATACTTCTCCTCATCTCGATTCAGCAGCGGTTACATATGTTGAATTCGTGACTAATTTACGTTCTTCCTTAGCCACAGGAACGGTAAATTTAAGGATTGGAGCCGGTGGTAGCGATTATTGGGGCAGTTTTCGCGATTTTGTTAAACCTGAAGAAATTACCAAAGGTACAACTGTAGATTTAGATGCAGCGGTTTTTGCCACAGGTAAAGTTGGAGAATGGTTATTTACTGGAGCTTATAATAGCGATCGCCCTTTGAATCAAGATTGTCATGGTGATAATCGGCTATTTGGGGGAATTCAATCCTGTGAAAAACAATATCCTGTTTACGGTGATCATTCAACGGTTAGTAATACTGCTCCTTCCATAGACAGCGTTTATGCTCGTATCGAACGTAATCCCAATATCAAGGGAGCGGAAGCCGATTATTTGATGTGGGGTGATTATAATACTCAAGAATTTGCTAGACAATCCCAACTTTATACCGCCACCACCAGACAACTCCACGACTTGAAAAGCAATTTTAATATCGGTAATTTACAAGTAACTGGATTATTTGCCAATAATATTCGAGGTTTTCAACGAGATACTATTACACCCAACGGAACTAGCGGTTACTATTTTGTTTCTCGCCGCTCAGTAATTCCCGGTAGTGAAAGCGTATTTATTGAAGCAGAAGAAATTAATCGTCCCGGTACGGTAATTAAACGTCAACCTTTATATCGTGATTCCGATGATGAAATTGATTATGACAGAGGCACAATTTTATTCCGTCGTCCGATTCTTGCTACCCAATTAAATCCTTTACAAACAAGTTTAGTCAATCGGATTGTAGTCACTTATCAAAACGAAGCTGGGGAAGACGGTCAACTTTATGGTGGTAGAGTGCAATATAACTTGAGAAATGGCAATAGTAATGTTGAGAATACAGCATTTTTAGGAGCTAGTTATTTAAAAGAAAACCAAGGAGCGCAGGATTTTCAACTTTACGGAATCGATATATCAATTAGGATATCGTACCGATTTAGCGATTGAAGGACGCTGGATTGGACAACCAAGCGAAGATTACAACGAATTTGGTATAGCCCTAGAAGCAGGATATTATTTAACACCAGATTTTCGTGTTGGTGTCGGTTATGCCTTTGGAAGCGCTGACGATCGCGATTTTACAGGTTATCGTTCTGCGGGAGGTCCTTATCTCAACGTCAGCTTCAAGGTAAATGAATTATTTGGTGGTTTCGGCAGACAAAAAGTAGCACCACCACAGCTAAAAGAATCTTTGACAGGTAAGTGGTGTTATTAATACCTATTATCCTGCTACAGCAAATGTGAATGCTGGTGCAACTTCCATCCCCGTAGGAACTCCCACAGGTGCATCAACACCAATTCAACCGGGGGATTTGTTATTAGTTATCCAAATGCAGGGAGCGGATATTGATTCTAGTAATAGGTAATGGGTAATGGGTAATTAAAATCCGTGTAATCCTTTTTAATCCGTGATTAGAATTGGTAATGGGTAATAAAAATCCGTGTAATCCGTGTAATCTTTTTTAATCCGTGATTAGAATGGGTAATAAAAAATTACTAAACTTTTATGTTGCTGGTAATCTAGTGACAGGCACTCAGACCTGTCCTAAAATTAAGCTAAACTAAATTTCATCAGGAATTACCCATTTAGGCGGTTCCGATAACTTTTTCATTCTGGCAAGTTCGGCAATTTCGAGCATTTTTTCTAAAGAAGTATCTTGAATAAACTGTGATGCTTGATCTCTATACTCAATATTGGGACATTTATCTCCCAAAACACAACCGTTAACACAAGCTTGAGCGCAATTAATTTTTTGTTCTTCCATAGCGAACTCCCCTCTTTACTAATACTTTTATAAAACAGATATTAGCTTCTGGATAAATATTAACGCGCATTCCGATTTTGGATTTTAGATTTTAGATTGAAAATGAAGCAGTACTGGAGTTAGGAGTTATGAGTTAGGAGTTATGAGTTAGGAGTTTAAATTTCTTTCTATTACCAATTACCAATTCTAATCACGGATTAAAAAGGATTACACGGATTTTAATTACCCATTACCCATTACCCATTACCCATTACCAATTACCCATTTTAACTTAAATGACTCAAACCTTTGCTACAAGCGGAACTATTGCGGCGATCGCAACAGCTGTTGTACCCCAACAGGGTAGTGTGGGAATTGTGCGGGTTTCTGGCTCGGAAGCTTTACAAATTGCTGAATCTATTTTTCATGCACCGGGTAAACAAGTTGTGGAATCCCACCGGATTCTCTACGGTTATATTCGTCATCCTCAAACACAACTGTTGGTAGATGAAGCGCTACTGTTAATCATGAAAGCTCCTCGTTCCTATACCCGTGAAGATGTTGTAGAATTCCACTGTCATGGGGGAATTATCGCAGTGCAACAGGTATTAAAACTGTGCCTGGAACAAGGCGCAAGGCTCGCACAACCTGGAGAATTTACCCTCAGAGCCTTTTTAAATGGACGTATTGATTTATCTCAAGCAGAAAGCATTTCTGATTTAGTTGGTGCAAAATCTCCTCAAGCGGCTCAAACAGCATTGGCTGGTTTGCAAGGAAAATTAGCCGATTCTATCCGTCAGTTACGCGCTAAATGTTTGGATATCGTCGCAGAAATTGAAGCAAGAACTGATTTTGAGGAAGATTTACCCCCGTTGGATGATAAAGCCATCGTATCAGAAATTAAAAACGTTTCCGCAGAAATTGCCAAATTAATCGCAACTGCTGATAAAGGCGAACTGTTACGCACAGGTTTAAAAGTGGCGATTGTTGGTCGTCCAAATGTGGGGAAATCCAGTTTACTCAACGCTTGGAGCCGTTGCGATCGCGCTATTGTCACGGATTTACCAGGAACCACTCGTGATGTAGTTGAATCACAGTTAGTAATAGGTGGTATTCCGGTACAAGTACTAGATACAGCAGGCATTCGCGATACAGAAGACCAAGTAGAAAAGATTGGGGTGGAGCGTTCCCGGAATGCCGCACAAGCAGCAGATTTAGTATTATTTACTATTGATGCCACAACAGGATGGACAAAGGAAGACCAAGAAATTTACGAGCAAATAAAGCATCGTCCTGTAATATTAGTAATTAATAAAATCGATTTAGTAGAAGTTTGCGAAACAACAGATATTCAATCTAAAATTCCAAATTTCAAATCTAAAATCCTCACGGCAGCAGCAAAAAATCAAGGCATTGAAGCATTAGAAACAGCGATTTTAGAACAAGTAAAAATGGAAAAAATACAAGCGTCAGATATGGATTTGGCAATTAATCAACGTCAAGCGGCGGCATTAATCAAAGCAAAAACATCTTTAGAACAAGTTCAATTAACAATTGAGCAGCAACTTCCTTTTGATTTTTGGACAATAGACTTAAGAGGTGCAATTAATGCTTTAGGAGAAATTACCGGAGAAGAAGTAACAGAATCGATTTTAGATCGAATTTTTAGTAAATTTTGTATTGGGAAATAAATGATTTTCGGTAATGGCTAATTGGTAATAGGTAACTGTCAACTGTCCACTGTCCACTGTCCACTGTCCACTGTCAACTGTCCACTGTCAACTGTCAACTGTCAACTGTATAAAAAACCCGGCTTTTTGAAAAAAACCGGGCTTCTATAAACTCAACAATTAAGCAGTAGCAACAGTTGCCGGTTTATACAAAAGTTCCCGTGTTTCTACCATTGCTTCTACCAAATTATCC
Organism: Rivularia sp. T60_A2020_040; assembly: GCA_015272215.1. Lineage (GTDB taxonomy): Bacteria > Cyanobacteriota > Cyanobacteriia > Cyanobacteriales > Nostocaceae > Rivularia. The sequence continues at coordinate 62,074 of JACYMD010000127.1, read as the reverse complement.
ATCTCTTCTTTAGTATGAAGCGCATTGGCAGTAATTCTTAAGCGGGGTTTCGCAATAAACCAAATCGCAGATACCCAAATACCGTGGTGTTCCATCAAGTGACGAGTGAATTGTTTCGGATTTAGCTCTGGTGGCATTAGTACGGGTATAACATTAGTTTCACCGATTGCTGCAAAATCATGTTCGATTAATCGCGATCGCAAGTAACGGGTATTCGCTTGCAGAGTCTCAACTAATTCGGGATTTTGCTGAACCTGACGAATACTTTCTAATGCTGCTGCTGCTGTTGCTGGGGGGAGCGATATTGTACCGATGGAAGTCGGAGAAACATCGAGCAAGTCAATCATTTCTGGCATATGACTGCTGATTGCTGCACCTGCGGAAGCTGCAAATTTAGAGAAAGTAGTCATAATTAACGGTACCATTCCCCGATCAAGTACCTGCTGGGGGGTAATACCGAAGTGGTCGTATATACCGCCACCTTTGGCACCAATTGCACCACTAGCATGAGCTTCATCCATGACAATAATGCTACCAGGATAGTTTTCTAAAACGTCTAACATCTCTGGTAATGGGGCAATATCCCCATCCATTGAAAACACCGCGTCGGAAACTACCAGGATGCGATCGTTGGGCTGAGCGTAGCGGCGTAATTTGCGAGCTAAGTCGTTTACATCACAATGACGGTAAGCTTTTACACGGACTGCGGGGCTATGACTAAACATCTTCCCGGAACGATTACTAGCATTAGTAACGGCGGAAACTATGCAACCGTGATTGAGAACATCAGTCAAAATCAAGGTTTCTCTAGTATTCCGGAAGCCAGGAAGATTAATCGCTAAATGACAAAAGCCATCGATTAATGCTTGCATTGCCATCCAAGCATTAAGGAATAGATGAGTATGGGGTAAATGTTTAAAAGCCGAAATTTCTTGCTCTAATTGACGATGCAAGTCAATTCTACCGCTTAATACAGAACAAGAACTATTAGAAGTACCGTACTGCACAATGGCATCAATCGCCGCTTGCTTGACTTTTTCCGACTGAGTTAAGCCTAATACATCATTCGTGCAAAATGTCAAAAGTTTATATCGCTGACCATCGGTAGGATTTTCAACTTCGACTAAATTCCCATGTTTGTGATGACAAATGAATTTATCCGGGTAGAGACCACTTTGATAAAGTCCCTGCATATACTCTTCTACAACTTCCACAATAGCTCCTCTCACCTAAAATTTAACAATTGGTTTTTAATATATGTTTGCGGTTGAAAATTACGTTCCTTGTTCTGCACCAATCTGTTATATCAGATAGTCAAAACTAACTAACTAAGTAGAACTTAAATTTGACTTGACGACCGTAGATGAAGATGCGTAGTTTTCATTATTGCCATTGGATGATAGTTTTTTAGATTGTTGCATAAATTTTTCATATTGACCCACAATTACCCTTTGTAAGGCGATGATTGCTGGATTAATTTCTACATAACGTCTTTGGGGGTTAGCTAAATAAGTACGTTGTTCGCTTTCAATCATCTCTACATCTTGATCGAGAAAATTTTTTAAGACGAACCACCAAATTATTTTTGCTATGGGTTTTTGTAAGGGTTTAACAAACCATTGGGGAAGACGGATTTTGATAAATAGTAAGGAAAAAGATTTTGTTAATTGTGTCCCTACTGGTTGACGCATTAAATAAATAGAAGAAACTCCTTCTAAAAAACTATGGTAATGAGGATATTTATATCTAATTGTGACAGTACGAGTTGTAACTTCGTTCCCAGTATCGCTAAATCCGAAAAACTTGGTCATCCAGCCTTGATAAGATACTCGATATTCAGCTTCAACTGATGCTTCTGTCGCTTGTAAACTTAGTAATTCTGGATCAAACCAGCCTTGTAAGTTTTTATGTAAGTAGCCGTGAAACACGTCCATTGTATTTTCGTTACAGATGGAGAAATGGGCTTGAAAATGTCCCGGTATCGGAATAGCTAACCAGTTTGGATCATCATATTCTGGAACTGAAGGCAATTCCATATTTTCAGCATCTTCGATGGCTCCTGGAAAAATCCAGATTATATTATACTTTTCCCGCACAGCATAGCTAAGTGCTTTCGCGCAGGGCAATTTTTGGTCTTTGGGAAAGTAGGGAATGCTCGTACACATTCCATTACCGTTAAATTGCCAACCGTGGTAAGGACAGGTGATATTATCTCCCGTAACATCGCCTTTGTGCAAAGGAATACCTTTATGGGGACAAGCATCTTCTATCGCGTAAACTTGACCATTTTGGGAACGGTAAAGCGCTATTGCCATATTCCAAATGACTATGGGTATTACTTGATTTGCTTTGAGTTGCTCGCCCCAAGCTGCGGGATACCAGTAATTTGGATTTATCCCGACTTCTCGCACGCGATTTTGAACGGTTTGGCTTTTCAGAGTTGGAGTTATTTCCATTACGGCACTCCTGATATAAGCAATTAACTATATGAGCAATTACGACAACAAAGTTGTGTCTCATTCTTTAAGACTTGCGGACAATCTTATTAGAAATTTACAAACTTCTCAGTAATTAAGCAATAACCTATTGTAAAACAAGCCAAATATCTAAGAAAGGTTCATCTTTTAGACATTTTTATTTTTATCACCCGATTATGGTTTTAATTTCATAGTTTTATCTGATTTTGAGCAAATGTCGAGTGTATTATGACACTTTTACGTTCTTGGATATTCGCTGATTTATAGTTACTACTTATACTCAAAAGTGATTTATCTAACTTGTAAGTTGTTTTTTTGCATAAAAGTACTGAAATTATATCGGACTAATCATTTTTTATTCTCATATTTTTATACATAAATTTAATATTTATGCTTTAAATCCATAACTATGAATATTCTTCGATTGAAAAAAATTATAACCCTTTGTGTAATGTATTTAGAAATAGGTTGGCTTTGAAAATGTCGATTAAGCTAATATGTAGCGCTGATTGTATAAGAGAGTAAAAATTATTGCATGGGCAACTACAATAGTAAAAAAAGTAATTTTTACTAAACATCGGTAGCTAAAATTTTCCAACTTCGGATTTCAATCTCACAAAATCACTTCGGCAATGTTTACCTAAATTGCGATATAAATGCGAGTTTTACTACTATATCCTCAGTTCCCGAAATCTTTTTGGTCTTTCGATAAAGCCATAGAATTAATTGGACACAAGGTAACTCTCCCTCCTTTGGGGATGATTACAGTCGCGGCTATTTTACCCCAAGACTGGGAATTCCGACTAGTTGACCGTAATATCGGTCCAGAAACCGCAGATGATTGGGAATGGGCAGAAGTAATCATTCTTTCGGCAATGATTGTTCAGAAGCCAGATTTACTGTATTTAATCAAAGAAGCAAAACGGCGTAATAAATTAGTTGCAGTGGGAGGCCCCTACGTAACTTCCGTACCCCAGGAAGCTCAAGCCGCAGGGGTAGATTTTTTGGTTTTAGATGAAGGAGAAATCACTTTACCCCTATTTGTTGAAGCACTCCGCAGAGGGGAAACTTCGGGGATATTCCGCTCTGATGGTGAAAAGCCGGATATTACTAGTACGCCGATACCCCGATATGATTTGCTTGAACTGAGCGCTTATGACATGATGTCGGTGCAGTTTTCTCGCGGTTGTCCGTTTCAGTGTGAATTTTGCGATATCATCGTGCTTTACGGACGCAAACCGCGTACTAAAAATCCAGCCCAACTGCTTGAGGAATTACAAACACTCTATGATTTAGGCTGGCGGAATTCGGTGTTTATGGTGGATGATAATTTCATCGGCAATAAACGTAATGTCAAGCTTTTACTCAAAGAACTGATTCCCTGGATGGTAGAGCGCGGTTACCCATTCAGCTTACAAACGGAATCTTCAGTAGATTTAGCAGAAGATGAGGAACTGCTCGATTTAATGATTGCGGCTAACTTTACCTCCGTATTTTTGGGAATTGAAACACCCGATACAGATAGTTTATCACTAACTAAAAAGCATCAAAATACCCGCAATTCACTAGCAGAAGCGGTTCAAACAATTAATCGTAAAGGTTTGCGAGTCATGGCTGGCTTTATTCTCGGTTTCGATGGTGAAAAAGCCGGGGCTGGCGATCGTATTATTGATTTTGTGGAGACGACTGCAATTCCCAATGCAATGTTTGGTTTGCTACAAGCTTTGCCAAATACAGCATTATGGCATCGATTGGAAAAAGAAGGACGTTTATTAGAGATTGATCAAAAAGGTAACACGGGGAATCAAACAACCTCTTTAACTAATTTTATTCCGACTCGTCCCATAGAAGAATTAGCATCCGAATATGTAAACTGTTTCTGGGAATTATACGAACCAAAGAAATTCCTGGGACGAGTTTATCGCCATTATTTGGAAATGGAACCTCGAACTTATCAGAAAAAGTTCCAGATGCTGAAATTAATCGAATTAAAAGCACTATTAATTATAGTCTGGCGACAAGGAATTAAACGTAATACACGCTTTCAATTCTGGATTCAACTTTTCTTAATACTTAAGCAAAATCCGAAAGTATTAGTATCTTATATATCGATGTGCGCTCTTTTAGAGCATCATATTGAATACCGTCAAATTGTCAAAAATGAAATTGAGGGACAAATCGCTGATTATCGCAAGTTGAATCTTTCACAAAAACCCCAGCAAGTTGAGATCAATCAATCTTTGACTGTTTAGAGATTCACTAAGAGATTTATCAGCGGAACAGTTAAAGCTTTAAACAATTCAAATATTAAGGTACCATTTTCCCTTGCATTATTTATTTGCAGGGGATTTTGTTCTCCTAATTGCCTATTCACCGTGAATGAGTTGGGTTAGTGTACTTTTAAGGCTGATAAATTTATTTAGGAATTTTTATATAATCTATGTCGCTTCTAGCTAAAGAAAATCGCAAGCAAATTCCGACGTTACTGGTATTACTTGTTTGCGGTAGCTTAACCACGATGACGGGAAGTGTTGTGTCACCAATCATGCCGGAAATCAAAGAACAACTTGCCATCGATCCCCGTTGGGCAGGTACTTTGGTGAGTATGCATTGTCTGACAATCTTTTTATTTAGTCCGATTTTTGGTATTCTCGCTGACCGGATTGGTAAAGTCAAGGTGCTAATTCCATCACTGGTTTGCTACGCAATTTTCGGCAGTATTGGAGGCTTGATGCAGAGTTTTACCCCTTTATTAATATCACGAGCATTATTGGGGGCTGCCAGTGGAGGCGTTGCCGCTGCGAGTATCGGTATTTTGAGTAGTATGTATGAAGGAGAAAGACGCACCCGCATTCTTGGTTATACAACCAGTGCATTAGCGATCGCCAGCATTATTTTTCCGCTTTTAGGTGGTTTACTTGGTTCCATCAATTGGCGATTTACCTTTTTTCTCTATGGTTTAGGTTTACCAGCCGCCCTGATTGCCTATTTGATATTACCAAAGCAAAAGCGTCAAAGTACTTTATCAATAGGTCTAAATCAAAAAGACCAACTTATTCAAAGCTTGACATCTTCGAGTACTTTAACTTTATTTATAGCCTTAGCCTTGACATCTGCTATCTTTTATGTGGTAATTATCTACGCTCCTCTACATTTTAAACAAGCAATCGCCGCCGATACAGTACTTAATGGAGCAATTTTAGCATCGCGAGCCATTGGTGCGGCTGTAATTTCTGCCGTGGGTGCGAGCAAGTTAGCCAAGCGTTTGGGGAGTGCAAAGGCGATCGCTCTAGGCTTTATTTTAATGGCAGTCACATTAATAACTATACCGTTTGTGGAACAAATTTATTTGATTCTACCCACGGCGATTATTTTCGGCATGGGATTCGGTATCGTTATGCCTAATTTATATGATGCTCTATCAAAATCAAACCCTCCAGAAGTACGTTCTAGCGTTTTAGCAATTGGTACGGGAGCGAGTAATTTAGGACAATTTTTCTCACCAATTTTTCTTGGTCCAGTTTGGAAGAATGGTGGAATTGCGGTATTTTTTGTCGGTGCAGCGGTATCTTTAGTAACTACATTTTTGAGTATCAAACAAAGTAAAGCCCTGGAAAAAGCAAAATATGACCGTTTTTAAAAATGTAGAGACGGGGCGTATTGCTACGTCTCCCAGTATTCTGGGTTGTATGGAGAATTTAGCGAAATAATGACAAAATTTAGCGCTAAAGCGCAACTACAAACTAAGAAATTAGTTCTTGAGATTTCTGCTCTTTTTCAAACTTATTTTCCCAAGTATTATGACTAGCTTTTGCTTCTTGAACTATGGGAGATGCAGCAATGAATTTATTAGCTAAAGAACTAACCACAGAAAGAGGAAATTTTAAAGGACGAACAATATCTAAGAATAATACTACACGATATCCATCGGTATCATTCCAAACTTCATGGTAAAAAGTATCGTCGAAAATTAAACTTTTACCTTCTTGCCAATATCTAATTTCATCTGCTATTTGAATTTTACATTTTTCTTTTGGTTCTGGAACAATTAAACCTAAATGATAGCGAATCAAAGTTTTGAGTTTACCACGATGTCTGGGAATATGTTTACCGGGAGCAAGAATTGAGAAAAATGCCACTTTCATTCCCGGTATTTGTTCAATCAATTTAGTAGTTTCCGGACATCTTTCGCAATTTCTAGTAGCTTTAAATCCAAATGCATAGAAAAAATAAGTTTTCCAAAGATTATCATTAGCGATGCGATATTGACGTTTAGAAATATCTTGGAAATTTGGTAATTCGTCTACTCTTTCCAGTACTTGTTCTAATTCTTGACGAATCACCATCCAATTTGCTTCTAAATCTTTAGCCCAAGGAAATTGTTCAACATCAAAAAAGACAGAATTTCCTATCTTAGAATTATTAGCAACTAACGTTTCTAACCAACCATCTTTAGTCAGCAATTTCTCTAATTGTTTAACGATTATCTTAGATAAGTCTTGCATATTTTGAATATATAAAATTATTGCGAAAGTAAACTACGAGAAATATATAATCATTTGTATTAATGATTAACTTCTAGTAACGTTATTTCTTGCTCAACAGTTAATCCAGCCAGAAATTGTCTATCATTGCTCAGATGAGGGAATTTTAACTGGGAAGCGGGAATTCCTCTTTCTAAAAGTCGCTGTCGAATAATCGCAAAACTTCCCGCAGCCATAATTCTTAACCGGGGTGGTGGTATTGGAGTTGGTCTTTTCGCTGCATAAGAAATATGAATTTCTTTTAACAAACGGTCGAACTCAATGATAAATTGTTGAGGATTATTAAGACTATGACCCGATGCTAATTCAATGTTTACTAAATAATGAGGGGGAATATCATCTTCAGATAAAGTAATACAAAAGTTTTCTAAAGATAAATTAAATTGCTTTTCTAACTGCTGCATTACTTGAATAACATGAAATTCAGTAGTTTTTTCTGTTGTTGAAGATAACATACCTCCCTTACGATGTCGGAATGTAATTAAGGGAGTTTTTTGGTACCAGCCGACAACTTCTACCACATCTCCAATATCGTAACGATATAAACCGCTGTAGTTAGACAGTAAAATACGGTAATATTTTCCGACTTCTACTTGATGAGCTAAAAGTGTTTTTGGTTGGGAAACATCCCATTCCTCTTCGGGGATAAATTCAAAGAAACCAGTTTGAATCGCTAAAATTGCCCCATCCTGATTAAAATCGGGATAAATACCAAAAGTACCTTCCGCAGAAGAATAAACTCCGCCAAAAATTGGGGTATCACCAAAATATTCGGGAAATTTTTGCAGATAAAAGTCTGATGTGCCACCACGAGCAGTACTAATGAATGAGAGATTTGGCCAAACTAATTTTGGTGTAAGTCTTCCTTCCTCTTGTAAAATCTGACGTAGTTGAGCAGCTCGTTTCGGGGATGGAGATAATTTATTTTCTAATTTTGCTCGTAATTCCGGTTTCAAATTCAACCAGGGAGCAATAGTTCCTTGTTCTAAATCTTCAATTAGTTCTAAAGCTTGAGATTCCAAATACTGACACAGTTGTAGCCCTAAAATCGGGAAATTGGCAGCGATAATTCTCAAAGACGGATTTTTTAAAGCAAAAAGCAAACAAACGTAATGACGTGCTAAATTATCTTCTGGTTGTAAAGCTTCATAAGGAAGCGCAAATACTTGCTGATACAGAAAACTATTCAGACGTAAATCACCAACGCTAACGGGACCATAATTAATTCCACCGCTGGTACGTCCGTATAATTGTACCGAACTTGTCAAGAGTATTGTACCAATTGGTAAACCCCGCTTTTGCGCGGCTTCGGCAACAAAACCCATGCTAACCTGATTGTTACGATTCAGGATTTTACGAGATTGTTTGGTGACTGGAATCAATTTCTGTTTACCAGTAGAACCGCTCGTTAAATTCAGGTAAATAACCGGGTTGGGTGTGAGAATATTTTGTTCCCCCTTGGCAATACGCTCTAAATAAGGTTCGTAGCTGCTGTAAGCTAGAATGGGTAGACGTTCTCGAAATTGATCGACACTTTTAATTTCTGCAAACCGATACTCTTGTCCAAATTCGGTTTCTTGATAAGCATTAAGCAACGACAGTAAAAACTGCTCTTGAACCACTGTCGGGTTACGGGTTTTACGGACAAAATTTGCTTTGGATAACTTTGCCGCATTAGTAAGTAACGCCAATGTAAAATTTACCATTTCACCTCCACACAAATTATTAAGTAAATATAAACAATCCTTGAAGCGTCTTTACAAAAGTATTTAAAACTAACTAAAGTTCTAAGGTGAGGAAGATATTACTACTCATATCCCGGTCTGTCGAGAGAGCTAACCTACAATAAAAGAACTTATGATGTTTTAAGTAGTTCCAAGAATAGCGTACATCTGTACGAATATTTCATCAATATCAGGCAATATTTACTCATGTCCGGAACTTTTGCAATTTAATTGACAGTCAAGAAATTGTGGATGTAGGAATTGGAGATTGACATAATTTTTGATATATAAAAGATTTTAGCGAGTAGACTTCACAATTATCAAAAAGTTCCATTATCAAAATATATTGTTTGCAATTAAAATCAAAAGTTAGTTTTAATAGAGGTTTTGTATTGCGGTTTTGCAGTTGTATTTATTAATTTAACCATAAATATTTACTTTTAAACCTATTAAAACCATTTTGAAAAGCAAAATTATCAAATCCAATATGAACAATTTATGTATCTGATCAAATTTCTACTTCCAATGATTTTTAAAAACAAATTATTTTTTACCTTGCATCAATTGAAGAACAAAGGTAAGTTGCAAGTCAAGTAAATTTTCTTCGTGATTCTATAATCAATGGTTTCTATTGCTCGCAAAAACTTATTTGAAGATATTCCCCGATTTCTAGTTGCTCAAGCCGGAATTATGTTTGCTGTTAGCTTAGTGACTATCCAAACTGGAGTTTTCAATGGGGTAATTCGTTCTACCGCAACTTTAGTAGAAAATTCTCGAGCCGATATTTGGTTAGCATCCGATAAAATGGTACACCTTGAACTCACTCAACCGCTTCTATTCGATTATGCCGTGAGAGCGAGAAAAGTTGATGGTGTCAGACGAGCCGAAGCTTTACTCCAAGGTTCTGCTCGATGGAATGTACCCAATGGCAAACTCAATGTAGTCAAAATATTTGGATTTCCTGCCACAGGACAACTATTTGTACCCGGAGATATGGTTGAAGGTGATGTAAAATCTCTGAGGAACCCTTATACGGTAATCCTTGATCAAAGCAACTTGAAGTCTCTCAAAGTCGAACAAATTGGAGATACCGCTCAAATTGGCTCCTTACCAGTACAGGTAGTCGGATTCACCCAAAATACCCAATCAGTTGTTTCGAGTGCAGTACTATTTACTTCCTTGGAAACTGCAAACGCTTACGCTAATGCTAGCGTCACCACTAATGTTAACTGTACCTGGGTGGGAGAAGAACTGCAATGTCGAAACGTTTATCAAAAAGATACTAATGCTCAAAAACAACAATCTGCCAACGAACCACCACCAACATTAAGCTTGAATACACCTATTTCTTATGTATTGATTCAAGCACAACCCGGTGAAAATATCCCAGAACTCAAAAAACGTTTAGAATCGACTTTCCCCGAAACTAAAGCATATACCACCGCAGAGTTGTCTCAAAAGATACGTGTATTTTGGCAGCAGTCAACGGGGATCGGGTTTATTTTAGGCTTGGGTGCCAGCGTCGGTATAGTTGTTGGTGTCGTAATAGTAGGTCAAATATTATACTCAGCGGTTGCCGACCATCTCAAAGAATTTGGAACACTCAAAGCCATGGGAGCGTCCAATAGAGTCATATACGGCATTATCATCGAGCAGGCTTTGTGGATGGCGATTCTTGGCTATATTCCCGGAATGTTGCTTTGTTGGGGGTTAGGAGCTTGGACGCTAGCAACTCAAGGCATCGTAATTTTGATTACTCCATTAACAGCCGTGGGAGTTTTTGGCGTAACGGTGTTGATGTGCGTGGGTTCGGCTTTATTCGCAATTCAGAAAGTCAGCAAAGTTGATCCGGCAATTGTATTCAAAGCATAGTATTTTTCCTAAGTAAACTGTTCTATCTTAAGAGTAAATTTTTGTTCTTATTTTAAAAACTTATAAGTAATTTTACCTTTTCATTGTACAAAGCCTAAAAATTAATATCCTTCCCTAAAAGAAATGACTATTTCTCAAAATCAATGTATAGTGACGAACAGAATCGACAGTTGGAATAATTCACAATCTACTGATGTAAGTAAATTGAAAACCTCTGCTATTTCTGCTAAAGGAATAGAAATGGTATATCAATCTGGGAGACAGCGCTACGTAGCACTCAAAGGAATTGATTTGGATGTGAGCAAGGGTACCATTCAACTGTTAATGGGACATTCCGGTTCGGGGAAAACCACTTTATTATCAATTTTGGCAGGAATTTTGACTCCTACCAATGGGAAAGTCTATCTTTTGGGGGAAGAAATTACGCGGATGTCTCGGAAAAAATTATCTCGGTTTAGAAGGGATCATATTGGTTTTATTTTTCAAGGCTTTAACTTGTTCGGTGCTTTAAATGCAGTAGAAAATGTCCAAGTCGCTTTGGAAATTAAAGGTATTAAGGGTAAATCCGCCACTCATCAGGCTTTAGAATTATTAGATATGGTAGGATTAGCCAATAAAGCCAATTTGCTGCCTCGTGACTTATCTGGTGGACAAAAACAACGAATTGCCATCGCTCGTGCTTTAGCAGGAAATCCTCAATTAATTATGGCAGATGAACCAACTGCCGCACTAGATTCTCATAACGGACAAGCTGTTATCGAATTATTGTGTAATTTAGCTAAAGAAGGTGGAAGCACCGTTGTCATGGTAACTCATGATTCTCGAATTCAGAGTTTTGCTGACAATGTGGCATTCTTGGAAGATGGTGAAATTACCGATAATTATTTGTAATTGGTAATTTGTAATTTGTAATTAAAATCCGTGTAATCCGTGTAATCCTTTTTAATCCGTGATTATTTCCGAGGTTGGGTTATACAAGAAAATAAGTAACCCAATCTACAACTACAAATAAGAATTAATCCACCAAAGTTTTAAAAATCTGAATTAATTCCGGTTTACTTACAGCTAATGTAGGTAAAGATTTTGTACTATAGTCTTCACCTACCACTAAAGGAAAAGGCTGAGATTTCAAAGATATCCAACAACCTCCAGCAGCTTGTAAAATTACCCAAGCACCAGCTATATCCCAGACTTTGGGTGTCGCTTCAATCGCACCTAATACCGCTCCGGTAGCGATGGTAAGGAAATTATAGCTAGCAACACCAAGCATTCTGATTTTACAGGGAAAATCCGGATTAATTACCGACGTACTCCGAGAACATACATTGAAAAAATGATTTTTACTTATATTATCGTCACTGGTTTTGATTTGATGATGATTGTAAAATGCTCCTGAAGGTAAACTTAACCCAGAATCACCTTGCCAATATCCATAAAAAGCTTCATCAGTCGGTGGTGCGTAAACATAGCCAAATACAGGGGTACCTTTGTAAAGTAACCCTAGAGAAATACACCAAATAGGAATTCCCCTTGTAAAGTTAGTAGTACCATCTAAAGGGTCAACTATCCAACACCATTCATTATCAGGAAAAACCGTATTATTTTCTTCGCTAAGAATACCATGATCAGGAAATTGGGTAGTAATCGCATCTCCAATTTGATTATCAGCCCATTTATCCGCTTTTGTCACCAAACTACCATCAGCTTTACTATCAGCTTGTACCCTACCAAAATCTTGCATTAACTGCTTGCCAATTCTAGTAGTAATACTTTGAGAAAATTCTAAAATATTATTCCAAAAATCGTTCATATTATTAATAGGTAATAGGTAATAGGTAATAGGTAATAGGTAATTGGTAATAGGTAATTGGTAATGGGTAATAAACAACTGTCAACTGTCAACTGTTTTAATCTAATTCATTTTCTAATATCGAACTAATTGCCAATTTAGCATTTTTTTGAAATTCTTTAACATTGACTTTTTCTAATAATAAAATCGCAAAAATCATTCCTATTCCTTGTAGAAAAAACACTAATCCATAAGCCATTACTGGTAATTCAAACAGCGTTTTCCCTAAATTTAAAAATCCTCCACCAAGTACCGTTGCCGAACCCCTTGCCATTGCTTGCGCTAATCCCCAAGCACCAATAAATGTTCCCGCAGTTTCCGCTGCTGTTAAATCTAACATCAAACTAGTAGCCCCTGCTGTCAGCATTCCAGATGCTAAACCAAAAAACAACAAACTACCCATTAACAAAGTTTTACTGGCACTAAATCCAGCCATAATAATTAAACCATTGCAAAGTCCGGCGCTAATACATCCTAATTTTGTAGTATTTTTCTTTCCCAAACGCGGTACTAATAAAAAACCAGTTGAAGCAATTCCAATTAAAGTACCAATTCCAAAAGGAATGTTTAATCTGGTGGTTTCAGCAATACACATTCCAAACACTTCTCCACCATAAGGTTCTAAAATTGAATCTTGCATAAACAAACTGATAGTTAATACCAATAAAAAACTGAAAAATAAACCAGTTTGACGACTAGCAGTTAAAATTTTTAATGCCTTTTTTAAACTGATTTGGTCTTCTCTTTCTACAGCTTGCGAACGTAAAGAATAACGAGAATATTTTTTTTCTACTCCAAATGTTGCCAAAATACATAGTCCGAAAACTAACGCTGGCATAATTATAAATACAGGATTAATTGTAGCTTTTAATTGCGAAATATTTGCTATTTTTCCACCTTGAGAAGGATCATAAGATAAAATAGCAGAGCCACAAATTTCTGGTGTTTCTAGTAATCTAGAACTGACAATGGCTCCAATCACAATCCCAACCATCAACATTGACCATACAACACCAATCAATTGAGAACGGTTGTCTTCGTCAGTTACATCTACTAATAATGCCGTAAAAGGTGTAGAACTAGCACTGAGAGCTAAACCATAAAGTGCAAAAATTAATGCTAATATTCCAGCCCAACCGGAAGTTGCAAAATTCCATCCATTTGCTTGTAAGCTATAGCCCAACTGCCACACAACTTGTAGCGCCACAAAAGAAAGAATAGTAAAAAAAACTGCACCAATCCATACATACCCAGAACGATGATAGCCCTTAATCGGTTTCGTATCGGACATCTGACCAAACCAAATTCGTACTGGACTGACAAACTGGTACATGGCGATCGCACCTGCTGCAATCAAAGGCAAAACCTTAAGTTCGTCAATCATAACTCGATTGAGTACCCCTAATGTCAACAGGGACATAATCCCCAATCCCATTTGAAATAAACCCAAACGGAACATGGTTAATAAGTTGATTCGAGGCAGAGATTTGATTTGTTGCGAGTTATTGGATTCTGGATTGGGTAAAGAATTGCTGCTTGTCATAAGGATTTAAATGTCAAAATATCAATGATTAGTAGAAGTAATCATAATTAGACTGGCACAGTTATCTAATTTAATCGGTAGCTACTCTGCTATTATCCCATTAACTATTACTCCTATTCCGCTTTAAGATTATCTATCTCTTTTTACCTCTTTTCTCTGTGTTCTCTGCGTCTCTGCGGTTTTTTAATCGGTAATCTTCTACCGGGAAGGGAGTAGCTAATAATTTTCTATTAAGAGCTATCACTAGTTCTTCTCCATTACCTAGCGATACACTTAAAGTAAAGTATTGTAAAAATATTTAGGTAACAGTGGAAAGCATCACATTAGGACAAAATGCGGTATCAGTTACCCCTTTGTGTCTGGGTACTTGGGCTTGGGGTGATAAACTATTTTGGAATTATGGCAATGATTACGGTTCAGAACAAGTAGAACAAGCTTTTAACGCTGCCATTGAAGCGGGTATTACGTTTTTTGATACTGCGGAAGTCTATGGCTTGGGACTTTCAGAAGAATTGTTGGGAAAATTTATCAAAAAAACGGATCAACAAGTGCAAATTGCCACTAAGTTTGGTCCTTTACCTTGGCGATTTTCGGCTCAATCTGTCAGCGATGCCTTAACCGAAAGTCTGAAGCGTCTGCAATTAGAACAAGTTGCATTGTATCAAGTACATTGGCCTTTTGCTTTTTTTATGAGCCAAGAAACATTAATGAATGCTTTAGCAACTGAGGTGGAAAAAGGTAGAATTAAAGCAATTGGTGTGAGTAATTATTCCCAAAGTCAAATGCAAGAAGCACACCAAATATTAGCTCGTCGTGGCATATCTTTAGCAGTTAATCAAGTACGTTATTCTTTATTAACTCGTCAAGTTGAAACCCAAGGAATTATCACCACAGCAAAACAATTAGGTGTAACAATTTTGGCATATAGTCCTTTAGCTCAAGGATTACTTACAGGTAAATATGCCACCGATAGTAATATAAATCCGACTGGAGCCAGAAAAATAGACCCGCGATTTAATAAAGACAATTTACAAAAAATTCAGCCAGTCATATCATTATTACGAACTATTGGCGAAAAATACAATCGTACTCCCGCACAAGTAGCTCTCAACTGGTTAATTGCTCAAGGTAATGTAATTCCCATTTCTGGAGTCAAAACAGCAGAACAAGTCAAACAAAATGCTGGTGCTTTAGGCTGGAAATTAAGCGATGATGAAGTTATTCAGTTAGATGAAATTAGTCGTCCTTGGTTGAATTAAAAGTTTAAGGTTTAAAGTCAAAGGTCAAAGGTCAAAGGTTTAAGGTGTAATAACTAACTCCGGTGGTACTAACTAATCCAAAATCCAAAATCTAAAATCTAAAACTTGTGCTGAGCTTGCCGAAGTATCTAAAATCAAATAATTACTGGCTCCATTGCGATGTTTTTAACTTTCTTCTTCCATATTCGGAAGCATGAAACTTGCATTGGAACCAGTTACTTGCTGATTGATGGAAATTTGATTTCTCTACCAGTAAAGTTGTTCTAAATTAAATTTGAAATTTACTAACTAGTAGAGATTGTTTCTAAAACAAAACCAATTTAGTACTTAAGAAAATGCCGATTCTTTTGCGGTGATAGAACCGAATTGATTCTATTGATTCTGATGTACCGAAGAAGTTTCTCGATGGTTTGTTTTAAGTTTGGGTTTGGGAGTTCCACCACCACGCTTGCCATTTCCATCTCTATTGTTGCCTTCCGATTGCGACCAACGGCGGCTTTTATCCCCAGAAGAACGACGTGATGAAGAAGAACGCAGTCTGGGTTTACCTGAAGAAGAATAATTCTCTTCTTCTTCGGGAATACTGTCTGCTTTTAACCAATCCGGACGGGTTTGGTCATAAGCTATTTGTAAAGCTGCTGCTGCAATGGCGTGAGCATCATATTCTTCGCTTAATTCCCGTACTATCGGTAAAAACGAAGCCAAACGTTCACCACTCAAAGCTTCTTTAACCTGAAGTTGCAGTTTTTCCAACTGTCGTGCTTCAATTTGAGCGCGGGTAGGAATAGGAAGCATTTGCCAATTCTGGCGGTTATGACGTTCAATAGTTTGCTGTTTACGTCGCTCAAAGGGTTGTACTAAGGAAATAGCAGTTCCTTCTTTACCAGCCCTACCAGTACGACCGATACGGTGAACATACGTTTCTACACTATCAGGTAAATCAAAGTTGATCACGTGAGAAAGTTCATCAACATCTAAACCCCTTGCAGCAATATCAGTTGCAACTACCCAACGAACTTGACGATTGCGGAAACGTCCTAACAATCTTTCCCGCGCTTGTTGAGACAAATCACCGTGATATTCATCAACACTGTGACCAGCTGATTGTAACTGATTGGTTAATTCTGCTGCGGTACGTCGAGTACGAACAAAAATCAACGCAGTTTCCGGATCTTCCATCTCCAAAATAGGCTGCAAAGCTCTTGCTTTCGTCCAGTGACGCGGTATTAAGTAAGCTACCTGATTAATTTTATTCGGAGCTGCTTTTGGTTGTTGAACCGTTACTGTTACGGGATCATTTAAAAACTTATTCACCAACTGGCGAATTGAGGGCGGCATTGTCGCCGAGAATAAAGCTGTCTGACGCTCTTTTGGTGCTTTAGACAGGATTTTCTCTACATCATCAATAAAGCCCATGCTCAGCATTTCATCGGCTTCATCCAACACAAACCACTTTACATGGTCGAGCTTCAAACAACCTCTATCCAATAAATCAATTACTCGTCCTGGTGTACCCACAACAACATGAACACCACGCTTTAATTGCATCATTTGACGGTCGATTGACTGACCACCATAGATTGCCACAATTTTCAATCTTTGAGTACCAACAAATTCTGCAATCGCACTATGAACCTGCATTGCAAGTTCACGAGTTGGAGCTAAAACTATCGCTTGTACTGCTTTTTCATTAGCATCTATCCGCTCTAAAATTGGCAGAGAGAATGCTGCGGTTTTACCAGTTCCCGTCTGGGATTGACCTACTACGTCACGACCTGATAAAAGTTGAGGAATTGCCTGTTCTTGAATATTAGTCGGTGTTGTAAAACCGAGTTTTTCTAATTGTGCAAGACGCTGTTCTGAAATTCCTAAATCTTGAAATGTAAGACTCATCAATTCTCCTATGTTTTAAGTTTAATTTTCAATCGATATTTGTGTTAATTAATTTGTCGATTTAACCAACGCCGGCAAGTTAAATTCAAACGAATTTACCGTATAAGTCATATGCGTCAGCTTTGTCTATTTTTACCGGCACAATCGCCCCTAAACAGGCTTCTCCACGAACATATACCTGTCCGTCTACGAACGGCGCAAATCTACTAGAACGACCTATCAGTTCTCCCGTCATCGGGTTTTCTTGCTCAATTAACACATCAACTACTTTGCCAATTTCAAGTTGGTTTTTCTTCCCAGAAATTGGCTGCTGAATTTCCATCAGTGTATCTCGCCGCTCATCCATTATTTGTTGCGGCAGCTGCTCTGGCAAGTTGTACGCTTCTGTTCCTTCCTCCGGTGAAAAAGTAAAAACACCTACATGGTCAAATTCATGACGTTCGACAAACTCACACAGATGATTAAAATGCTCGTCTGTCTCGCCAGGAAAACCCACAATGAATGTTGTTCGCAGCACGGCGTTTGGTAACGCCTGTTTTATGCGTTCAATCACCCCATCGTTCACCTGCCCTTGCCAGGGACGATTCATTGCCCGAAGAATTTCAGGATGGGAATGCTGTAATGGTAAATCTAAGTAAGGCAACACATTTGGTGTTTCTTTTATCGCCGCAATCACATCTGGGGTTAGTCCCGTTGGATAAGCATAGTGCATTCTGATCCACGGTATATCTACTTTACCCAGAGCGCGCAATAATTCTGCTAACTGAGGTTTATTGTAAATATCTATACCGTAATTTGTCGTAATTTGGGAAATTAATATAATCTCCCGTACTCCTTGAGATGCCAAATGCTCTGCTTCGGCGACTATTGATTCAATAGTACGCGAACGTTGTTTTCCCCGTAGATGAGGAATTATACAAAATGCACATCGATAATCACACCCTTCCGCGACCCTTAAATAAGCGACACCTTCTGAAGTCGTCCGATAGCGAGGCGTTGTTTCATCGGCAATAAAGGTAGGTTCGGCACTTACTTGCTTGACACGTTCGCCAAGCTGGGTTCGCTCAATTACATTGACGATTTGATTGTAATCGCCTGTACCTACTACGGCTACTGCCTCTGGCAACTCTTCTAGTAATTGCTCTTGAAAATGCTGCGCCATGCAGCCAGTAATCACTATCTTCTTATCTGCTTCTGCTAATTCTACTAAAGTTTTAACAGATTCTTCTCGCGCTGCTGCGATAAAACTACAAGTATTGACAATAACGTAATCTGCTAATTCTTCATTACAATCTACGCTGTAACCTGCTTCTACAAGCAGACCGAGCATATGCTCTGTATCAATTCTATTTTTCTCGCAGCCTAGGTGAGAAATTGCAATTGTTGGCTTATCACCCATATTATAAAAGATATTTTGCTGTTTCGAGCTAAAGGTTTCTATTCTTAAGCAATATACACCCACACAAGGTAAAACATCATTTTGACTTTACCTAAAATTTATCCATTCCCCATAGACCTAAAACAGCTTTGAAATCTGTCATTGAGTCTATTTCGCTTTATTTACATATTGTTAATTTATGGTATTTTACATTACCTCAGTCCGTAAACAACACCCTCATTTGCTCGTTAGGAAGCAACCGAATAATATCGGCTTTTGTAGAGAAGTCGCTACCCTAAAGGAAATCGCAGGCTGAGTTACGCTTTGGCATTTTCCCGAACGATTGCCTGTATCTGTGGCAGACTATACACTATTCTAGGTAAAGCTGCAAGCCGCAGGAATTTGAGCGGCAGACTCCTCTCGTATCACTTGTTATCTTAACATATCTTATGAAATTTTTGGTGTCAATTTACATCTATTGGGGGAGGTCTTTTAGATTTTTACCTCTCCTTAAATAAGGGAAAGGGTTAAAGCCACTTCAATACCTGTACTTGAACTAAATTAATTGTCAATTGTCAGTTGATAAATCTGGAGGGTTGTACCATTAAAGAATTATTGGTCAAGAGATGACGGTAATCCAGGTAAAATAGTCTTTGTGTGTTTTTTGCTTGGGTAAAAGCCAAACTTATGGTAAGAATCGCTGAGGATGTAAGCACGGTATTTTTTGATTCCTGCCAGTCAAACAGGACACAGGATAATATCGATTGTAGCAACTAAGGTTGCTTTATTATAAGGTGACATTTACTTTCAAGTCGGGAAACCACACAAAGTCCGTAAAAAAAAAAGACGTGGATCTATATCAGTTATTTAAAACCCGAAGACCAATTATTGGTGTGGTTCATCTGTTACCACTGCCTACCTCACCGCGCTGGGGAGGTAGTCTCAAAGCGATAATTGACCGTGCCGAACAAGAAGCAGTCGCCCTTACTAGCGGGGGAATTGATGGTATTATTGTCGAAAATTTTTTTGATGCGCCCTTTACCAAGAATCAGGTAGATCCGGCGGTTGTGAGTGCCATGACTATTGTAGTACAGCGCATACAAAATCTTGTCACTGTACCCATCGGCTTGAATGTGTTAAGGAATGATGCCAGAAGTGCGATCGCGATCGCCAGTTGTACTCAAGCTGAATTTATCCGGGTAAATGTACTAACGGGGGTAATGGCAACAGATCAAGGATTAATTGAAGGAGAAGCGCATCAATTACTCAGATACCGACGAGAATTAGGCTCTGATGTGAAAATTTTGGCGGATGTGTTGGTGAAGCACGCTCGTCCGTTGGGTTCGGTTAATTTAACGAATGCTGTTGAAGATACAATTGAGCGGGGATTGGCGGATGGAGTGATTTTATCGGGTTGGGCTACGGGTAATCCTCCCAATCCTGAAGATTTGGAATTAGCATCGAGAGCGGCGAAAGGGACTCCGGTATTTGTTG
Organism: Rivularia sp. T60_A2020_040; assembly: GCA_015272215.1. Classification (GTDB taxonomy): domain Bacteria; phylum Cyanobacteriota; class Cyanobacteriia; order Cyanobacteriales; family Nostocaceae; genus Rivularia. The sequence goes on along the minus strand of JACYMD010000127.1, from coordinate 42,041 downwards.
GTAGTGGGGCGAGTTGGGATAATATTGCTACACTAATGCAAGCTGCGGATGGTGTAATTGTTTCGAGTTCTTTGAAACGTCATGGAATGCGCGAGCAAACTATAGATCCAATCCGTGTCAGCCAGTTTGTAGAAGCTGCTCGGCTGAATTTCAATTCCAAAGGTCAAACCGAATCAATTTCTTCTCTAAAGCTACATTCTTAACAAAGAAAATTGGGAATTGTAGTGGTTAGTAATTGTAGTAGTTAGTAATGGTCATTCAACAAGCAAAATAATAATATTGTATTGTCTGAATTACTCTCATAGTTACTTCTTTTTAGTGAAGTTAGCCTAAACTGAATTTCGGTTCTTGCAGCAGAAGTTAGTTTTAACTAAATTAAGCTATAAGATATCAGGTTTTAATTGCTAGTGTTATGGAGATTGAGAATATAACATCCTAGTTTATTCCCTATTTCCGATTTATTATTCCCAATTAATAATGTTTTAGCTTATGATTCGTCGTCGTTCTACTCCTTGGATTCATCGCTTCTCGCGTTTACTAATCGCAGGAATCGCTTCCTGTGGTGCTTTAGTAACTGGTTATCTAACCATCGTTAAGTTGAGCGGAGGAGAAGCTGCTTGTACCGCTTCCTCTGCAACTGCGGGTTCTGCTGCTGGATGTAACAGTGTTCTTTCTAGCCCTTGGGCTACAATTCTCGGACAACCACTAGCTTTGTTCGGCTTTCTGGCATATTTTAGTATGCTAGTATTTGCTCTGGCACCTTTGCTTTTCAAAAGTGGAGAAAATAAAGAACAGCGTCAGAAGTTAGAAAATTTAACATGGATGTTTTTGCTAATTGGCTCAATTTCCATGACGGTTTTCAGCAGCTATTTAATGTATGTGTTATTTAGCCAAATCAAAACTATTTGTCCTTACTGTATTGCATCGGCTCTATTTTCTTTAACGATGCTGGTATTAACTATTATTGGTCGTAGTTGGGAAGATATAGGACAAATTTTCTTTACTGCAATTATTGTCGGAATGGTAACGCTGATTGGGACATTAGGTGTTTATGCTGGTGTCACAACTGATGGAACTGCTGCTCAAACTGATCTTAGTCAAGGTGGAGCAATTAATTTTGTTCCCCAACAAAATCCAATACCGGGAGTTGGTTGGGAAGTTACTACCACTTCTGGGGAAGCAGAAATAGCCTTAGCTCGTCATCTTAAAGAAATTGGAGCTATGGAATATATTGCTTGGTGGTGTCCTCATTGTCACGATCAAAAGCTATTGTTTGGTAAGGAAGCTTACAAAGAAGTACCTCATATAGATTGCGCTCCTGCGGATAATCCCAACAATATAAAACCTGAGTGTAAAGCAGCTGGTATTGAAAGTTATCCCACTTGGAAAATTAAAGGTCAAACCTATAGAGGAGCGCAAAATCTTCAAGAGTTAGCTAAGGCTTCTGGTTATCAAGGTGCGACTAATTTCAAGTATTATCTAAATCGTTGAAACAATTAGACAAATTTCAATTTGTAAAATCAAGTGCAAACAGTCAACTGAGGTATCTACTTCTGTTGGCTTTTTTATTTTTGTTCTATTGCCATGGCTGATTACAGGTTTATGCTGCGTGACGATAAGTTCTATAGAACCGTTCAAATTATCTCTAAACTACACACCCTACAACAAGGGACTCTGAAAGCACTAACTAAATATTGCTTTCACAAACACAATTAATATTTAATGTATAAAAATACTATTTATTTGTTCTATTAGATAAGTTAAAGTACTTAACAATTCCAAATAAAAAAATAATTGGAAGCCATGTCAGCAAAGGAATAAAAACAGATTTGTCAGTAATTCACGTTTAATTGTGAAATAAAATTTTTTACAGGCTGATATCAATGATTAGCCTATAACCAGATAGTATAGGGAAACTAAAATTCACATACAAACATCAATAATTTAATATTTAGCACTTGCCGATAGGATGTTTCTGTAAGTACCCTTTTATTATGTAACATCAGTAGTTGTACTAAGCAAATACTTATAGTTACTTTAAAACCTCCTGTTGGTTCATAGATATAATCACCGTGATTCAATACAGAGTTAGGAAAGTTTTTCTGATCAACCATATTCAGCAAGAAGATTTTTGAGGATTTTAGTAAACAGTTAATTACATCCAATTAAATGAATTTAATCCAGATATTCCATTGAACTTTACCAAAATCCCTAAATACAAAGTATAGTTAGCATCCTAACTGTATTAATTATTTAGCAAATGATTAACTTAACAATTTTTCTCCCGAACGGATAATGGGAATAAGAAAAAAGCTAGGCAAAGATGTACAAAAATCGATCTTTGTACTGCAAAAAAAATTTTTTAAAAGACACAGAGAATTAATAACCGCTTCTAGCGTAGTATTTTGCATACTTGTATTGCGCTGGTTAGGGTTATTACAATCTTTAGAATGGACTGCTTTAGACCAATTCTTTCAATTGCGTCCAATTGAAAGATATCAAGAGCGGATTACCATAGTGGCTATAGATGAAGCTTCTTTGCAAGAATTAGGTTCTTGGCCAGTTTCTGATGGTAAAGTTGCTGAATTATTACAAAAAATCAAAGCTGATCAACCTCGTGCAATTGGTTTAGATGTTTATCGAGATTTAGCAGTATCACCTGGTAGTGAAAATCTGCAAAAAATATTTAAATCAACACCGAATTTAGTTGGCATTGAACTACTCTCAGATAATCAAAATGACCGTGTTCGTCCACCATCTATATTAAGTCAAAAAAACCAAGTAGGTTTTAATAATGTGGTAGTGGATAGTGACGGTAAAGTACGGCGTGGTTTGCTGTATTTACATATTGATAATAATGCATATGAAAGCTTTGCTTTAAAATTGGCGCGACTGTATTTAAAATCTGAGGGTATTACACCTAAAAGAGCCAAAAATTCTAACTATTTACAATTGGGTAAAGCTACATTTACTAGATTTCAACATAATCACGGTGGCTATATTAGAGCTGATGATGGTGGTTATCAATTTTTATCTAATTTTCCTAAACCTGCTTGTTCAGAAAGCTGCGATGGTAAATCTTATGGTTTTCGCAAAGTATCTTTAAGAAAAGTCTTAAATGGAGAGGTACCTAAAAGTTGGATTAAAAACCGCATCGTGCTAATTGGTTCGACTGCACCCAGTTTACAAGATTTAAAACTAACTCCATACTCTAGTAGTTTTATGAACAAAGAACCACAGTCTATACCTGGTGTAGAATTACAAGCTTATTTTACCCATGAAATTATTTCCGCTGCCCTGGAAGGAAGGAAATTACTTCAAGTATGGTCTGAATTTATGGAATGTTTATGGATTGGAATTTGGGCTTATGTAGGAGCAATTACTAGATGGCGAATTAGGAGTTCAAGCACTAATTTCTTATTAATATTAGTTTTCAGTTTTCTATTAACAGTTAGTGCTTATCTTTTCTTTTTAAATGGTTGGTGGATACCGCTGATTCCGGCGTTAATAACTTATATTATTTCGGTGATTTTTATTACTGGTCAAATCGCTCATTCTCAAGAAGAATTTAAGCGTTCTAGGGAGTTTTTAGGACAAGTTATTAATACAGTCGCTGATCCGATTTATGTTAAAAATGAACAGCATCAATGGATTGTTTTAAACGATGCTTACTGTGAGTTAATTGGCTGTCCTAAAAACAAGTTAATTGATCAATTAGATTATGATTTTTTCCCGAAAAATGAAGCTGATGATTTTAGAAAAAAAGATGACTATGTTTTCCGCACTCAAAAATTATTAGAAGACGAAGAAGAATTTACAGATGTGAATGGTGAACTTCATCTCATTGCCACTAAACGTTCCCTACATAAAGATGCTGCTGGAAATTTATTTTTGGTTGGGGTAATTCGTGATATTACTAAACGTAAACTTCTGGAAGAACAACTTAAGCGTACTGCTGATGAATTATCTCGTTCTAATAATGAATTAAAACTTCAAGAAGACCATTTGCGTTATATCGCTTATCACGATGCTCTTACCGGATTACCGAATCGTAAAGCTTTTGCAGAAGAACTTCATGAGTCTTTATCTTGGGCAAAAAATGGTAATTATTTACTCGCATTACTATTTTTAGATTTAGATGGTTTTAAGCAAATAAATGACACTTTAGGACATGAAATGGGCGACCTTTTATTAGTAACAGTTGCTCAACGACTCAACAATTGTTTGCGTGGTAGCGATACTGTTTCCCGTTTGGGTGGGGACGAATTTACAATTATTTTACGTCGGATTCCCAACCCAAAAGTTGCTGCTAAAATCGCTGACAAAATTCTCACAACTATCACAGAATCAATTAGTTTAGAAGGTCATACTACTAAAATTTCTGCTAGTATCGGTATTAGTATTTATCCATATACTGCTTACAATTCAGAAACATTACTTAAGCAAGCGGATGCTGCGATGTATCGTGCGAAGCATCTCGGCAAAAATCGCTATCAATTTGCTCAACAAGCGGAAAAAGTTCAATCACCATTAATTTGATCGCGAGCAGCTTGTAAAGCCTTCGTTACTTGCTCAAAACCCGTTCCACCGTAACTATTGCGGGCAGCAACTACTTGACGAGGTGATATTGCTTCATAGATATCATTTTCAAACTTGGGATGCAGTTCTTTCCATTCGGATAAACTCAAATCTTTAAGAAGTTTACCTGCTGCAATACTTGTTTTCACTACCTTACCTACGAGGTTATAAGCTTCTCGGAAAGGAACACCCCGCGCTGCGAGATAATCTGCGACATCGGTAGCATTGGAAAAATCGGACGCTACGGCTTCTGCTAAACGGCGATCGCAAAATTCTAAACCTTCTCGTAGTAAAATTGTCATTGCTTCTAAACAAGCTTTAACTGTATTTACGGCATCAAATAGACCTTCTTTATCTTCTTGTAGGTCTTTGTTATAAGCGAGTGGTAATCCTTTCATCATCACTAACATTGCTTGCAGATGACCGAATACTCTCCCTGTTTTACCCCTGACTAACTCTGGCACGTCGGGATTTTTCTTTTGAGGCATAATACTCGAACCTGTAGCGCAGCTGTCTTTGAGGGTGACAAAGCCAAATTCCTCAGAAGACCACAAAATTACCTCTTCCGACAAACGGCTCAGATGAACCATGATTAAACTAGCTGCACTCAAAAATTCAATGGCAAAATCGCGATCGCTAACTCCATCAAGGCTGTTATCATAAACTTTGTCAAAATGCAATAGTTGGGCGCTGTAATGTCTATCAATGGGGAAAGTAGTTCCCGCTAAGGCACCGCATCCCAAAGGTGAAATATTCACACGGCGATACACATCTCCAAGTCGTTCCCAATCTCGCTGTGTCATCTGGAAATAAGCTAACAGATGATGAGCGAGACTAACAGGTTGAGCGCGTTGTAGATGAGTGTAACCGGGAATCAAAGTTTCAACATTTTGCTCGGCAATATCAACTAAAACAGTTTGAAATTCCCGAATTAAATTTTGAATTTGCTGAATTTGCTCGCGTAAATAAAGTCTGGTATCCGTACCTACTTGGTCATTACGAGAACGTCCCGTATGCAGCTTTTTACCAACATCACCAACTATTTCCACCAAACGATGTTCGACAGCAAAATGTACATCTTCCGAATCGACACCTGGGTTAAAATTACCTTGGCGATATTCCTGGCGAATTTGTTCTAAACCAGTAACTAACTGCTCTCCTTCTTCAGAAGAAATAATGCCACATTTCGCCAACATTTTGGCATGAGCAACCGAACCAGTTAAATCATATTCAATTAATTCAATATCAAAATGGATGCTGGCATTAAAGCGAGCAATAGTAGGATGTAACGCTGATTCAAATCGCTGACTCCAAGTTTGTTGTTGTGTCATAAATTGGGGAGATGGGGGGATGGGAAGAATAACTCCGGTGGTACTAACCCTAACTTAAAATCCAAAATCTAAAATCTAAAATCCAAAATTGTTTTAACCGTAACTTGTTAAATTACGAATCAAATAACCAACTACTAATCCAATTAAAAGCGCCCATACTTGACCTGTTTCCACAAAGTTATTAAAAGCTTTTTGAAGTTGACCCAAAAGGTCTGGATCGGAAATATTTTGAGCTAATACAGTCCAGTTTACAGGTATTTTGCTAGTGGCATTCACAGTATTTGACAACAAAATGGTCGCCCATAAACTGAGAGCAAATCCACCCAAGATTGACCAAAGTTTCATTTTTAACTTGTGTATTGGTTATTATCACCGTGATAGCTCAAGCATATAAATTATGCCATCCGTAATTTCTCGGCTGAACGCAAAATTTGTCCTGCTAAAACAGCTGCACCAAATCCATTATCAATGTTTACTACACCAATACCCGCTGCACAAGAGTTGAGCATTGTTAATAGAGCCGATAAACCACCAAAATTTGCACCATAACCAATGCTTGTGGGAACGGCAATTACCGGAGAGTCTGCTAAACCGGCGACAACGCTTGGTAAAGCACCTTCCATACCCGCGACAACAATTAATACCGTCGCTGATTCAATTACGTGACGATTATTTAATAAACGGTGAATTCCCGCAACTCCCACATCCCATAATCGAGTCACCTCAAAACCAAATAATTCGGCAGTAACTGCGGCTTCTTCGGCAACTGCTAAATCAGCAGTTCCAGCAGAAATAATTCCAATATTACCGGAATATCGAACTTCAATATTAGCAGGTGCGATCGCGCAAATTCTTGCCGCTTGATAATAACGCAATCCCTTAACTTTGGATTCTAGAATCGTGTAAACATCCTGAGTAATGCGAGTAGCCATGACAACTTGGTTTTGTAAACGCATCACCTCGATAATGCGAGCAATTTGTTCGGGAGTTTTACCCAAACCCCAAATTACTTCCGGGAAACCAGTTCTTAAAGAGCGATGATGGTCAATTTTAGCAAACTCTTCTACAGATTCATAAGCTAAATCTTTTAACTGTAAAAATGCTGCATCGGTTGATAAATTACCATTAGCAACGGCATTTAATAGAGATTGGAGAGCTTTTTCTGAAGTCATAGAGGAGAGGGTAATGGGTAATGGGTAATGGGTAATGGGTAATGGGTAATGGGTAATGGGGAGATAAGGAGAGAAAGGGAACGATTTATCAGCTATTTGTAGTGGAAGCCGAACGGCTCTCTAGTTGTTTATTCTATGTCCAATTACCAATTACCTATTACCAATTCCTATTCCTGAGTTATTTTAATTTCGTGAAGATTCCAGAAAGCACCACCAATCGCACTGTATTGGATACCTTCAAACTTATTACGGATGGCTGATAGTGAAAGAGGATTAACCAAGTAAATAAAAGGTAAATTTTCTTGAGTAATTCGTTGAGTTTCTGCGTATATTTCCTTAACTTTAGTTTCGTCTAATTCTTGTGCAGCTTGGACATAAAGCCGTGCAATCTCGGCTTCCCAAGGACTAACTTCCCAACCTTCAATTGGTTTTTGCCCGGCTTGGGGTTTCTGATTAAACATATGTAAACCACCTTCAGGTTTCCATACATTGGCACCATCATTTGGTTCTAAACCACCTGTTAAACCAAGTAAAGCCATATCAAAGTCCAAACTATTTGATATTTTATCTAAATAAGTATTCCAAGCCAGAGGCGTAAAATCAACTTGAATACCGATTTTACTCAAATCTCCTTTAATTTGCGCTCCCATAGCTTCGCGAATTTTATTACCAGAATTTGTTAATAAAGTGAAGCGGACGCGATTTCCTGCATTGTCTAATAATTGACCTTGAGAATTAGTTTTAAAACCAGCTTTTTTGAGTAATTCTCTGGATTTATCCAAATTATAATCGTAGACTTTTAATCCTTCTTTTGGAGAAAGATAATAAGGACTTTGTACAGAAATCGGCGAATTTTGCGTTTGACCTAAACCTTGAAATGTGTTGTTTATCATGGTTTGACGGTCAATAGCGTAAGCTACAGCTTGACGAAATTCCTTACTGTTAAACCATTTTGATTTTACGGGATTAACTAAAGGTTTACCGTTTCTTTTACCTTTATTTAAATTAAAGAACACAAAAGATGTACCAGTTGCTGGACCACCGTTGTATATTTTGAAATTACCACGCTTTTCTTCTCGTTTGAGTAAAGAAAAGTAATCTGGTGTGACTCCTATAGAATCCAAACTACCGGAGCGAAATTGTAGTAAGGAAGTATCTTGAGATTCGACAATTTCCCAGTTTACTTTTTCAATATAAGGTTGAGGATTACGCCAGTAATTGGGATTGCGTTCAAATACAACTCGTTGACTAGTATTGTAACGTCCTAATTTATAAAGACCGTTAGTAACAATCTGGTCAACAGGAGTATCAACACCCCATTTTTGTAAAAATAACGGCTTTCCTTCTCCATCTTTTTTTTCTACCGATTCTCGCAAAGCATGAGCAGGTAAAATGGGAGTCGTCATATTTTGCAAAAAAGGTCGGAAAGGTTCTGGTAAAGTGAATTCTATGCGTCGTTGATCGAGTTTTTTCACCTTGGGTAATTGACCACTTTCACCGATTTTAAAAGCGTCTTTAGTATCAGTGGGAATTTCGTCATTAAAATAAATGTCATTGTAAGTAAATGCGACATCTTCGGCGGTTAAAGGTTTACCATCAGACCACTTCAAATTATCACGTAAAGTGAAAACAAACCGCAATCCGTCATCGGAAATTTGCCAAGATTCAGCTAATGTTGGCTCAATTTCTCCAGTTATACTGTTTTGAGTAGTTAAACCTTCAAAAGTGTAGGGGAAAATATTCGGTGACTCTTGAGACAGAGCATAATTAAATGTTTTCGGGTCACTGAGAATGCTAACTATTAACTGTGGTGTTTTTTGTGCTGCTTCGGTTTTAAAATTAGCTGGATTGCAAGCAGTAACCAACAGTGCTGTTACAGTTGCCAGAATAATTGGTAAACGCAAACGCCGAAAGTTGGGGAAAATGGAAGGAATTTTGAGCATTTAGTGTAGATATACCAATAGTTATATAGATTGTGATTTTAACTAACTGAGTCCGGTTTTGTATCTAATTAAATTAATTGATATTGGTGTTTTGTCAAATCTCTATAACTTTACCTTGATCAAATTCTTTCCGTAAATAACGCGATCGCCCTTTTCTCGGAGATAATGTAAGCTAAACACCGAAAGACCCTTACAATAATTCAGGCAGAGCAAGCCAGGAGAAAAGTATATGCGAATAAGACAAGAAACTTTTGATACCTATTGGCGATTCGCTACCCTGCGTCAGGAAATATTTTTTAACAAATTGAAGAACGTACCACCACCTTGGACAAGTGACCCTATTCTTAATACTTATAAGTTTTGCAACGCTTATCGAGTCAGCGATCGCGTTTCCCAATATCTGATCAAAAACGTAATTTACGATGAGAATAGGAGTAAAAATGAAGAAGAAGTCCTTTTTAGAATATTGCTATTCAAAATTTTCAACAAAATAGAAACTTGGAAATATTTAGAAAATAGGATAGGAGATTATATTACATTATCTAATTTTGATTTTAACCTATATTCAAAAATATTAGAAGAGGCGATGGATTCGGGATATGCCATTTATACTAGTGCCTATATGTCTTGTGCCAGCAAAGAGTTTGGGTATGACAAAAAGCATCAGAATCATCTGGCATTAATTCAAAAGATGATTGTTAAAGATCAAGTAATTGCTCGCATTGTCAAAGCCAAAACACTTGAAGGAGTTTTTTCTATTATTCAAGAATATCCACTACTTGGTAAATTTATGGCTTACCAACTAGCAACAGATATTAATTATAGTGAAATTATAGACTTTGACGATAATAGCTTTACCATAGCAGGTCCTGGTGCTGAACGTGGTATCGACAAATGTTTCCTTGATACTGGTGGTAAAACTTACAGTGATATTATTCATTGGATGACTGAAAACCAAGAACAAGAATTTCAACGTTTGGGATTGAATTTTCAATCACTGTGGGGTCGTCCGTTACAGGCTATAGACTGTCAAAATCTTTTTTGTGAAACAGATAAATATTGCCGAGAAGCATTTCCTGAGTTAAAAAGCAATCGTAAAAAGATAAAATCAAAGTTTACTGCAACACCTCAACCAATAGATTATTTTTATCCGCCAAAATGGCGTATAAACGATAAAGTAAAAGAAACTTTAACAGAAAGATTGCCAAATTTAGAGCCTCAAAAGCAGCAAATTATTGAGTTAAAATTTATTCCAAAACAGCGGAACATTAAGAAAACTAAGCCAGAGAATGAGAGTAATTATCAACAATTATCTTTGGAAGATACGATAATTGACAATTTATTAGCTCCTATAGGGAACAACACTCATCAGATTGCAGACAATATATCAACACTAAAGAAAAAAAATCAGCAAGAAACTCAGTCTGGGCAGAAAAAGAATAAAAACGTCCAGAAAGCACAAAATATAAAGACAGAACAATCTCAGCAATTGTGTCTATTCTAATTAAAGCGATTATTTCTTAATTAAGATAACTTCTGACTTATAAATTTTATTAGTATGGAAAAATATGCTTGTATCGATGGAGATTACCGCTACATATTGGGGCGAAAATGGGACGAAAAAAAACCGCAGGTTACTTTTGTGATGCTTAACCCAAGTACCGCCGATGCTAACAAAAATGATTATACGCTTACTAAGTGTGTTAACTTTGCAAAATATTGGGATTATGGTTCTCTTGAAGTAGTGAACCTATTTGCTTACCGTGCGACAGATCCAAATGAACTTTGTAAAGTATCTGACCCGATAGGTTCAAAAAATGATAATTATATTGAATTAGCAACAAAAGACGCTGACTTAATTATTGTGGCTTGGGGCTGCGGTATGTATGCCAAAATTCAGAACCGGAATAAAGAAGTACTAAGTCTAATTTCTTCTAGTCAACAACCTCTTTATTGCTTGGGTTTAACAAAAGACGGACATCCATGCCATCCAAGACCTCTTGGATATAGTACACAAAGAATTCTTTTTCATCACACCTAATATAAAATTACCCTTTAAGAAAAGTTTTGAATTTAGAGTTGATAACTCGGATAACAATTCGATATATTTAATTATTTTATTTATTGTATAAATAGTTCCTTAATCCAAGCTTAATACAACGTGTAAAATTTAACTCGTAACTTCTAGTTCGACTAAATAATGGATTTTCGCGAGTATCAAGAAAAAGCGTTGATAAGTGACCAAGTTCCAAAAGGAACCGAAAATGCAATCATAGTACCTTTACTTGGTTTGGTAGGTGAAGCAGGCTCGCTGCTTACGGAATATAAAAAATACCTTCGTGATGGAGATTCTCATAAACTTTTTAAAGCGCGTATCGCAGAAGAATTAGGGGATTTGCTTTGGTATGTTGCTAATGTAGCAAGTAAATTTGACTTAGATTTAAAAGAAATTGCACAAAAGAATCTAGACAAGTGTTGCGATCGCTGGGGATGGAAAGATTTACAAACAGAAGGTAAAGCTACAGGCTACAATTTCGATAGAGAATTTCCAAAACACGAAAGGTTGCCAAGGCAATTGGAGGTAGAGATTACCGAAGTTAAAAAAGATAACTCTGTAAAGATGAAGGCATTTATCGATGGAGAACAAATTGGGGATGATCTCACTAATAACTCTTACATCAGCGATGGTTATCGTTTTCATGACATTTTCCATCTTTCATATGCGGCTATTTTAGGTTGGTCGCCAGTTCTTCGCAGTAACTTAAAATGTAATGAAGTTAAACGTAAACGTAAAAGCAATCCCCGTGTTGATGAAGTAGAAGATGGGGGACGTGCAATAGCAATTGAGGAAGGGATATCAGCACTTATATTCGCTTATGCTAAGGATCATAAATTTTTAGAAGGCGTTTCAGCAATCGATTATGAACTTTTGAAAACTATAAAAAATATGACATTGCACTTAGAAGTCTCTGAGTGTTCGCTGAATGATTGGCAGAAAGCAATTCTTATGGGTTATGAAGTTTGGCGACAAGTTGACCAAAATAGGGGAGGAATGGTATTTCTTGACCTTGATGGATGCTCCATAACTTATCAAATTGGTGGAAGATACCAAAAGTAAAGTCACAAAGTCATAACAAAAGACAAACTTTCACTTGATTTATTGCGTTTGGCGATCGCGGTGAAAGCGCTTCCATATCCCCTATGAAATGTGAGTCAATGTTTAGCTATTACGCCGTAAGCCTCCCACTGTAACGGTACTCCGTTCAGTGGCGAGATATAAGGCGGTTAAAAACAACGCGACCCCCGACTAATTTAATCCGCAGGATTGACAAGAAGGGGGTCAGCGTTGTTTTTAACAATTTCTGTATTTGGTAATCTATCAACCCAGTCCTCAACTATCTGTGTGACTGTTTTATCTTTCATTGCAGCGTAAGAGCGAAGTTTGTTTAATCTGCGCTCAGACATCCTCACATTTAACCTCGTAGTTTTCATGTTTGTCTACCCATTGTTGTCACCTATATGGTATCATACTCTTAATGGTTGAGGATGCACAAGTGAGGACAGCCTATCAGTACAAGTTACGACCAACAAAAGTCCAAGCGCTCGAAGTAGATAGATGGTTATCTATGCTTTGCGCCCAATACAACTACCTGTTGGATGATAGATTTGACTGGTATGAGCGCAACCGTTCACCTATTAATGCTTGTCCTCTTGTATGCCACATACCAGAATTACGGGATAACCCAGACTATTACTCACAAAAGAAAACTTTACCGCAGCTTAAAAAAACTCATCCTTGGTATAGCGAGATATATTCTCAAGTCCTCCAAGATGTAGTCAAGCGAGTAAAGGTCACGTTTGATAGGTTTCTCAAAGGTGATAGCAATGGAAAACGTAGCGGCAAACCGAGATTTAAGGCGCGTAACCGTTACCGTACTTTCACTTACCCTCAGATGAAAGAAGGGTGCTTGCAGGGCAACCAGATTAACTTGCCAATGTTCGGCAAAGTTAAGATTGTCCTGCATCGACCTATTCCAGAAGGGTTTAAAATCAAGACCGCATCTGTTACCAAGAAAGCTGACGGGTTTTACCTGACGCTTTCCCTGGAGGATAAAACAGTTCCACAAATCAAACCAGACTTCAACCCAGATAAAATTACTGGAATTGATGTAGGACTCAAAGAGTTTTTGACAACTTCTGAAAATGAAACTGTTGCCATTCCTCAACACTATCGCAAAGCACAAAAACGATTAAAAGTTATTCAAAAGCGCGTATCTCGCAGAAAAAAAGGTAGTAGTCGAAGATTAAGAGCGGTAAAACAGTTGGGTAAACAGCACAAAAAAGTTGCTGATAGGCGTAAAGACTTTCATTTTAAAACTGCTAACAACTTATTGAAAAAATATGATGTTGTGGCGGTTGAAGACTTGAATGTAAAAGGACTTGCACGCACTCGATTAGCTAAATCTATAACGGACGCTGGATGGTCAAGCTTTCTGTCAATACTGACAAACAAAGCCGAAAATGCTGGTTTGTTGGTTATCCCAGTTAAAGCGTTTGGTACAAGTCAAGATTGCTCTAATTGTGGTGTTAAAGTACCTAAGAAACTGCATGAACGCTGGCATAACTGCCCTAATTGTGGATGTAGTCTTGACCGTGATCATAACGCAGCAATAAATATAAAAAATAGAGCGGTAGGGCATTCCGTTCTTAAAGCCAAGAGCCTCCTAAGCAATAGCCGGATTGTCTTGGAAGCCTACACTGTACTCGAAGAGTCAGTGTAGGAGTATGTCACTGATTGAATAAAGGGCTAAAGCCCTTACTACTAACTTATTTAATTAACAAAACAACAGCATAAGCACAAATCCCTTTTTCTTCACCAACGGGACCTAATTTTTCATTAGTAGTAGCTTTGACACCAACTTGGTTTGGCTCGATTTGCAAAACACCGGCTAACTTCTGGCGCATTTGATCAATATGGGGTTTTAATTTAGGACGTTCTGCGACTACAACAGAATCAATATTACCGACTCGCCAACCTTGTTCTTGAATTAAGTTATTAACTTGATCTAAAAGCATTAAACTATCAGCACCAGCCCATTGGGCATCACTAGGGGGAAAATAATGTCCGATATCCCCCAAAGAAAGCGCTCCTAACATCGCGTCCATAATTGCATGAGTCAGAACATCAGCATCACTGTGTCCTAATAATCCAAGAGAATGAGAAATTTCCACACCGCCCAAAATCAACCGACGTTCGCTAGTTAAACGATGGATATCATAGCCATTTCCAATCCGAATGTTCATACAATTTTAGATTTTAGATTTTGGATTTTAGATTTTCTCCCCATCTCCCCATCCCCCCATCCCTTAGTCCCCTTGTCCCCCCATCCCCTAGTCCCCTTGTCCCCCCATCCCCCTATCCCCCCATCTCCCCATCCCCTTGTCCCTTTCTTCTCTTCTCCTCTTCCCAGGCTTGATATAAATCGGGACGACGTTTACGGGTTCTGGCGACTTGTTGCTCGTAACGCCATTTTGAAATTGCGGCATGGTTTCCGGATAATAATACATCGGGGACTTTGCGATCGCGAAAGATTGCGGGGCGGGTGTATTGGGGATAGTCTAATAAACCTTGTTCAAAGCTTTCTAATTTTAAAGATTCTGTTTTACCAACGGTTCCGGGAAGTAGTCGTACTACCCCATTAATTAAAGCCATTGAAGGTATTTCCCCCCCAGTGAGAATAAAGTCTCCCAAAGAAACTTCACGGGTGACTAAATCCAATACTCGCTCGTCTACTCCTTCATAATGACCGCAAATGATGATTAATTGGTCGTAATTGGTGGACAATTCTCTGAATAAAGGCTGATTAATGGTTTGTCCTTGAGGACTCATCATAATTATTTCTCTTCGGTTCATCACAGGGAGGGATTCCACAGCAGAGAATATGGGGCCGGGTTTCATCAACATTCCCACTCCTCCACCGTAAGGTTCATCATCGACTTTTCGGTGTTTGTCCGTGGTAAAGTCGCGGGGATTGACAAAATGCACAGAGGCAATTTGTTTTGCTAAAGCTTTACCAATGAGTCCGGAACTGAGAACCGAGGTAAAACAATCGGGAAATAGCGTAACTATATCAAAACGCACAGTATTTCGTATTGAAGGACACTAATCTTAAATTGAACTTCAGCTTCTAAATGTAGAAGCGTTGGTGGACTTTCATTACATACAAACTATTTAGGATATATAAAAGTAAGTCCCTATAGAAAATTTTCTCTAAAAACGAAAGTTTTTCTAATTACTTAATTTATGTTTAAATATTGTCACATCTAACTTTAAATTAAAATTCTAACCTGCGTTAACAACGAAGCCGGAAATTTTATCCTGTATCGGGAAAAAGCAGTTTATATCGGTGGTTTATGCCAAATACTCCGCTGACGCGGGTGGAGAAAATAAAAAAAGCACAGGTGAAATATACATCAACCTGGCGAATAGAAGATGACTTGAGGCATGATGTCTCAAGGCTTAAAGTAAAAAGCAGGAGTTGCACAACCAAATTTAGAGCGGGAGCAACTCTTGCAATCGGTCCTTCAACGGTAGGACACTAAAACATATTTAAAATGTTCCGTTCATTATCATACTTCCGCGAACTGTCCGCGAAGTAAAATTCACCTTCCGGTTGTTGACAGGAGAAAAACAATGCGGCAACTAAAAGCTAAATGGCTGGAAATGACCACACCCCAAGCAACTAAAACCGCCGTTCTGGTTATTGGAGGCGCAGAAGACAAAGTTCATGGACGAGAGATTCTGCGGACTTTTTTAGACCGTGCTGGTGCAAAAGATGCCCATATTACTATTATTCCCTCTGCTTCTCGGGAACCGAGTATTATCGGCGCTCGCTACGTGAATATTTTTGAAGATATGGGAGTAAACAAAGTTGAAATTTTAGATATTCGAGAGCGCGATCATTGCCATGACCGCTATTACAAAGAATCCCTCGAAGAATGTACCGGAGTTTTTTTGACTGGAGGAGACCAATTACGCCTTTGTGGTGTGTTGTCTGATACGCCAGTTATGGATATTATCCGAGGGCGAGTCAAAACCGGAGAATTAACCCTTGCCGGTACCAGTGCTGGTGCTGCGGTCATGGGACATCATATGATTGCTGGAGGCGGTAGTGGGGAAACTCCCAATCGTTCCTTAGTAGATATGGCAACAGGCTTAGGATTTATTCCAGAGTTGATTGTTGACCAGCATTTTCACAACCGTAATCGCATGGTACGTTTAATGAGTGCCATCGCTTCTCATCCTGACCGTTTGGGAATTGGCATTGATGAAGATACTTGTGCGATGTTTGAAAAAGATGGTTGGCTAGAAGTTATGGGCAAAGGAGCGGTGACAATTATCGATTCAAGCGAACTTACTCATACTAACGAACCTCGTGTGGGAGCAACAGAACCTCTGAGCCTCCATAATTTACGAGTACATATTCTCAGTCATGGCGATCGCTATCATCTTTACGGGCGTACAGTGTTGCCATCTGTGGGGCGAATATCCAGCTGACGGGAATAGGTATGTGTGGTTACACTGGGTTGACCGCGATTTTTTTGGTTGCAGCAAAAAAAAATCACAGTAATTACGATGTTTTTCTCAAAAACTGTTATCCACGAACAGTTATGCGGTCAATTCCAGTAAGAAACTAGAATTTTGGTTCCGAATCTCCATCTACCTTTAATCATGAGAATCCTCAAGATCCAGACTTTACGCGGTCCAAATTACTGGAGCATTCGACGACATAAGTTAATCGTCATGCGCCTCGATTTAGAAAACCTTGCGGAAACACCCTCGAATGAAATCCCCGGTTTTTACGAAGGATTAGTAGAGGCATTACCTTCTTTGGAAGGTCATTACTGTTCGCCGGGTTGTCGTGGTGGTTTTCTAATGCGCGTGCGAGAAGGCACTATGATGGGTCACATTGCCGAACACATAGCGCTAGAACTTCAGGAATTAGCCGGAATGCACGTGGGTTTTGGCCGCACCCGCGAAACCTCAACTCCGGGAATTTATCAAGTAGTTTTCGAGTATTTAAATGAAGAAGCCGGACGTTACGCCGCCAGGGCTGCTGTCCGGCTATGTCAAAGTATCGTTGATCGAGGTCGCTATCCCAAGGCTGAATTAGAGCAAGATTTGCAAGATATCGCTGACTACTGGCGCGATGCTTCTTTGGGTCCTTCTACAGAATCAATTGTTGATGAAGCTACAAGAAGAGGTATCCCCTGGATGCCTTTGGGTTCAAGATATCTAATTCAACTCGGTTATGGGGTGCAGCAAAAGCGCATTCAAGCCACGATGACGGCTAATACCGGCATTTTAGGAGTAGAACTTGCTTGCGATAAGGAAGCTACTAAAAACATTCTTGAAGCTTCTGGAGTACCCGTACCCAAGGGTATGACCATCAATTTCTTTGATGAATTGGAAGACGCAGTTAACCATATTGGCGGCTATCCCATCGTCATTAAGCCCCTTGATGGCAACCACGGACGCGGTATTACTATCGATATCAGAAATTGGCAAGAAGCTGAAGCGGCTTTTGATGTTGCTAGAGCAGTTTCTCGCTCGGTAATTGTTGAGAAATATTATGTTGGACGCGACCATCGTGTATTAGTAGTCGATGGTAAAGTTGTTGCAGTTGCTGAGCGTGTACCGGCTCATGTAGTAGGGAACGGTAAATCAACTATTGCCGAGTTGCTTGAAGAAACCAACAATCACCCAAATCGCGGTGATGGTCACGATAATGTTTTAACTCGGATTGTATTAGACCGTAATAGTTATGCATTAATGGAAAGACAAGGGTATACCCTTGATACTGTTTTAAATAAAGATGAAATTTGTTATTTGCGAGCAACGGCGAATTTATCTACAGGTGGTATAGCCGTAGACCGTACCGATGAAATTCATCCAGAAAATGCTTGGTTAGCTGAACGGATAGTTAAAATCATCGGCTTGGATATTGCCGGAATTGACATTGTTACTACTGACATTAGTCGTCCGTTGCGGGAAGTTGATGCGGTAGTTGTTGAGGTGAATGCAGCACCGGGATTCCGGATGCACGTTGCTCCTAGTAAGGGGATTCCTCGCAATGTTGCTGGTGCTGTCATCGATATGTTGTTCCCCAACGATAAAACTAATCGTGTACCTGTGATTAGTATTACCGGCACTAACGGTAAAACTACTACTACTAGATTACTTGCCCATATTTTTAAACAAACGGGTAAGGTAATTGGCTATACAACTACAGATGGAACTTATATCGGAGAATACTTAGTCGAATCCGGAGATAACACCGGACCTCAAAGCGCTCAATTAATATTGCAAGACCCGACAGTAGAAGTTGCCGTGTTGGAAACAGCGCGGGGAGGTATTCTACGTTCGGGATTAGCTTTTGAAGCGACTAATGTCGGTGTGGTATTGAATGTCGCAGCTGACCATTTGGGATTGGGTGATATTGATAATATCGAACAGTTATCACATTTGAAAAGTGTCGTTGCAGAAGCAGTATATCCCGACGGTTATGCAGTTTTAAATGCTGATGATCAAAGAGTCGCCGCAATGGCGCAAAAAACAAAAGCAAATATTGCTTACTTCACCATGAATCCGGAATCGGAGTTAGTTCGAGGACACATCGAAAAAGGTGGAGTGGCAGCAATTTATGAAAATGGCTTTTTGTCAATATTTAAAGGAGACTGGACTCATCCTATAGAAAAAGTTGATCGTATCCCTTTGACAATGGGCGGACGTGCGCCGTTTATGATTGCTAACGCTTTAGCTGCATCTTTAGCTGCTTTCGTGCAAAATGTTTCGATCGAAGAAATTCGAGCAGGTTTAAATACTTTCCGTGCTTCGGTGAATCAAACACCAGGACGAATGAATTTATTTAACTTGG
Source organism: Rivularia sp. T60_A2020_040 (assembly GCA_015272215.1). Taxonomy (GTDB): domain Bacteria; phylum Cyanobacteriota; class Cyanobacteriia; order Cyanobacteriales; family Nostocaceae; genus Rivularia. Next base: position 23,079 of record JACYMD010000127.1, on the reverse strand, counting down.
GTAAACATCACGCTTTAATTGATTATGCTCATAACCCTGCTTCTTATGAAGCATTGGGTGGATTTGTGCGTAATTGGACATCCGGACAGCGTATTGGTGTAGTTGGTGGCCCTGGCGATCGGCGTGACGAAGATTTTGTGATGTTGGGTAAACTAGCATCTTCAATTTTCGAGTGCATCATTGTCAAGGAAGATGACGACACCAGAGGAAGAGAACGAGGCTCTGCTGCGGATTTAATTACTCAAGGTATTAGGGAAGCAAACCCCAATTGTCTGCATGAAATAATTTTGGATGAAACCGAAGCAATTAATAAAGCTTTAGATTTAGCAACTGATGATAGTTTAGTGGTGATTTTACCAGAAAGCGTGAGTCGCGCAATTAAATTGATTAAAGCTAGAGGTGTAATAGAAGAAGAAAATCCAACCTACGACAGCACGACTCCTAAAGATAAACAAGTAGGAGAAATATCTTCGGTGTTAAATTCTTTATGAAAAGTTAGCAATGATGAGTAAAGAGTTTTAGATTGCATCGAAGGCTAATTTATGACTTTTTACCCATCATCTTTTTATTTATACCTGCTCTTGGTCGTCTTCTTTATTAGTTTCATCGTCATTATTTTTAAGTTCTTCCTTAAAACCCCGGAGAGTTTTTCCTAAAGCGCTGCCTAATTCGGGAATTTTTTTTGGTCCAAAAATAAAAATCGCTACAACCACAATTACAGCCAGTTCCGGAAAACCCAATCCAAACATAGTGCCTCTTTAAATTAGTTGAATTTAAACATGAGCGAGGGTTGAAATCTGATTCTGCTGCAATTATCGCACTCCTTGAAAATTATTTTTTTAGTCATATCTAAACTCTTAAATTGATTACAGTAAAAGCTGGTATTATCAGTTTCTGCAACCAAATTCACAACACCCCATATTTTTGACTAACTTCTTTGATCAGTCAACTTCTGAGCAACTGTGTGCCAAATTAATCCGGCAATAATCAATGCTAAACCGACTTGCCATACAAAAGGTTCAACCCAGAAAGCGAGAAATAAACAAGCTAATAAGCCAAGAATTGATAGCCATTGAGGATAAAGTCTTTCGTGGCTTGGTATGGCAAATGCAGCTAAATTAGTTATTGAATAATAAATTAAAACAGTAAAAGCACTGAAAGACCAAGTGGTTTTAACGTTACCGATTAAGACTAAAACCGCAATGATCATAGTTACTGCAATTACAGCAGGTGTGGGAGTTGTACCGGATTGATTTAATCTGGCAAAAATCCTCGGCATATCTCGTCGTCTTCCCATTGCCAATAATACGCGAGATAAACCCAGAATTAAATTTAGTAGTACTCCTAACATCGCGAAAATTGCCCCAATTGCCAAGATTTGCGCTCCTCCCGGAATCCCAAAGCTACGAACTGCGACTTCTAAGGGTGCTGCTTGCGCTGTTAAAGCCGATTCACCAAGTTTTTCAGCCCCAATTGTCGCTACAGCAATCGTTGCTACTCCTACATAAACCAGCATTGTGATTATCATCGTCACGACAATCGCTTTCGGAATAGTTTTACGCGGGTTTTTAGCTTCTTCTCCCAAAGTCGCAATTCTACCGTAACCCGTATAAGCAACAAACATCAAAGCACTTGCATGAAGCACCGTCGCAACAGAACCGTTAAAAGGTGTGAGGTTTTCTCCACCTGTGGCGATGGCTGTGGGAATTCCCCCAAATATAAAGAAAATTAAACTAAAAACTGAAACAGATACAATTAAAATATTGATTCGATTAGAGCGGCGAATACCGTTGAGAACAATAATCGCGATCGCAATTACCGCAGCTAACGCTAAGGGTACAAGTAAACCACTTCCACTCAAACCTGTTGCATTCAAAAAGTAGCCAGCAAAACCCAAAGCAGCCGTAGCCGCAGAAGCAGATTTTGCCAACAAAAACATCCATCCAGCGGTAAATCCCAACCAAGTATTTAAATATTTATAACCATATTCATAAGAGCCACCACTTACAGGATGATTAGCAGCTAGTTGAGCGCTGTTGAGTCCGTTGCAAATAGCCACCATTGCACCAATCATTACAGCTAAAATTACCGCATTACCGGCAATTCCAGCAGCAATACCGATACTCACAAAAACGCCTGTACCGATAATTGAACCAAGCCCCATCACAGTCGCCCCTACAACCCCTAACTCCCGTTGTAGTTGCGGTGATGATGTTTTGAGTGACACAACTTTTCTCCCTAAGAACAGTTCTGGGATTGATTGTACAGGTCGGAGGTTAAAGGTTAGAGGTTAGAGGTTAAAGGTTCACTGTCCACTGTCAACTGTCACTTAGTACTTGGTATACGCTCAATCTCGGCATAGCCACTAAAAATTAATTTATGACCTTCAGTTTCTAAACGATTAAGCCGCATTTTTACTCCATCTAAATCAAAACGGTCTAAATCGACCATATTATCTAAAATTTCTGCTAATGCAGTACATAGGGTTTGGGAAATTTCTCTTTGCTCTTCTGGTACCGATTCCAGGTCGATTTCAGGATTTTTGAACGAAACTTTTCTTCGTCGCTCAATACTTACTTGTACGGTCATATTTAACGGTACTAATTCACCATTGTTCAAGTCAGCTTTGGCGAAAATCTTTAACCGATTATCTGGCAATAATTCTACCTGAACCTCAGTGAAAGAAACAGGTTCACCGTCAGATAATGCCGTTAATGTTGGTTCGGAAAGATTTATCAGGCGTTTTTTCACTAATTCCGCTTCAAAAGCCTGATTAATTCCTTCTTGAGTCAATATAACTTGAGCGATAGCCTGAGTGGGTTGCTTTAAACGCAGCTTACCGCTAAGTACCGAACTGAAGTCGATAGACACGGCATCGGTTTCAAAGGACATCTCCTCAACCAAGAAATCCTTACGAATTATTAAGCCGCGACCACCCATCTTGAAACTGTCAATACTGCCCTGTAAAAGCTTGCTGGAGGGATAGCAGCGGACAAAGACTTCTACCGACTCGCTTTTAGTAAACAAGTGGCGAATCGTTTGGCTCGCAACGGTGTTGAGCATCTGCTCTCCCCAGTCACTACCTTTATAATCTTTAAAACCAGTAAGTCCGCCAAACATTTTTGAGTAGAGATTACTAGAAGTTATTTATATTTTTGTAACAAATTGTGAACTATTCAGCAACCTCCTAGAGATTAATTATGCTGATAATGTTACACAATATTATTGATAATAGTTTATTTAGTTGTCCCGAAGTCCTTGATTGCACTGAATTTGAGGATGTTTTTGATCTGAAGAAAAAAATATTTCAAAAATAAAAAATATTATTGCCAGCCTACAAACTTATATTGGCAAAGACACAAGTAAAATCTCAGTCTTTGTCGTTTTTTGCCATCGAAAGGTTGTTTAAGACAAGATAGCTAAAAAATATCCTCTTTAACTGCACAAATAAACGCTCGTTGTGATTATCATGAAAGCAGTTTTTTGATTACTTTAAATTACTTTAGATTATGTGGCATGAGATGAAATTGTTTTTTAATACATATATTTCAATGAATCATTAAAATTAGTATGTATAAAAACAATCAAGTATTTTCTGCCAATAATTGCGGATTTATTCTTGATTTTAGCTAATTTATAACCCCCGAAATAGGCATATTATATGACAAATTTGATATTATTTATCCACATATTTCCTTTTAATCCGACAGTTAAAATCTGTCAGATATTACGGGGTACTCACTTAGTATAGCTTTGATTTGTACCGATTTAAATCTATTTTTATTTGGCTCGATTTATTCAATATTTTGGTTGTGATTGCGATTTAGAAAATTTTATCAAGAATATTAAAGCAGATTAATTTAACTACCGCAGCGCCAAAGTCAGCTAATTATTCAATGTACAACTGTGATATCGCCTAGTACAAGTAAAGCTATCGCTTTACCCCAAGAGCAACTTTTTTACCTATTTATACCACTATCATCAATATAATATCGGCTTTTTCTCAATAAAAATACTTATTTTACATATTATTGGTTTTTATCAATACTTTTGCTCTTTAAGTAGATTTTCACAAAAAAAAATTTTTTTCTTATTTGGCGTTTTTCTGATATTATATTTTTTATAAAGCATTTTTTTATAATCGAATATTGCCGTCTCAAAAAAAATTATAACCACCCCATTATAAAAATATTGTTTTCTCTATTCTTTATTATCTCACAACCCGGACATCTTTCTCTATTCAACGAATAAATTGACAAAAATTTTGGTTGTTGAGTAGTTGAATGGTAAAAACGCAATTGAACAAGGCTGTTAAACAAAATTATATTCCCCGTTGCCTGTTGCGTTAAGAACTAGCGGATGATGTCCTAAGCAATATGACCATTGCGATAAATCCGATTTTTAAGCAGCATAACTGAACGTTATTGAAGGTTGATAAGTCTTTTTGCTGCTTATATTTACTCAAACTATCTGAAATACTCAAAGCAAGAATAGTTTTTCGTATTCGCTTGGAATTATTTAACAGATTAGTCAAAAACTTTGCGTTCCTCCGCGCTGACCTTTGCGCCCCTCTGCGTTAAGATATTATTCTCCCTTCAACAACTTCCTCCGCAAACTATCCAAAGCATGACAAGCGCTAAAGTGACGAATCAAAGACCTACCCCGTACCGGATTAAAACGGAATTCAAAACTTTCGACTCCCGAAACTCCTGCTAAACCAACATAAACCAAACCCACAGGCTTCGATTCTGTACCCCCATTAGGTCCCGCAATCCCAGTTATACTCAATCCCCAAGTTGTAGCCAGCTGCTTTTTCACCCCTAGAGCCATTTGTTCTGCTACAGTTGCGCTTACGGCACCATGTTTTTCCAAATCTTCCCGATTAACTCCTAACATCCTAGTTTTTACGGAATTATCATAAGAAATTACACCACCCCAAAAGTAATCAGAACTTCCGGAAGTATCCGTTAACATTCCCCCCAAAGTCCCACCCGTGCAAGATTCCGCCACCGAAATAGTTTCTCCTAACTTACGCAATAATTCACCAACTACGGAAGCCAAAGTGTCATCATCAGCACCGAAATAATCTAAACCGGCAATTTCTTGAATTTGCTTTTCAACGGGCGCAATCAAACTTTGAGCTTCAGCTTCCGAACTTGCTTTGGCAGAAATTCGTAACTTCACCTCTCCTTTACTCGCATAGGGAGCTACTGTGGGATTGGGCAAATTCAGATAAGCAGATACTTTCTCCGCTAAAGTTGATTCGGGAACGTTCCAAAACCGCAGCATTCGACTATAAATGATTTTTTTACCCCAACCTTGATTTTTCAGGTATGGAACAGCGGTTTCCTCCCACATCCGATGCATTTCTGAAGGTACACCAGGGAAGGTAAAAATCGTTAAATTAGGGCTGGGTTTCCAGATGATACCCGGAGCGGTACCTGTGGGATTGGGTAAAATTTCCGCACCTTTGGGTATTAAAGCTTGTTTACGATTGCTGGCGCTCATGACTCGATTGCGGACAGCATATTTTGCGGTAATATCTTCGATAATTTCGGCACGTTCAATTAAAGGAGAACCGAAAAAATCGGCAATAGTTTCGCAAGTTAAGTCATCAGGAGTTGGTCCTAAACCCCCGGTAAAAATTAATATTTCTGCTCTTTTTGTGGCAATTTCAATAACTTGTTTTAATCTCTCAACATTATCGCCGACAACGGTTTGATAATAATGAGGAATACCTAATTGAGCTAACTGTTGCGCTAAATATTGAGCATTGCTATTAAGAATATCTCCTAATAACATTTCTGTACCGACACAAATAATTTCTGCACTCATAGAATTTGGTAATTGGGAATTGGTAATTGGGGATTGGTAATTGGTAATTGGGGATGGGGAGATGGGGGACAAGGGGATGGGGGGAAAATAATTCTGATTAACTCATAACTCATAACTCCTAACTCCTAACTCCTAACTCCTAAATCCTAATCTAAAATCTAAAATCCAAAATCCAAAATTCTTAGATTCCGTGGGATTTGCCAATTACCCAATTACGACGGAAATAACGAGCGAGGGATGACTCTTCTAATGATAAATAAATTGGTCTTCCGTGGGGACAGGTGCGGGGGTTGCGGGTGCGCTGCCATTCATCTAATATTTGTTGCATTTGTGGCAGACTCAAGGTTGTGCCGTTACGAATAGCGCTACGACAAGCTACGGCGACTTGGGCTGTATTTAAATCTCCTCCTTTGCTCAATTCTAATATTGCTTCGGCGCAATCTTCGCGCTGTTGTAGAAGTGCGGGTATTTTGCGAATTGCCCAAAGTTGTTCTCCGAAAGGTTCTATTTCTAAATTAATCCGTTGTAACTGTTCTACTTGAGCGGGAGATAATTGATAAAGAATTATCGCTGGTTCACACTTTACTAATTGCCAATGTTCGCAAAGTTGTTCGTACAATACTCTTTCATGGGCTATATGTTGTTCTACTAACCACATTCCCCTAGGATGCTCTGCAACGATATAGGTTTTATTGACTTGAGCGACTGCTTTTAAAGGAAATGTTGTAGAGAGGGGCGAATTTTGCGTTAAGGTTGATGATTTGGATTGAGATTTATCTAAATTGTCGTTTTCTTCAAGATTTCTGCGGTTGAAGTTGTAACCGCTTTTTGCTTCTGCGGCTTTGATTAATTTACCTACTCGCGTTATTTGGAAAGATTCCTTAATTGTGGAACAATTAATGGTAAGTGCTTTATCAATCGCGATCGCAATTTGTTCTTGCCAATAATTAAGCTGGTTGAGGTAAATTTCTGTTTTGGCAGGGTTGCGATTCCAGTTAATCTGACTTGGGGAAACACACAAGTGTAAGAAACAAACCGGATAGCGATCGCGTGGTAATGTTTGATGAAATGCTCCAATAATAGTTTGTTCGAGTTCTGGAGACTTGACTATACGTCCATTTACTGCTATGCGTATCCAGTCTGGACGATGACGATGACATCTATCGGGTAATCCGATGACTAATGAAAGTGAGGAGTTGTCAGGGTTGTTTAATTCAACTTTTAATTCTTGTAAATCTGATGGATGCACTCGATGGAGAAACTGAGACAGAGTGTTCTTAATGTTCGCTGTCGGATAAATTGCAAACCATTCGCGTCCGTTTTGCCAAACTTGCCAAGTAACGTGGGGATGACACAAAGCAGTTTGTTGAATTAACCCTTGCACCGCTCTCATTTGCTGAGGAATTGAAGGTAAACCCTGACGACGAGCATTACAATTACCGAATAAATTAGAAATTACGGCGACAGTACCCGGTGCGATCGCGGTTGCTTCCATCTTTAAAGCTTCTCCTCGATTACCATAGACAACTCGCCAACCGTTAGACTCTGTTTTTGCTTCGAGGTGATTTGCTCCACGGCTGAGAATTTCTAAATCGGCTAGGGTTGTTAAACTGTGCAACGCTTCACCGCGAAAACCCAAGCTATTGATTTTCCATAAATCGGTACGGGAGCGTATCTTACTAGTACTGTGAGCGCTTGCGGCTTGCTGTAAGTCGGATAGACTCATTCCACAACCGTTATCCGCTACACGAACTTGCCACTGTTGAGGATACAGAGAAACTACAATCCTTGTCGCACCTGCATCTAAGGAATTTTCGATCAATTCCCGCACTACCGCAGCAAAAGAATCAATCACCTCTGAGGCTGTAATTAAATGTACGACTTCTGAGGGTAGAGCTTGGATAGTAGATGCCATAACGTAAACGTACATTGTAGGCGAAGATACATTTTACTCTACCGCACAATTATGTGACATGGGAACTATTAATATAAGTTAATATTTTTTTAAATTTTTGAATGCCTTGATTTATACTTAAACACAAATATCAGCAATGTTTTTAATTTAACTTTTTACTGAGTTTGAATGGGACAATGTTTAGTGTAAACACTGAAGTTATTAGATTGAATAAAGTTGTTTAAACAATTTCAGAAACATAAATTTGAGAATTATGTAATTGATTTTTAAGTGATATGCTAAAAGTCATGTAAAAATAATTTCATTTGTAGAAAAGTTTTAAGAAGTTACGTTGTTTGTAGGAATGTAACTTCAAGTATTAGTAAGGTGAAAATACACAGGGTTGACAGATGTTTTTTATTTCTAAGATATGTATAAATTTGTATAAAAAATATGGAAGAAAACGCCAGACTACTAAGTGAAGAATTTTTTCCAAACGAGGAAAATCAAGAAACTGGTTATTTACCATTTTCCATTATTCTGCCAGTTTATAACGAAGAAGATGGGATTAATGCAACACTCGATAGGCTTCAGGAAACTTTAAAAGATATTGATTGTACATACGAGATTATTGCTGTTAATGATGGTTCGACGGATAACAGTAGTAAAGTTTTAAACGCTCGTAATGATATTACAGTGATTCAACACCGTCGCAATCGGGGATATGGTGCTGCACTCAAGACTGGAATTCGGCACGCTCAATATCCTTTAATAGTAATTACTGATGCAGATGGTACTTATCCTAACGAACGTATTCCTGAATTAGTAGCGTTAGCCAGACAAGCAGATATGGTTGTGGGAGCTAGAATTGGCTCGAATGTTAGTTATTCGACTATTCGCAAAATACCCAAATGGTTTCTGGTACGCTTTGCTCAATGGATGACAGGATGTAAAATTCCAGACTTGAACAGCGGATTGCGAGTATTTCGTAAAAGTGTGGTAGAAAGATTTCTCAAAATTTTGCCGGATACATTTAGTTTTACCACAACGATTACGGTGGCAATGCTGAGTAACAATTACATTGTACATTATGAACCAATAGACTTTCATCATCGGGTAGGTAAAAGCAAAATTAAGCCTATCCGCGATACTTTGCGTTTCGTACAATTAATATTACGAACGGGAATGTATTTTGCTCCTTTAAGAGTATTTTTACCAATAGCTGCACTATTTTTTGGTGGTTTTTTGACAACACTATTTCAGGATATATTTATCCGTAATGACTTAACCGAAAGAACTTTGATTTTATTTGTTACTACTACCCAGATAACGATGTTTGCTCTGCTTGCGGATATGCTTGACAAACGGACATAATTAGCATTTCCTCTGCGTCACTTTGCGTTAAACTCAGCGTTCTTTTGCGTTTCAAACTCAACTGGTAAAGTAATTCACTTGCTGCAACTTTAATCTTTAATTATCTACCAACAACTGCTTTTTGCGGTTGAGAGTGAAGTAAACCATTTAATAATAATGCCGGACGTTCGCCATAAGTCCAAGCAAAAGCATGACGAAAAGCGGCATCTTGACAAGCCTGAAGCATTTCAAAGTCAATAATATCGTAGGTTAAGAGATTTTCATACTCAAATGGCAAACGCACATTATGTAACCCAGCGTTATCAGTACAAATAGCGATATCAACTCCGGCATCAAAACAGCGTTCAAATACCAACTTTAACTGTCGAATATCTTCCAAAGTCCCTGTTTTAATATAAGTTGTCGGACACACTTCTAAACATTGTCCACGTCTTGCGACATCTTTAAGTAATTCGGGATATTGTAGAGGAATTTGAATTCCGTGTCCAATTCGCATTAAATAAGGTAGTAATTCTGGGTGACATCCATCTTTGGTTTCATAAACGTGCCCAGTAGTATTCAAACCAGCAGCTAAAGCATATTCGTAAAGTTGTATCCATTCGTCCATTCGTTGCCCATAACCGCTATCTCCCCCTGCTACATCTACAGCACATACATACTGTCTATTTTGAGCGGCTAAATCGACAATCGCTTTATTCACCTCATAGGGAAGTCGCGAGTGCATACACAAAATCTGACTGGTGACAATGGGATATTCGGATAATTTACTAGCTTTACCGACAACATTCACAATCTCAGGCATCTTGTCAATTCGCTCCGATTGACTCAAATGTTCTGGTGTTCGTAGATAAGGAGTGTAGCGTAGTTCCAAATATGCTAAATTTTCAAAAATGTAGGCACCACGTACTAAACGATAAATAAAGTAAGGTAGAGTTTCTATAGTTTGAACGCTTTCAACTAAAGTGTGCAACTCTAGATACTCTTCTAAAGTATTGCGTGGTTTGGTGTAGAACTCTTCAAATTCCTGATAATTCTGGAAGCGTTCTACAAACTCATCCGAGTGACGCTCGAAATATCCCCATAAAATCCGGGGTACAACCGAACCACCCAAATGCCGATGTAATTCAGCGTATAAAGCCATAACGAGATTTTATTCTAAAAATTTTATTAATAGTAACAAAAACAAACAGTAAAAAAATATATACTCAATAAAATTTTTGTTAAAGTCTAGCTGAATTCTCTAGTGACTTGAACCAAGGTATGGAGTAATTCCTTGCCAGTACAGGGTTTCGACATAAATGCTTTCACACCTTGATTGAATTGTTTATCTGTAATTGAATTTAACACCAAGCCGCTAATCGCAACAATTTTTACTGAAGAATTGATTTTTTGTAACATCTTGATAGTAGTTTCGCCATCCATTTCAGGCATCATCATATCTAGCAAGACTACATTAATTTCCCTGTGATGTTCAGCGTATATTTCTACAGCTTCGATTCCGTTAGATGCTGTTAACACCCGGTAATTATAAGCTTCTAAAGATGATTTAGTAACTTGACGGATAGCTGGTTCATCATCAACTACTAAAATTAATTCCCCATTGCCATTAAGATTAGAACAGCGATCGCCATGAGCAATATCAGTATTTGGATTGGGCTTAACAGGTAAATAAACTTTAATGATGGTACCTTTATTTAACTGACTATCAACATGAACAAAACCGCCGTGGTTCTTAATAATTCCTAATGCGGTAGAAAGACCTAACCCCGTACCTTTACCGAGTTCTTTTGTAGTAAAAAATGGTTCAAAAATCCGTTCTTGAACTTGAGAATGTATACCGATTCCGGTATCGGCTATGGTAATTACAATATAAGCACCAATTTGAGCATCGATATTCATCTGAGCATAATTTTGATCGATGAACAAATTGGCAGCGGAAATTTCTAATTTACCTCCAGTCGGCATCGCATCGCGAGCATTAACAATCAAATTTATTAATACCTGATGTAATTGAGTCTCATCCCCCCACACATAACCCAATTGTTGCGGAATATTTACAGTTAATTGAATTGATTTAGGAAAAGTTTCTCTAACAATTTGTTCAATTTCTGCAATTAAATTATTGACTGGAACTAAAGTGCGTTTACCTTCAATACCTCTAGCAAAAGATAACAATTGTTTAATTAAACTAGCACCCCGTTGAGTATTATTTTCTAAAGTTTTCAGCAATCGTAAATGTTGGGAATCTTGTAACTTTCTTTCTAATAATTGTACCGACATTAAAATTGGTGCTAACACATTATTCAAGTCGTGAGCAATACCACCTGCTAAAGTTCCAATACTTTCCAAACGTTGAGTTCTTAAAAGTTGAGTTTCTAGTTGTTTCTTTTGAGTAATTTCGGTATTTTCTGCCAAAATTGATTTTGGTTTGCCTTTTTCGTCTCGTAAAAGTGTCCAACGACTTTCAATAATAATATCTTTACCTTCTTTCGTTACTTGATGTAACTCTCCTTGCCATTTTCCAGAATTAATAACACTCAATAATGCATCATCTTGTAATGAAGAATATTCTTTATGTAGCAATCGCGATGCTTTTTGATTGTGAATTTCTGATGCTTCCCAACCGTAGATTTTTTCAGCACCTTTATTCCAATATAAAATGCGATTATCAATATCTTTGACTAAAATTGCATTCGTTACTACATCTAATAATGCTGCTTGCTCTCGAAGTTTTTGTTCTGCAAATTTACGTTGGGTGATATCACGAGTTATTGCTAAATGTAAAAAGCCATTGTTATTTTCATTTGGTAAGGGTACTGCATGAGTTTCCATCCAGCGACGGGTATTTTTGAATCCAATCATCTCGAATTCTAAAGATTTTTTATTACCACGACAAACACTTTCATGCATTAATTTAAAAGCGGTTTGATATTCTGGCATAATCGCAGAAAACACCGATTTACCAATTAAAATATCAGCATTCTCTACTTCCATCATTGCTACCCCGGAGGCATTTATTTCTAAAAGAATGCCATTTTGATCGATTAATTTAATACATTCTGGTTCTGCATCAATAATTGCTCGTAAGCGATTTTCGCTTTGTCGTAAAGCTCTTTTAGTATTTTTAAGTTTCAGAATATAATCTTTAAGCAGATAATACATTTGGGTAACTAACCCGAAATTAATTAAACCAGCAATTAAAAAAGCTACAATCGCTCTTTCAAAACTGCGTTGAGAATGATTAAGTTGATTTAATAATAAATTTTGCTCTGTATTCTCTATTGATTTAGTTAGACTTTTTATTTCATTGATTAAGGTGATTTTTGGAGATAAATCTAATGTTTTATTTTGGCTTAAATATAATTCTTTTCTTAATAAATTAAGTTGATTGTTAATGTTTTGAGCAACTACTATAAATTGCTGTTGTTCTTGATAATTATCTTTAATTAAATCTTTTAACGATTGGATATTAATATCAATTCTTTGCCGAAGGCTAACATCGGATTTTAAATAATTTACATCTGCCGATATGAAGTACCGATAATAATTTACTTGAACATCTTTTAATCCTGAGAGAATTCTTTCTAGTTGAATAATAACTTGATGTGAATGATTTACATTTCGTTGATTGATGTTTAAATTAATAGTATTAGTACATAAAATCACTGTATTGGCAAATATTACGGAAAGTGCTAGTAAAAATACTATTCTGAGTTTTTTAATGCTAGATGCTTTTATCATGTGTGGAGAAAAGATGATTTTTTATCAAATGCTATCGAGTGAGTTATAAAAAGTATTTTTATCGCTTTCGATTGCATTGATTAAAATATTCGGAGCTACCGAATCGGGAACGGGGAAAAATCAAAATAAGTCAAACTTTTTGTTTAAATTTTAGGAAATCTAGAAAACTCAGAACTGACTCGTTCAAAAATTGAGTAAAAAATCAGGAATAAATAATGTAATACCTTTACCGACTTTTGTAAAGTCATCGTTACCACATTTTTGGAAAATATTTTTTTAAGTTAACTGTATTTCCCAAACAGCCAAATTTCTAAATAATTTCTAAATAATTGGAAATTATTTTCATTATTATCAATTAACTCTCTATAAATCTACGATTTCTCTATACATCTTTTATACATTTGGTTTCCAGCCTCATATACAAATCAAACTTAAAATACTACTGAAAACTTGCAACCGCAAACTGTTAATTATTTTACCAGGAATCAAGTCTCAAAATGTATTATATGAATCAATTACGACAAAACTAAAGGTAATTTATGTCACTAATTTATAATTATTTGAGTATTTCTTGAATAATGTAGCCTGTAAGTCTTGACATTCGTGACTTGACGTGTAGATAATAATCATTTGTGAAAACTTTAGTTTAATAAGAATCTCTTGGCTAACGTTATTGTGATAGGAGCCCAATGGGGCGATGAAGGGAAAGGAAAAATCACCGATTTACTCAGCCGTTCGGCAGATGTTGTCGTGCGTTACCAAGGAGGGGTAAATGCGGGACATACAATTGTAGTCAAAGGTCAAACTTTTAAACTGCACTTGATTCCCAGCGGTATTTTATATCCACAGACCAAGTGTATTATTGGTTCTGGAACAGTGATTGATCCACAGGTTTTAATTGGTGAATTAGATCAGATAGAGAGTTTAAATATTTCTACAAATAATCTATTGATTTCCGAAACGGCACACGTTACGATGCCTTATCACCGATTGATTGATCAAGCTTCGGAGGAACGACGGGGAATTCATAAAATCGGTACTACAGGTAGAGGCATCGGTCCAACTTATGCTGATAAATCCGAACGCACGGGTATTCGGATGTTGGATTTGATCGACCCCCAAGGATTGCGCGAACAACTAGAATGGACGATTAATTATAAAAACGTCATTTTAGAAAAGCTTTACAATTTACCACCCATAGATGCCTCAGTTGTAATTGAAGAGTATTTAGGTTACGCAGAACGTTTACGACCTTACGTTGTTGATACTTCCTTAGAAATTTACCAGGCAATTAAACAACGCCGGAATATTTTGTTTGAGGGAGCGCAAGGTACTCTGTTAGATTTAGACCACGGAACTTATCCTTTTGTGACTTCCTCTAATCCGGTAGCGGGTGGAGCTTGTGTGGGTACAGGATTAGGTCCGACCGCCATTGATCGAGTAATTGGGGTCGCCAAAGCTTATACTACTAGAGTTGGTGAAGGTCCGTTTCCTACCGAACTTTCGGATGAAATCGGAGAGCAATTATGTTCTATCGGAGCGGAATTTGGCACGACAACCGGACGTAAACGACGCTGCGGTTGGTTTGATGCAGTTATCGGTCGTTATGCAGTACGAATTAATGGTATGGATTGTTTAGCAATCACCAAACTTGATGTCCTTGATGGACTTGAAGAAATTAAAGTTTGTGTCGCTTATGAAATTGATGGCGAACGCAGCGAACATTTTCCCACAAACGCCCGCAAATTTGCTCGCTGTCGTCCGATTTACAAAACTTTACCAGGATGGCAGCAATCAACAAGCCATTGTCGTAATCTATCCGATTTACCATCACAAGCATTAGATTATCTGAAATTTTTGGCTGAATTAGTCGAAGTTCCGATTGCGATCGTTTCCTTGGGTGCGAGTCGCGATCAAACAATCATTGTTGAAGATCCAATTCATGGACCAAAACGAGGATTATTACAAGCAGACGGAAGTGCTGTTTCTTTAAAGACTGCATAAGATTGAGGTAGAATATTCTCTTTGCTCGTATCTTTCACTTGTAAACTAAACCCTAAACATTGATTAGAACAAAACTATGGAAATGATGGTCGAATGTCAAAAGCGACCAGAAGGAAGCAAAACAAAGGCTTTGCGTCGTTCTGGAGAAATTCCTGCCAATTTATATGGTCATAAAGGTACGGAATCAATTTCTTTGGTAATTAATGCCAAAACTGTCGAACGCTTGCTCAAAAAAGCTTCAGTAAATAATACCTTGATCGATTTAAAGATTAATGATATTCCTTGGCAAGGTCAAACCTTACTTAGAGAAGTTCAAGCTCATCCAGCTACAGGTAAACCTTTCCATCTCAGCTTTTTTGCAGTTGCAGGTCACGGTAAAATGACCGTCGAAGTACCTCTTAACTTTATCGGTAATCCGATTGGTGTAAAAGAAGAAGGCGGGATGTTAGATACTGTGATTACCGAAATGCAGTTAAACTGTCTGCCAGAGAATATTCCCGATGCAATTGATATTGATGTAACTAACTTAAAAGTTGGAGACAGCTTACACGTTAATCAAATTCAATTACCTCAAGGGGTAACATTAATCGCAGAATCCTCCGAACTTGTTGTTAGCGTTTTACCACCACAAGTTAGTGGAACTACAGAAGATGATGGTGAAGGAGAACAGCAAGCTGTTTCTGAAACTGTGTAAAGATTGCTTTATTCCATTAAAATACCAGGGGGTGAACTCCTGGTTTTTTTGTGCTTAAAAGCGAATTATAGTTGTACGTGAGTTGGAGGATAAATGACTACGGTTTCGATTCCAGAAACGATTGAACAGATGATGCAGCCTGGGTTTTATCCCCACGCAGTTCAAGAACCCATACAGTTGATTCAAACCCACTGTTCTTATGTATTGTTAACCGGAGATTATGCTTATAAGTTGAAAAAGCCGGTAGATTTCGGTTTTTTAAACTATTCGACGCTAGAAAAGCGACAGCATTTTTGTCAAGAAGAATTACGCTTAAATAGCATTGCAGCACCCTCCATTTATTTAGAAGTTTTACCAATTACTCGCGACGGCGACGAGTATCAATTGGGAGGAAGTGGGGAAGTTGTAGAATATACGCTGAAAATGCGTCAGTTTCCTCAAGAGACGCTGTTTAGCGAAATGTTCGAGCGCGGAGAACTTCAACAAGAACACATAGTAGAATTAGGGCAAGTAGTAGCTCAATATCATGCTCAAGCTGCCACTAACGATTATATTAGTTCCTTCGGCGAAGTATCCCAAGTACGAGCTGCATTTGACGAAAATTACCAGCAAACCGCAAAATATATTGGTGTCGCTCAAACACAGCAGCAATTTAACCAAACAAAAGATTATACAGACAACTTTTTTCGCGAGCGCACAGAATTATTTCAAAATCGTGTGATCAACAACTTTATTCGTGAATGTCACGGCGACTTACACTTAAGAAATATCTGTTTATGGCAAAATCAAGTCATGCTATTCGACTGCATCGAATTTAACGAACCATTTCGTTTTGTCGATGTGATGTACGATGTCGCATTTACAATGATGGATTTAGAAGCCCGAAACGGCAAAGAATTAGCTAATATCTTTCTAAATACCTATATCGAACAAACTGGAGATTATGAAGGTTTACAAGTATTGCCTTTATATTTAAGCCGTCAAGCTTATGTCAGAGCAAAAGTAACTTCGTTTTTACTTGATGACCCTAGTGTACCCGAAACAGCAAAACAACAAGCAACTTCCACCGCTGCTGATTACTACCGTCTTGCTTGGGAATACACTAAACCCACTCAAGGAAAATTAATTTTAATGTCCGGTTTATCCGGCTCCGGTAAAAGTACCACAGCCAGATACTTAGCTCGACATTTGGGAGCAGTTCATCTACGCTCAGATGCAGTACGAAAACATTTAGCGGGAATTCCTTTGTTACAACGGGGTGGAGATGAATTGTATACCCCCGAAATGAATCAAAAAACTTATTCCCGATTGATGGAATTAGGTGTCATGCTGGCTCGTCTCGGTTTTTCTGTGATTTTAGATGCAAAGTACGATAAACAGCAATTACGAACTGAGGTGATTGAAAAAGCAACTCAATCTCAAATTCCTTTACATATTGTTAACTGTACTGCACCAGAAGAAGTATTGCGTGAACGGCTTGTCAAGCGTACTGGAGACGTAGCAGATTCAACCGCCGATTTGCTACCATCACAAATGAAAGCGGCAGAACCATTTACCGACCAAGAAAAATCATATCTGAAAATTTTAGATACAACTCAGCCTCTAGAGCCACAATTAAAACAACTAATTAGCCAATAGCCGAATTATGGCAAACAAAAATTCTGGTAATTTTTTATCTCTCTCGCAAAGCTTTCTCTCTCAACTGATATTTGGGATATTTTTGGCTTTTGTATTCTTCCTCTATTCTAGACAACTGGAATTAAGTATCTTCCTGGGAATATTAGGAGGCTTAGGACTAAGTTTGTTTACTACGTCTACAAAGACTGGTCCCAATCCCGATGTTGTCGCATCTTCCGATGGTATAGATGCTGGACTCAAATACTGGTTATTTTTCTTACTGAGCTTGATAATTTTGGGCTATCAACCAGAGACAAGTATTTTACTCGGTGGATTAGCTGGTTTAGGTGCGGGCTTTATTTTTGCTTGGTGGGGAAGTAAGGAACCAACCGTAACAAAGGTCTCAAATAAAACTCAGCAAGATGAAGACGAAGTAGTTACCTCTGGACAGCGAATGAATTTGCAGCGGAGTCGAAAACCTACACGTCGTTACCGTCATCGTTCTGGAATAAACATTAAGTTTTGGGAAAGGTAGTTGACAGTTGACAGTGGACAGTTGACAGTTGACAGTGGACAGTTGACAGTTAACTAATATGCAGACCTGTTAGGAGTGAGGAGTGTTAGAACTTTGACCTTTAATTGTTCATTTATCCTCTATAAACTTGGTTTTGAGTTATTGTTAACTTCAAGTTGTAACAAATTGTAAACTCCTGTATTTAACTGATAACTCATAACTCCTAACTCCTAACTTAATTATGTTTTTATATCTTTCTAAACTACTACCTCTATTCTTTTATCCCCTTGGGTTTGCCTGTATTTGTTGCATTATTGCGCTTTTCATGGTAATGAAGCGACCCCGTGTAGCAGTATTTTGCATTGCGATCGCGCTATTTGTATTACTGTTTAGCTCTAATGCTTGGGTTTCTCGCTTTCTAATACGTTCTTTGGAATGGCAAAATATTCCATCAGGAGAATTACCAGCAGCAGAAGCAATTGTAGTTTTGGGTGGTGCAACTAAATCTGTTTATGAACCGCGAACAACTGTAGACTTAAGCGAATCAGGAGATAGAGTTCTCTACGCAGCCCAACTTTATCGTCAACAAAAAGCACCCTTAATTATTGTCAGTGGTGGTCGTATAGATTGGCGCGGTGGAGGTTTACCAGAGTCGGAAGATATCGCAAAGTTACTGATATTTATGGGGGTAAAACCTGAAGATATTATACAAGAACCAGACTCGCTCAACACTTATGAAAACGCCGTAAATGTCAAAAAAATTCTTTTAGAACGCAATATAGACCGTATATTATTAGTAACTTCAGCAATGCATATGCCGCGATCGTTAGCAATTTTTCAACATCAAAAGATTGAAGCGATTGCTGCACCTACTGATTTTCTGGTTACAAAGGGTGAAATTCAAGAATTAGCTAACACTCCTAAAGGTGCAATTTTAAATGTGTTACCCGATAGCAAAAATTTGGATAACTTTACCATCGCCTTAAAAGAATATATTGGTATGGTTGTATATCGTTTGCGTGGATGGGTTTAGGGAAGAGGGAATAGGGAAATAAATAAAAATTGTCAACTGTCAACTGTCAACTGTCAACTGTCAATTATGTCTGAAGAATTACAGAGAATAGTCCCGTCTGGTTCATCTCAAATCCAAGAAAATATTGCAGCTAGTGAGACAACTTACCAATTTTACAGAGAAGTCGAAGTGCGTTCGGAATTTAAAGTTTATTGTGAATGGTATCATTGTACTGCTAAGAATAATCGCGAACAACTGGAAAAAATGCGCGGCGAACTGAATATATTTCAGTGGTTTCGCCGCCGAAACTAAGTTTAATCAGTTTAAATTGTTTCTAACTCCGAAGTACGTAAGTGGGCTTTAAACTTTTTAGTAAACTTCACCTGAATAGGGAAGTTAGCACTAACAGGTCTTTCTTTCCATTGAGTAACAATAGCAATCACTTCTCCTTCTAAACCTTTGATATCAAAAGCTTCACCGCGATGATCGGGATGGTGATAAATTACCACAGATTCAGTTACGCGGACGCGATCGCCAACTTTCATATCACTATTTACATTTAGCTTTTGGTTTTCCACAACTGTCGTCACAGCTATTCCTCAGTTAATTTGTTTTTTTAATCAAAATATAGACTGCTTGCCACTTTAAATTTTGTTTAGCTTTTAAATATGCCACAGAAGCTACACATACAACTTCCATACCACCAAGACTGTCATACAAAACCGAGAGCCATCTAGACTTCACCGTTGACAGTTGTTACAAGCACAAACATCAAGGTAAATTAAAAAGCATTAAAAGCCACCTGACATGAAAGCAAGAGGTCTAATCCTTATATCTTGACTCTTTATGTTTACTTTGGTCAACTAGTAAAGGATTTTGGATTTTGGATTGAGAGTTAGGAATTAGTACCACCGGAATTGTTGTAGAGACGTAGCATTGCTACGTCTCTAAGGTACCACCGGAGTTAGGAGTTAGTAATTATCTCGCCATCTCCCCATTCCCCATCTTTCCCAAACAAGGGTTGCAATTTATGCCACAAATCTGAGAAAATGAAAACAAAATGAAAACTACCCAAAGATAGAATTATTTCCTGTGAAACTTGACTCCACTCCCATTACCTTGACTGGTACTTTAACCCCAAACCAGGAACCGAAAATTGCAGATGCTCCATGTCACAATAAGGCTAGTTATGAAACGTTAAATGAAGTATCTCCAGAAGAATGCGAAGATAATTCTACTCAAAAATCTCAATCTCCATTATTTATTTTTGGAAGTACCTTTATTACGATTTTTTTAGCAGAAATTGGTGATAAAACTCAGCTATCAACTTTATTAATGAGTGCGGAATCCCATTCACCGTGGGTAGTATTTCTTGGCTCTGGTGCAGCATTAATTACAACAAGTTTTTTAGGTGTAGCTTTGGGTAGTTTGCTAGCTAAACATCTTTCACCAAAAGCAATAAATAAAGCCGCAGGAGTCACCTTACTACTGATTTCTCTGATGTTATTTTTAGATTTAATTATTGCGTAAAATTTGATTTTTAGGACTCATAACTCCTCACTCCTAACTCTTAACTCATAACTCCTAACTCATAACTAATTATGGACTTACATCTTTTAGGAATAAGTTTTATTACAGTTTTTTTATCCGAATTAGGCGATAAAAGTCAACTAGCTGCGATCGCACTTTCGGGACGTTGTAAATCTCCGCGTGCAGTATTTTTTGGTACTGCTTTAGCACTGATATTAACCAGTTTATTGGGAGCATTAGCAGGAGGTGCAGTAGCAGAATTTTTACCTACACGTTTACTCAAAGCAATTGCAGCAATTGGATTTGCGATACTCGCAATACGTTTGTTGTTTTTCGATAAAGAAGAATAATTTGTTGAGGTTAGAAGTCGGGTTTTGATGAGATTTACAAGGGTGTTACAGATATTTACTCTAAAAAACCCGACTTCTGTTTGTAGTACACAAAAAATTATTTTTAACTCCTAACTCCTAATTCCTAACTCCTAACTTTTAATTCTTTTACTGCTTGCAATACCAAGTAAAAAGAGTACCACCTACTGCTAATTTTACAGCTTCAATAAACCAGTAAGCCCCATGCATTAAATTCATATTTGCGGGAATTTCGGGGACTTGAAACAAGTTTAATTGTAGTCCAATAGCCGACATTTGGGGAGTTAATAAATAAGTATCGACTAAAGCAATAGCGAGCATTACAGTTGCTAAAATGATACCGTTTCGCTGCCAGTTGAATTGAGTTTTATTTAAAGCCAAAACCCCAGTTAATATTAATCCCGCACAAAGTAGTTCAACTCGGTTGAAATTCCAAAATATTGTATAACCAGCCGTGGCAAAACTCGATTGAGTCATCATCCCAGAAACATAAAGGCTAGGCATAATTACCCAATCTAAAATTAAGCTAGCACTCAGCCAAAAACCTAAAGTGATGATGACAATATTTTGCCAAGCTGGGCGCTTGAATTCTATGCTGGAAGTGGAAATAGTATTCATGAAAAAATATAATTACTTAGTTATATTTTTAGTGTGAAACAACATAAGTTATTTTGACTACTCATCTCAACTATCCTTTACAAAACAGATCAAAGGTTAAAAGTCCACTGTCAACTGTCAACTGTCAAAACGCGGTATATTTTCTGATATAAGCATTGGGGGAAAAGGATAGATGCCAAAAATAATAGCTATCCTCAACGGTAAAGGAGGAGTTGGTAAAACCACTACCTCAATTAATCTTGCAGCATCTTTTGCGGAGAAAAAAAAGGTACTTTTGGTAGATGCGGATGCACAGGGTTCGGCTAGTTGGTGGTTCTCTAGGAGTGATTCGGGGATGGGGTTCGATCTATCTCAAGAGACAAATCCCAAATTATTAAGTAGTTTACGTTCGATAAAAGGTTACGATTTAGTAGTAGTCGATACGCCTCCAGCGCTGCATTCTCAAGCATTAGCAGCAGTAATCACAAATGCAGATTATTTGGTTTTGCCAACACCCCCAGCACCAATGGATTTAGCGGCTTTGATTGATACAGTCAAAGAAGCAGTTACTCCAGCGGGTACCCCCCATCGAGTACTGTTAACAAAAGTGGATACGCGAAGTTTGAGAGAAGCAATTGAAGCTCAAAATACTCTTTTAAAGTTGGGAATTCCTGCTTGTAATGCGTTTATTCGTATTTACAAAGCCCATGAAAGAGCGGCGCTTGAAGGTGTGGCGATTACTCAGTGGCGAGGTAAAAACGCACGGGAAGCGGAATCTGACTATCGTCGCGTGGCTGATGAATTACAGCGTGATTGGAGGAAATAATGGCTAAAAAACGTCTTTCAGATTTAATCGAAGAAGAATCAAATAAAACTATTGAAAGTGAATCAACTATTGATGTCACTGCATCGGAGGTAAAAGAAGTGAATCAACAAAAAACCACCCCATCTTCTAATGTTGATTTAGAAGCAACTGTTAAAGAATTACAAAAAACTCTCGAAAAATCTCAAAAGAACGAAGAAACTTTACGGCAACAAGCGAAAGAGTTTCAATCTACAATTGCCAAACAAGATAAATTATCCCAGCAATTGCAACAAGAAGTAGAAGAAGCGAAAAAAATTGGAGATTTGCAAGATACTCTTGAAGGATTAAAACAAGAATTAGAAACAGCACGTCAAAACGAAAAAAGCTTAGAAAAGCTAATCGGAGAGTTACAATTAACTCTACGAGAGAAAGATGAATTAGCAGAAAAGTTAAATACAGAGCTTTATGCAGCGAAAAAAGATGCTTTACAATTAGCCGAAGCTAATACCAAACTTACAGCAGAAGTTAATACAGCCCAGAAATTTGCAGCTAAACAACCTCCTGCTAAGCAACAGATGGCAAAACAACCTCTTGCAAAACAACCAGTTCCTAATCAATCTGCTATCGTTCAACCAAAGAAAAATTACTCATCTACAGTATCTTATAGAAAATCTTACTCTCGTCCAACAGGCCCTTTACCTGATACACAACCCCAAGAATCTGATACTTCTGCCCCGATGTGGTTATTGGATTAATAACCACCGGATTTATGAGTTAGGAGTTAGGAGTTAGGAGTTAACAACCAACCACTAACAACCATCAACTAACAACTATCAACTAAAATCCAAAATTTCTGTTGCGGTAATTTGTGGCTGTTCCAAATGAGGAACGTGTCCGCTATCTTTAATCCAGATGAGTTTACTATGAGGAATTGCCCTTGCAAATTTTGGGGCATCCTTAATACCTAATATTTTATCTTGATCTCCCCATAGTATTAATGTTTCTTGGTTAATTTCTTCAAGTTGCTTTGGTTTAAAAGCCAGGGCAAACGCAAGAAAAATGACATGATAATATGCTATTGAAATGTAGTTATC